>NZ_CP041091.1:0-630000 GCF_006494815.1 Nocardioides sambongensis
CAGGAGATGCCGCCGTGCCCGACCACGATCGCGGCGCGCAGGGTGGTCACCGGGACACCGGCCGAGCCGAGCAGACCCTCCACCTCGCGGCGCGAGCGCAGGTGGGGCGAGAGGTCCTGGTCGTCCCCGCCGAGCCCGCCGAGGTAGACGATCTGCCGGACCCCGGCGTCCGCGGCGGCGCGGGCGAAGTTGCGCGCGGCCCGGGCGTCCCGCGCCTCGAAGTCGTCGTGGTCCAGCGAGTGCACCAGGTAGACGGCGACGTCGATGCCGGCCACGGCCTGCGCCAGGGACTCCGCATCCCCGACGTCGCCGGCCACGGGCGTGGCCGGGCCCTGGTAGCGCTCCGGGCGCCGGGTCATCGCGCGGACGTCGACGCCGTCGTCGACCAGCTTGTCGACCAGTCGGCGCCCGACGAAGCCGGTGGCGCCCGTGACGAGGACTGCGGGTTGGTCCATGGTGTGACGCTAGGCCATGCCTCCCAATCCCGCGGCGGGACGGCGGGTGCCGCGCACCGCCGACCCGCCCGCCGACGACCGGGGGACCAGGGGCGTGGGGCGGACCGGACGCGGTTCCGGCGGACGGGTGACGGGCCGCCCGCTCTGTGACACCATCGCTGTCACCGTCGATCCGTCGACGTCACGCCAGGAGCTGACATGACCGAGCACCGGATGCCGCCCACCGCCCTGCCCCACGCCCGCACAGGCGGCGCCGATGCTGCGCCGGCACCGACCGGGTTGTCGAACTGCGACGCCGCCCTGGAGCGCTACGGCGCCAAGGGTCGCGCCTGGCTGGACGGCATGTGGCAGGCCGACCCGCTCGCCGACGCCGTGGTGAACGACCCGGGCGGCGCCGGTCCGGCCCTGCGGGCGATCCGCGGGATGCTGGACGACGGGGCGGGCGTCGTACCGGAGGGGGCGCCGGCGTCGGCGCGTGCGCTGGCCGAGCAGATCACCACCGACCCGGAGTGGCTCGAGCGCGACCGGCTCGACCGGGCCGCCGACGTCCTGGTCCGCTACAGCGCGCAGTGGGGCCTGGTGCTCGGGGCGGCCTCGCTGCTCGCGGGTGCGGACAACTGGATCGCGGCCCGACCGTTGCTGATGACCGGACGCTACGGCCACCAGCCGGCGGTGCGGTCCATCGAGGTCGGGGAGTGGCTCTCCGAGGTGGTCCGTCCCGGCGGCATGGAGGTCGGCGGTCCGGGCTTCGCCCGCACGGTGCGGGTGCGGCTGATCCATGCGCACGTGCGCCGCCACATCGGCTCCGGCGCCGACTGGGACCTCGCCGCCTGGGGCGTCCCGGTCCCGCAGCCCTACATGGCCTTCACCCTCGCCGAGTTCGGCCACATCTCGCTGGCCGCGATGGAGCACCTCGGCGTGGTGCTGCGCCCCGACGAGCTCGACGACATCTACCACCTCTGGCGCTACGTCGGCTTCCTGATCGGTGTCGACCCCGCACTCAACCCCGTCGAGGCCGCCGACCAGATCGCGATCGAGGAGCTCTACCACCTGACCTCGCCCGGACCCGACGACTACAGCCGTGAGTTCGTCCGCGCGCTCACCGAGGACTACCTGGCGCCGCAGCTGGCCACGCTGCTGGTCGGACCGGACCGGCTCCGCCAGGACGTCTCCCGGCGGCTGATGTACGGCATGTCCCGGGTCTTCCTCGGCGACCGGGCCGCGGACGCACTCGCCATCCCGGACGGCCCGGCCAAGCACGTGGTGCGTGCACTGCGCCCCGGGCTGGTACTCGCGGACCGGGCCCGGCTGCGGCTGCTGGGTCGTGACCGGGTGACCGCGCAGGGCTACCTCGCCAGGGATCGTGAGCTGGCCCGGCTCAAGGCCGAGCACGCGATGACCCACGACCTGGTGGACGCGGTGCCCGGCGCCGTCGGCCACACCACCTGACACGATCGACGCATGAGCACGATCGTCGAGCACAGCGTCGAGATCGACGCCCCCGTCCCGCAGGTCTTCGACTACGTCGACGACTTCGGCAACACCCGCGACTGGCTCTACGGGCTGGAGCGGATCGAGCCGGTCACCGAGCAGCTGCGCGGGGTGGGGGCGACGTACGAGGGGACGATGAAGGTCGGCGTGCGGCTCACCTCCCGCCTGCGGTGCACGGCGTGGGAGAAGGACAGCTTCATCGAGATCTCCTCCCTCGATGGCATCCGCAACACCCAGCGGTGGCGCTTCACCCGACTCGACGGCGACCGCACCCGCGTCGACGCCTGGATCAGCTTCGACCTCCCCGGCGGAGCGGCGGGCCGGGCTGCGGGGGCCGCGGTGAGGCCGCTGATCGGCGTGGCCGTGAAGCACACCAGCCAGCGCCTCGTGGAGAACCTCGAGGCCCGCTCCGCCTGACCCGCCCGCCTCGACCCGAGCCGCGCCGGGCTGGGCCACGCCGGACCGGGGCCGCGCTCAGCGCTCGTCGAGGATCGCCGCCACCTCGGGGGAGGCGAAGAACGGCTGCAACCGGGCGCGGAGGATGCGCTCGACCTCGCCGCTGGCCACGGCGCGCTCGAGCAGGTCGGGCACCGTCGCCCGGGCGACCTCCACGATCGCGTCCCGGTCCAGGCCCAGGTCCTCCACCAGCACGGCCAGCGACTCCTCGCCGTAGACCGCGTAGAAACCGTCGACCAGTCGGTCGACCAGGTCGCGCACCGGGGCCGAGGGCGCGGCGTCGATGACCACGTCCTGCACCAGGCCGGCCAGGCGATGCACCTCGGTGCGGTCGCCGTGGCGCGCCCCGGACAGCGACGAGAGCGGGGCGGTGGCGTAGAGGTCGAAGACCTCGAGGGCCGCGGCCACCGTGGTCGGGTCCCGCAGCGTCTCCACGACCAGCCGGTTGAGCCGGCGCATCGCGAAGGCGGCGCCGCGCTCGGCGGTGTCCCCGAGCAGGGCCTCCACCTGCTTGTCGGCGATCCCGGCGACCCGCCCGGCCATGCTGCTGCCGAGCGACACCAGCCCGCCGACGCCGGGGATCCGCTCGGCGACCGCACGGTTGGTGGCGAGGACGTCGCCGACGATCCGGGCGACGAACCTGGCGGCCACGGTGGCGGCCAGCGGGCTGCGGGCGATCCGCTCCAGCGCGGCCTCGACCAGGTCGGCGCGCTCCGCGGCGGCGCTCAGCAGCGCCTCCACGTGGTCGCGGGAGATCAGGTCGGCGACCGTCGCGTCGACCCCCGGACCGTCGTAGGCGGCGTCCGCGGCGACCCCGGTGGCGGTGCTCGCGGCCGCGCCCGACGGCACCCGTTCGAGCAGCAGCGCGACGAGCTCCTTCAGCGCCGCCGGTGGGACCGCGTGCGCGAGGCTGATCCGCGCAGCCACGGCCAGCAGGTCGTCGACCTCCTCGGCGAGTCGGGCGGACACCTCCGGCCCGTCCAGCCGGCTCAGCAGCCAGGCGATCTGGGCGTCGAGGAGACGGTCGGCGATCGTCGGCTGGGCCACGCTCGCAGCATAGGCGGCACCGCGAACGGCCGGGCGGGCGCCGCGAACGGCGGGCCGATGCACCGAGACCCACGACGGAGGCGGGCGATCTTCAGCACCGCTGCGCTAAGTGAGACAGGTGTCTGACATCTGAGACGAGGGGGTGTCGCACGTCACGTGAATGCGATCTACTCCTCAGTAACAACTCTCGGAGGGAGTCTGAGGATGAAGAAGCATCCCGCTCGGATCATCGCCGCGCTCAGCGGTCTCGCACTCGCCACGACGGTGGCCACCACGGCCACGTCCGCGCCGGCCCAGGCCGGACCGGCACGGCCAGCGGCCGCGCCGATCACGGTCGCCGCCGCGCCGCTCGACGACCCGTTCTTCGACTACGACGGCACCACCCCGCTCGAGGACGTCGCCCCCGGCACCGTCCTCAAGACCCGCACCATCCCCTACACCATCCAGGGCCTGAGCCTGCCGCTGAAGGCCCACCAGATCCTCTACCGCACCCGCAACACCGTCGGTGACGCCGTGACCAACGTGACCACCGTCGTGCGCCCCGCGCTCTCGCTGCGCCGCGACGCCCGCGTGGTCTCCTACCAGTCCTTCTACGACTCCCTGAACCCGGCCGACCAGCCCTCGGCCGCGATCGCCGGCGGCCAGGGCCTGGGTCCCGCGATCGCCAACATCGAGACCCTGCTGATCAAGCCGTTGCTGCTGGCCGGCTACACCATCAACATCCCCGACACCGAGGGCCAGACCGCGAACTTCGCCGCCGGCCCCGAATACGGCTACACCACCCTCGACTCGCTCAAGGCCCTCCCGGACGCGCCGGTCACCCGGGTCGACGACGGCGACCCGATCGGCCTGATCGGCTACTCCGGTGGCGCGATCGCCAGCGAGTGGGCCGCCGAGCTGGCGCCGACGTACGCCCCCGAGGTCGCCGACGACCTGGTCGGCACCGCCATCGGCGGCGTCCTGGTGCACCCCGGCAAGAACCTCCGGTACGTCGAGGGCAGCTCGATCTGGGCCGGCGTGGCACCGATGGCGCTGGTCGGCATCGGTCGCGCCTTCGGCGTCGACTTCGACCCCTACCTCAACGACCGCGGCCGCGAGGTCTTCGCCGAGCTGCAGGACGCCTCGATCACCGAGGTGCTGGGCGCCTACGCCGGCCTGACCTGGGCGGACCTGGTCAAGCCCGCCTACACCGACCCCTACTCGGTGACCGAGTTCGTCGACGTCGCCAACCAGCTGATCATGGGCACCGGGGGCACTCCGACCGCGCCGATGTTCATCGGCCAGGGCAACGGCGGTGAGCTCGAGGGCACGCCGGCCGGTGGGCCCGACATCGGCGAGGGCGACGGCGTGATGATCGCCGGCGACGTGCGGGCGCTCGCCCGGCAGTACTGCGACGCCGGTGTGCGGGTGAAGTACGCCGAGTACGAGCTCTCCCACTTCACCTCGATCGCCACCTGGCTGCCGCAGGCCTACGCGTGGCTGCTCGCCCGCTTCGGGCCGTTCCGGGCGCCGGACAACTGCGGCTCGATCAAGCCCGGCAACTCGCTCGCGCCGCTGGTGCACGCGCAGCGCTGAACGCGGCCGTCGCCGCACCACGACCGGGGTCGGACCGGTCGGGCCGATCTCACCTGTGAGGTTTCGCCCGGTCCGGCTCCGGTCATGGTCGTCTGCGACGTCCCGACGACCAGAGGAAGCCGATGGACACCCCGATCGAAGCGATCTACAGGGCGGCGAAGGAGGAGATCCCGGCCGAGGGCGACTACCTCACCCGGATCGCCGGCAGCCTGCAGTCCGCCATCACCACCCTCGACCGTCAGACCGCGCACGCGGGCGAGCCGGCCCTGATGACGTCGATGCTCCGGGTCGGCGGCGACATCTACGACGTGCTGCACCTCGCGGTGCGTTCCCTGGACAACGCCTCTCTCGCGCTGATCATGACCGCCGACGACTTCGTCAACACCGACGACGAGGCACGTGCGGACTACGAGAAGCTCAGCGGCGACCTCAAGGACGCCGAGCTGCCCCACCACTCCACCGAGGAGCTGGGCGACCCCGAGGCCCCGGGCTACGACGTCGAGCACCCGATGCCGATGCCACCCGGCTCGACGCACGTGGACCCCTCCGTCGACCCGGTCACGCCGGACCAGGACAGCGAAGCCCGCGACGCAGGTGAGGACCCGCAGCCGGAGCTGCCCGAGGCGCCGGGACGTGACTGGGAGTGAGCTTCAGCGCCGTCGACTTCTACAAGGTCGTCCTGGACATCGAGAAGTACCTCAACTACCTCAAGTCCAACGAGCTGGCCCACGAGTACGCCCTGGCGGTGATCGAGGCCAACGCCCGTTCCTCGAAGGGGGACCTGGCCGAGCTCTACACCGAGGTCGGGATCAGCCTGCGCGACTGGGAGAGCCCCTGCCCGGAGTCGCGGTTCCGGTTCCGCTTCCACGGCGGGTACGGCGACATCACCAGCGTGCGGGTGCTGATGCCCTACGACTACACCGAGGGCGAGGTCGACCAGATCCGGCGGGAGTTCGAGGCCGGGCTGGAGCAGGCCTGGAACAACGGCGCCAGCTGGGCCGACGGTCTCTACGAGTACGTCAACGACGTCAGCCGGCAGTTCGTCAAGCCGGACGTGGAGGTGATGGCGAGCGCCGTGCACACCCTGGCCCGCGACGTCACCGAGGAGCTGGCCGTCGGAGCCGTCGACAACTGGGCCTACATCGAGGACCTGCTCAACGAGTGGAGCGGCGACTCGGCGCACGAGTTCTTCGGCTTCTACACGCGCTACGGCAGCGCGCTCGACCTGTTCAGCCTGATGTCGATGAACGTGGCCGCGGGCTTCGCCGCCTCCACCCGGATCATCAGCGGCACCCAGCAGGGCGCGCTGAAATTCGTGGAGAGCATCCGCGACAGCCTCGAGACGATGCTGGTCGCTTGGGTGGAGTGCGGCGGCCCCCCGCCGGACATCGAGTTCCCCGCCTGGGTCGCCGACGTCGCCAAGATCGCCCTGGACGTGTGGCCGCTGCTGCAGCTGATCCCGTCGGTGAAGGCCGCCACCACGACCGTCGACACGATGATCTCCGCCGGCAAGAACATCAGCAGCCTGGTCACCACGATCTCCGACGTCAGCAACGTCGAGCTGCACCCGATCGACCTGAACTTCGACGCGAAGTCCGCCGACGAGATCTACACCCAGCTCACCGACATCCTCTACAACGACTACTACCTGAAGTACGTCGAGGCGATGGACTCGTTCCACGACGGCTCCTCCACACCGGACGTGGAGAACGCCGACGAGATCCCGTTCCGCTCCTCGCTCGTCGTGGCCCGGATGGAGGAGCTCCAGGGCGGACGCAACGACTGGTACCTGCCCGAGGTGCATCCGCAGAGCATGTACGAGCCGGGGACGAGTACGGCTGGTGACCCTGCGGTGCGGGTCACCGGCTCGCCATTAGTGTGTGCCAAGTGACCGAACAGCTCACCGTCATCGTCCTGGCTGCCGGTGGCGGCACCCGGATGAAGTCCAAGACCCCGAAGGTGCTGCACGCGATCGGGGGCCGATCGATGATCGGGCACGTGCTGCACGCCGTGGGCACGCTGGAGCCCGCCCGGCTGGTGACGGTGGTCGGCCACCAGCGCGAGCTGGTCGGCCCGCACATCGCCCGGCTCGCCCCCGAGGCGGTCGTCGCGGTGCAGGAGGAGCAGCTCGGCACCGGCCACGCCGTCCGGGTCGCGCTGGAGGCCCTCACCGAGGCCGGGCAGCGCCCCACCGCTGGCACCGTCCTCGTCGCGTACGGCGACACCCCGCTGCTGCAGGGCGCCACGCTGCGCGACTTCGTCGACGCCCACGCCGCCGCCGGCGCGGCGGTGAGCATCCTCTCCGGCATCGTCGAGCAGCCGACCGGCTACGGCCGGATCGTGCGCGACGCCGACGGCGCGGTCACCTCGATCGTCGAGGAGAAGGACGCCACCGACGAGCAGCGGGCGATCAGCGAGATCAACTCCGGGATCCTCGCCGTCGACGCCGCCTTCCTCGGCGAGTGCGTCACCCGGTTCACCGACGACAACGCCGGTGGCGAGTACTACCTCACCGACGCCGTCGGCATCGCCCGCGGGGACGGCCTCCTCGTCGCGGCCCACCCGGTCGCCGACGCGCTGCAGACCGAGGGCGCCAACGACCGGGCCCAGCTCGCCGAGCTCGGGGCCGAGATGAACCGCCGGATCCTGACCGCCCACATGCGGGCCGGGGTCACCGTGCTGGACCCCGCCACCACCTGGATCGACGCCGACGTCACCCTCGCGTCCGACGTGACCATCCTCCCCGGCACCCAGCTCCTGGGCACCACCGTGGTGGCGGAGGACGCCGTGATCGGACCGGACACGACGCTCGCCGACTGCGAGATCGGCGCCGGCGCCCGCGTCGTACGGACTCACGGGCAGCTCTCCGTGATCGGCGCCGGGGCCAGCGTCGGCCCCTTCGCCCACCTGCGCCCCGGCACCCGGCTCGGCGTCGGCGGCAAGATCGGCGGATTCGTCGAGACCAAGAACTCCGAGATCGGCGACGGGGCGAAGGTGCCGCACCTCTCCTACGTCGGCGACGCCGAGATCGGCGAGGGCGCCAACATCGGAGCCGGCACCATCTTCGCCAACTACGACGGCGTGGAGAAGCACCGCACCACCGTCGGCCGCCACGCCAAGACCGGGTCCAACAACACCTTCGTCGCCCCGGTCGCGATCGGCGACGGCGCGGGCACCGGCGGCGGGACCGTGGTCCGTGAGGACGTGCCGCCGGGCGCGCTCGCGGTGAGCAGCGGACCGCAGCGCAACATCGAGGGCTGGGCCCAGCGCAAGCGACCCGACACCGCCCAGGGACGGGCCGCGGCCGCCGCCAGCGACCCGGACCTGGCGGCGGGGGAGTGAAACCTGACACGTTGGCGACCGGAGAGTGACGATCGGCTGAACGCCGGTTGGGCGCAGCCGCCCGCAACCGGCAGAATCATCAGCACCAGCGGCCTCGAACCCAGGAGAAATCCGTGAGCGGACTGAAGCGGACCACCGAGAAGAACCTGATGGTCTTCAGCGGCCGGGCACACCCCGAGCTGGCCGACGAGGTGGCCGACCTCCTCGACACCCAGCTGGTGCCGACCTCGGCCTTCGAGTTCGCCAACGGCGAGATCTACGTGCGCTACCAGGAGTCCGTTCGCGGCTGCGACGCGTTCGTCCTGCAGAGCCACACCACTCCGATCAACGAGTGGATCATGGAGCAGCTGATCATGGTCGACGCGCTCAAGCGCGCCTCGGCCAAGCGGATCACCGTGGTGATGCCGTTCTGGGGCTACAGCCGCCAGGACAAGAAGCACCGGGGCCGCGAGCCGATCTCCGCCCGACTGATCGCCGACCTCTTCAAGACCGCCGGCGCCGACCGCGTGATCACCGTGGACCTGCACGCCGACCAGCTCCAGGGCTTCTTCGACGGCCCCGTTGACCACCTGATGGCGCTGCCGCTGCTGACCGACCACATCAAGGAGAAGTACGGCGACCAGCCGCTCGCCGTGGTCTCCCCGGACGCCGGCCGGATCAAGGTCGCCGAGCGCTGGTCCGCCCGTCTCGACGGCGCTCCGCTGGCCTTCATCCACAAGACCCGCCGCACCGACGTCGCCAACGAGGTCGTCGCCAACCGCGTGGTCGGCGAGGTGAAGGGACGCATGTGCGTGCTGACCGACGACATGATCGACACCGGCGGCACCATCGTGAAGGCCGCCGAGGCGCTGATGGCCGAGGGCGCCGCCGGCGTGATCATCGCCGCCACCCACGCGATCCTCTCCGACCCCGCGGTCGACCGCCTCAAGAACTCCAGCGCCACCGAGGTCGTCATCACCAACACCCTCCCGGTCCCGCCGGCCAAGCAGTTCGACAAGCTCACCACGCTGTCGATCGCCCCGATGGTCGCCCGCGCCATCCGTGAGGTCTTCGAGGACGGCAGCGTCACCTCCATGTTCGACGGCCAGGCGTAAGTCTCAGGAACACCCGGCACGCGCGCTGGCCGCGTTGTCGCGTCTCGACGGCCCGCTCGCTCTGAGGCCGCCTTCGACGTTCCGCCTTGCCATCGCACGCACCGGGCGGCCCTGAGATCTCACGCCGGGCACGACAACGGGCCCCTGCCGATCGGCAGGGGCCCGTCGTCGTACTCAGGCGGGAGTCAGGAGGTCAGCCCTGGAGGGAGTCGACCCAGTCCTGGTTCTCCTCCAGCCAGGCCTGGACGGCCTCGGCTTCCTTGCCCTCGCCGTACTCGTTGACGACCATGTCCTCGAGCGAGCCGTACTGCTCGTCGTCGAGCTTGGCGTTGGCCATCATCTCGGCCACGTCGGGGTGGTCGTCGCTGAAGCCGGCGGTGGCGACCTCGGCCAGGCCCTCGGGCTCGCCGAGCGCGCCCTTGGGGTCCTCCAGGTCCTTGACCGGGAAGGCGGTGTTGGCCCAGAACGGACGCCAGAGGGTGACGACGATGTCCTCTTCGTTGTCCGTCGCCTTCTGCAGCTCGGCGAGCATCGCGGTGGTCGAGGAGGTGACCAGCTCGTAGTCCTTGTCCAGGCCGTACTCGGGCATCACCGTGTTCTTGGTGATCTCGGTGAGGCCGGCGCCGGGCTCGATGCCGATGATCTTGCCGTCGTACTGGTCTGCCTTGCCGACCAGGTCCTCGATCGAGTTGAGCTCGGAGTACTCCGGCACCGCCATCGTCAGCTTGGCGTTGTCGTAGTAGGTGCCGATCACCTCGAGGTCGTCGCCGTACTCCTTCATGTAGGAGGCGTGGGTGACCTCGGGCCACGCCGACGGGTAGACGTCGACGTCACCGCGCGCGACACCGGTGTAGAGCGGAGCCGCCTCGGCGACCTCCTCGATCTCCACGGTGTAGCCCTCGTCCTCGAGGACGGCCTGCCACAGGTAGGCCATCGACAGACCGTCGGTCCAGGACGGGATGATGCCCAGGGTGATGGTGTCCCCTCCGTCGGAGCCCCCGTCGCTGTCGTCGGACCCGCAGGCCGCCAACGTCATCCCGACGCTCAGCGCCATGGCCGCCGCACCGACTCGCTTCAATGTCTTCATGCTCTTCATTCGTCGTCCTCTCTCGTGCGTGCGGTGATGCCGCACCTCTGTGGTGAATCCGCGTAGCTCGTTGTGCTGTAGCGATCTTCTCCGTTCAAGGGGGTGGAGGGTTGCCGCCTCAGGCGGCAGCCGTCTCCTGTTCGGTGGTCGTGGACCCGCCCTCCTCGGCACGCCCGCCACCGGTGGAGCGGCCGATCAGGGCCCGCAGCCGGCCGCGCCCGGGCTGGCGCTTGCCGGCGGCGGCGGTCACCCGGTCCAGGAAGACGGCGAGGACGACCACGGAGAGGCCGGCCTCGAAGCCGAGCCCGACGTTGAGCCGGGAGATGGACTCGGTGACTGCCTTGCCGAGGCCCGGTGCGCCCACCAGGCCGGCGATGACGGCCATCGAGAGCGCCAGCATGATGACCTGGTTGATACCCGCCATCACCGTCGGGGTGGCCAGCGGCAGCTGGACCTCGCGCAGGATCTGACCGCGCGTGGCACCGAACGCGTGCCCGGCCTCGACCACCTCCGCGTCGACCTGCCGGATGCCCAGCTCGGTGAGCCGGACCCCTGGCGGCAGCGCGAAGATGACGGTGGCCACGAGTCCGGCGGTGACGTTCAGGCCGAACGCGGTCACCACCGGCACCAGCCAGACGAACGCCGGCATGGTCTGCATCAGGTCCATCACCGGTCGGACCACCCTGCTGAACCAGTCCCAGCTCGCGGCGAGGACACCGAGCGGGATGCCGATGACCAGGGCGAGCACCGTCGCGAGGAGGATGAGCGCGAGGGTGGCCATCGCGTTCTCCCACTGGTCCATCGAGATGATGAACGCCATCCCGACGAAGGTGCCGATCCCCAGCTTCCAGTCGCGGGCGAACCAGGCGAGCAGTGCGAACACCGCCGCCATGACCAACGGAGCGGGACCGTTGAGCAGGCCGGAGATGCCGTCGACGGCGCTCTCGCCGGCGTCGCCGACCCGGTCGAGGAAGTCACCGAAGTGGTCGTAGATCCAGTCGAACCCCTCGTCGACCCACTCGCCGACCGGGATCCGGGGGACGCCGTCGATACGCTCCCAACCGTCGGCCGAGACGATGTCCGTGCTCATTCCTGGCTCCCTTCCTCGATCAGCACCGCGTGCACGGCGTCCGCCGCCTCGGGGCCTGCGGTGTCGCCGAGCGCGCTGAGCAGGGTGACCCGGGGGATCACGCCCTGCAGCCGACCGCTGTCGTCGATGACGGCGAGCGGCACGGCACTGTCGGCGGACGCGGCGAAGAGGTCGGCCACCGCGACGTCGGGCCCGACCGAGGCCGCGGCCTGCATCACGCCGGCGAGGTCGTCGCGACCGGCGGCGACGGCATCGGCCGCGGCCTTCTCGGTGACCACGCCCTGCAGCACCCGGTCGCGGGACACCACCATCACCGACGACATCTGGTGCTCGCGGATCAGCTTGTGCGCGGCCCGGGGGCCCTGGCCGGCGCCGAGCACGGCGACGGGGGGCTCCATCACCGCGGACGCGGTGAGCACCCGGGTGCGGTCGACGTCCTGCACGAACTGCGCGACGTAGTCGTTGGCGGGGTCGTTGAGGATCTGCTCGGCGGTGCCCTGCTGGACGATCCGGCCGTCGCGCATCATCGCGATGTGGTCACCCAGCCGCATCGCCTCGTTCAGGTCGTGGGTGATGAACAGGATCGTCTTGCCCAGCTCGTGCTGCAGCTCGACCAGCTGGTCCTGCATCTCACGACGGATCAGCGGGTCCAGGGCGCTGAACGCCTCGTCCATCAGCATCACGTCGGTCTCGGCCGCCAGCGCGCGGGCCAGGCCGACCCGCTGCCGCATGCCGCCGGAGAGCTCGCCGGGCAGCGAGCCGCCCCAGCCGCCCAGGCCGACCATCTGCAGCGCGCGCTCGGCGGCCTGCTCCCGCTCGGCCCGGTTCACGCCGTTGACCTTGAGGCCGTAGGCGGCGTTCTCGCCGACCGTGCGGTGCGGGAAGAGCGCGAAGTGCTGGAAGACCATGCTGATCCGCTCCCGGCGGATCCGGCGCAGCTCACCGCCGTCCAGGCCGGCGAGGTCCTCGCCACCGACCCGGATCGTGCCGGCGGTGGGGGGCTGCAGTCCGTTGACGGTGCGGATCAGCGTGGACTTCCCGGACCCGGACAGGCCCATCACCACGAAGATCTCGCCCTCGGCGACCTCGAAGGAGGCGTCGATCACCGCAGCGGTCAGGTCGTCGGCGCGCAACTCCTCCCGGGTCGCGCCTTCCTTGAGCCGGGTGACGCCTCGCTCGGGTCGACGCCCGAACACCTTGTAGACCTCGTGGGCTTCGATGACTGGCACTTGGGGATTGCTCCTCCGCCGTGGGCGTGGACCCGTACGTCCCCACCGCTGTGCTGCAGCTGGAGTGAATCGCATACCACGAACCACGCGAGCAGGGGCGCCGTTGAGCACCACCGCCGGGGCAGAGCGCGGGCTACGAGGATGGACACCCGAGTGTTCACCGGCTCACGAGCCGCCCCAGCACCGTAACTAAGATTTTGTTGAGGATTCAAAACCCGTCGAGGACTGATATCAGACTGCAACCTCGGCCGAGAGCGCGCGATCGAGGTCGTCGAGCCCGTCGTTCCACCACCGCGCCAGCACGATCGGTACGTCGTCGCGGGCCAGCGTCGCGGCGAACGCGTCGCGCAGCCGACGCCGCTCGGCGGCCGGCAGCGGCAGGTGCGGTACGGCGCGGCCGATGACCTGGCCCATGCCCTGGCCCGAGCGCTGGGCCAGCGCCAGGCCGTCGGAGAGGTAGCGCTCCAGGTAGCCGGCGACCAGGTCGGACTGCTCCCAACCCCAGAAGCCCGCGGAGACCGCCGTGAACTCGTGGTTGGCCAGGTCGCCGCCCATCAGCCGGTCCCAGGTCGCCGCCTTCGCCTCCGCGGTGGCCACCGCGGCGCGGGCGGTGAGCGCGGCCAGGTGCCCCGAGACCGAGCGGTCGCGCTGCTCCTCGGCCTCGATGTGCTCCGCCTCGCCGAGCTCGGCCAGGCGTCGTACCGCGATCCAGCGCAGCTCCGGGTCGGCCTCCTCGGTGAGGAAGCCGCGGACCAGGTCGGGGTCGGCGCCGGTCCCGGCCAGGGTGCGGGTCGCGCAGGGCACCAGGCTCGGCACGCCCGAGTCCAGCGCGGACTCCGCCACCCCGCCGAGCACGTCGAGGAACGGGCGCACGTCCTGCGGCGTGCAGTAGATCCGTGCCACCCGGAGCGCGGCGGCGACCACCGACTCCAGGATCACCGGGTGCCGCTCCGCAGCGAGGTGGTCGGCGAGCAGCCCGGCGAACTCCTCCAGCGACACCTCGTGGGACTCGACGCCGTCGATCGCGCTCCACCACAGCACCGCCCGGGTCAGCGGGTCCGGGACCCGGGAGAGTCCCGCGCGGATCGCCGCCCAGGTCGGGGCGTCCCAGCGCAGCGCCGCGAACGTCTCGTCACCGGCGTTGGGGACGACCACCTTCCCGGCGTACTGCTCCAGGCGGAGCGGGGTGTCGGCGAGGTCGACCACGGCCGACCCGACCGGCGTCATGTCCTCCTCGAAGGCGGCCACCGAGAACCGGTGCTGGCGGCTGCCGTGCCGGGTCAGCACCGGTACGTCGCCCTCCCGGGACACCTCGATCGCGTCGAACCCGGTGCTGCGCAGCCATCGCTGCGCCCAGTCCCGCACGTCCCGGTCCGTCTCGGCGTCCAGGGCGTCGAGGAACTCGGCGAGGTCGGCGTTGCCGAAGGCGTGCCCGCGCAGGTGCCGGTTGACGCCGGCCAGGAAGTCCTCGCCCAGCCAGGTGCCGAGCTGGCGCAGCGTCGCGTTGCCCTTCGCGTAGGTGATCATGTCGAAGTTCGCGAAGGCGGTGTCCGCGTCCGGCACCCGCTCGGCGTCTTCGGCCACCGGGTGCGTGGACCGGCGCCGGTCGGCCCGGTAGCCGGTGGTCTTGCGGGTCAGCGCGGCGGTGACCCACGCTCCGTCGTACCCGGCCGCCTCGGCACCCACCTCGAACCCCATGAAGTCGGCGAAGGACTCGTTGAGCCAGGTGTCCTCCCACCAGCGCATGGTGACCAGGTCGCCGAACCACATGTGGGCCATCTCGTGGGCGATGGTGGTGGCCAGCCACTGCCGCTGCAGCTCGGTGGGGGTCCCGGCGACCAGGTACTCGTCGCGGAAGGCGACGCAGCCGGGGAACTCCATCGCGCCCCAGTTCAGCCCCGGCGTGAACACCTGCTGGTAGTCGTCGAAGGCGTAGGGCGGGTCGAACGCCTCGGTGAACCACTGGAAGCAGCTGCTGGTGATCCGGCGCAGCTCGTCGGCGTCCCGTTCCAGCTGGCGGCGCTGGGAGGCCCGGGCGTGCCAACCGAACGGCAGTGTGCCGCCCGCCGCCTCGGAGTAGGGCTCGTCCCAGGTCACCGAGACCCACGGCCCGGCCGCGACGAAGAAGACGTAGGAGGAGATCGGCGGGGTCGGCGCGAACGACCAGCGCACCCCCTCGCCGTCCGCAGCCGGAGCGCGCCCCGCCTCGCGGCCGTTGGCCAGCACCGTCCAGTGCTGCGGGGCGGTCACCGAGACGTCCAGGGTGGTCTTCAGGTCCGGCTGGTCGAAGCAGGGGAGCACCTTGCGCGCCACGTCCATCGCGGTGAAGGCGCACACGTAGCGCTCGCCGTCGGCCGGGTCGACGGTCACCGTCATCCCGTCACCGTCGGTGACGTAGGGGAGCGAGGCGCTCACCCGCACCTCGTTGCTGGTCGCCAGGTCGCGCAGCGCGATCCGCTCGCCGTCGTACGGCGCCGGCGACCCGTTGAGGAGTACGTCGACCCCGTCCGTCAGCTCCAGGAACGTCGCGGCGCCCGGGCGGGCGCAGTCGAAGGCGATCACCGCCTCCACCGTGAACCGCTCCGTCGAGCGGAGGTCGAGGTGGACGGAGGTGCGGACATCGGAGACCAGCGCAGCGCGCTCACGCGCCTCGGACAGCTGCAGGGGCATCCCGTCAGCGTATGGCCACGCCCACGATTGGCACTCCGGCCACGGTCTTATCTACACTCATGCGGTTGCCTCGGCGAGGGAGCTCCTGCTGACTCCGTGATCGACTGGGCCGAAAACGTCGTGCGCCGCGCGCGGACGGTTCGGTGCCGCCGGTCACCGGATCCCGCAGTGCGGCGCTTCTGGTTCACCGGGGCCCTCACCACCGATCCACGAGGAGATCCCCATGTCCGAAGAGCACATCAAGGGCGAGGCCCGCACCGAGTTCGGCAAGGGCGCGGCCCGCCGCATCCGCCGCGAGAACAAGGTCCCGGCCGTGATCTACGGTCACGGTGCCGACCCGATCCACCTGACCCTGCCCGGCCACGAGACCATGATGGCGCTGCGCCACGGTGGCGTGAACGCCCTCCTCGAGATCGACGTGGACGGCAAGAAGCACCTCGCGCTGACCAAGCAGGTCCAGACCGACCCGGTCCGCCGCGTCCTCGAGCACGTCGACTTCGTCTCCGTCAAGCGCGGCGAGAAGGTCACCGTCGAGGTGCCCGTGCACCTGGTCGGCGAGGCCGCCAAGGAGACCATCGTGGTCACCGACGCCACGGTGATCGAGGTCGAGGCCGAGGCCACCCACATCCCCGAGTACATCGAGGTCGACATCACCGGTGCCGAGGCCGGCACCCAGTTCCTCGCCGGCAGCCTGACCCTGCCCAAGGGCTCGACGCTGCTCACCGACGCCGAGGTGCTCGTCGTCAACGTCTCCGAGGCCCAGAGCCAGGCGTCCCTGGACGCCGAGCTGGAGGAGGCCGAGGCCGAGGCCGGCATCGAGCGCGACGAGGCCGAGGTCGAGGTCGTCGGCGAGTCCGCCGAGGACGACTCGGAGTGAATCCCGTCGGCCGGCTCAGGTGGTACCTGGGTCGGCTGATCTCCCCGGCGCGGTCCACCGCGCCGGGGAGTACTGCTTTCCAGCACGTCTCGGACGAGGAGGAGTCGATGGCGGACGTCCCGGTGTGGCTCGTGGTCGGCCTGGGCAACCCCGGCCCCTCCTACGCCGGTCACCGGCACAACGTGGGCTATCTCGTCGTCGACGAGCTCGCCCGACGCCTCGGCAGCGGCTTCCGGGCGCACAAGTCGGGTCGCGCGGATGTCGTCGAAGGACGCCTCGGAGCGCCCGGCACACCCGGCCCGCGGGTCGTCCTCGCCAAGCCGCGCAGCTACATGAACGAGGTCGGCGGACCGACCAAGGCCCTCGCCACCTTCTACAAGGTCACCCCGGAGCGGATCATCGCGATCCACGACGAGCTCGACATCGACTTCGGGACGCTGCGGATCAAGTGCGGCGGCGGCGACAACGGCCACAACGGCCTGAAGTCGCTGCGCTCCTCCTTCGGCAGCGGTGACTTCTACCGGGTCCGCGCCGGCATCGGGCGACCGCCCGGGCGCCAGGAGGTCTCGGACTTCGTCCTCTCCAACTACTCCGGGGCCGAGCGCAAGGAACTGCCCTTCCAGGTCGACTCCGCCGCCGACGCGGTGGAGACCCTGATCACCGACGGCCTCGAGAAGACCCAGCAGCGGTTCAACTCCTGACCGCGCCGCGGTCGCGGTCGGCGGTGGGCCGCCCGCGTACGTCGCGAACGGCGGTGCCCGGATCGGGCGGGCTTGGCTCTAAGGTGTGCGCGTGACTTTCGATGCTGGCATCCCTTCCCCCGAGGTCGTCGCCGACGACCATGCACTCGCCGCCTGGCTCGCCGAGGTGGCCGGCCGGCGTCTGCTCGAGGTGCGCGAGGAGGGGCTGACCGGCAAGGAGCTCAAGGACGCCGGTGACCGGGCCGCGCACGAGCTGCTGATGAGCCTGCTCGCCGAGCACCGTCCTCAGGACGCCGTGCTGAGCGAGGAGGGCAAGGACGACAAGGCGCGCCTGGGTGCCGACAAGGTCTGGATCGTCGACCCGCTGGACGGCACCCGTGAGTTCTCCGAGCCGCCGCGCGACGACTGGGCCGTCCACGTCGCGCTGTGGCAGGCGGGCGACCTGATCGCCGGCGCGGTCGCGCAGCCCGCCCTGGGCGAGACCTTCAGCACCGGGAACCCACCGGTGGTGCCGGCGAGGACCTCCACCCGTCCCCGGATCGCGGTGTCCCGCAGCCGCCCGCCGGCGTTCGTCGAGGCCCTGGCCGCCGAGCTGGACGCCGAGCTGGTCCCGATGGGCTCGGCCGGGGTGAAGATGATGTCGGTCGTGCGCGACGTCGCCGACGCCTACGTGCACGCGGGCGGACAGTACGAGTGGGACTCCGCCGCGCCGGTCGCGGTGGCCCGCGCCGCGGGTCTCTTCACCTCCCGCGTCGACGGCAGCGACCTGGTCTACAACCAGGACGACGTCTACCTCCCTGACGTCGTCGTGTGCCGCCCCGAGCTCTCCGAGCAGATCCTGGCCTTCGTCGCCTCGCACGGCACCGAGGCCTGATCCGGGCCGGGGCGCTCCGCCGAGCCGACCGAGGACCCGTCCGGGATACTGAGAGCCGATGGCGAACCAGACCGAGACCGAGGAGAAGGCGTCCGTCGACTGGACGGCCGCCTTCGCCGGTGCTGCCTCGGCGGTGACCGTCGCGGTCCTGCTCTCCACCCTCGGCGCCGCCGGCACCCTGATCGGTGCCGCGCTCGGAAGTGTGGTGGCGACCATCGCCACCGCGCTCTACAAGAACACCATCCGAGCCAGCAAGCGGCAGGTGGCAGCGGTCCAGGCGGTGGCGCTGCAGAAGGTCGGGCTGGCTCGCGACGACGTACAGCAGGCGGCCGAGCGGGTCGAGGGTGACCCGGCGGCGGAGGACGACCTGGCACGCGCCGAGAGCAGGCTGCGGGATGCGGCCGACGATCTCGCCCCCGACCAGGAGGTCACGCCGACGGTGGGCGCGACCGACGGCGAGTCCGACGGCGAGTCCGACGACGACACCGAGGCGGCAGCGGGTGCGGCCGAGGAGGCCGCGGCGGCGGACGGCGCGACGACCGGCTGGCGGGCGCTGCCCTGGCGGCGGATCGCGATCGGCAGCGCCGGCGTCTTCCTGATCGCGATGCTCGCGATCAGCGCCTTCGAGCTGATCGCCGGGCAGAGCGTCTCGTCGATCACCGGCGGCACCGACGGAGACCAGCGCACGTCGATCGGCGGGGTCGTGGGCGAGGGCGGCAGTGACGACCGGGAGCAGGACCGGCGGCGGGACCGCGATCGGGACGGTGGGGACGACGCCACCGGCGAGACGGAGAGCGTCGCTCCGAGCGATGCCGCCTCCGAGGAGACGTCCGATCCGGCGGAGGGCTCCTCCGACTCGGTCGCTCCGAGCGAGCCGACCGAGTCGCCCACCTCCCAGCCGACCGAGACCGCGACCGGCCTGAGCACGACCGCGCCTCCCGCGGACCCGACTCCCTGAGTCGACCGCCGGCAGAGGTCGGTGCGCCATCACGCCAGCGCGGGTCACTGCCTGACGTGTCGGACGTCGGCGACGGACGCGTCGGGCGTGCATACCTGACCTCTCGGCCGTGCGCGGGTGACCTCTCGCGATCGGACCGGCGAGCGGGCGTGGGTCAGAAGACGTTCAGCGGACGGAACTGGACCGAGATCCGCGGCCCGGCGGAGGCGACCTTCGGCACCGCGTGCTCCCAGGTGCGCTGGCAGCTCCCGCCCATCACCACCAGGTCGCCGTGGCCCATCTCGACGGTCACCCCCTCGCCGCCGGCGCGCGGCCGCAGGCACAGGCGGCGGGGGTCGCCGACGGACACGATCGCCACCATCGTGTCGTGCGTCGAGCCGCGGCCGATCGTGTCGCCGTGCCAGGCCACGCTGTCGCGGCCGTCGCGGTAGTAGCAGCAGCCGGCGGTCCGGAACGGCTCACCGAGCTCGGTGGCGTAGTGGCCGCTGAGCCACTCCCGCGCCTCCACCAGCCGGGGGTGGGGCAGCTCCTCGCCGATCATGTAGGTGTGCACCAGCCGGGGCACGTCGACCAGGCGGTCGTACATCTGACGCCGCTCGGCGCGCCACGGAACCTGCTCGGCCAGCGCCGTGAAGACCTCGTCCGCCGCGGGCAGCCAGTTGCGGGCGACGTCGACCCACGCGCCGGCGCTCAGCTCACGACGCGACGGGTCCGCGAACGCCGTCGCGGGCTGGTCGGCGAAGAGGGTGGCCTGGAAGTCCATGCGACCAGGGTACGCCGCGGTCGAACAGGTGTTCGGGTGCCCGGCGGGTGTGTCGTGCGGGTCCGCTCAGGCGTCCGGTGTCAACGCGCCCAGCGGTGCGACGACGTCGCCGGACTCCTCACACACCCAGACCGGATCCGGGCCGCCGAGGTCGGGGGCGATGTGCAGCGTGTGCACCGGGCCGCTCCGGCAGCGCAGGCAGACCGGCCACAGACCGGAGGGATCGGTCCGGCCGATCTCGTCAGCCATCCTCTCCTGCACGTCCTGGGCGATCAGCCCGGGGACGAAGTCGGCGCCCTCTGCCCACTGCTCGAGCCACCAGCGCCGCTCCGAGCACACCTCGTCGAGCACCGAGACCACCTCCGCCGAGGCGAGTCGTCGGACGGTCAGATCGGCGAGCACGGCGGCTCGTCCCCGGTAGATCGCACGGTCGTCCACAGGTCAATTGTGCGCTGGTTTCAAGGCCGTCGTCCGCCGGGCACCCGCCGGACGCGATCGGACCCCGGTCGCGGACGCAGCGAGGACCAGGAGAGGCTGACCGATGACGGAGCTGGCAGTGCACCAGGTCGTCGAGCTGCTGCTCGCCCTGCAGGGCGACGTCCGTGGCTGGGTGGACGACCAGCTGCACCGGCTCGCGGACCTCGCCGGCATCGCCGCGGCGGTCGGGGACCGACTGGGGTGGGAGTGAGGCGGGCCCGGGAGGGGCGGCGTCCTCAGCGAGGTGCGGCCGACCCGGCGTCGAGAGCGGTCAGGTCCGCCAGCTCCCGGCGCAGGTTGGTCCGCGCGGCGTCGGTCCACGCCTCGCGCGCCGGTCCGGTGTGGAAGAGCTCGTCGCGCTCGACCAGCTCCTCGAGCTTCGCGATCCGGCCGGAGCGGAAGGCGGCGTCACTGAGGTGCCGGTAGTCCTCCCGCACGTCGGCGGCGTAGGTGTCGTACTCGGCCTCGGTCTCGGCGAGGATGCCCAGGTCGGCGTCGCACAGCGCCGAGCCGTTCAGGTCGTCCGGCTCGGGGGAGTGGGTCTCGGTGAGGCGGACCAGACGGGCCACCTCGGCCACCGTGGCGTCGTCGACCAGCGTGGGAAGGGCGATCTCAGCCCAGGTCGCCGAGCGCTCCTCGGCGTCCCGCTCGCCGTCGTACACGGCGTCGTGGAACCAGGCGGCCAGGCGCACCGGGACGTCGTCGAACGTGACGCCGGCGGCGGAGAGCCGGTCCAGGCGGGTCAGCACCGCGAGCAGGTGGCGGCGGTCGTGGTAGCCGCGGGTGGGTGCGTCGTAGGCAGCGAGCAGCTCGGTGCGCACGGCGTCGGCGCCGTCGAGCGGCCAGACGGGGTCGGGATGGTCGTCCTCCATCCGCCCATTCAACCCGACATGTCCCATCCCTGGACAGTTCGGGTGCCGTCCGGTGCCGGGATGGGGACAATGGGGCCATGAGTGCCGATGACGCCCGCGCAGAGCTCCTTCGACTGCGGTCCAGCATCGACAACCTCGACGCGGCCCTGGTCCACCTCCTGGCCGAGCGCTTCAAGTGCACCGAGCAGGTGGGCCGGCTCAAGGCCACTGCCGGGATGCCGCCGGCCGACCCGGCCCGGGAGGCGGTGCAGATCGCACGGCTGCGGTCGATGGCCGAGACCTCGGGGCTGGACCCGCACTTCGCCGAGAAGATCCTCAACGTGATCATCGCCGAGGTGATCCGCAACCACGCGCATTTCGCCGAGGCCGAGGGCTGAGAGGCAGCCCGGCCGATATCCGGATGCGGGGCCGGCGGCTCGCGGGCAGGGTGATGCGGTGAGTCCGACCGTCGACACCTTCCGCGCCCTCGCCCGCAGCGCCCCCTGGCGCTCGCGGACACTCCACTTCACCTACGCCACCGGCACGGGGCAGAAGCCGCGGCAGCCGTCGTACGACGAGTGCTGGCTGAGCCGCGGCCCGGCCCTGACCCGGCTCGTGGTGCGCGACTCCGCCGGACGCCGTCACACCCTCACCGAGCCGTCGGGCCCCACCGAGGCGCCCCACTCCTCGGTGGCGGTGGCGACCGATGACGCGGGCGGTTCGCCGAGCGAGGACGAGGTGGCTGCGCTGTGCCGCCCGCCCACGATGACCTTCCGCGCGGACGGCCTGGCCGACCCGCGCCCGGACCTGTTGCGCTACGAGCTCGACGTGCCCATGTGGGACAACTACTACTTCGTGGCCGCCCTCGACCCGGTGGAGCTGAGCCACGACGTGCGCGTCGACCGGCTGAGGGCGGACACCGTGGCCGGACGACCCGCCTGGCGCGCGGACCTGACCCCGGTGGAGGGCTACGACCCACGCTGCGGCGGGGGCTGCTGCGAGCTGTTGTGGAGCGAGATCTCCTGGCACGGCGAGGACGAGGGCCCGGGGACGCCGAACTACCGCGAGGTGCCGGGCGACATCGTCTTCCCCGACCACTACGACGTGGCGCTGGACGTGCAGACCGGGATCGTGGTGCGCTCGTCTCCGGTCGGCGGCAAGGACGCACCGTGGTTGGAGATCGACATCCTGGCGGTGGACGAGACGATGAGTGAGGGGCGCGGATGAGTGACGTCCCGGGAGCCGACCCTGAGCTGCTGCGCCGGTTCTTCGACGCCGAGGGCCGGTTGCGCACGATGCCGACCCGGCACGCGAAGCGGCGGGTGGTGCTCGACCACATCGCCCAACGGTTCGAGCCCGGCCGCACCTACCCCGAGCGCGAGGTCGACGCCGTCCTCAAGGAGATCCACACCGACCACGCGGCGCTGCGTCGCTATCTGGTCGACGACGGTCTGCTCGCCCGTGAGGGCGGGGTCTACTGGCGCAGCGGCGGCACCTTCGGAGTGGACGGCCCGCCGACCGCACCGGGGTGACCCACCGCCACGGATCCGCCGCGCCGTCGGTGAGTGCGACCGGCTCCGTCGAGGCCGTCTGCCAGAGTGGCCGGGTGCGCAATCGGGTGCTGCTCGGAGTCGGTCTGGCCGTCGTGACGCTCCTCGTGGTGGGAGTGATCGGGTGGCGGCACCTCGGTGGCGACGCCACGACCGAGGTCTTCGGCGAGGCGGCGCTGCCGCGCTGCAGCGGGGTCGAGGTCGGGGTCGCCGAGGTCGAGGGGATGCGGTTGCCGGCGATCCCGATGGCCAGGGGCATGCGCTGCACCCTCACCTACCGGGTGTGGAACCCCGGCGATGCGGACCTGACGGTGACCGGTTTCCGTCAGGCCATCGGCGGCCCCGGCGGCGGGGCCGGCTTCCGGGTGGTCGCCGTCAACGGCACCGCTATCGACCACACCGCGTCCGCCGACGGCGATGACATCGATGCCCGCTGGAGCGGTGAGACGCCGCTGGCCCCCGAAGACTTCGCGATCGTCGAGGTGGAGGTCGCCTTCCGGAGCAGCGGGTGCACCGCGCGCGGGACGTTGACGTCGTGGAGCTCGGTCCTCGTCGAGGGGAAGCGCGATGAGCGACGCGTGACCCTCCCGCTGGCAGCGTTCTTCCGGGGCACCCGGGACAGCACCTGCGGCAGCCGGGTGACCCGCGCGGCGCGGTAGGGCCGCCGGTCAGACGCCGAGCTCGTCGGCGTCCACGATCCGGTAGGCGTAGCCCTGCTCGGCCAGGAACCGCTGCCGGTTCGCCGCGAAGTCGGCGTCGACGGTGTCGCGGGAGACCAGCGTGTAGAAGTGGGCGACCTTGCGCTCCCCGTCGGGCCCCGGCTCACCCGGGCGCAGCAGCCGGCCCAGACGCTGGGCCTCCTCCTGGCGGGAGCCGAAGGAGCCGGAGACCTGGATCGCCACCTCGGCCTGGGGCAGGTCGATGGAGAAGTTGGCGACCTTCGAGACCACCAGCAGCCCGATCTCGCCCGAGCGGAAGCCCTCGAAGAGGCGCTGGCGCTCCTTGACCGTGGTGTCGCCGGTGATCACCGGCGCGTCGAGCTCCTCGCCGAGCTCGGTGAGCTGGTCGAGGTACTGACCGATCACCAGGGTCGGTTGCTGGCGGTGCCGGGCGACCAGGTCCCGCACCACACCCACCTTCTCGCGGGTGCAGGCCGCCAGCCGGTAGCGCTCCTCGGGCTCCGCGGTGGCGTAGGCGAGCCGCGTCGACTCCGGCAGCGTCACGCGGACCTCGACGCAGTCGGCCGGCGCGATCCAGCCCTGGGCTTCGATGTCCTTCCACGGCGCGTCGTACCGCTTGGGGCCGATCAGCGAGAACACGTCGCCCTCACGGCCGTCCTCGCGGACCAGGGTGGCGGTGAGGCCGATCCGCCGGCGGGCCTGCAGGTCCGCGGTCATCCGGAAGATCGGGGCGGGCAGCAGGTGCACCTCGTCGTAGACGATGAGCCCCAGTCGCGGGCGTCGAAGAGCTCGAGGTGCGGGTAGACGCCCTTCCGCTTGGTGGTGATCACCTGGTAGGTCGCGATGGTGACCGGCCGGATCTCCTTGACGGTGCCGGAGTACTCGCCGATCTCGTCCGCCGTCAGCGAGGTACGACGCACCAGCTCGTCCTTCCACTGCCGGGCGCTCACGGTGTTGGTGACCAGGATCAGGGTGGTCGCCCGGGCCTGTGCCATCGCGGCCGCCCCGACGATCGTCTTGCCGGCGCCGCACGGCAGCACCACGACCCCGGAGCCGCCGTGCCAGAACGACTCCGCGGCGTCGCGCTGGTAGTCGCGCAGCGTCCAGCCGTCCTCGGCCAGGTCGATCGCGTGCGCCTCGCCGTCGACGTAACCCGCGAAGTCCTCCGCCGGCCAGCCGAGCTTGAGCAGGGCCTGCTTGAGGTTGCCGCGCTCGGACGGGTGCACGGCCACGCTGTCGGGGTCGAGGCGGGGCCCGAGCATCCCCGCGATCTTCTTGGCGCGCAGCACCTCCTCGAGCACCGGCCGGTCGGTGGAGGAGAGGACCAGTCCGTGGGTGGGGTGCTTCTCCAGGCGGAGCCGGCCGTAGCGGGCCATCGTCTCGGCGACGTCGACCAGCAGGGCGTGGGGGACCGGGTAGCGGGAGAAGGTGAGCAGCGTGTCGACAACCTCCTCGGCGTCGTGTCCGGCGGCGCGCGCGTTCCACAGGCCCAGCGGGGTGAGCCGGTAGGTGTGGATGTGCTCGGGGCTGCGCTCCAGCTCGGCGAACGGCGCGATCGCCTTGCGGCACTCACCCGCCTGCGGATGGTCGACCTCGAGGAGGAGGGACTTGTCCGACTGCACGATGAGAGGTCCGTCGGTCACCGCACGAGTCTACGTTCCGCCCCTCGATCGGGCCCGATCGCGCGGCCTGCGTGCGCGCGTGCGCGCCCGGCCGGTGTCAGAGCGGGGTGACGCGGCTGATCCGGTGCAGCGGGTAGGAGCGGATCGCATCGGGGTCGTCCGGGGATGCGTCGACGTCGCGGGCGCTGAGCTCGCCGCCCTCCACTCGGAGCGGGGCGACCACCCGCTCGGCGATGACGCCCTGCCGGTCGGTGAAGCCGATCTCGACCCGGCCGCGCCGCTCGATCGCGTCGCGCAGCGCCGACGCCGCGCCCCCGGCGGTGCTGGCCGAGGCGGGCCGGCGCCGGGCCTCGGCCTCGCCCTCGCGCAGCGCGCGCAGGGCGACCTCGACCTGGGCCGCTGCCTGGGCCGCGGCGCGGGCGGAGCCGCGGGCGCCCGCCTCCCGCGGACGGCGGGCCCGCAGCTGCTCGCTCGCCCCGACCCGGACCACGCCGTCGGCGCCCTCGACCACCGGCGCGAAGCCGAGCTCGCGCATCCGCGGCAGCAGGACGTCGACGGGGAGGGTGCTGATCACCACCGTGGCCGCGATCCGGCGCAGCTCCAGGTGGGCGGCGCGCGGGTGGTTGACGAGCTCGGCGAGGGCGACCTCGTCCTCGGAGGTCAGGTAGGCCGTGGCGAGACCGACCCGGAGCCGGCCGAAGCCGCGGACGGCGTCGTCGACGAGGTAGTCCAGCGGCTGCGGGACCGGGGTGCGGGAGCACTCCGCGAGGAAGGCCTTGATCTCACCGCCGCTCCACCCGGCGTCCAGTCCGCGGCGGATCGAGCCGGGCGTGAACCGGTACACGCCGCCGGCGCCGTGCGACTCGAGGTCGGCGATCTGCTGGAGCCGGCGGGCCAGGTCCGGCTCCAGCGGTCCCGGCGCGACCGCGGTCAGGTCGGCCTGGACCAGCACGTGGTCGACCGGCCGGGGCACCACGCCGGCCAGCAGCGGGGTCGGGTCCTCGCCGCGGGCCAGCGCCCGGCCGTAGTCGGTGAGGACCCCGGCGCCGGTCAGCCCGAGGTGGGCCGCCTCCTCGACCGCCCAGCCGACCAGGTCCACCCGGGTGCGTGGACGGCGCGGGCGCCGCCAGCCCAGGCGTGCGACCAGCGACGGGAGACCGGTCCCGGCGGCCGGCCCGGTGCCGTCGGGCAGGTCCGCCAGCTCGGCGAGCACCATCGCCTTCGCCTCCGGCATGCCCACCGCCGACAGCTCGGGCGTCAACGCGTTCCAGGGCTTCTGGTCCGGGCCCCGCTCACCCACCAGCAGCGGCAGCCGGGGACTCGCCACCCAGGCCCGGGCCAGCACCGTCCATCGCTCGGCGGTCTCCCGGCCGCACCAGGCGTCGAACTCGTCGGTCGGCACCCACACCGGGTTGCCGTCGGCGTCGGCCCGGGAGCCGAGCAGCCCGGCGGCCGAGGCGACCTCGGCCAGCAGCGCGGCCTCCTTCGGGTCCACGCCCAGCCGCTGGGCCGCGGACCGGAGCTCGCGCACACCCAGCCCGGAGGTGCGCAACGCCGCGGCCGGGACCTCGCCCCACCCCTGCAACAGCTGCTCGGTACGTCGTACGAACTCGGTGGCGGCGCCGACCGCGGCGCTGGCGACCAGCCGGGCGGGACGAGGCTCCGCGGCGATCGTGGGCGCGACATCGACCGGCTCCATCGTGGTGCGGCCCCCGCGCCGGGCCAGGCCGACCTCGCCGGGGACCACCAGCATGTCGGGGTGGGCCGATCCGCCGCTCTGCAGCAGCCTGCGGCTGGTCAGCTCCTCGGCGGGCGTACGGGCGTCCGCCGGCGGGAGCCCGACGCGGGTGGTGCCGGCTCTGGCCAGGCCACCGGCCTCGATCACGTGATCGAGCAGAGCGGTCGCCTCGGCGGACAGGTCGGCGACCGCCGCGACGATCTCCTCGACCGGGCGGGGCCGCGCGGACCGCGGCCGCAGCCCGCTGACCCCGGCCGCCGGGTCGGACCCCAGGCAGTCCGCGACCCCGGTCAGCGGGCGCAGGCCCTCCGGGGAGTTCCAGATCAGCGCCCGCTGCTGCAGTTCCTCCAGGGTCGCCGCGACGTACTCCGGCGAGGCTGACACCATGGGGATCAGCTCGTCCGTGGTGGTTTGTCCGGCGACGACAAGGGCATCTAGCACCGAGAGCTGGCCCCGGGTGAGACTGTCCAGGGCACGCAGGATGGAGTTGCGGACCGCGGCTCGCGAGGCGAGCTGACTGAAGTCGTGAGGTGCAGGTGTGGCGAGGTCGACACGTTCGGTGAGCAGGCGACGGAGCCGTTCGTCGGGCCACGACCGCAGTTGGTCGGCCAACGACCGGTGCCGACCGGATCCCTCGTCCACGCCTCCCACGCTACCGACGCGCGGAGTGGTCCGATGACCCGCGTGGAGCTGCACCACGGCGGTGCCAGCGATGTCGGCCTGGTGCGAGAGGCCAACGAGGACGCCTACCTGACCGCCCCGCCGGTCTTCGTGGTGGCCGACGGGATGGGCGGCCACGATGCCGGCGACGTGGCCAGTCGGTTCGTGGTGGAGGAGTTCGAGGCACTCGCCGAGTCCGGTGTCACCGGTGGCGACGCCGACAAGGCCGCCGAACGGGTGGCGGCGACCTTCCGCCGGGTCCAGGAACGGATCTCCGCCTACGACGCCGAGCAGCAGGACGCCGGCGCCATCGGCTTCAGCGCAGGTACGACGGCCGTGGTCGCCGTGCTGGTCGAGCAGGACGGTCACGCGCGGTGGTTGCTCGCCAACATCGGTGACTCCCGGATCTACCGCTACACCGAGGGCGGCCTCGAGCAGGTCAGCGTGGACCACAGCGTCGTGCAGGAGATGATCGACGCCGGATCGATCACGGTGGCGGAGGCGGCACTGCACCCCAGCCGGCACGTCATCACCCGGGCGCTGGGCGCCTCGGCGAGCGGGGAGGCCGACTACTTCCTGCTGCCGCTGCCCGCGGCCGAGCGGCTGCTGCTCTGCTCGGACGGGGTGAGCGGGATGATCGACGACGCACAGATCGCCGCGATCCTGGCCGAGACCGAGGACCCCGCGACGCCGCGGACCGCCTGGTGTCCGCCGCGGTGCGGGCCGGCGGACGCGACAACGCGACCGCCGTCGTGATCGATGTGGTGGGATTGGCCCACGACATGCCGTACGACTCCGACGCCGAGCGTCTGAGTCTGGAGGAGAAGCTGGGAGCGCTCCCATGAGCCTGACGAGTCCGACCGCCCACGCCTGGTCCTACCGTGCCGGTGCCTGGTATGCGATCTTCGGGAGCAACGCCACGGTGTTCCTGCCGGCGGTCCAGAAGGAGACGGTGGTCGGCATCTGGGCGCTGGTCGACGGTGGCGCCGACTTCAACGAGGTCCTCGACGCGCTGCTCGCCTCCGGGCTGAGCCGGCTGCCGGGGTTCGCGCTCGTGACCGCCGGTGAGGGGCCGACCCGTGTGCTGCTGCGCGGCGCCGAGGTGACGGCATCGGTCGTGGCGGACGGTGAGACCATCGAGCTGGACGGCGTCGCGGGCGGCACCTGGGTGGAGCGGACCTTCACCGCGCCCGACTCGCTCTCCATCCGTCTGGACGGCGGCGAGCAGGCGCCCGACGCGGCCGGTGCGGGCGAGGACTACCCGATCGTGACCGGCCTGGTCCGCGCCGGGAGGGTGGACAGCCCCGGCCTGGTCCCGAGCGCCGGGCAGGCGGCCGCACCAGCCGCCGAGCCGTCGGACGTCCCGGCCGAGAACGCCGGGTCGGATGCCGCTCCGGTGGCTGCCGCCGGCGTCGGATCGGGGGTCGCGGTGGGGGTTGCCGCCGCCCGGGCCGACATGGCCGACATGGACGACATGGACGGCGGGGCCGGGGAGATCGGCGAGGCCGACGAGACGGGCGAGATCGGACCGGCGACGGAGATGATGGAGTCGGTGGCGGAGGCCTCCGCCGCACCCGCCGGGGGCGCGCCCGCGGGCGACCCGTTGAGCGATCCCCTGAGCGACCCGTTGAGCGATCCCCTGAGCGACCCGTTGAGCGATCCGCTCCCTGACCTGGACGACGACGCCGCCGACGACGGCGACACGGGCGGTGCGGAGAGCGGTGCGGAGAGCGGTGCGGCGGAGGACTGGGTGACCCCGTGGGGATTGCCGGCCGGTCCGCCGCCCCCGGCACCTCCGGTCGTTCCGGCGGCCGCCGACGTCGCGCCGGACGCCGGCGCCACGGCGCCCGAGGACCTGGACGACGACACGCAGCCTCCGGGCGAGCAGCTGCCCGCGGCCGACGTGCCGCCGGGCTTCCCGCCGCCGCCCACCGACGCTCCCTCGACCGACGCGCCGCCTCCGCCGCTGGGCATCGGGACCTGGGAGTCGGTCGGCGCCTCCGCGGACGATCACGACGGCCAGACCAACGCGGAGGCCGCGGCGGCACCGGCCGACGCCCGGACCGGCCAGGCGGTGGCGCAGCTGCTGATCTCGGACGGCCAGAGCGTCGTGGTGGACCGGGTGGTCCTGATCGGACGCTCCCCGGAGGCGCGACGCTTCACCTCCAGCGAGCAGCCCCAGCTGATCACGGTGCCCAGCCGGCAGCACGAGATCTCCTCCACGCACGTCGAGGTGCGCCCGGGCACCGGTGCCGACCACGGCACCGCGGTGGTCACGGACATGGGCTCCACCAACGGCACCGTGCTGGTCCAGCCCGGCCTGGGCCCGGAGGACCTCAAGCCGGGCATCGCCGTGCAGCTCATCCCCGGCGCCATCATCGACCTCGGTGACGGCATCACGATCCAGGTCTCCCGGCCCTGACCGCCGGGCCGACGTCTCGGAGCGCCCCCACCATGTCCCCGCCTGCCCCCGGGGCGGTCCCGACCGCCGACCCGGTCACCGAGTTCCCGGCCGCCGACCTCGAGCGTCGGTTCACCGCGTATGCCTTGGACCGCCTGTTGGCGTGGGGCGTCGCCGCCGGCATCGGGTACGGCGTCGGCCGGCTGGTCGCTCCCGGCGAGTTCCTGCCTGCGGCGGGGATCGCGGTCGGCGTGCTGCTGTTGATCGGGCTGGTCACCGCGGTGGTGCTGGGGACGACCGCGCTCACCCCGGGGATGGCACTGACCGGGCTGCGGGTGGTGCGGGCCGGCGACGGGATGCCGATCGGAGTGGGTGCGGCGCTGATGCGCACGATCGTGCTGGGCCTCGCCGGGTTGCCGACCCTCGGTCTGGGCGCGGCCATGCTGGCGTGGACCGCGGCGATGGACCCGTCGGGTCGGCGGCGCGCGCGGCACGATCGGATCGGTGACGCGGTGGTGGTCGACGTACGTCCTCGACCGGTGGTCGAGGTGGAGGCCGACGACCGGCCGCAGCAGGTGGTCAACCTGACCGCGATGCGGCTGCTGCCCAGCCCGACCCCTCAGGCGACCTCGACCCCCCAGGCGACCCCCCAGCCGACCCCCCAGCCCGCGGCCCCGGCACACACCCCGAGCGCGGCGCCCGGCCCGAGCTCGGCACCGAGCCCGAGCGCGACACCCACGCCGAGCGCGGCGCCGCAGCCGACCCCGGCGGTCCGGCCGGACCCGGTGTCCGCCCCCGACCGGGTCCCGCCGACCCCGCGCCGGCCGCGCGCCCGGCCCCTGCGCCGCCCGCGCGCCCGACGCCGGCCACCCCGCCGGGCACACCCGCCCGACCGTCGATCCCACCCTCACCGCCGCCGGCGCCCTCCGGCGCGGGCACCGGGCAGCGTCGACGCGCCACGGACGCGCGTTGGCGGGTCACCTTCGACACGGGGGAGTCGTTCGTCGTGGAGGGGCTGGCGATCGTCGGCCGCCGTCCGGAGCCGCGGGCGGGGGAGCCGGTCCGCCACGTGGTCCCGCTGCGCTCGGAGGACATGTCCCTGTCGAAGACCCACGCCCAGTTCCAGGTGGTCCCCGACGGTGCGCTCGTGGTGATGGACCGCGGCTCGACCAACGGCTCCTACGTGCTGCGCGGCGGCGCCTCGAAGTCACTCTCCCCGGGGCGTCCGACGACGCTGATCGACGGCGACCAGGTGCGCTTCGGCGACCGCACCATGCGGGTCGCGCGAGACGGCTGAGCCGGGCCCCGGCAGTCCGAGCCGTCCGGGCCTCAGGGTGGGCCCGGCTGCTGGCGCCACTCGGCGCGCAGGATGCCGTAGACGCCGGTGTCGCTCCAGGAGCCGTCCCAGGAGGGGAAGTCGGCGCGGGTGTGCGCCTCGTGCCGCAGGCCGAGCCGCTCGCACAGCCGCACCGACGCCGTGTTGCGCGGGTCCAGCTGTGCCGAGACTCGGTGCAGCGGATAGTGCGAGAACGCGAGGTCGACCACCGCCCGGGCCGCCTCCGTGGCATAGCCGAGCCCGGCGACATCGGGGGAGAAGACCCAGCCGATCTCGGCCACGGCCGGCGGGTCGTGGTCGGTCAGCCGGGAGCCGAGGCGCAGCATCACGTCGCCGATCACCCGCCCGTCCAGGTCGGCGGCCAGGTGCAGGGCGTCGCCCGGTCGGGACGGGGCGGTGCCGGCGCCGAGGCGGTCCAGCCGCGCCCGCAGCCCCTCCTGGTCGGTGGGCGGGAACGGCAGGAAGCGGCACACCTCGGGGTCGCGGTAGTAACCGAGGTCGTGGATGTCCGCCGGGCGGAGCGGACGCAGGACGAGCCGCGCGGTGCGCACCGGTAACGGCGGCGCGGCGAGGGTCGGGCCGGTCGGGTCGGTCCTGCTCTGCGCGTCCACGCCACTGCCTCCGCACGTCGTCGGACGGCCTGCCGTCGGCCGCCCTGGGCCTGTCGATCCTGCACCGTCCACGGGCTGCGCGGCCACCCGGAGGGAAAGGGGTTCGGGCGTCGCGTGGCGATGGCCTACGATTCCCGCTGGCCGGGTCCACCGGCCCCCAGCTCCTAGGAGAGAGGTCGAGGACGGTGCCGACTGGCAAGGTGAAGTGGTTCGACGCGGACAAGGGATTCGGGTTCCTCTCCCAGTCCGACGGTCCGGACGTCTACGTCCATGCCGACGCGCTGCCCGAGGGCCTCACCACGGTGAAGCCGGGGACGCGCGTGGAGTTCGGGATCGCCCAGGGCCGGCGCGGCGAGCAGGCGCTCCAGGTGCGGGTGCTGGACGCGCAGGCCTCGGTCTCGCGCAACAAGGCCCAGGCCAAGCGCAAGAAGCCCGAGGAGATGGTCCCGATCGTCGAGGACCTGATCCGGCTGCTGGACGGCGTGGGCGAGTCCTACCGGCACGGCCGCCACCCGGAGCGTCGTACCGCTCAGCCGGTCGCCAAGCTGCTGCGCGCGCTGGCCACCGAGCTCGAGTCCTGACCGTCAGCGGCTGCCGCCGGCACGCGGAGGGTCCGCGGGCGCCGGCGGCGCCGGGGCCGAGTCCGCTCCGGCGGGGCGCTTCAGGAGGCTCCGCGCGCCGAGGGTGAAGACCGCCCAGGCGGAGAGCACCACCGCTGCGACGCCCAGCCCGAGCTGCGGGATCCAGGGCATCGCGATCCCGACGAACCCGCCGATCACCCAGGCCAGCTGCAGCGTGGTGTCCCCGCGCGCGAACGCGCTGGAGTGGGAGCGGGCGGGGACGCCGGTCTGGATCGTGGAGTCCAGCGACACCTTCGCGAGGTATTGCATCAGGCCGGCGGTGAGACCGAGGGCGACGATGGTGATCAGGTTGTAGAAGACCGCTGTCACCGCACAGATCGCGATGTCGGCGAGCAGCGCGACCACCACCATCACGGCGGGGTTGATCCTCCGCGCCATCGACGCCACGAGGATGCCGAGCGTGTTGCCCAACCCGGCGCCGCCGATGACCAGTCCGATCAGCAGCGTGGTGCGGTCCTCCCAGCCCGGTATCGGCTCGGCGCGGAGCAGGAACGCCATGTACATGGTCAGGAAGCCCGAGAGCCAGCGCGGACCGCAGTTGACGCGCAGCGCGAAGGCCACCTTGGCCGGCATGCCGGTGCCGCGGCGTCCGGTGGCCGGGTCGCCGACCTGCTGCTCGCCCTCGCTGGAGTCGACCCGGGCCGGCAGCAGGATCGCGGCGACGGTGCCCAGGACGAAGACGAGGAACGCGTAGCGCAGGGTCCACTCGGCGCCGAAGAAGGCGGCGATGCCGGCCAGCGGCGCCGACACCGAGGCTCCCACCACGCCGGCGAGCGACACCCGCCCGTTCGCCTTCACCAGGGTGATCTCGCGCGGCAGCAGCCGGGGCACGGCGGCGGCCCGTGTCACGCCGTACGCCTTGGAGGAGACGAGCACCCCCAGGGCGGCGGGGTAGAACCAGATCGACTCCGAGGCGATCGCCCCGGCCAGCACCCAGCACAGGAAACCGCGGATGGCGAAGGTGGCGCCGATCGCCCAGCGGCGGCCGTGGCTGAACCGGTCGAGGAACGGGCCGATCAGGGGAGCGACGATCGCGAACGGCAGCATGGTCAGCCCGAGGAAGAGGGCGACCTGGCTGCGCGCCTCGCTGGTGGCGCCGGCGAAGAAGATGGTGCCCGCCAGGGCGATCGCGACCGCCGCGTCCCCGGCGGCGCTGCAGGCGTGCAGCTCGATCAGGCGGTTGAGGCCGGACTTGTCGGCGCCCTGCGCGCCGGCCGCCCGCCGGGCCCGGCGGACGGTGGCCCGCCCGGCGCGTCCGGTGGCGCTGGCGGTGGCCCGGACTCCGCGCGCGGTCGCCTTCGCGCCGCTGCCGAGGCTCTGACCGACGGTCCGGCCGGTGCCGTCCGTGGAACCGCCCGCGGCCGGGTCGGGAGCCGTCGGGCCAGCCGGGGAGCCGGGGTCGTGTCCGTCGGTGCTCACCTGGCCTATCTTGCCTGCTCGGTCCGACGACTTCGGCGAGCGACCCGGCCCACCGCGGCGGCCACCCCGGGGTGACGGGCCCGGCGCCGATGAGGGATGCTGTGCCCGTGGCAACCCTGGAGCGCAAGTCGACCGACGCCGTCACCGTGGAAGCGGTGGAGGCGGCGCGCGCGGCACTTCTGGACGACGTCGACGCCCAGGACGTCGGTGACCACCTCGGTCACCAGGTCGACGGACTGCGGCTGGTCACCCACCTGTTCGCGTGCCGGCGCCGGGGCTACCAGGGCTGGCACTGGGCGGTCACCCTCACCCGCGCCTCCCGGCAGCGGAAGGTCACCGTGGTGGAGACCGTGCTGCTGCCCGGCGCGGAGGCGATCACGGCCCCTGCGTGGGTGCCCTACCGGGAGCGCATCCAGCCCGGTGACATGTCGCCCGGCGACCTGCTGCCGGTCTCCGACGACGACCCGCGCCTGGTCCCCACCTACTCCTTCGGCGACGACCCGCTGGACGCCGACGACAAGGCCCAGATCCGAACCGTCGCCAAGGACCTCGGCCTGGGTCGCGTCCGCACCCTCTCGCCGGAGGGCGGGACGCCGCCGCCGAGCGCTGGTACGACGGCGCGGCCGGCCCCGAGGCGCCGGTGGCCAAGTCCGCCACCGACCAGTGCTTCAGCTGCGGCTTCCTGGTCCGGCTCGCCGGTCCGCTGTCCGAGACCTTCGGCGTCTGCGCCAACGGGGACGCCAACGACGACGGCCGGGTGGTCACCTTCGACCACGGCTGCGGCGCCCACTCCGAGGTCCGTCTCAGCAAGCGGCAGCAGCCGCAGCCGCCCGCGCCTCCGGTGCTGGACACCTTCTCGCCGGAGGACCTCGAGTCGTTCTGAGCATCCAAGCTGAGAGTGGGTCAGCCCGGGTGCGGTGACCCCGCGCCGTCGGCCGCCAACACCCACACCGCGTAGTCCTCGTCCACCGGGCGCAGGTCGTAGCCGCCGAACCGGTGCTGCACCACCAGACCCGCGGCGGCCGCGTCGGCGACGAACTCCTCGGGTCGGTAGGCGCGGGCGGTGGCCGGCCCGCCGCGCAGGTGGAAGCCGACCAGCACCCGTCCGCCCGGGGCGAGCAGCTCGCGCAGCCGCACCAGCACCGCGACCTCGGTCGACTCGGCGACGAAGGTGATCACGTTGCCCACGCAGACGATCAGGTCGAACGCGGTCGGCGCGCCAACGGCCGTGAGGTCCTCGGCGTGCAGCGCGAGGATCTCACGGGGCACGACCGCCAGCCGCGGGTAGGTGCGCCGGGACTGCTCGACCAGCGCCGGGTCCGGCTCGGCGCCAACCACGCGGTGGCCGCGGTCCAACAGCGCGGCGCCGACCCGGCCCATCCCCGAGCCGGCGTCGAGCACGCGTGCGCCACGCGCGACCAGTGTGTCGGCCAGCCGCGCCTCGCCGTCGACGTCGGCGCCGTCGGCGACGAGCTCGGCGAAGCGGCTGCCGTAGCCGGTGTTCCTCGCCCCGCCCTGGGCCCACCGGGTGGGCGGCAGCGGGGCGTCAGTCACGGTCGGCCTGCTGCCGCGCGGCCCGTCGCCGCTTGCAGTAGTCCTGGCCGATCAGGCCGAGGCCGACGCCGGTGAGGCACATCCACAGCAGCCAGGTGGTCTCGTTGGTCTGCAGCCGTCCGTAGAACGGAAGCAGGCCGAGGAAGGCGAGGAGGAACAGAGCGGTGCCGACCTGGACGGTCCGGACCCCGTCCACGTCGAGCGGCTCGACGGGCGCGATCAGGTACGTGCGGTTGCCGATCTCGCGCTGCTCCGGCTGTTCGTCCCTGGGCTCCACGCCCCCATCGTAGGAGATCGGCCCTCCGCGGGAATAGTTAGCAACGGTAAGGAGTTGTGATCCCCGTGCCCACCGCCACCCGAACCGCGCGCACCGATGCCGGCCTTGCCAGCGAGCTCCGGCTCGGCGTGATGCGGCTGCGCCGTCGACTGATCGCCGAGCGCGACCCGGCCAACCCGCTCAGCGCCGGCGCGATGGCCGTCCTCGGGGTGCTCCACCGGCACGGAGCGGCGACCCCGGGGGAGCTGGCCGCCGCGGAGCGGGTGCGCCCGCCGAGCATGACCCGGACCGTCGCCGCGCTGGCCGCCGGTGGGTACGTCGAGCGCCACCCGCATCCCGAGGACGGCCGGCAGGTCGTCGTACGGATCACGGAGGCGGGGCGCCGGACGGTGCTCGCCGACCGGGCCCGGCGAGACGCCTGGCTGACCCGCGGTCTGGCCGCCCTGGATGCCGAGGAGCGCGAGGTGCTCCGCCGCGCCGCCCCGATCCTGGACCGCCTGGCCCAGGCCGACTGACCGCCCGCACGACCGCCGACCAGCACGACCGCCGACCAGCACGACCGCCGACCAGCACGAGGAGTCACCACGAGCCCCCGATTCCGCTCCCTGTCCCACCCGAACTACCGCCTCTACTTCGCCGGCAGCGTCGTCTCCAACGTCGGCACCTGGATGCAGCGCGTCGCCCAGGACTGGCTGGTCCTGACCATCCCCGGCAACGGTGGCGCCGAGCTCGGCATCACCACCGGGCTGCAGTTCCTGCCGGTGCTGCTGCTCTCGCCCTACGCCGGTGTGATCGCCGATCGCTTCCCCAAGCGGCGGATGCTGCAGATCACCCAGGCGACGATGGCGCTGGCCGCGCTCGCCCTCGGTGTGGTGGCGATCTCGGGGCACGTGGAGACCTGGCACATCTACGCGCTCGCGTTCGCCTTCGGCATCGGGTCGGCCTTCGACGCCCCGGCGCGCCAGGCGTTCGTCTCGGAGATGGTCGGTCCCGAGGACGTGACCAACGCGGTCAGCCTGAACTCGGCCGCCTTCAACACCGCCCGGATCCTCGGCCCGGCGTTGGCCGGCGTGCTGATCGGGGTGCTCGGTGGCGGCACCGAGGCGACCGGCTGGGTGATCGGTCTCAACGCGATCTCCTACCTCGCGGTGATCGCCCAGCTGGAGCGGATGGACGTCGCGGCGCTGCACTCGCCGCGTCCGGTGGGGCGTCAGCCGGGGATGCTGCGGGAGGGCGTCGCCTACCTGCGGACGCAGCCGAAGATGATGATGATCCTGGTGATCGTCTTCTTCGCGGGCACCTTCGGGATGAACTTCCAGATGACCTCGGCGCTGATGGCCACCGAGGTCTACGGCAAGGGGCCCGGCGAGTTCGGGCTGCTCGGCTCGGCCCTGGCGGTCGGCTCGCTGAGCGGTGCGCTGATCGCCGCCGGGCGGACCAAGGTGCGGCTGCGGCTGATCGCCGGGGCGGCGCTGGCCTTCGGGGTCGCGGAGATCGTGGCCGGCCTGATGCCCGGCTACTGGACGTTCGTGCTGATGTGCCCGCTGATCGGTCTCGCCACGATCACCCTGCTCAACTCGGCCAACGCCACCCTGCAGGTCGAGTCGGACCCGCTGCTGCGGGGCCGGGTGATGGCGCTCTACATGACCATCGTGATGGGCGGGACCCCGCTCGGCTCGCCGGTGATCGGCTGGATCGGCGAGACGTACGGCGCCCGCTGGACGCTGCTGGTCGGCGGGGCGCTGGTGATCGTCGGTGTCGGTGTCGCGCTGCTGGTGCGTAGCAGCGCCGAGCAGCGGGTCGCCGCCCGGGCCGGGGAGCCGGCACCCGCGGGATCTGTCATGCTGCGCGGGTGAGCAACACGCGTGACGGGAGCGCCACGACGGGCACCCTGGACAACTTCTTCAAGATCAGCGAGCGGGGCTCGACCGTCGGGCGCGAGGTCCGGGGCGGCCTCGTCACCTTCTTCACGATGGCCTACATCATCGTGCTGAACCCGCTCATCCTCGGCTTCGCGGTCGACGCCGACGGCCAGTTCCTCGGCGGCGGGGGTGAGCCGAACCTGGCCGCGATCGCCGCCGGCACCTCGTTGGTCGCCGGCGTGCTCACGATCCTGATGGGCGTCGTCGCCAACTATCCGATGGCATTGGCCACCGGCCTCGGCCTCAACGCCTTCCTCGCCGTGGCGGTCGCCTCCCAGATGACGTGGGCGGACGCGATGGGCCTGGTGGTGCTCGAGGGCCTGGTGATCCTGGTGCTGGTGCTCACCGGCTTCCGGACCGCCGTCTTCCACGCCATCCCGTCCCAGCTCAAGGTGGCGATCTCGGTCGGCATCGGCCTCTTCATCGCGCTGGTCGGTCTCGTCGACGCGGGGGTGGTCACCCGGATCCCCGACGTCGCCCAGACCACGGTGCCGGTGCAGCTCGGCTTCGACGGCCAGCTCAGCGGCTGGCCGGTACTGATCTTCGTCGCGGGCCTGCTCCTCCTGGCCGCGCTGTGGGTGCGGCAGGTGCCCGGCGCGATCCTGATCTCGATCCTGGTGATGACCGTGGTCGCGATCGTCGTCGAGGCCATCGTCGACGCGGGCGACGCCTGGGGGCTGTCCGTCCCCGCGCTGCCCGACACCGTGGTGGACACCCCGGACTTCGGCACGCTCGGTGAGTTCAACCTGTTCGGCTCGTTCTCCGAGGTCGGCGTCATCGCCGCCCTGCTGCTCGTCTTCACGCTGCTGATCGCCGACTTCTTCGACACCATGGGCACGATGACCGCGGTCGGCGCCGAGGCCGGGCTGCTCGATGAGGAGGGCAAGCCGCCCCACGCCGAGCGGATCCTGGTGGTGGACTCCCTGGCCGCAGCGGCCGGCGGTGCCGCCGGTGTCTCGTCGAACACCTCCTACATCGAGTCCACCACGGGGGTCGGCGAGGGCGCCCGCACAGGTCTGGCCTCGGTGGTCACCGGCGCGCTGTTCCTGCTGACGATCTTCCTGGCGCCGCTCGCGGCGATGATCCCCTCGCAGGCCGCCGTCCCGGCGCTGGTCCTGGTCGGCTTCCTGATGATGCAGCAGATCGGCGAGATCTCCTGGAAGGACGTCGAGATCGCCTTCCCGGCGTTCCTGACGATCGTGCTGATGCCGTTCACCTACTCGATCACGGCCGGCATCGGCGCGGGCTTCATCACCTTCGTCTTCCTCAAGGCGGTCCGGGGCAAGGCCGGCCAGGTGAGCCCGCTGCTGTGGGTGGTCTCGGCCCTGTTCGTGGTCTACTTCGCCATCGACCCGCTGACCCGCTGGCTGACCTGAGTCACCGACGGGGACACTGACCGGACCGACGCCTGGAGGACCGCACGGCCCAGGCGGCGACGGGCCGCTCCGGAGCCTCGGCTCCGGGGCAGCCTCGCAGTTTTGCGTACGCCTCAGGCGGCCGGTAATCTCGTGGCTTGTGTCTGGCACGCCGGACACGTCGCGCGCGCCCCGCCGAGCACCATCGCCGGCCCGGATGCGCCCGAGGCACAGAGCAGCAAGCATCACCCGTGCCCGGCAAGGTGCCGAGCACTGAGAGACCACCGAAAGGGAACCACCAGGTGCCCACCATTCAGCAGTTGGTCCGCAAGGGCCGCCAGGACAAGGTGTCCAAGAACAAGACGCCTGCCCTGAAGGGATCCCCCAGCGTCGCGGTGTCTGCACCCGCGTCTACACCACCACCCCGAAGAAGCCGAACTCCGCCCTCCGGAAGGTCGCCCGTGTGCGCCTCTCCAGCGGCGTCGAGGTCACCGCTTACATCCCGGGTGAGGGTCACAACCTCCAGGAGCACTCGATCGTGCTCGTTCGCGGCGGTCGTGTGAAGGACCTGCCCGGTGTCCGTTACAAGGTCATCCGTGGCGCGCTCGACACCCAGGCCGTGAAGAACCGTAAGCAGGCCCGCAGCCGCTACGGCGCGAAGAAGGAGAAGTAAGGATGCCTCGTAAGGGCCCCGCGCCGAAGCGCCCCATCGACATCGACCCGGTCTACGGGTCGCAGCTGGTCACCCAGCTCGTCTCCAAGGTCCTCCAGGACGGCAAGAAGCAGGTCGCCCAGCGGATCGTCTACTCCGCCCTCGAGGGCACCCGGGAGAAGACCGGCACCGACCCGGTGATCACCCTCAAGCGTGCGCTCGACAACGTCCGCCCGGCGATCGAGGTCAAGTCCCGCCGCGTCGGTGGCGCGACCTACCAGGTCCCGATCGAGGTCAAGGGCAACCGCGGCACCACGCTCGCGCTGCGCTGGCTCGTCGGCTACGCCGCCGCCCGCCGTGAGAAGACCATGAGCGAGCGCCTGATGAACGAGATCCTCGACGCCTCCAACGGCCTCGGTGCCGCGGTGAAGAAGCGCGAGGACACCCACAAGATGGCCGAGTCGAACAAGGCCTTCGCGCACTACCGCTGGTGACGTCCCGGTGGGGCGGGCAACCGCTCCCACCGGCCGTTCCGGCATCCAGTCCCGAACCTCACTATCTAAGGAACGCTGACTCACGTGGCAGTCGACATCACGACGGACCTGAACGTCGTCCGCAACATCGGCATCATGGCGCACATCGACGCCGGCAAGACCACCACCACCGAGCGCATCCTGTTCTACACCGGCATCACCTACAAGATCGGTGAGGTCCATGACGGTGGCGCCACCATGGACTGGATGGAGCAGGAGCAGGAGCGCGGCATCACGATCACGTCCGCCGCGACGACCTGCTGGTGGAAGGACCACCAGATCAACATCATCGACACCCCCGGGCACGTCGACTTCACCGTCGAGGTGGAGCGCTCGCTCCGCGTCCTCGACGGCGCGGTCGCGGTCTTCGACGGTGTCGCCGGTGTCGAGCCGCAGACCATGACGGTCTGGCGCCAGGCGAACAAGTACGCCGTCCCGCGGATGTGCTTCGTCAACAAGCTCGACCGCACCGGTGCCGACTTCTTCAACTGCGTCGACATGATGGTCGACCGGCTGAACTCCACCCCGCTGGTGCTGCAGCTCCCGATCGGCGCGGAGTCCGACTTCCTCGGTGTCGTCGACCTGGTCGGCATGCGTGCCCTGACCTGGCGCGGCGAGACCGCGATGGGTGAGGACTACGAGGTCGAGGAGATCCCGGCCGAGATGGCCGAGCAGGTCGCCGAGTACCGCGAGAAGCTGCTCGAGACCCTCTCCGAGGCCGACGACGAGGTCATGGAGAAGTACCTCGAGGGCCACGAGTTCACCGTCGAGGAGCTGGAGACCGCGATCCGTCGCGCGACCCTGGCCGACAAGATCAACCCGGTCCTGTGCGGCACCGCGTTCAAGAACAAGGGCGTGCAGCCCCTGCTCGACGCGGTCGTGAAGTACCTGCCCTCGCCGCTGGACGTCGAGAACATCGTCGGTCACGACGTCAAGGACGAGGAGATCGAGGTCTCCCGCAAGCCCTCCGACGACGAGCCGTTCTCCGGCCTGGTCTTCAAGATCGCCTCGGACCCGCACCTGGGCAAGCTGTTCTACCTGCGCGTCTACTCCGGCAAGGTCGAGGCTGGTGCCACCGTCACCAACCCGGTCAACGGCCGCAAGGAGCGGATCGGCAAGATCTACCAGATGCACTCCAACAAGCGTGAGGAGATCGCATCGGTCGGCGCCGGCCAGATCGTCGCCGTGATGGGTCTGAAGGACACCAAGACCGGCCACACGCTGTGCGACCCCAGCAACCAGGTCGTGCTCGAGTCGATGACGTTCCCGGCCCCGGTGATCGAGGTCGCGATCGAGCCCAAGACCAAGAGCGACCAGCAGAAGCTGGGCACCGCGATCCAGCGGCTCACGGAGGAGGACCCCACCTTCACCGTGAAGACCGACGAGCAGACCGGTCAGACCATCATCGCCGGCATGGGCGAGCTGCACCTCGAGGTCTTCGTCGACCGGATGAAGCGCGAGTTCAAGGTCGAGGCGACCGTCGGCAAGCCGCAGGTGGCCTACCGCGAGACCATCCGCGCCAAGGTGGCGAACCACTCCTACACGCACAAGAAGCAGACCGGTGGTTCGGGCCAGTTCGCGAAGGTCGTCATCTCGGTCGAGCCGAGCATCGACCCGGAGACCGGCACCGGCGCGGGCTACGAGTTCGCCAACAACGTCACCGGTGGTCGCGTGCCGAAGGAGTACATCCCCTCGGTCGACCAGGGTGCGCAGGAGGCCATGGAGTTCGGCATCCTCGCCGGCTACCCGATGGTCGACGTGAAGGTCAGCCTCGAGGACGGCGCCTACCACGACGTCGACTCCTCCGAGCTGGCGTTCAAGATCGCTGGTCTGCAGGCGTTCAAGGAGGCCACGCGCCAGGCGCGCCCGGTCATCCTCGAGCCGATGTTCGCCGTCGAGGTCACCACGCCGGAGAGCTTCCTCGGCACCGTGATCGGCGACATCAACTCGCGGCGCGGCCAGGTCCAGGCGCAGGAGGAGCGGCACGGCGACATGGTCGTCGAGGCGCTGGTCCCGCTGTCCGAGATGTTCGGGTACGTTGGCGACCTGAGGTCCAAGACCTCTGGTCAGGCGTCGTACTCGATGGAGTTCGACTCGTACGCCGAGGTTCCCACGAACATCGCCGACGAGATCATCAAGAAGGCGCGCGGCGAGTAATCCTCTCGGATTCCTCGGCGCCGGCCCTCGGCACCACCCTTTCAGTACGAGTCAAGTAACACACACACCAGGAGGAGCCCCCAGTGGCTAAGGCGAAGTTCGAGCGGAACAAGCCGCACGTGAACATCGGCACCATCGGTCACATCGACCACGGCAAGACGACGCTGACCGCGGCGATCTCGAAGGTGCTGCACGACAAGCACCCGGACCTCAACGAGGCCTCGCCGTTCGACCAGATCGACAAGGCTCCCGAGGAGCGCCAGCGCGGTATCACGATCTCGATCGCGCACATCGAGTACCAGACCGAGGCGCGTCACTACGCCCACGTCGACTGCCCCGGTCACGCGGACTACATCAAGAACATGATCACCGGTGCCGCCCAGATGGACGGCGCGATCCTGGTGGTCGCCGCGACCGACGGCCCGATGCCGCAGACCCGCGAGCACGTGCTGCTCGCCCGCCAGGTCGGCGTGCCGGCGCTGGTCGTCGCGCTGAACAAGTGCGACATGGTCGACGACGAGGAGCTCATCGAGCTCGTCGAGATGGAGGTGCGCGAGCTCCTCTCCGAGTACGAGTTCCCGGGTGACGACGTGCCGGTCGTGCGCGTTGCCGCCTTCCCGGCGCTGAACGGCGACGAGAAGTGGGCCGACTCGATCGCCGAGCTCATGAGCGCGGTCGACGAGTACATCCCGACCCCCGCCCGTGACACCGACAAGCCGTTCCTGATGCCCGTCGAGGACGTCTTCACGATCACCGGTCGTGGCACCGTCATCACCGGTCGCATCGAGCGCGGCATCGTCAAGGTGAACGAGGAGGTCGAGATCGTCGGCATCCGCGAGGGCTCGCAGAAGACCACCGTCACCGGTGTCGAGATGTTCCGCAAGCTGCTCGACGAGGGCCAGGCCGGTGAGAACGTCGGTCTGCTGCTCCGCGGCACCAAGCGCGAGGACGTCGAGCGCGGCATGGTCGTGGTGAAGCCGGGGACCACCACCCCGCACACCAACTTCGAGGCCTCGGTCTACATCCTCTCGAAGGAGGAGGGCGGCCGCCACACGCCGTTCTTCAACAACTACCGTCCGCAGTTCTACTTCCGGACCACCGACGTGACCGGCGTGGTGACCCTCCCCGAGGGCACCGAGATGGTCATGCCGGGCGACAACACCGAGATGGCCGTCGAGCTGATCCAGCCCATCGCCATGGACGAGGGCCTCCGGTTCGCGATCCGTGAGGGTGGCCGCACCGTCGGCGCCGGCCGGGTCACCAAGATCACGAAGTGAGGACCGGCGGATCGAGCTTGCTCGTATCCGCTCCGAACTGAAGTGATCCCGACGAGCGAAGCGAGTCGGACCGATCACGAAGTGAACCACTTCGCCTGATCGACCCAGCGGTCTGACAGAACCCCCGAGCCTCCGGGCTCGGGGGGTTCTGCGTTTGCGGGGGTGTGCCGGCGTGGGAGGATCCCGGTCGTGAGTGACAGCCAGCCAGGCCCGCAGGGGCCGAACCCGTACGACCCTCGCCCGTACCAGGCCTACCCGGGCGGCCAGGTGCCGTTCGGCCCGCCTCCGGACCACCCGGAGGCCTCCAAGATCCTGATCCTGGGCATCCTCGGCTTCGCCCTCTGCCAGGTGCTCTCGCCGTTCGCCTGGATCATGGGCAACCGGGTAAAGAAGGAGATCGAGGCGTCGGGCGGGCGCTGGGGCGGTCAGCAGTACGTCACCGTCGGCTGGATCCTCGGCATCGTGGGGTCGGTGATCCTGCTGCTCGGGCTGCTCTTCGGCATCGGCTACATCCTGCTCATCGCGATCGCCGTCTCGGCCTGAGCATGACCGACCGGACCCCGCCGGCACGCCCGCACCACAAGCTGACCGAGGACGGCCGACGGATGCGGGAGGTGCTGAGCTACTCCCGCCGCGGCAACCGGTTCACCCCCCAGCAGCAGTCCGCCTGGGACGCGCACCACGCCGACTGGGTGATCCCCGACGAGGCGGTCGACCAGCCCGGCTTCAGCTTCGACACGGCGTTCGGGCGGGGCCCGGGGGAGCGGGACGGGCTGATCGTGGAGATCGGCTCGGGTGTCGGCGAGGCGACCGCTGCGCTGGCGGCCGCGCGACCGTCGTACGACGTGCTGGCGTTCGAGGTGTGGCGGCCGGGCGTCGCCGCGACCCTGGCGCGCCTGCACGAAGCGGGCGCGGAGAACGTGCGGCTGTGCGGGGTGGACGCCGTCTGGTCGCTCGAGCACCTCTGCGAGCCCTCCTCGATCAGTGAGCTGTGGACCTTCTTCCCGGACCCGTGGCGCAAGGCCCGCCACCACAAGCGGCGGCTCGTCGACCCCACCTTCGCGGCCCTGGTCGCCACCCGGCTGGTGCCGGGCGGACTCTGGCGCCTGGCCACGGACTGGGCCGACTACGCCGAGCAGATGGCCGCGGTCCTCGACGCCGAGCCCGGCCTGGAGGGCGGCCCGGTGGAGCGTTGGGAGGAGCGCCCGGTGACCAAGTTCGAGCGCAAGGGCGTCGCCGTCGGGCGGACCATCGCTGACTTCGCCTACCGGCGCCCTGCCGCGTCCTGACGCCACCCGTCGCCGCCCCGGGGCCGGCTGGCGTGTCGTGCGCGGCGGCGTACGGTGGAGGCGACGTCGATGGAGAAGGAGGCCGGCGATGACCGAGCAGCCGAGCGATGACCGCGAGGTGTACGGCGACTACAGCGTGGACGACGAGAACCAGCTCGACCCCGCGGACACCCTGGAGGACGCCGACCTCGACGACGAGCTCGACCGGGGATACTCCCCGCCGGAGCGCTACTCGGCCGCCCAGCGGCAGGGCGAGGAGGAGGGCCTCGACGGCCGGCTCGCCCAGGAGGAGCCGGAGGTGGACGCCGCGCTCGCCGACGACCCGGAGCGGTACGACGAGCGCGTGGCGGACTACGAGCCCGAGGTCGGCGACCAGCGCTCCGGCCGACTGGTCGACCCGGACCAGGGCTTCGGCGAGGACCAGGAGAAGTCCATGGTCGGCGACGACGTGGGCATCGACGGAGCGGCGGCATCGGCCGAGGAGGCCGCGATGCACATCATCGAGGACTGACCGGGCGGTCCCGCCCGCCGCGGCGCTGGCGGCTTCGTTTCGGGCGTGTGACGTTCTCGCGCCGTTCACCGGCGATTGTGGCGTGTTGCCCGGATCCGGCGGTTCGGAGGCGTACGTTCCGAAGTACTGGCGGGTGGGGAAGCCCGCCACATCTGGAGGCCCGTTCGTGAACAACGACCTGATCACCCCGGGGGAGCACGGTGCGCTCTGCGCCGCCCCCGCTGTGGCGGGGCGCCGGCACCCCGGCGTTCGGGCAGGCATGTGTCGGCGGGGCCCATCCTCCGTCGAGTGGCGCAGCGTCTCCCGGTCCACCGTCGAGGAACAGTAGGCCGGGCGCGGGTGCGCGTGCGGTCGGTGAGGTCAGTCATGGCAACCACCAAGTCCCCGTCCGGTCCGCATCCGTCCGGCCCCTCGAAGAAGCGGCGCACCTACGTCCTCGACACCAGCGTCCTGCTGGCCGACCCGGGCGCACTCCGTCGATTCGCCGAGCACGAGGTCGTGCTGCCCGTCGTGGTGATCACCGAGCTGGAGGGAAAGCGACACCACCCCGAGCTCGGCTACTTCGCCCGCGGCGCGCTGCGCATGCTCGACGAGATGCGCGTCAGCCACGGCAGGCTCGACACGCCCGTCCCCGTGGGGGAGGAGGGCGGCTCGATCCGGGTCGAGCTGAACCACACGGACGCGTCGTCGCTGCCGTCCGGGTTCCGGCTGGGCGACAACGACACCCGGATCCTCGCGGTCGCCCGCAACCTGGCCGACGAGGGGCACGACGTCACCCTGGTCTCCAAGGACCTGCCGCTGCGGATCAAGGCGTCCGCGGTCGGACTGGCCGCCGAGGAGTACCGCGGCGAGGCGATCTCCGACTCCGACACCGGCTACACCGGGATGACCGAGATCGAGGTCGCGGCCGATCACGTCGACGAGCTCTACGAGGACGGCACCGTGGACCTGGACGCGGCACGGCAGCTGCCGTGCCACACCGGGCTGGTGCTCCTCTCCGAGCGCGGTACGGCGCTGGGCCGGGTGGGTCCCGACAAGCAGGTGCACCTGGTGCGGGGGACCGCGAGGCGTTCGGCATCCACGGCCGCAGCGCCGAGCAGCGGATCGCGCTGGAGATGCTGCTCGACCCCGACGTCGGCATCGTCTCCCTCGGCGGGCGTGCCGGCACCGGCAAGTCGGCGCTGGCGCTGTGCGCGGGACTCGAGGCGGTGATGGAGCGCCAGCAGCACAAGAAGGTGGTGGTGTTCCGGCCGCTCTTCGCCGTCGGCGGCCAGGAGCTCGGCTACCTCCCCGGCTCGGAGTCGGAGAAGATGTCGCCGTGGGCGCAGGCCGTCTTCGACACGCTCGGCGCACTGACCTCGACCAGCGTGGTGGACGAGATCCTCGACCGGGGGATGCTCGAGGTGCTCCCGCTGACCCACATCCGCGGCCGCTCCCTGCACGACGCCTTCGTGATCGTCGACGAGGCGCAGTCGCTGGAGCGCAACGTGCTGCTCACCGTGCTCTCCCGGATCGGCGCCAACTCCAAGGTCGTGCTCACCCACGACGTCGCCCAGCGCGACAACCTGCGGGTGGGGCGTCACGACGGCGTGGTCGCGGTGGTGGAGAAGCTCAAGGGCCACCCGCTCTTCGCACACGTCACGCTGACCCGGTCGGAGCGCTCGCCGATCGCGGCGCTGGTGACCGAGATGCTGGAGAACGTGGTCGTCTGAGTCGCTGGTCCGCCGTGTCGGGTGGGTCGGTGCGTCCCGTGGGTCCGGGCCCGCGGGACGCACCGACCCCTGGCCTGCCCCGGACGCCGCCGCGTGGCGCGAGCGATCCCTGTGCCAGATGTGACTGCTGAGTAGCAACACTCTGTCCACGGCGGCGCGCCGCGGTTTGCACCCGCCCTGCACGTCAGGCATGGTGGTCGAGCCGCCAGCAGCATCGACAACGGAGTCGGGCAACTCTCGGTGGCGCACTGCCGAGTCCCCGACCCCACGGATACGTTCTCTTGTCGAAGCCTGCCAATCCTGCGCCCAAGCACCGCGGGGCACCCCGCCACGCGCACCTCAAGGAAGCTCCGAAGACCGCCGCACGCAACGTGCTGGTGCTGTCCTCGGTGGCCGCCGCGGTGACCGGTGTGTCGGTGGGAGCCGGCGTGCTCGGTGAGGGCGCCGGCAGCCCTGCCGCTGCGCCCGCCGCCGACATCGGCACCGTGTTCAGCGGTGGCGGCACCGTGGTCGAGGCCGCGGCCGACCGCGAGGAGGTCGTCTCCCGCGACGACCAGCGCGGCGCCGCGGATCCCGCGAAGCGCGCCAGCCTCGTCGAGGAGGCTCCCGCGGCGATGACCGAGGCGCGCAGCCTCTCCGACTCCGACCCCAAGGACATCGCCCGTGCGCTGATGGCCGACTTCGGCTTCAGCGTGAGCGAGTTCGGTTGCCTGGACTCGCTGTGGACGCGTGAGTCCGGCTGGTCGGTGACCGCCGACAACCCGAGCTCGAGCGCCTACGGCATCCCGCAGGCCCTGCCGGGCTCCAAGATGGCCTCCGCCGGCGCCGACTGGGCCACCAACCCGGTCACCCAGATTACCTGGGGCCTCGGCTACATCCAGGACCGCTACGGCAGCCCGTGCGGCGCCTGGGGGCACTCGCAGTCGGTCGGCTGGTACTGACCCCTCATCCCGGCTCAGCCGGCACCGAGCGGGCTGGCGCTGGCGGGACGGCGCGACGTCCGGCGCCGCCCGGGACGCGATTGACCCGGCCGCGTAGGTTGATCGCATGATCGGTTTCCTCGTCGCCGGGCTCATCATCGGAGCGCTGGCGCGCCTGTTCAAGTCGGGCAAGCAGGACCTGAGCCTGCTGGCCACCCTCGGGCTCGGGCTGCTCGGCTCGCTGATCGGCGGCACCATCGCCTGGCTGATCGGCACCGGCAGCATCTGGGAGCTCAACGTGCTCGGGTTCGTGCTCGCGGTCGTCGCAGCGGTGCTGCTGATCGGAGTGGTCGAGGGCGCCACCAGCGGCCGGCGCCGCTGAGCCAAGAACCCGAGCGAGCCGCTCAGCGGCCGGTCATCGACTCCACGTCGAGCGCCGCGTCCAGCTGCTCCTCGGTGAGCTCGCCGCGCTCGACGTACCCCATCGCGATGACCGTCTCGCGGATGGTGGCGCCGTCGGCGAGCGCCTTCTTGGCGATCTTGGCGGCGGCCTCGTAGCCGATGTGCCGGTTCAGCGGGGTGACCACGGAGGGGGAGGACTCGGCGTAGCGGCGCAGCCGGTCGGTGTCGGCGGTGATGCCGTCCACGCAGCGCTGCGCCAGGGTGCGCATCGCGGCGGCGAGCAGGCGGACCGACTCCAGCACGTTGCGCGCGATCACCGGCATCGCGACGTTCAGCTCGAAGGCGCCGCTCGCGCCGGCGGCGGTGACCGTCGCGTCGTTGCCGATCACCTGCATGCAGACCATCACGGTGGCCTCGGGGAGCACCGGATTCACCTTGCCGGGCATGATCGAGGAGCCGGGCTGCAGGTCGGGCAGGTGGATCTCGGCGAGGCCGGTGGTCGGCCCGGACCCCATCCAGCGCAGGTCGTTGCAGATCTTGGTGAGGCCGACGGCGAGGGTGCGCAGCACCCCGCTGAGCTCGACCAGGGAGTCGCGGGTGCCCTGGGCCTCGAAGTGGTTGCGCGCCTCGGTGAACGGCTGCCCGGCCGCGGAGGCCAGCGCCTCGATCGCCGCGGCGGCGAAGCCGTCCGGGGTGTTGATGCCGGTGCCCACCGCGGTGCCCCCAGCGGCAGCTCGCGCACCCGCGGCAGCACCGCCTCCAGCCGCTCGGCCGCGTAGCGCACGGTGGCCGCGTAGCCGCCGAACTCCTGGCCGAGCATCACCGGGGTGGCGTCCATCAGGTGCGTGCGACCGGACTTCACCGCGGTCGCGAACTCCGCCGCCTTCGCCTCCAACGACGTCGCCAGTACGTCGACCGCGGGCAGCAGGTCGTCCGCCACGGCCGTGGCCGCGGCCACGTGGATCGCGGTCGGGAAGGTGTCGTTGCTGGACTGGCTGGCGTTCACGTGGTCGTTGGGGTGCACCTCGGTGCCGGCCCGCGCGGCCAGCGAGGCGATCACCTCGTTGGCGTTCATGTTCGAGCTGGTGCCCGATCCGGTCTGGAAGACGTCGATCGGGAACTGGTCGTCGTGCGCGCCGGCGGCGACCTCCTCGGCCGCGGTCAGGATCGCCTCGGCCTGTTCGGCCGAGAGCACGCCGAGCGACCGGTTCGCCGCGGCCGCGGCGGCTTTCACCCGGCCGAGGGCGTGGATCAGGGCGGGTTCGATCGGGGTGCCGCTGATCGGGAAGTTCTCCACCGCGCGCTGCGTCTGCGCCCGCCACAGCGCGTCGGCGGGCACCCGGACCTCACCCATGGAGTCGTGCTCGATGCGGAAATCGCTGGAATCGCTCACGCCTCCACCTTAGGACCCGCGACACCACCTGCCCGTGCGGTCTCCTAGGTCGCCAGCAGCTCCATGCCCACCGGGTCGACCGACCGGGTCGAAGCGCGGACCACCACGGCGGCGCGGTGGGCGCTGCGGTCCAGTCCCACGAAGGAGCGCCAGCCGCCGGTGCCGCCGTTGTGCCAGGTGATCTCCCGGCCACGCACGCTGCTGGTGATCCAGCCGTCGCCGATCCGGACCCCCGATCCCACGAACGGTGCCCGCGGCTCGAGCGCCTCGATTCCGGGGGCGCGACCCTCGAGCAACGCGGCGGCGAACGACGCCAGATCAGTGAGCGTCGAACGGATCCCGCCGGCCGGCCCGAGACCCTCGCCGGTCCACGCCTGCGCGGGCCGGCCGCTCCGGGTGGCACCGGCCACCGCGCTGTCGGAGAGGTCGGCGGGGGTGGCGGGCACGTACCAGCTGTCCAGGCCCAGGGGAGCGGCGAGCCGTTCGCGCACCAGCTCCGCATAGGGCATCGCGACGGCCGCGGCGACGGCGTGTCCCAGCAGCTCGAAGCCGAGGTTGGAGTACGCCGGCTTCGGGCGTCCCACCGACGTCTCCCGGGTCTGCTCCAGCAGCTCGTCGAGCGTGTCGCCGTACGGGTTCTCCTGGTGGCGCCACATCCGCCAGGTGCGGCCGAGCATCCCGGGCATCACCGGCAGCCGGGGAAGGCCGGAACGGTGTCCGGCCAGGGACTCCAGCGTGACCGCGCCGGCGGCGCAGTCCGACAGCGGGAGGTGGTCGCGGAGCAGGTCGCCGGGACGCACCTCCCCGCGGTTCACCGCATCGCGGTAGAGCACGGCGGTGACGCCCTTGGAGATCGAGCCGATCTCGACATCCCCGTCGGCCGGAAGCAGCCGGCTGGCGACGTCGGTGCCGTCGCGGTCGATCGACGCGACGCCCCAGGTGGTCTCGCCCAGCGAGGCGCCGACCCGGCTGGTGAGCAGTGCCGAGGTCATCGTCGGTTCAGTCGAAGAGCTCGCTGAGCCAGGACTCCCGCTTGCGCTTCTTGTAGTACTTCTGGTCGTACTTGGCGCCCTGGTCGTAGTACCGGTCGTCCCGGCGGCGGTCGTCGTACCGCTCATAGCCCTGCTGGGGCGCGGGAGCGGGTGCGGGGGCCGCGGGCGGCTGCTCGAGCTGCACGGAGCGCTCGATGATCTTGTCCAGCTCGCCGCGGTCGAGCCACACGCCGCGGCACTGGGGGCAGTAGTCGATCTCGATCCCGCTCCGCTCGCTCATCACCAGCGTGGTCTCGTCGGTCGGGCAGCGCATCTTTCCTCCGTCGTCGGTGGGCGTTCAGGGGGTCCAACGACCCAGGATCCGGCGTCGTTCCCGGACACCCGGCCACCGGGGGCGCGGAGCGTGGAAGATGTGACCGTGGACACACAGGACGGCACCGACGCGCGTGCGCTCGAGGTCCGGCAGGACGCGGCCAACGACCGGCTGATCTACGGATGCATGGGGTTGGGCGGCGCCGGCGGCGACCCCGGCTACGACGCGTCCGACCTCGCGCAGGCCGAGGCGGCGGTCCTCGCGGCGCTGGAGGTCGGGATCACCCGCTTCGACCACGCCGACATCTACCGGGGTGGCTCCGCGGAGGCCGTGTTCGGCGAGGTCCTGCGCCGGGCGCCCGACGTGCGCGACCTGATCGAGATCCAGAGCAAGGTGGGGATCCGGCCCGGCCGGGACGGCGGGATCCAGCACTACGACCTCAGCGGGACGGCGATCCGCGACGGTGTCCACGGCAGCCTCGAGCGGCTCGGCGTGGACCGCCTGGACGTGCTGCTGCTGCACCGACCCGACCCGCTGGCGGAGCCGGCGGAGGTGGCCGCCGCCCTCGCCGGGCTGCGCGGCGAGGGTCTGGTCGACAGGATCGGGGTCTCCAACTGCTCCGCGGCGCAGATCCTCCACCTGCAGCAGGCGCTGGACGCGCCGCTGGTCGCCGACCAGCTGCAGCTCAGCCTGCACCGGCACGGCTTCGTGGACGCCGGGGTGCTGGTGAACCACCCCGAGGCGGTCGGGGTCGACTTCCCCCACGGGACGTTGGAGCACTGCGCAGCCGCGGGGATCGAGATCCAGGCGTGGGGAGCGCTGGCCGGCGGCCGCTACAGCGGCCGGCCGCCCGAGCAGCCGGCGGAGGCCGAGACGTCCCGGCTGGTGGCCGAGCAGGCGAGGCGGTACGGCGTCGCCGCGGAGTCGGTCGTGCTCGGCTGGTTGATGCGCCACCCTGCCCGGATCAGCCCGGTCCTCGGCACCACCGACCCGGGCCGGATCCGGGCCTGCGGCGAGGCCGAGTCCGTGGCGGCCAGGATGACCCGACCGGAGTGGTACGCCCTCTACACCGCCGCCCGGGGCCGACCGGTCCCCTGACGCCGCACCGGCACGGGCCACCGCAGGGGTGAGAGGCTTCGGGCATGCACTTCGTGGGAGTCGACCTGGCGTGGGGCGAACGACGGCCGACCGGCGTCGCGGTCCTCGACGACCGCGGCCGGCTGGTGCACGTGGCCTCGGTGGGCACCGACGACGAGATCGTGGACGACCTGGCGCCGTACGTCGACGGGCCGTGCCTGGTCGCCTTCGACGCGCCGCTGATCGTGCGCAACCCCACCGGCAACCGGCCGGCCGAGGCGCTGCTCAACAAGGACTTCGCCCGCTTCGACGCCGGCGCGCACCCCAGCAACACCGGCAAGCCGGAGTTCCGCGATCGCCCCCGCGGCGCGCGGCTGGTCCGGCGGCTGGGCCTGGACATGAACCCGCGCTCGGGGCGGGCCCGGCGTGCGATCGAGGTCTACCCGCACCCGGCGATGGTGGTGCTCTTCCGGCTGGGGCGGACCCTCAAGTACAAGAACAAGTCCGGCCGCGACCTGGAGCAGCTGCGCGGTGAGCTGGTCATGCTGCTGGGCCTGGTCGAAGGGCTTGCCGGCGCCGACCCGTCGCTGCAGGTGGACGGCGAGGGGAGCGCCTGGCGGACGCTGCGGACCGCGGTCGAGACGGCCACCCGCAAGGTCGACCTGCGCAGGGTCGAGGACCAGGTGGACGCGGTGGTCTGCGCCTACGTCGCCCTGTTCGCCGACCGGCGTCCGGAGGCGACCACGATCTACGGGGACCTGGACACCGGCTACATCGTCACGCCCACCCTGCCGCCGGACGTCACCCCCACGCCGCGGGGTCGCGAGCCCGGCGGGGCGGGCGACCCCGGTGCCGCCGTCCGGGCCTACGCAGGCGTGCACGACGAGCTGGAGCGGGGCGCCGAGCAGTGCGTCCGGCTGCTCACCGCCGTGCTCGACGACGCCGGCATCAACTACCTCACCGTCGCCGGCCGGGCCAAGGCGGTCGCCTCGTTCGCCGCGAAGGCGGCTCGCCGGGAGGCCGGGGTGCTCACCTACCCCGACCCGTTGCGCGACATCACCGACCAGATCGGCCTGCGCGTGATCACCTACGTGCACCGCGACGTGCAGGCGGTCGCCGACCTCCTCGCCGACCAGGCCGAGGTGCTCGACGACCGCGACCTCGGGCGGGAGACGGCCAGCGAGGGGCGCTTCGGCTACGCCAGCCGGCACCTGCTGCTCGAGCTCGACCCGAGCCGGGTGGACGGTCCGCTGGAGCCGGTCCTGCTCGGGAAGCCGGTCCAGGTGCAGATCCGGACGGTGCTGCAGCACGCCTGGGCCGAGTTCGAGCACGACATCCGCTACAAGGGCACCATCCCGACCGAGCAGGCCGCGGACTTCGACCGCCGCTTCACCCTCGCCGCCGGGCTGCTCGAGCTCGCCGACCGTGAGTTCTCCTCGATCCGTGACCGGATCCAGGAGCAGGGGGTGGAGCCGGCCGCGGACGACGACCCGCGGCTCACCCCCGCGAGCTCGCCGCGTTCCTGGCCGGGCAGTACGCCGACGCCGGCTGGTCACGCACCGACCACTACCAGTGGATCGCGCGGGTCGTGCTGGAGCTCGGCATCGGCTCGCTCGCCGAGCTGGGGGAGACGCTGCGTGCCGTGGACACCGACACCCTCATGGAGCGGATGGACTACCGCTACCCGCCCGGCGCCGTACGGCGTCTGGACGACGCGTTGCTGTGGGCCTACGGAGAGGCCTACGTCGACCTGCACGCCAACGCCGAGCGGGTTCCCGCGCTGCGGGCCAGGCTGGCGAAGATGCGCGGCTGAGCGTGTATCCAGGTTGAGCCCGGCACCCCGATCGGGCCGGGGCCGGCAGGCTGGGCCCGGCCCGGACTCGGGCTCAGCGCTCGCGGGAGCGCACCCGGATGCCACTGACCGGCACCAGGACCTCGCCGGAGGGGTCGGTGAAGAAGTCGTTGCCCTTGTCGTCGACCACGATGAAGGCCGGGAAGTCCTCGACCTCGATCTTCCAGACCGCCTCCATGCCGAGTTCGGGATACTCCAGCACCTCCTGGCTCTTGATGCAGTCCTGGGCGAGCCGGGCCGCCGGGCCGCCGATCGAGCCGAGGTAGAAGCCGCCGTACTCGTCACACGCCTCGGTGACCTGCTTCGACCGGTTGCCCTTGGCGAGCATCACCATCGAGCCGCCGGCGGCCTGGAAGGACTTCACGTAGGAGTCCATCCGCCCGGCGGTGGTGGGGCCGAAGGAGCCCGACGCCATCCCCTCGGGGGTCTTGGCCGGGCCGGCGTAGTAGACCGGGTGGTTCTTCAGGTAGTCCGGCATCTCCTCGCCGGCGTCCAGGCGCTCCTGGATCTTGGCGTGGGCGATGTCGCGGGCCACCACCAGCGGGCCGGTCAGCGAGAGCCGGGTCTTGACCGGGTGCTTGGTCAGCTCGGCCAGGATCTCGTCCATCGGCCGGTTCAGGTCGATCGAGACGACCTCGCCGCCGGCGATGTCGTCGGCGACACCCGCGTCGGGCATGTACTGAGCCGGGTCGGTCTCCAGCTGCTCGAGGAAGACCCCCTCCGGGGTGATCTTGCCGAGCGCCTGGCGGTCCGCGGAGCAGGAGACCGCGATCGCCACCGGGCAGGACGCGCCGTGCCGGGGCAGCCGCACCACGCGCACGTCGTGGCAGAAGTACTTGCCGCCGAACTGGGCGCCGATCCCGAAGGACTGGGTCAGCTTGAAGACCTCCTCCTCCAGCTCGAGGTCGCGGAAGCCGTGGGCGTCCATCGAGCCCTCGGTGGGCAGGTTGTCCAGGTAGTGCGCGGAGGCGTACTTGGCGGTCTTCAGCGCGAACTCGGCGCTGGTGCCGCCGATCACCACCGCCAGGTGGTACGGCGGGCAGGCGGCGGTGCCGAGCGAGCGGATCTTCTCGTCGAGGAAGGTCAGCATCCGCTTCGGGTTCAGGATCGCCTTCGTCTCCTGGAACAGGAACGACTTGTTGGCCGATCCGCCGCCCTTGGCCATGAACAGGAACTTGTACTCCGGCTTCCCGCTGGTCTGCGGGGTGGAGTAGATCTCGATCTGGGCCGGCAGGTTGGAGCCGGTGTTCTTCTCCTCGTACGTCGTGAGGGGCGCCAGCTGGGAGTAGCGCAGGTTGAGCCGGGTGTAGGCGTCGTAGACGCCCCGGCTGATCGCCTCGCCGTCGTCGGCGCCGGTCAGCACGCCCTCGGACTTCTTGCCCATCACGATCGCGGTGCCGGTGTCCTGGCACATCGGCAGCACGCCGCCGGCGGAGATGTTGACGTTCTTGAGCAGGTCGAGCGCGACGAACCGGTCGTTGCCGGAGGCCTCGGGGTCGTCGATGATCTTGCGCAGCTGGGCCAGGTGGGCGGGCCGCAGGTAGTGGCTGATGTCGTGCATCGCCTCGGTGGTGAGCTGCTGGATCGCCTCGGGGGAGACCTTCAGGAAGGTGCGCCCGTCGGGACCCTCGACCGTCTCGACCCCGTCGGTGGTGATCAGCCGATAGGGCGTGTCGTCCTGCGAGGTCGGGAGGAGGTCGCTGTACCGGAACTCTGCTTCTGCCACGGCCAGCAGGGTACGCCGGGCGCGGCGCCGGAGCCGCACCGGCGCCGCGCCCGGACGTCTGGGCGGTGCGGCGCCCGGACGTCTGGGCGGTGCGGCGTCGGTGCGCGGGCCGAACGTCTCGGCGGACCTGTCACAGACCGGGGGCGTGCGGTGTCTGAATGTCGAAACCGTCGTCAGACCCGACCAAGGAGAACGTCATGACCGGCACCACCCGCATCCCCCCGGCTGAGATCACCGGCGTCAAGGGCGCCCTGATCAAGCGGTTCGCGAAGAGGACGCTCGGCCGGGTGCCGACGTCGATCGGGGTCTACTGGCACAACCCGAAGGTGCTGATGGGCCTCTCCGGCCTGGGCGCCAAGATCAAGCGGTTCGACCGCTGCGACGAGCAGCTCAAGTCGTTCGCGCACATGGCCGTCGCCTCGCAGGTCGGCTGCACCTGGTGCCTGGACTTCAACTACTTCGAGGCGCACAACAATGACCTCGACCTGGACAAGGCCCGGGAGATCCCGCGGTGGCGGGAGTCGTCGGCGTTCAGCCCGCTCGAGCGCGAGGTACTGACCTACGCCGAGGCGATGACCGACACCGAGCCGACCGTCACCGACGAGCTGGTGGAGAGCCTGCGCGCCCGGCTCGGCGACGCCGCCGTGGTCGAGCTGACCGCCGTGATCGCGTTCGCCAACTTCACCACCCGTGCCAACGTCGCGCTCGGCATCGAGTCGGACGGGTTCGCCGCCGCCTGTGGTCTGCGGCCCCTCGCGGACCGGCCGTCCGCCGTACGCTCGGACGCATGAGCGCGCTCGGGAGCAGCGACCCGTTCCTCGCCCACCGCAGCCTGCTGTTCACCGTCGGCTACGAGATCCTCGGCTCGGCCGCCGACGCCGAGGACGTGGTGCAGGAGACCTGGCTGCGGTGGGACGCCCTCGGTGCCGAGGCCCGCACCGAGGTGCGCGACCCCCGTGCCTACCTGGTGCGGGCGGTGACCCGGCAGGCGCTCAACCGGCTGCGCACCCTGGCACGCCGGCGCGAGGAGTACGTCGGGGAGTGGCTGCCCGAGCCGCTGCTGACCACCCCCGACGTGGCCGAGGACGTCGAGCTCGCGGAGAGCGTGTCGATGGCGATGCTGACCGTGCTGGAGACCCTCACCCCCGTCGAGCGGGCCGTCTTCGTGCTCCGCGAGGTCTTCGACGTCCCCTACGACGAGATCGCGGCCGCGGTGGAGAGGAGCCCGGCGGCGGTGCGCCAGATCGCGCACCGCTCGCGCTCCCACGTGGCGTCGCGGCGACCACGGGTCGAGGTCGACCGCAGCGTGCAGGACGCCGTGGTCGCCCGGTTTCAGGAGGCCCTGCTGGGCGGCGACCTGCAGGCGTTGCTCGACGTGCTGGCCCCCGACGTGGCGATGGTGGCCGACGGTGGCGGGATCGCCTCCGCGGTCCGGATCCCGCTGGAGGGGGCGGGCCTGGTCGGCAAGGTGCTGGCGGCCTTCTCCCGCAAGGCCCCGGCGGGCGCGGTGATCGCCCCGACCCGGGTCAACGGCGGCCCCGGCCTGCGGATCGACGTCGACGGGGTGTTGGACACCGCGATCAGCCTGGTCGTGGTGGACGGGCAGGTGGCGCGGATCTTCGCCGTACGGAACCCGGAGAAGCTCGAGCGGCTGGGCGCGGAGGTGGAGTTGAGCCGCCAGCGGTGAGCGACCGCCCCCGTAGGGTGGTCGCATGGAGGAGCTCGACCCCACGCAGATGCGGATCGGTGACCTGGACCGCCGCCGCCTGGCGGACTTCCTGCGCGACGCCTCGGCACAGGGCCGGCTCGACGCCGAGGAGCTGGACGAGCGGCTGGCGGCGACGACCTCGGCCAAGACGTACGGCGACCTGGTGCCGATCGTGATCGACCTGCCCGGCTACGCCGGGGTGGTCGAGCCGGCCGCCGAGCCGCCGGGTGCGGTGGAGCGCTACCAGGGATATGCGCCGGACCTGCACCCGCGACCCGAGCCGCAGCCCGCTCCGGCGGCGCGGTCCGCCGGTGCGCCGCCGGTGGCGCCGCTGCACCGCTCCAGCGTGGCGATCCTCAGCGGTGTCGATCGTCGTGGCACCTGGGAGATCGCGCCGTCCCACACCGTGGTGTCGGTGATGGGCGGCGCCAACCTCGACCTGCGCGAGGCGGTCTTCGCCTCCCGGGAGACCGTGATCAACGCCTTCGTGGTGATGGGCGGGGTGGAGATCGTGGTCAACGAGCGCACCCAGGTCCTGGTCGACGGGATCGGGATCATGGGTGGCTTCGGGGAGAGCCGGCCGAAGGTGACGGCGGCGTACGACGCCGACTCCCCGCTGGTGCGGATCAAGGGTCTCGCCCTGATGGGCGGGGTCGGGGTCACCCGCAAGCCGATGCCGGGTGAGGGCACGAAGCGCCCTCGCAGCTGAGGCATTCGGCGCCCTCTCGGTGCGGTGCGGGCGACCCTTCGGGGTGGTGCGTGTGACCCCTCGGCGTGGTGCGGGGGACCCTTCGGCGATCAGCGCGGGGGGCCGGCGAAGTCGCCGCCGTCGTACTCACCGGCGGTCGCGGTCGCGACCTGCGTCCCGCCGACCTCGAGGGTGTAGACCTCCCCGTCGACCAGGTCGGAGACCGACAGCAGCAGCGCACCCGCCTCCTTGACCGTCCGGTACGACGCCACCTCGGTGCCCTCCGCGTCCAGCACGGTGATCGTCCTCCCGTCGGCGATCGCGTCGTCGAAGGTCGCGATCAGCCACCCCTGCGCCGAGGAGTCCGCGGGACGGCGAGCATCTGCGCGCTGCCGGCGCCGTAGAGCTCGCCACCGTCGACGACGAGCTCGCCGTTGGTGTCCACGGACGGGTCGGGGCCCTCGCCGTCGCCGGCCACGGTGACGGTGCCGCCGGTGATCTCCAGCGAGCCGTTGGAGTCCAATCCGTCGCCGCCGGCGTCGACGGTCACCGTGCCGCCCTCGATGGCCAGGAGGCCGCCGGTGTCGACCTCGGAGCCGCTGGTCGCCTCGCCCTGACCGCCCTGACCGCCCTGACCGCCCTGACCTCCGCCGGGCATCTGGCCGTCGGCGGGCGGCTCGGGCCTCTCACCGTCCTCCGGCATCGCGGGCATCTCGCCGTCGGCGGGCGGCTCGGGCCTCTCGCCGTCGGCGGGCGGCTGACCGCCCTGAGGAGGCCGGCCGCCCTGGGGATCCTCCCCGTCGTCGGGCTGCGCGGCCTCGAGGGCCTCGACCACGGCGTCCGGTCCGGCCACGTTGATCCCGTCGTCGGAGGAGGTGACGTCGATGTCGCCGCCGGCGATCCGCAGGTCGGCCGCCTCGAGGCCTTCGACGGAGGCGACCACCTCGATGCTGCCGCCGTTGATCGTCATCGCGCCCTCGGCCTTCACGGCGTCGTCGCCGGCGTCCACGGTGAGCGAGCCGCCGTCGACCAGCAGGGAGCCGAGCTCGCCCTCACCGTCGTTGTCGGCCTTCAACCCGTCGTCGTCCGCGGTGACGTCGAGGGTGCCGTCCTCGACGACGAGGTAGTCCTTGCCCCGGATGGCGTCGTCGGCGGCGTCGACGGTGATCTCACCGGACAGCACGACGAGGCCGTCCTTGCTGGTGATGCCGTCGGCGCTGACGCCGTCGACCCGGAGTGCACCGTTGCCACCGATGGTGAGGTCGGCCATCGAGTAGAGGGTCGCGTTGGGGGCGTCGTCCTCCTCGTCGTCGGCTCCGGATCGCTGGCCGTCGCTGAGGGTGTTGGTGGAGCCGTCGGCGAGCACCACGACGACCTCGTCGGCCGCGGTGACCACCAGCGGCGAGGTGCTGGTGGAGGTGATGTCGGCGCCGTCCAGCACGAGCCGGACCTTCCCGTCGACGGCGGAGTCCACCACCAGCTGCCCGTCGGAGAGGGTGCCGGAGACCAGGTAGGTGCCGGCGTCGGAGATGGTGACCACGTCGCCGTCGGCCGCGGCTCCGTCGCCGTCGATCGTGGTCGCGCCGTCCGCCAGGTGGATGGTCGTGGCTCCGTCGACGTCGTCGTCGGCGTCGTCGGCATCGGCGTGCGTGTCGTCGAGCCCGGTGACGTAGTTGCTGCTTCCCCGGGCCACCTCCTGCGCGGTGCCGATGGAGGCGGCGGTGGTCTCGGCGTCGCTCCCGTCGGAGCCCGCCCGCACGCGGAGAGCGAGATCAGGGCGACGGCGGCGACGGCGGCGGTGGTGGTGCGGCGGATCGGGGACTTCACGGGGTGCTCCTCCAGGACGGGCGCAGGGGTTGTCCCCACCATTCAGCGTCGACGTGCTGTGTCGCCCACGGGGAGAACCTGTGCGTCGTCTGTGCAAGCGTCCGACGCAAGCGTCCGACGGCACAGCCGCGACGGGCATGTTCGCGTCGCGGACGGTGTTGGGTGGGGGTGACGGTGGACGACACGGTGGACGACGGAGGCGGCGACGGCACCCGGACCCCGGACGTCTCGCGGGTCCTCGACAGCGTGGTGATCGGTGCGGGGCAGGCCGGCCTGTCGGCGTCGTACCACCTCGGACGGCTGGGCCTGGACCACCTGGTGCTCGACGCCGACCGGCGACCCGGGGGCGCCTGGCAGCACCGGTGGGACTCGCTGACCATGGACGACGTGCACGGAGTGGCCGACCTGCCCGACGACCCGGCCCCCGGCCGTGGCCGGGAGCGGGCCAACGACGTGATCCCGCGGTGGTTCGCCGACTACGAGCGCAGGCACGACCTGCCGGTGCTGCGCCCGGTGCGGGTGGATGCGGTGCGCTCGGCCGGCGAGCTGCTCGTCGTCGAGGCGGGCGACCAGAGCTGGCGCACCCGCACCCTGGTCAACGCCACCGGGACCTGGAGCCGGCCGTTCGTGCCGCACTATCCGGGCATCGGCGACTTCGCCGGCGAGCAGTTCCACACCTCCGACTATCCCGGGCTCGACCGGCTGCGCGGCCGGCGCGTGCTGGTGGTGGGCGGCGGGGCCAGCGCGGTGCAGTTCCTGGGGAGATCGCGCCCGTCGCCACCACCGTGTGGGTCACCCGGCGCGAGCCCGAGTGGCTCGGCGAGGCGGACCGGCTGGACGGCCGGGAGGTGATCCGCCGCGTCCAGGACCGGGTACGACGCGGGCTGCCCCCGGCCTCCGTGGCCAGCGTCACCGGCCTGCGCCTGCGCCCCCAGGAGCAGCACGCGGCCGAGCTCGGCGCCTACCGTCGCCGGCCGATGTTCGCGCGGATCGAGGCGGACGGGGTGCGCTGGGCCGACGGCACGTTCGAGCCGGTGGACGTGATCCTCTGGGCGACCGGCTTCCGCCCGGCCGTCGGGCACCTCGCCCCGTTGCACCTGACCAGCGAGCACGGCGGGATCCGGCTGCTCGCCACCGGCGAGGACGTGCAGACCGCCGTCACCGCGACCGCGGACCCGCGGGTGCAGCTCGTCGGCTACGGGCCCTCGGCGTCCACCATCGGTGGCAACCGCGCCGGACGCGCGGCGGCGCTGGCGGTGCGGCGCCAGCTGGCCGATCCGCTCGAGGCCGCCGGCTGACCTCGCCCGTTCAGCCCTCGGAAGTCTCGGCGGCCGCGGCGGTCTCGGCGGCCGCGGCGAGCCGGTCGAGGGAGGCGCGCAGCTGCGGCTCGCCGGTGGCCCGGGCCCGCGGGATCCGGGTCTCGTCGGTCAGGTCGGTCCAGTCGTAGGTGTGCCGCACCCGGCTGTGCGCCTCGTCGATCGGCTCGACCTGCCAGCGCCACTCGTGGCCGATCGGTGCCTCACCCTCGACGCTGGGACGCCACGCGACCAGCCGGCCCTCGGTGAAGGCGACGACGTGGTTGTCCCGCACCGCATCGCTGGTCAGCCGCATCGCGAAGACCTGCCCGACCCCGGTGAGCCGGTCACCGCGCACCAGCTCGGCGAGGTTGTCGTTGCCGTCCCAGGAGGGCTGCCGCGCGGGGTCGGCGATCAGCTCGAAGACGGTCGCCGCGGGCGCCGCGACCTCGCGTTCGGCCGACACCACCCGCTGCTCCCCGGTGCCGCCGCTCGTCCCGTCGCTCGTCCCGGCGTCCGCGCTCGGGGTGCCGTCCGTGGTCTCGCCCATGGCGCCAGTCAACCGCGCGGTGGCGTGGACGTCGACCCTCCGGGGTCCTCGATCGCCACTACGCTGCCGGGCGTGGCCGACGTACCGCACGCGGATCCCTGGCACACCGCCGACCTGGACCTCGACGGCTATCTCGAGCGTCTCGGGGTGGCTGCGGCCGAGCCGAGCCTGCCCGCGCTCGGGGAGCTGCACGAGGCGCACGTGCGCCGGTTCACCTTCGACAACATCGACGTGCTGCTCGAGCAGCACCCCGGCGTCGGCCTGAGCGCGATCCAGGAGAAGTTCGTCGGCCGCGGACGCGGCGGCTACTGCTTCGAGCACGCCACGCTGTTCGCGGCGGCGCTGGAGCGCCTCGGCTATCCGGTACGCCGCCACCTCGGCCGGGTGCCCGCCGCCGACGGCACCCTCCAGGCGCGGACGCACATGACCGTCGCGGTCCGCGTGGCCGACCGGTGGTGGCTGTGCGACCCCGGCTTCGGGATGAGCCTGATCCGCCCGATCCGGCTCGCCGACGGCGTCGAGGCCGACCACTACGGGTGGGGCAGCAAGGTGGTCGCCGCCGACGGGATCGGCTGGTCGCTGCTGCGTCGGCGCGACGGTGAGTGGCAGCACCTGCACACCCTCGACGCCCTCCGGTGGAGCCGGTCGACATCGTCGCCGGCCACCACTACACCAGCACCTTCCCGTCCTCGCACTTCCGGTCCGGGCTGATGGTCGCGCGCTACGTCGAGGACCGGCACGTCGTGCTGCGCCACGACGCGGTGACCGTGCGGCGAGCCGGTGAGCCCACCGAGCACCGGGCGCTGGCGCCGGGGGAGCTCACCGGTTGGCTGGACCGGCTCGAGGTGGCGCTGTCGGCCGACGAGCTCGGACGCCTGCTGCTGCGGGTCCGGGAGCTCGACCCGGGATCACGCTGAGTCGCTCCGCTGTCGCTGCTCGGCGTGTCGCCCACGGTTGGAGTGCCGGCCGCGATGCGCTTGGCACCATCCTCCCCATGGGAAGCGGCATGAGCCCCTGGGCGGAGCGAGCGGTGGAGCACCTGACCCGCACCGCGACCGGCCGTCCGCTCGACCGCTCGCTGCGGGTCACGCTGAACTTCCACCCGGACCGCGTGGCGGCAGGCCGCACCGTCCTGGAGCAGCTCGCCCACGACGGGGTCTACCGGTCGCAGTTCGAGACCGGCACCAGCAACGGGGGGCTCACCGCATACCCGGAAGGGGCGCGGTGGCGGTGGGAGCAACGCATCTTCGCGCATGCCTACGACGAGGCCCCGGTGGCGCAGCGGCCGAAGTACGGGGCGCTGAACCACCGCCGCCGTCGGATCGGCGCGGCACCCCGGTTCGGGTCGGCACACCTTCGGCTGCGCGAGGCGGTGCTCGACCGCAGCACCTTCTGCTTCCCCGACTCGGTGTTCGAGCCGACCGCGATGGGAACCGCAGCTCGGTTCGACCTGTTCCCTCTGGTCGAGACGTTCGATGCCCGCGAACGCTCCGACGCCCTCGAGGCCACCGAGGGCGGGCTGCTGGACGACTACATCGAGGCACACGTGCACGGCACGGTCGCGTTGGCCGCCGACGTCGAGGCCCTCGTCCTCGATCCGTCGTTTCGCGGGACCCCCGTCGAGGAGCAGGCCAGGTCGCTCGCGCTGCCCCTGGAGTGGCACGAGGGGCGGGTCCTCACGGTGGCGACCCTGGCTGCCCATCCCGACTTCCGAGGCCGCCACATCGTCGACGTCGGCCACCGCGTCGCCCGCGACGGACTGCTCGATGCGGCCACGGTCGGTCGGGCGGCTCTCGCCGGAGCCGAGGATCCCCAGGACCTGAAGAAGGTCTGGCACCACGTCGCGAGGTTCGGGAGCCCGGCCGAACGCTGAGCGCCCACCGGGCGTTGATCGGCGTCGGGGACCGTGTCCGCGCGCTGTCGCGTCGGACCAGGACGTGCTGCCGAGCTCGGTTGGTGGACACCGGTTCGGGCCGGCCACGGGCGCGCGCTACTGTCGACGCATCCACCCACGGGAGTCCGCGGCAGCGGGCTGAGAGGGAGCTGCAGCCGCTCCGACCGTCGAACCTGATCCGGCTCACACCGGCGAAGGAAGCGAAGGAGCGAACGCCGTGCGTACCCCTCGTCCCGACCTCCCCGGGATCCCCGTCCCCGCGTCACCTGCCTGGTCGCCGACCACGACGACCTCGACCTGCTCCCGGCGCTGGCCGCCGCCGGCGTCGACGGGTTCCAGGTCCGTGCCCCCGGCGCCGACACCCGGTCGCTGATCGCGCTCACCGACCGGGTGCTCGAGGCCGTCGAGGGCACCGGGGCCCGGGTGCTCGTCAACGACCGGGTCGACGTCGCGATCGCGGCCGGTGCCGACGGTGCCCACCTCGGCAGCGGCGACCTGCCGATGCCGGTGGCCCGGCGCCTCGGTCCGGACCTCCTGCTGGGCGCGACCTGCCGGGACCGGTCCGGCGTGGCCCGTGCGCGTGCCGAGGGTGCGGACTACGCCGGCTTCGGGCCGGTGCACGCCACCGCCAGCAAGTCCGGGCTGCCGGCGCCGCTCGGGTGGGGCGCGGTCCGCGCGGCCAGCCCCGTCCTGCCCTGGTCGCGATCGGCGGGATCACCGCCGCCGAGGCCGCCCACGCCCGCGCGGCCGGCGCCCACGGCGTCGCCGTGATCGGGGGCATCTGGCGACAACCCGACCCCGTCCAGGCAGCGAAGGAGCTCGTCGCGGCGGTCGGCTGATGCGGGTCGAGGTGCGCGGCGGCGGCATCGTCGGCCTCACCCTCGCCCACGAGCTGCAGACCCGGGGGCACCGGGTGACCGTGGTCGACCGGAGGCCCGCCGCGGGCGCGTCCCACGCCGCGGCCGGGATGCTGGCGCCGGCGGCCGAGCTGTGGCCCGGCGAGGAGGAGATCCTGCGGCTCGGGCTCGCCTCCCTGGCCCGGTGGCCGGCGCTCGCCGCCGACCTCGGGGTCGAGCTGCGCCGCACCGGCACCCTGCTGGTCGGCCACGACGCCGGCGACCGCGACCAGGTACGGCGCCAGGCCGGCCTGCTGGCCCGCCACGGCCACCCCGCGGCGTTGCTCTCCCGGCGCGAGGCGGCCGCCGCCGAGCCGGGTCTGGGCCGGGTCGCCGCGGCAGCGGTGATCGCCGAGGAGGCGAGCGTGGACCCGCGGGAGGTCTGCGTGGCGCTGCGGGATCGGCTGTGCGTCGTACCGGAGACGCCGGGTGGGCCCGCGCCGGAGGTGACGGTGATCGCGACCGGGGCGCGGTTGCCGGCGCCGTACCGGCACCTGGTGCGGGGGGTGCGTGGCGAGATCCTGCGGCTGCGCGTGGCGCGCTCGGCGGACCTGCCCACCCGCACCCTGCGCGGGTGGGTCGGCGGGGAGCCGGTCTACCTCGTGCCACGCCGCGACGGCGGGCTCGTCGTCGGGGCGACCAGCGAGGAGCACGCCGGCGCCCCGGTGGTCACCGCCGGCGGCGTGCTGCGGCTGCTCGCGGCCGCCCGGACGCTCTGGCCGGCGCTGGACCGTGCCGAGCTGGTCGAGACCACGGCCCGGGACCGGCCCGCGACGCCGGACGGCCTTCCGCTGGTCGGTCCCTCGGACCGTCCCGGCGTGGTGCTGGCCGCCGGGCACCACCGGCACGGGGTGCTGCTGGCGCCGCTGACGGCGGTGCTGCTCGCCGAGCACCTCGAGCATCCGGCCGCGCCGCTGGCCGAGCCGGGGCTGGACCCGCGTCGGTTCCCGCTCGACGGGAGTCGGTCGGCGGCGCCGCGCCGTGCCGGGAGCACGGCCCAGGCGCAGGTCCGCCCGCCGGCCGACCTGCCGACCCATCCGCCGACCCCTCCGCCGACCCATCCGCCGGTCCGCCGGTCCGACCCGACGGGCCCGGACGACCCACTCGAGGGGCCCGAAACCCCAACTCGACCGGTCCGAAACCCCAACTCGACAGGAGACGGAGGGATCATGACGATCACGATCAACGGGGCACCGCGGGAGTGCCCGGCCGGCCTGAGTGTCGCCGACCTGCTGCGTCACCTCGACCTGGGGCCGACGCCCCGGGGGTCGCGGTCGCGGTGGGCGACGCGGTGGTGCCGCGGGGGAGTGGCCGACCCACCGGATCGAGGACGGCGCGGCGGTCGAGGTCGTGACGGCGGTGCAGGGCGGATGAGCGCCGCGACGACGCCACGGCCCCACGAGGCCGCGTCCACCACCGGACCGGTGGTCGCCGGGCGGCGTCTCGCCTCGCGCCTGCTGCTCGGGACCGGCGGCCTGCCCCGGCTGGACCTGCTCGACCCGGTGCTCGCCGCCGCCGAGCCCGGACTCGTGACCGTCTCGGTCCGGCGTACCTCGTCGCTGGCGGAGGGTGGTCTGCTCGCCGCGCTGCGCGCCCACGACCTGCCGCTGCTGCCGAACACGGCAGGGTGCCTCAGTGCGGCGGAGGCGGTGCTCACCGCCGAGCTCGGCCGGGAGGCGCTGGAGACGGACTGGGTCAAGCTGGAGGTGATCGGCGACGAGCGGTCCCTGATGCCCGACGTGATCGAGCTCGTGGACGCCGCCGAGCGGCTCGTCGAGCGCGGGTTCACGGTGCTGCCCTACACCACCGACGACCCGGTGGTGGCCCGCCGGCTGGTCGACGTCGGGTGCGCCGCGGTGATGCCGCTGGGCTCGCCGATCGGGTCGGGGCTGGGTCTGCTGAACCCGTTCGCGATCGAGACCGTGCGGGCGGCCGTCGAGGTCCCCGTCGTGCTGGACGCCGGCGTGGGCACCGCGAGCGACGCCGCCCTGGCCATCGAGCTCGGCTGCGACGCCGTGCTCGCCGCGACCGCGATCACCCGGGCCGACGACCCGGTGCTGATGGCCGCCGCGCTCGCCGCGGCGGTCCGGGCCGGCGACCTGGCCCGCCGGGCGGGGAGGATCCCGCGGCAGCGGGCCGCCCGCGCATCCTCCCCGACGGCGGGGCTCGTCGGCACTGGTCACGTCGGCACTGGTCACGTCGGCACGGGGCACGTCGGCACCGGTCACATGGGCACTGGGCAGCTCAGCACGGTCACCGGCGATCCGATGGCCGAGGTCGGCGAGCACCGGGAGCGCGGATGACCCCGCGACTGCTGCTGCTCACCGATCGCTCCCAGCTCCCGCTGGGGCGCAGCCTGCGGGCCACGGTCACCGCTGCGGTCACCGCCGGCGCCGCCGACGTGCTGCTCCGCGAGCTCGACCTGCGCCCGGCGGTCCGTGCCGCACTGTCGGCGGACCTCACCGCCAGCGGCGCCCGGGTGATCGCCGCCCGCGGGCCGCTGCCCGGCTGCGTCGGTGTCCACCTGGCGGCGCACCAGCCGGTGACCGCGGCCGGGGGCCTGCCGTTCGGCCGTTCCTGCCACACCGTCACCGCGGTCGCCGCGGCGGCCGCGGAGGGGGCCCGCTGGGTCACGCTCTCACCGTTCGCGGCGAGCGCCAGCAAGCCGGGGCGCGGCCCGGCGCTCGCCCCGGACGCCCTCGCCGGGCCGCACCCGGTGCCGGTGCTCGCGCTCGGCGGCATCGACGCGGACAACGCGCTGGACGCCGTGCGGGCGGGCGCCGACGGCGTCGCGGTGATGGGCGCGGTGATGCGCGCCGCCGATCCGGCCAGCACCGTCGCCCGGCTCCACGATGCGCTCGCGGCGACCCGGGCCGGCGGGGAGGGGCGTCGATGAACCCGCCCGTCGTGCTCAGCATCGCCGGCACGGACTCCGGCGGCGCGGCCGGGACCGCCGCCGACCTGACCACCTTCGCCGCCCTGGGGGTGCACGGCGCCTGCGTGATCACCGCCGTCACCGCCCAGGACACCCTCGGCGTCCGGGCGGTGCACCCGATCCCGGTCGAGGTGGTCGCCGCCCAGCTCGACGCCGTCCTCGACGACCTCGACCCGGTCGCGGTGAAGACCGGGATGCTGGCCGACCCCGCCGTCGTCCGGCTCGTCGCCGAGCGCTGCGCCGACCGGATCCTGGTCGTGGACCCTGTCGTGGTGGCTACCTCCGGCGCGGTCCTCGCCGACGAGGCCACCCTGGACGCCTACCGCACCCACCTGCTGCCGGTCGCCACGGTCTCCACACCCAACGCGGACGAGGACGACCTGCTCGGCCGCGCCCACGCCACCGCGGTGATCCGCACCGGTGGCGCCGGGGGAGACGTGCTGCACCGGCCCGGCGTCGTACCGCTGTCACTGGCGCACCCGGTGGTGGAGACCCGCAACGACCACGGCACCGGCTGCACCTACGCCGCCGCGCTCGCGGCCCACCTGGCCCACGGCCTGGAGCTGCCGGACGCCGCCGCCCGCGCCGCCGACTTCGTCGTCGACCGACTCCGCGTCGGCAGGACCTGGACGCTCGGCCGCGGCCGCGGCCCGGTCGCCCACCTGGTCCCGAGCGCACGACCGGCTACACCGCCGTCCCGCACACCGACCACCCCACCGACCACCCCACCGACCGCACCCGTCACCACCCCAGGAGGACCCCGATGAGCCCGATCAGCCCCGCGAGCCAGCCCGTCCACCCCGCCCACACCCGGATCGAGCAGGGCGACCTCGCCGTGCCGTCCACGCGGGTCGCCCTGAGCAACGGCGAGAGCTTCGACCGCTACTGCACCGCCGGCCCCGGCAGCGTCCCCGAGGAGGGCCTGCCCCCGCGGCGGGCGACCTGGATCGCGGCCCGCGGCGACACCGAGACCTATCCCGGACGCGCCACCCGGCTGGTCGACAACGGCAAGGGCGCGCTGCGCCGCGGCAGCGCCCGCGAGGAGTGGCAGGGGGAGCGTCGTGACCCGGTGCGCGCACGCACCGGCCGCACCGTCACCCAGATGGCCTACGCGCGAGCCGGTGTGGTCACCGAGGAGATGCGGTTCGTCGCCCACCGCGAGGGCTGCGACGTCGAGCTGGTGCGCAGCGAGGTGGCGGCCGGGCGCGCGATCATCCCGGTCAACGTCAACCACCCCGAGTCCGAGCCGATGATCATCGGGCGTCGGTTCCTGGTGAAGATCAACGCCAACATCGGCAACTCGGCGGTGACCAGCTCGATCGCCGAGGAGGTCGACAAGCTGACCCACGCGGTCACCTGGGGCGCCGACACGGTGATGGACCTCTCCACCGGCGACGACATCCACACCACCCGGGAGTGGATCCTGCGCAACGCGCCCGTGCCGATCGGCACCGTTCCGATCTACCAGGCGCTGGAGAAGGTCGGCGGCGAGGCGGATCGGCTGACCTGGGAGGTCTTCCGGGACACCGTGATCGAGCAGTGCGAGCAGGGCGTGGACTACATGACCATCCATGCCGGCGTGCTGCTGCGCTACGTCCCGCTCACGGCGGACCGGGTCACCGGCATCGTGTCGCGGGGCGGGTCGATCATGGCCGGCTGGTGCCTGGCGCACCACGAGGAGAACTTCCTCTACACCCACTTCGACGAGCTCTGCGCGATCTTCGCCGCCTACGACGTCGCCTTCTCCCTCGGCGACGGCCTGCGCCCGGGCAGCACCGCGGACGCGAACGACGAAGCCCAGCTCGCCGAGCTCCGCACACTGGCCGAGCTCACCGCCCGCGCGTGGGAGCACGACGTCCAGGTGATGGTGGAGGGCCCCGGGCACGTGCCGCTGCACCTCGTCGAGGAGAACGTCCGGCTGCAGCAGGAGTGGTGCCACGGCGCGCCCTTCTACACCCTCGGACCGCTGGCCACCGACGTCGCGCCGGGCTACGACCACATCACCTCCGCGATCGGCGCGGCGACGATCGCGATGCACGGCACCGCGATGCTCTGCTACGTCACCCCGAAGGAGCACCTCGGCCTGCCCGACCGTGACGACGTCAAGACCGGCGTCATCACCTACAAGCTGGCCGCGCACGCTGCCGACGTGGCCAAGGGGCATCCGGGAGCCCGGGACTGGGACGATGCGCTCTCCCGCGCCCGGTTCGAGTTCCGCTGGCACGATCAGTTCGCCCTCTCCCTGGATCCGGTCACCGCCCAGGACTTCCACGACGAGACCCTGCCGGCCGAGAGCGCCAAGACCGCCCACTTCTGCTCGATGTGCGGACCCAAGTTCTGCTCGATGCGGATCAGCCAGGACGTGCGGGAGAGGTTCGGCTCCGGGCAGGAGGCGATGCTCGGCATGGAGCGGAAGTCCCGCCAATACCTCGAGCTCGGCGGCACCGTCTACCTCGACCCCGACGTGTTCACCGATTCTGGGGACGACAGGCCCGCCACGCTGCCAGACTCCGGCGCATGACATCGATCCTCCGGCGCCGCGTCGCCGGTGCCGCCTCCCTGCTCGCGGCCTCCGCCCTCGTCCTCTCCGCCGGTCTCGCGCCCGCGGACGCAGCGCCCCACAAGGCGCCGAAGAAGGCTGCCGCCACCTCCAAGCTCACCTTCGACCCGTCCGCGGAGGGCTCGTTGAAGGTGAAGCTCTCCTCGAAGCGCGCCGCCTGCATCAAGAACCGCGTGGTCGTCGCCGTCATCGAGTCCGCACCCCAGGAGTTCGGGTTCACCGTGTCCGGGCGCACCGACGCCAAGGGCGTCTTCGTCTACCCGCCGGCGAGCGCGCGCGGCGTCGCCGCCGACTCGATCCGGTTGACCGCCTACACCCCGCGCACGAAGGCCTGCCTGCCGGTGCAGAGCAACACCTACACGCTGGCGATCCCCGCCCGCGCCGCGGCCAAGCCGAAGCGGGTCAAGAAGGCGAGCGTCTCGACGACGCTGAGCATCACCGGCACCAAGCTCCGCGTGAAGGTCGACTCCTCCCGCCCGGTGTGCGAGCGGAGCCGTAGGATCGTGGTCCTCTCGCCGATGGTCGGCACGCCCGGCAGCGCCGGTGCCCTGATCGCCAAGACCAACGCCAAGGGCGTCCTGACCTACGACTTGGAGAGCCTGCCCCCGAGCCCTTCCGATTGACCACCTTCGTGCCGCGCAGCGCCAAGTGCCAGCTCAGCCAGAGCAACGTGCTCACGATCCTTCCGGAGGAGACGACCCCCTGACCCCAGCAGCACCGAACCACGACCCGAGCCCGGGGACCGCGTCGACCGCGCGGCCCCGGGTCTCGGTCGGCGCCCTCGGCGGCACCATCGCCTCCACCTCCGCCGCCGGCGACGGCCACGCGGTGACACCGACCCTCTCCGCGGACGACCTCGCCGCGGCGGTGCCCGGGCTCGCCGACCTGGCCACCCTGCGGGCCGAGACGCTGGCGATGCTGCCCAGCCCGTCCTTGGACGAGGCGACCGTGCTGCGAGCGCTGACCTGGGCGCGGGCCGAGGTCGCGGACGGGGCCGCCGGCGTCGTACTGACGCAGGGCACCGACACCCTGGAGGAGTCGGCCTACCTGCTCGACCTCCTCTGGGACCTGCCCGAGCCCCTGGTGGTGACCGGGGCGATGCGCTCGGCGCAGGCGCCCGGTGCCGACGGCCCGGCCAACCTGGTCGCCGCGATCTCCTGCGCGATCGCTCCCGCCGCTCGCGGGCGCGGGGTGCTGGTCGTCCTCGCCGACGAGGTGCACGCCGCGCGCTGGGTCGCCAAGACCGACTCGGTGGCCCCCGGAGCCTTCCGCTCCCCGGCGACCGGCCCGGTCGGGCGGTACGTCGAGTCCGAGGTCGCGTTCCTGGTCGGCCCTCCCGACGTCCCGGCCCCGGCCCTGCCGGTCCCGGCCCGCACCCCCGGCCCCTGGGTCCCCCTGCTGACCACCTACCTCGGCGACGACGGCCGGGCGCTGGACGCGCTCGTCGCCGCCGGTGCGGACGGGGTGGTGATCGCCGGCTTCGGGGCCGGCCACGTGTCGGCGGCGATGGCCGAGGCGGTCGGCCGCGCGGTGTCCGCGGTGCCGATCGTCTTCGCCACCCGGACCGGCGCCGGCCCCACCGGCCGGGCGCTCTACGGCTACCCCGGCTCGGAGGTCGACCTGCTGGGCCGCGGCGCGCACGGGGCCGGTTGGCTCCCCCCGGTCAAGGCGCGGCTGTTGCTGTGGACGCTGCTCGCGGGCGGGACGCGCAGCGCCGCGGGGATCCGGGAGGGGTTCGACCGACGGGGCGGGCTCTGATCCGACACCGTTCGCGCGCGGGGGTGAGGTCGTCGATGCTCGCGGGGCTCGGCGTGCCAGGGTGGCGCCCATGACCGAGACGACCGGACGGGCACCCTGGTGGCGGGACGCGGTGATCTACCAGATCTACCCGCGCAGCTGGGCCGACGCCGACGGCGACGGCGTCGGCGACCTCCCCGGCATCACCGCCCACCTGGACCATCTCGCGGACCTGGGCGTGGACGCGGTCTGGCTGTCGCCCTTCTACACCTCCCCGCAGCACGACGCCGGCTACGACGTGGCCGACTACCGCGACGTCGACCCGCTCTTCGGGGACCTGGCCGCCGCCGACGCGCTGATCGCCCGTGCCCACGAGTTCGGGCTCAGGGTCATCGTCGACATCGTGCCCAACCACTCCTCCTCCGAGCACCCGTGGTTCCGGGCGGCACTGGCCGCCGCGCCCGGCAGCCCGGAGCGCGGCCGCTACCTCTTCCGGGACGGCAGGGGCGCCGACGGTGCGGAGCCGCCGAACAACTGGCAGAGCCTCTTCGGTGGGCCGGCCTGGGAGCGGATCGCCGAGCCCGACGGCACGCCCGGGCAGTGGTACCTGCACCTCTTCGACCGCAGCCAGCCGGACTTCGACTGGACCGACCCCGCGGTGGGCGACGAGATGGAGTCCGTGCTCCGGTTCTGGCTGGACCGCGGCGTGGACGGATTCCGGATCGACGTGGCTCACGGTCTGGTCAAGGCACCGGGGCTGCCGGACCAGGACCCGGTGCCCGCCGACCCGGGCTCCCCGATGCCGATGTGGGACCAGGATCCGGTGCACGACATCTACCGCCGGTGGCGGAGGGTCGTCACGGAGCACCCCGGGGACCGGGTGCTGTGCGGCGAGGCCTGGGTGAGCCCGCTGGACCGTCTCGCCCGCTACGTCCGCCCCGACGAGCTGCACCAGACCTTCAACTTCGACTACCTGATGACACCGTGGGTGGCGTCCGCGCAGCGCGCCACGATCACGCGCTCGCTGGAGCAGATGGCGGCCGTCGGAGCTCCGGCCACCTGGGTGCTCTCCAACCACGACGTGGTGCGCCACGCCAGCCGGCTCGGCTACCCCCAGGACGCCGGGAGCGGCGCACTGCCCGGGATCGGGCCCCGCGACCCGCAGCCGGATGCCGAGCTGGGACTGCGCCGCGCCCGCGCCGCGACCGCGGTGATGCTGGCGCTGCCGGGCTCCGCCTACCTCTACCAGGGCGAGGAGCTGGGCCTCCCCGAGGCCACCGAGCTGCCCGACGACGTCCGGCAGGACCCCACCTTCCACCGCACCGGCGGCGGGCTGCCCGGCCGCGACGGCTGCCGGGTGCCGGTGCCGTGGCGCAGCGACGCACCCGGGTTCGGCTTCGGCCCGAGCGGGCGCACCTGGCTCCCGCAGCCTCCCGGGTACGGCGACCTCGCCCCCGACCGTCAGCGCGGGGTGCCCGGCTCCACCCTCGAGCTCTACCGTGCGCTGCTGCGGCTGCGCCGGGAGCTGGGCCTGGGGCGGGGCCGGCTCGTGTGGACCGATGACGACTCCGAGACCCTCCTCGGCTTCGATCTGACCACGCCCGCGGGGAGCACGATCGGCGTGCTCGCCAACCTCGGCGACCGCGCCGTCGTCGTACCGGCGGGGGCGGAGGTGCTGGTCGCGACCGACGTACTGCCGGCGTCGGGGTTGCTCCCGCGCGACGTCGCGGTCTGGTTCCGGCGCGGGTGACCCGGGGTCAGTCTGCGCGCCGGGTCTCCGACCCGGACGCCGACCGGGTGTCCATGGCCGTGTCCGAGGGACGCTGGGGGAGGACCTTCTCGATGTAGTCGGCCGCCGCGTCGAAGATGTCCACCTCGTGTCCGGCACGTTCGGAGAGGGCCCAGCGGTGCTCCATCACCTCGTGGAAGTACTCGGCGGGTGCGAGCTCGCGGCGCACACCGGTGGGCAGGAGGTCGACGATCGGTGAGTAGATCGTGGTCAGCCAGTGACGGGCGACCTGGGCGGGCGGCTGGTCGCCGAGGTCGTTCGCCGCGGTGAACGCGGCCAGGTCGTTGAGCAGCTTGCGGGCCTGCGCGTCCTCGACCAGCAGGCCGGTCAGGTCGCGCAGCTCGCGGCGGTGGTGGCCGGCCTCGACCACCTTCGGCTGGATCCGGACGCGGTCGGCGTCGGTGTGGATGTCGAGCTCGTCCACGTCGAAACCGAGGTCGTTGAGCCGCGCGATCCGCTGCTCGACCCGGTACCACTCGTCGGTGCTGAACTCCTCCGCCTCGGTGAGCTCGTCCCAGAGCGCGTGGTAGCGCTCGACGAGCAGGTCGACGACCGCGAAGCCGTCGATGTCGATCTCGGTGGCGCCGCTGGCGCGCAGGTCCATCAGCTCGGCGAAGATGTTCTCCCGGGCCAGGGTGAGGTCGTGCTCGCGGCGGGTGTCGGAGAGACGCTCGTGCAGCTCGCCGGTCTCGGCGTCGACCAGGAAGGCCGCGAACCCCCCGGCGCTCCGGCGGAACAGCACGTTGGAGAGGGAGACGTCCCCCCAGTAGAAGCCGCTCAGGTGCAGCCGGACCAGCAGCACCACGAGCGCGTCGACGAGGGCGGCCACCTGGTCGCCGCGCAGCCCGTTGGCGAAGACCGTGCGGTAGGACAGCGAGTAGTGCAGGTGCTCGGTGAGGAGTGCCGCGGGCAGCGGGTCCTCGTCGACGTCGGTGCGGCCGGTCACCACGCCCCGGGGAGTGACCGCCGGCAGGTCGGCGCGCTGCAGGTCCCGCAGCAGGTGGTACTCGCGCAGGGCGATCGCCTCCTCGGTCTCCTTGACGGCGAGGAACTGCTTGTTGACCTGGATGACCCGGACCACGTGCCGGGAGAGGCCCAGCGGCAGGGAGATCACGTACCAGTCGTCCCACTCGGCGAGCGCGCGGGACCACGGCATGGCGAGCAGCGCGGGATCGGTGCGCGCGCTGACGACGTGGAGCGCCATGGGGGCAACCTACGCCCTGCGCGCCCGGTGGTCGCCGCATCGCGGTCCGAGCGGCCCACGCCGGACGGCGTCGTGGACAACGCTTGGCTCTCGGGGTAGGACTGGGGAACGAGCCCGATCCCTCGGAAGGGGTGAACTGGTCAATGACGTCCAGTGCAGGCAAGGAACCAGGTCGTCCGAGACGGCGACCGGTGCGCGCGGCGTCGCGCAGGGGGACGCGGGCCGTTGCGCTCGCCGCCATCGCGGTGATGGCGACCGGGGCTCTGAGCGCCTGCGGATCGGACGCGCCGGTCTTGAACTGGTACGTCAACCCGGACGGCGTCGACACCTTCAAGAAGTACGCCGAGCAGTGCAGCACCGACGACTACGACATCGCCGTCCAGGAGCTGCCCAGCTCGGCCACGGACCAGCGCACGCAGCTGGCTCGCCGGCTCGCGGCCGAGGACTCCTCCACCGACCTGATGAACCTCGACCCGGTCTTCGTCGCGGAGTTCGCCAACGCGGGATGGCTCCAGGAGATCGAGGGGGACACCGCCGACGAGGTCAACGCCAGCCTCGAGGGCGACGGTGACTACCTGGCCGGCGCAGCGGAGACGGTGACCTGGGAGGACAAGGTCTACGCGATCCCGCTGTGGGCCAATACCCAGGTGCTCTGGTACCGCAAGTCCCTGGCCGAGGCCGCCGGTCTGGACATGTCCCAGCCGGTCACCTGGGACCAGGTGATCCAGGCCGCGGCGGACAACGACGGCACCGTCGGCGTCCAGGCGAACAAGTACGAGGCCTACGTGGTGTGGATCAACGCGATGATCCAGGGTGCCGGTGGTGACATCGTCTCCGACACCGAGGCCGGCAAGGACGCGTCGGTGGACATCGACTCCGACGCCGGTCGCAAGGCGGCCGAGATCATCGAGAAGCTCGCCGACTCCGACGCGGCCCAGCCCGACCTGACCGTCTCCAACGAAGGCACCAGCCTCGGCCAGATGTACCCCACCTCCGGTGCCGGTGAGTTCATGGTCAACTGGACCTTCGTCTACAAGAACTACGAGGGCGGGATCGGACAGCCCGGTGGGCCGGCCGACGAAGCGGCCTTCAAGGACCTCGGGTGGGCGCGCTACCCGCAGACCGTGGAGGGGGAGGAGTCGATGCCCCCGGTCGGCGGCATCGACATCGGCATCGGCGCCTACACCGACAACCCGGACTGGGCGGCCGAGGCGGCCGAGTGCATCACCTCCAAGGAGGCCCAGGTCGAGCTCGCGCTCACCGACGGGCTGATGCCCTCGACCAACTCGGCCTACGACGAGGTCGCGGCCAGCGGGGACTATCCCGAGGACCTGCTCGACCTGTACCGCACCAGCGTCGACGAGGGCGGGCCCCGGCCGAAGAGCGCGTTCTACGCGATGATCTCCAGCGCCGTCCAGGCGCGATGGCACTCGCCGACCTCCGTCGACCCGGACAGCACGCCGGAGGAGTCCGCGGACTATCTCAAGGACGTGCTCGAAGGGAAGGCACTGCTGTGAGCGCCGTGACGGCCCCGACGCAGGGCAAGCGCCAGGCCGGCAAGAAGCCGGTGGCCAGCGACCGGGCGAAGGCCGAGACCCGGTTGGGTCAGCGGCTGGTCGCGCCGGCGATCATCCTGATGCTGCTGGTGACCGCGTTCCCGATGCTGCGCGCGATCTACCTCTCCACCTTCGACTACGCGCTGACCGCCCCGGAGGACCGCGAGTTCCTCGGCCTCAGCAATTACCTGACGGCGCTGACCGATCCGCTGTTCTGGCAGACCACCGGGATGACGGTGCTCTACATGGTGGTCACCGTCGCGGTGGAGCTGGTGATCGGCTTCATCTTCGCGATGGTGATGCACCGGGTGATCTTCGCGCGCGGCCTCATCCGCACCTCGATCCTGATCCCCTACGGCATCATCACCGTGGTCTCCGGGTTCACCTGGCAGTTCGCGTTCTCGTTCCAGAACGGCTTCATCAACGGCTGGCTGCCGTTCGTGGGCGACGACTTCAACTGGTTCGGCGAGACCACGCCCGCGGTGATCGCGATCATGGTCTCCGAGATCTGGAAGACGACGCCGTTCATGTCCCTGCTCCTGCTCGCCGGACTGGCGCAGGTGTCGGAGGACATGGTGGAGGCGGCCAAGGTCGACGGGGCGACCTGGTGGCAGCGGCTGACCAAGGTGATCCTGCCGAACATGCGCGCCGCGATCATGGTCGCGGTCCTGTTCCGGGCCCTGGACGCCTACCGGATCTTCGACAACATCTTCGTGATGACCGCGGGAGCGCAGAAGACCGAGTCGATCAGCTTCCTCACCTACCGCCAGACGATCGAGCAGTTCCAGCTCGGGATGGGCTCGGCCCTCTCGGTGCTGCTGTTCCTCTCGGTGCTGCTGGTGGCCTACCTGATCGTCAAGCTCTTCCGCGTCGACCTGGCCCAGGCAAGGCAGGAGTCCTGACATGCGCAACAAGATCGGCATCGTCGTCGGCTGCGTCCTGATCATGATCTGGTGCCTGCTGCCGGTGGCATGGATCATCTCGCTGTCCTTCAAGTCCGAGGAGTCCATCACCAACGGCAGCCCGGGCTTCCTGCCGGCCGAGGGCGGCTTCGCCGGCTGGGACAACTACCAGGCGGTCTGGGACAACGAACAGTTCCGGAGGGCGATCTTCAACTCGATCGGGATCAGCCTGATCGCCACCGTGCTCTCGGTCATCGTGGCGACGCTGGCGGCGTACGCGATCGCCCGGCTGGAGTTCACCGGCAAGAAGGCGGTGCTCTCGCTCTCGCTGGCGATCGCGATGTTCCCGGTGGTCTCGCTGGTCGGTCCGCTGTTCGACATGTGGCGCGCGATCGGGCTCTACGACACCTGGCCCGGCCTGATCATCCCGTACATGTCCTTCACCCTGCCGCTGGCGATCTGGACCCTCTCGGCGTTCTTCCGCGAGATCCCGTGGGAGATGGAGCAGGCGGCGCAGGTGGACGGCGCCACCTCGTGGCAGGCGTTCCGCAAGGTGATCGTGCCGCTGGCGGCGCCCGGCGTGTTCACCGCGGCGATCCTGACCTTCTTCTTCGCCTGGAACGACTTCGTCTTCGGGATCTCGCTGACCTCCACCGAGAACGCCCGCCCGATCCCGGCATCGCTGTCCTTCTTCGTCGGGGCCGACCCCTTCAACCGACCGGCCTCGCTCCTGGCCGCCGGAGCCGTCATCGCGACGATCCCGATCATCGTCATCGTGCTGATCTTCCAGCGCAAGATCGTCGCCGGCCTGACCTCCGGCGCCGTGAAGGGATGAGGACCGTGCACCCCGACACCGACCAGCACCCCACCACACCCGAAGCGAGGCAATGATGGCCGCTATCACGATGCGCAACATCGTCAAGCAGTACGGCGACGGCTTCCCGGCCGTGAACGACGTCTCGATCGACGTGGCCGACGGCGAGTTCATGATCCTCGTCGGGCCCTCGGGCTGCGGCAAGTCGACCCTGCTCCGGATGATCGTGGGACTGGAGGACATCACCTCCGGCGACATGCTGATCGGCGAGCGCCGGGTCAACGACCTGCCTCCCCGCGAGCGCAACCTGGCGATGGTGTTCCAGAACTACGCGCTCTACCCGCACCTCACGGTCTACGAGAACATCGCGTTCCCGCTCCGGCTGGCCAAGACCTCCGACGAGGAGGTGGACAAGCTGGTGCGCGAGGCGTCGGCGACCCTGGAGCTCGACGAGCACCTGGAGCGCAAGCCCGGCAACCTCTCCGGTGGCCAGCGGCAGCGGGTCGCGATGGGGCGGGCGATCGTCCGGCAGGCGGACGCGTTCCTCTTCGACGAGCCGCTCTCCAACCTCGACGCCAAGCTGCGCGGCCAGATGCGCACCGAGATCTCCCGGCTGCAGAAGCGGCTCGGCATCACCACGGTCTACGTCACCCACGACCAGACCGAGGCGATGACCCTCGGGGACCGGGTCGCGGTGCTCAAGCGAGGCCTGCTGCAGCAGCTCGCCACGCCGCGGGAGCTCTACGAGAACCCGGGCAACCTGTTCGTGGCCGGCTTCATCGGCTCACCGCCGATGAACTTCCTGCCGGCCACCGTGGAGGGCACCACCGTCGACTTGCCCTTCGGCAAGGTCGAGATCCCCCCGGAGAAGGCGGAGAAGGCCGCCGGGAAGGGGCTGCTCATCGCCGGGATCCGGCCCGAGCACTTCGAGGACGCCACGCTGGCCTCGGAGGAGGGCCGCGCCGGCTCGACGTTCCGGGCCCCGGTGGACGTGGTGGAGTGGCTGGGCAACGAGACCTACGCCTACCTCCCGTTCGAGTCGCCGGGCGAGGTCACGAAGCAGCTCCAGCAGCTCGAGCAGGACCTCGACGGCGAGGCGCTTCGGACCCAGCTGGTGGTGTCGCTGGACGGCGCGAGCCGGATCGCGGAGGGGGAGGAGGCCGAGATCTGGGTGGACGGACGCCGGATGCACCTGTTCGACCCCGCCACGGGCGAGAACCTGACCGTGGACCGTGAGCGCGCGGGCCGGATCCCGGGGCCGAGGTGGAGGCGACGGCCGCGGGCTGAGGCTCGGCTCCGCACGGGTCTCACGGCGCCGGGCACCGGGCCTCAGGGGTTCGAGGGCCCGGCTTCAGCTGACCGGAGGCCGGGTGCCGAAGGTGCGGTCCGCGTTGCGTCGGATCGCGGCGGTGAAGGTGTCGTACAGGGCGGCCGGCAGGTCGTGCCCCATCCCCGTGATCAGCACCAGCTCGGCGCCGTGCGCGGCCGCGGCGGTGGCCCGTCCACCGGAGACGTCGACCATCTTGTCGGCCGTCCCGTGCAGCACCAGCACCGGCATGGTGAGCGACCCCAGCGCCTTGGTGCGGTCGGGCTGGGTGGTGATCGCGGCCATCTGCCGCAGCACGCCGGCCGGGTCCACCCCACGGTCGAAGGTGTCCCCGGCCCGCCGGCTCAGCGCCGCGTCGTCGCCGGGGTAGGCGGGGGAGCCGATCACCTTCCACAGCCGCAGGCTGGACTCCACGTAGGCCTCCCGGGTGTCGCGGCGGCGACGGAAGAGCATCGGCAGCAGCTGCGGGTGCTGGTGGCCGACGCTGCGCCGACCCGTGGTCGACATGATGCTGGTCAGGCTGAGCACCCGCTCCGGCGCGGCGATCGCCATGCTCTGCGCGATCATCCCGCCCATCGACGCCCCGGCGACATGGGCGGCCGGGATGCCGAGGTGATCGAGCAGACCGAACGCGTCCTGGGTCAGGTCCGCGATCCGGTACGGCGTGGGCGCGCGGCCGGTCAGAAAGCCACGCGCGAGCGTGCCCATGCCCAGCGCCGGCCCGCGCGTGGTGGAGCGCCCGATGTCGCGGTTGTCGTAGCGGATCACGAAGAAGCCCGCGGCCGCCAGCCGCCGGCACAGCTGCTCGTCCCACCAGATCATCGGTCCGCCGAGGCCCATCACCAGCAGGAGTGGGTCGTCGTCGGGGTCGCCGAAGGTCTGGTAGCAGAGCTCGATGCCGTTGCGCAGGGGCGCGAAGAGCTCCTCGGAGGCGCTCACCTCGATCGTCATGCGTCCCAGTGTGCCGAATGGGGTTTGCGTCGCGTTTCAACGACGTAACATGACTGATGTGACTCAGATCATGGCGTCGTTCCTGATGCCGGACGGCTACGGGCGTCCGCCCCTGGCCGCGCTGCTCAAGGAGGGCACGCTGGTCGGGGAGGCGGGCAGGCTGGCCGTGCACCGGTCGGCGGGGCGTCGCGCGCGACGTCGCAGCTCCTACACGCAGCGGGCGGTCGCACGTCGTACCGACCCGGTGCTGCTGGTGCCCGGGTTCCTCGCCGGTGACTGGACCATGGCCGCGCTCGCGCGCAGCCTGCGCGACCAGGGCTACCGCACCTACCGGTCCGGGATCCACGCCAACGTCGGGTGCGTGCTGGACGCCGCAGCGCTGGTCGAGGCCCGGCTCGAGCACATCGCGGCGCGCCGGGACGCCAAGGTGCAGATCGTCGGGCACAGCCTCGGCGGCATGATCGCCCGCGGCATCGCGGTCCGGCGGCCGGACCTGGTCGCCGGCATCGTCACGCTCGGCTCGCCGATGAAGGCGCCGGCTGCGCACCACGCCCTGCTCAGCGGCGGGGTGCGGACGCTGGGCCGGCTCAGCGACCTCGGCACGCCGGGGCTGATGTCGAGTGAGTGCGTGGCCGGAGCCTGCGCCGAGGCGGCCTTCACCGAGAGCCAGCTGCCGCCCGAAGGCGTGCTGATGACGAACATCTACTCCAAGGGCGACGGAATCGTCGACTGGCGCGCCTGCATCGACCCCGAGGGGCGTGCGGTGCAGGTCAAGGGCTCCCACATCGGACTGGTGGTCGACCCGCGGGTCACCGGGCGCGTGCTGGAGGCCCTCGCCCTGCAGGCCTCGGTCGCACCGGCGGCCCTGCACGTGGCGGGCTCCGCCACCGCCTGACCGCCGTGGTCCGGCGACGGGACCTGGGCCGCGGCGCCGGCCGGCCAGCAGGCCAGCCGGCTCAGTCGAAGTCGATGGAGGAGAAGCTCCGCAGCTTCTGCAGCTGGTGGTCGGAGGTGATGGTGCGGATGGTGCCGCTGCGGGACCGCATCACCAGCGACTGGGTCTGCGCGCCGCCGGCCCGGTAGCGCACGCCCTTGAGCAGCTCGCCGTCGGTGATGCCGGTGGCGACGAAGAAGCAGTCGTCCCCGGTGACCAGGTCGTCGGTGGTGAGCACGTGCTCCGGGTCGAGGTTGTGTCCGGCGTCGATGGCGCGCTGGCGCTCGTCGTCGTCGGCGGGCCACAGCCGGCCCTGGATCACGCCGCCGATGCACTTCATGGCGCAGGCGGTGATGATCCCCTCGGGGGTGCCGCCGATGCCCATCAGCAGGTCGATGCCGGTGTCGGGTCGGCCCGCCATGATCGCGCCGGCCACGTCGCCGTCGCTGATGAACTTGATCCGGGCGCCGGTCGCGCGGATCTCGTCGACCAGCGTGCCGTGCCGCGGACGGTCCAGCAGGACCACGGTCACGTCGGAGGGGTTCGAGCCCTTGGCCTTCGCGACCTGGTGGATGTTCTCGGCCACCGGATAACGGATGTCGACCACGTCGGCGGCCTCGGGGCCGGTGACCAGCTTCTCCATGTAGAAGACCGCGGAGGGGTCGTACATCGAGCCGCGCGGCGACACGGCGAGCACGGAGACCGCGTTGGTCATCCCCTTGGCGGTCAGGGTGGTGCCGTCGATCGGGTCGACCGCGACGTCGCACTCGGGCCCGGTGCCGTCGCCGACGCTCTCGCCGTTGTAGAGCATCGGGGCGTTGTCCTTCTCGCCCTCGCCGATCACCACGGTGCCGTTCATCCCGATCGTGGAGATCATCACCCGCATCGCCTGGACGGCGACGCCGTCGGCGCCGTTCTTGTCACCGCGGCCGACCCAGCGGCCGGCGGCCATCGCTGCCGCCTCGGTGACCCGGACGAGCTCCAGGGCCAGGTTGCGGTCGGGGGCGGGCGGCTCGACAGCGAGGGCTTCGTCCATGCCGCGAATCCTATCGGCACCCGCCACCGGGCCGCGCGGTCCTCACCGACCGGGCGCGGTGGGGCTGCTCACGCCCGGGCGCCGTCCGAGGTGGCGGCCGGGTAGGTGGTCACCGCGGTCTCCTTGACCGTCAGCCACACCGATCGGCCCGCGACCAGGTCCAGCTCCCGGGTCGCGGCCGGCGTGACGTCGGCGATCAGGGAGGCCGGACCGCCCGCCTCGCCGCTCCGTGCGTCCCCGGCGTCCTGGTCGATCTCGACCTGGACCCGGATCGCGTCCCCGTGCGGTGCTGCGCTGCCGACCCGGCCGTGCCAGCGGTGGCGGGCCGACCCGTGCGGCGGGGTGGGGGAGACGACGACCGCGGAGGGCGGGAAGGCGCGCAGCGTCGCGCCGTCGGGGACGACGTTGAGCCCGACCAGGCGGGCCGCGTGCTCCGACCTCGGCCGGGCGGCCACCTCGGTAGGGGTGCCCTCCTGGACCACCCGCCCGCCGTCCAGGACGATGACCCGGTCGGCCAGCGTCAGCGCGTCGATGGCGTCGTGGGTGACCAGGAAGGTGGTGCCGCCGAAGTCGGTGAGGTGTCGGCCGAGCTCGATCCGCAGCGCGGCTGCGACCCCGACGTCGAGGCCGGTGAAGGGCTCGTCGAGGAGCAGCAGCTCCGGAGCGCCGACCAGCGCCCGGGCGATCGCGACCCGTTGCGCCTGACCGCCGGACAGCTCGGCGGGCCGCCGGCCGGCGAGGTCGCCGATGCCGAGCAGCTCCAGCAGCTCCTGGGCGGCGTGACGCGCCTCGGCGGCGGCCACCCCGCGCGCCCGCGGCCCGAACGCCACGTTCTCCACCGCGCTCAGGTGGGGGAAGAGGCGGCGGTCCTGGAAGACCAGGCCCACCCCCCGCCGCTGCACCGGTACGGCGAACAGGTCGGTGCCCTCACGCACCAGCCGGCCCTCGCTCGGCACCAGCCCGGCCAGGGCGTGCACCAGGCTGGACTTGCCGGCGCCGTTCGGTCCGACCACCGCCACCACCGAGCCGTGCGGGACCGTGCTGTGCACCTCGACGCGGCCGGGCACCCGCACCCGCAGCTCCCAGGGTCCGCTCATGCGGTCACCAGCCAGCGGTCGCGGAGCACCACGAGCACGGCGACCGAGAACGCCAGCATCACCAGGCTCAGCGCCAGCGCGGCGTCGGTGTCGGACTGCCGGGCCACGTAGATCAGGGTCGGCATCGTCTGGGTGGTGCCGGGGTAGTTGCCGTTGAAGGTGATGGTCGCCCCGAACTCGCCGAGCGAGCGGGCCCAGCCGAGCAGCATCCCGGCGGCGATGCCCGGGAGCGCCAGCGGCACGGTGACCCGGCGGAACGTCGTCCAGCGGGAGGCGCCGAGCACCGCGGCGGCGGCGTCGTACCGGGTGCCGGCGGAGCGCAGGCCGCCCTCCATGCTGATCACCACGAACGGCAGCGACACGAAGACGTGGGCGAGCACGACGCCCCACACCGTGTAGGGGAAGGCGAAGCCGGTGGCGTCGAGGAGTGGCTCGCCGACGATCCCGGAGCGCCCGAACGCGGAGCGCAACGCGATGCCCGCGACGACCGGTGGCAGCACCATCGGCACGGTCACCAGGGCGCGGACGAGCCGGCGTCCGCGGAAGTCGACGCGGGCGAGGACCCAGGCCAGCGGCAGGCCGAGCAGCAGGCAGACCATCATCGCCAGCGTGGAGGTCAGCACCGAGAGCCACAGTGCCTCCTGCAGCATCGGCGACCCGAGTGCGTCCCAGAGGGCTGTCGGATCGGCCGAGGCGACCATGGCGACCAGTGGGACCACGAGCAGCACGACTGCCGCGATCGCCGGCAGCAGCAGTGCGAGCGGCGCCCGTCCCAGCGGGTCCGTGGCCGCGGCCCGGTCGGTGGCCGGCGCTGCGGTCGTGGGGCTGGCGGTCATGGCAGGGTGAAGCCCGCCTCGGTGAGCACCGCCTGTCCGTCGGGGCCGGTGACCAGGTCGACCCACTCGTCGGCGAGCTCGGCGTCGGAGGACTGGTCGAGGGCCGCGACGGAGTAGGAGGTGAGCTGCTCCTCGGCGCCGTCGATCGCGATGGTGGTGACGTCGTCCCCGGCGGCGACCGCGTCGGTGGCGTAGACCAGGCCGGCGTCCGCCTCGCCCGAGGTCACCTTGTCCAGCGTGGCGCGCACGTCCTCCTCGAGGCTCGCCGGCTCCGCGGTGACGTCGTTGTCGGCCAGCACCGCGGCGGCGACCTTGCCGCAGGGCGCCTCGTCGGCGCACCGGACCCAGGTGGCGCCGTCCAGGTCGGCCAGCGACTCGATCCCGGCGGGGTTGTCGGGCGGGGTGACGATCACCAGCACGTTGGTCGCGAAGGTGGTGGGCGCCGCGGCGGCCCCGGCGTCGGTGGCGATCGTCATCGAGGCCTCGTCGGCCGTCGCCAGCACGTCGCCGGGTGCGCCGTCGGCCGCCTGCTCGGCGAGATCGGTGCTGGACCCGAAGGAGAGCTCCACCTCGACCCCGTCGTGGTCCTCCTCGAAGTCGTCGGCGAGGTCGGCGAAGACGTCGGTCAGCGAGGCGGCGGCCAGCACCTGCAGCGTGGCGTCGTCGGCACCGTCCTCGCCGCACCCGGTGAGGGTGGCGGCGGCGAGGAGAACGAGGCCGAGCGGTGCCGCCAGTCGGCGGACGGGGGAGGCGGTCATCGGGGGTTTTCCGATCCAGGGGTGGGATCAGCGGAGTCGTTCGACGACGACGCTGGTGGACTTCACCGAGGCGATCGCGCGGACGCCGGGCTCGAGGCCGAGCTCGGTCGCCGCCTCGGCGCTCATCAGCGAGACGATCCGGTAGGGGCCGCACGCCATCTCGACCTGCGCCATCACGGTGTCCCGGGTGACCCGGGTGACGATCCCGGCCATCCGGTTGCGCGCGCTGACCGACGGTCCGGCGGTGCGGTCCCGCGCGGCGTCGTCCTGCAGCGAGGTGGCGAGCTCGGCGAGCGCCGCGCCCTCGATCTCCGTGCGCCCCCCGGCCGTCACCGCGGGGACCCGGTCGGCCTCGATCCAGCGGCGAACGGTGTCATTGCTGACACCGAGGATCTCGGCCGCTTCCGCAACTCGGTACGTCGTCACCCGCCGAGTGTGCCGCATCTGCGGCTGTATTGGCCAGCATTCCGCCGCAAGTGCGACACGAGTCGTTGCGGGGGACCCGTGGAGGGCGCGCGTCGCGAGCGGGCAGCCGCCGCGCGACGGGACGTCCGATGCCACCGGATTCGCCGGTCGCCCGGGTGTCGGCGAGAATGAAGGGGATGAGCACCGAGACCACGACCCCGTCGAGCCCGCCGGAGAAGCCGGGTCGTTATCAGCGTTCGTTCGGTGGCCTCGTGGTGTCGGTGGTCGTGGTGGTGGTCGCCCTCGGCGCGCTCTACGCCTTCACCGGCCTGTTCCGGGAGACGACCGAGTTCGAGCCGGAGGACATCGACTACCTGGCCTCCGTCGCGGCCGCCCAGGACTCCGGGGTCAAGGCCGTCTACCCGGCCGAGCTCCCCGACGGGTGGACCGCCACCGGCGTCGACCTCGACCCCGCGGACACCACCACCTTCGGCCTGCGGCTGCTCACCGACGACGACCGGTTCGTCGGGATCCAGCAGGAGGAGGGCTCGGTCACCGGGCTGGTCACCGAGTGGGTCGACCCGGACGCCACCGAGACCGACGACTACCTCGTCCCCGACTCCGTCAGCGACCCGGTGGCCGTCCAGTGGGCCGGCTACGAGGACGAGGGCGGCGACACCGGCTACGTCGCCGACCTGGGCAAGGTGACCGTGCTGGTCTACGGCTCGGCGCCGCCCGAGGACCTGCAGCAGGTCGTGGACCTGCTCACCCGGGCGCCCGTGGAGGGCTGACCGGCCCGCACCGAGCGGCCGGCCCCACCGCGACCGGTCTCAGAGGTCGCGGTGCTTGCCGGCGTCCTGGGTGACCTCGCCGGCCGACCCGCCGCGGTTGAGGTTGATGATCGCGGCGATCAGTCCGCCCCAGATCACCAGCATCGCCAGCAGCATCATCGCGATCGCTGCGCCGCTCATGCTTCCGCTCCCTTCTCGACGTGCCGCCCGCTCGGCGATGGATCCGGGTCGGCCAACGCATCGTGGCGGGCCCACGGCACCATCGCCGCCAGGAATCCGAAGACCAGCACGGCGGCGGCGGTGCCCCAGCCGAACACGCCGAGCATCCACGCCGGGAACGGCGCCGACGGATCGCCGTACGGCGTCTGGACGTCGGTGCGGAACGCGTCGACCAGAACGATGGCCAGTGCCACCGGCGTGATCACCATGACCAGCGCCCGCCACCAGGTGCCGAGGTGGACCGACCCGGTCAGGTTGAGGTGGTCGGCCAGCAGGGGCAGCGCCCGCAGGACCCAGGCGACGACGACCATCGACACCACGGCGACCAGCAGGATGCCGAACTGGTTGATGAAGTGGTCGGCGATGTCGAGGACGTACACCCCGCTGGTGGTGGAGAAGAGGACGAGGCTGACCAGGGCCGCCGGCAGCGCGACCACCATCGTGGCGGCGACCCGGCTCAGGGCGAACTTGTCCCGGACGGCGGAGACGACGACCTCGATCACCGAGATCAGGGAGGTCAGCCCGGCGATGACCAGGGAGCCGAAGAAGAGCACCCCGATCAGGGCGCCGGCGGGAGCCTCGCTGATGATCGCCGGGAACGCGACGAAGGCCAGTCCGATGCCGCCGCTGGCCACCTCGTCCACCGCCTTCCCGCTGGCCTGCGCCATGAAGCCCAGCGCGGCGAAGACACCGATGCCCGCGAGCAGCTCGAAGCCGGAGTTGGCGAAGCCGACCACCAGGCCCGAGCCGACCATGTCGGTGTCCCGGTCGACGTAGGAGGCGTAGGTGATCATGATGCCGAAGCCGATCGAGAGCGAGAAGAAGATCTGCCCGAAGGCGGCGACCCACACGCTCGGCTCGGCGAGTGCGGCCCAGCTCGGCGTGAAGAGCGTGTCCAGTCCGGCGCCGGCGCCGGGGAGGAAGAGGGCGCGCACCACCAGCGCGCCGAAGGCCAGGATCAGGACCGGGATGAAGATCGCCGCCGTGGCCCCGATGCCCTTCTGCACACCGAGGACCAGGACCACGATCAGCACCAGCCACACCAGCAGCAGCGGGACCAGCACCCCCGGCACGATGTCCACCGTGACACCGGGGTCCCCGGCCTCGAGGAAGTCGCCGAAGAAGAACCCGTTCGGGTCGTCGCCCCAAGCCTTGTCGACCGAGAAGAACGTGTAGCGCAGCGCCCAGGCGATGATCACCGCGTAGTAGACGGCGATCACGAAGCAGATCCCCACCTGCCACCAGCCCAGCCCCTCGGCGCCGCGGCGCAGCCGGGCGAAGGAGAGCGGCGCCGAGCCGCGGAACCGGTGACCCAGCGCGTAGTCCAGGAAGAGGAACGGGATGCCCGCGGTCAGCAGGGCGACGATGTAGGGGAGGATGAACGCGCCGCCGCCGTTCTCGTAGGCGACGTAGGGGAACCGCCAGATGTTGCCCAGTCCGACCGCCGACCCGATCGCGGCCAGGATGAACACCCGCCGCGAGGAGAACGCGCCGCGAGACTTCTCCGGGGTACTGCTCGACTGCGTGGCCATGCCGTCATTGTGGACCCGAGGAGCCCGCGAGGGACACCCGGAAACGCCGGGCGCACCCGCCGCGCTCAGTCCTCGTCGCCGGAGTCCTCGCCCGCGTCGGCCCCGATCACCGCGTCCAGCCGCTCGCGGGCGCCGTCAAGCCACTCCTGGCAGATCGTGGCCAGCGCCTCGCCGCGCTCCCAGAGCGCCAGCGACTCCTCGAGCGTGGTGCCGCCGGTCTCCAACTTCTGCACCACCTCGACCAGCTCGGCCCGAGCCTCCTCGTACGACGGCGCCGGCTCGTCCGCGTCGGTCGGCGGGGTGGGGGTCTCAGTGCTCATCGATCTCCTCGATCGCGGTGGTGGTGACGTGGATCCGGCCGTCGGCCACCCGGACGCTGAGCGCAGCGTCCGGGGCGAGCCCGGCGGTGCTGGTGACGACGTGCCCGTCGCCGTCCTGCAGGACCGCGTAGCCGCGCTGCAGGGTGGCCAGCGGGGAGAGCGCGCGGGCACGGGCCCGGTGGTGACCGATGTCGTCCGCGGCCCGGTCCAGCCGGTGGCCGAGGCTGCGTCGCATCCGCTCCCGGAAGGCGGTGAGCTCGCCGGTGCGGTCGTCGAGCAGCACGTGCGGGTCGGCCATCGCGGGTCGGGCGCGGATGGTGTCGACGAGCGTCTGCTCGCGCTCCAGCCATCCGCCCATCGCGCGCCGCAGCCGCTCCCGGGCGTGGGTCAGCCCGACCGACTCGGTGGCCATGTCGGGGACGATCAGCTTGGCCGCGTCCGTCGGCGTCGAGGCGCGGACGTCGGCGACCAGGTCGAGCAGCGGCGTGTCCGGCTCGTGACCGATCGCGGAGACCACCGGGGTGCGCAGCGCCGACACCACCCGGACCAGCCCCTCGTCGGAGAACGGCAGCAGGTCCTCCACGGAGCCGCCTCCGCGGGCCACCACGATCACGTCCACCGCCGGGTCGGCGTCGAGGCGTCGTACGGCCTCGATGACCTCGGCGGCGGACCGGGTGCCCTGCATGGTGGCGTAGGCGGTGGTGAACCGGACGCCGGGCCAGCGGCGGGTGGCGTTCTCGAGCACGTCGCGCTCCGCCGCGGAGCCGGGCGCGGTGACCAGGCCGACGGACCCGGGCAGGAACGGCAGGGGACGCTTGCGCTCACGGGCGAAGAGACCCTCGGCGGCGAGCAGCTGGCGACGCTGCTCCAACCGGGCGAGGAGCTCGCCGAGCCCGACCAGACGGAGGTCGCGCGCCTGCAGCGACAGCGTGCCGCGGTTGGCGTAGTAGGACGGCTTGGCCTGGATCAGGATGCTGGCGCCTTCGGTCACCGGCGTCTCCAGGCTGTCGAACAGCACCCGCGAGCAGGTGACCGTCACCGACACGTCGGCCACGGCGTCGCGCAGGGTGAGGAAGACCGTGCCCATCCCGGGGCGGCGGTTGAGCTGGGCGACCTGGCCCTCGACCCACACCACACCGAGCCGGTCCACCCACCCGGAGATCGCGTTCGCGATCTGCCGGACCGGTGCCGGCTTCTCCGGGGAGGTCTCCAGGGCCACGGGGCGAGACTATGCGCTCCACCCGACCCATCCACGCACGGCCGGGTGCCGCGTTTCCGCCACGGACCACGGGGGAGGTTGGGGGCATGCCTCTGAGCCTGTGGTGGATCCTGACCGGGGTCGCCGTCGTGCTGACCCTGGTCGGCAACGGATTCCTGCACGACCTGCGTGAAGCGGCCGAGCTGCGGGCGTCGGCGCGACGCTGGGCCCGGGCCGACGCCGCCGCGGCGGGCGCTCCGGCACCCGACGGCGACGGGCCCGGTGCGGCACCGCCGGAGGACCAGGGGACGGCGCCGCCGACCACCCGGCTGCTGATCCGGTGGATCCGATGGATCACGGTCTGTCTCGTCGTGCTGGCGTCGTTCGCCACGGCCGATCGGATCCTGGTCACCGACGGTGAGCTCTACGACGCCACCCGGCGCGCCGCGATCGAGATCGGGAGCCGGCAGGTGTCGGTCTCCACCGCTGACCTGGCAGTCCTGGTCACTGACGAGGTCGGGCGCGACGTCAGCTTCGTGCCGGTCGACGTCGACGACGGGGCCGGCGAGGACGCCGGGGAGCCCACCTACCGGCCGGTGGTGGGTGAGGACGCCGTCGGCGACGAGGAGCCCGAGGGGGACTACGTGTGCGTGGTGGAAGGAGGCACGGACGGCACCACCGGCCCGCGGAGCTCCTGGTTCGAGGTCTACGAGAACGGCTGTCCGTGAGCCGAGGAGTCGGTCAGAACGCGGCGTAGGCCCGGGCGATCGCCGCTCCGGTGCGTGCGTTGTTGCGGACCAGCGCGATGTTGGCGGTCAGTGACGCCCCATCGGTGAGCTCCACGATCCGGCCGAGCAGGAACGGGGTGATCTCCTTGCCGCGGATGCCCCGCTCGTCCGCCTCGGCCAGCGCGCGGTCGATCACCGTGGCGATCTCGTCGGCGGGGATCTCGTCCGCGACCGGGATCGGGTCGGCGACCACCATCCCGCCGGAGAGCCCCAACCCCCACTTGGCCCGCATCATCGACGCCACCTCGGCGGCGGTGTCGACCCGCATCGGTGCCGCGTGGCCCGACGAGCGGGAGTAGAACGACGGGTACTCGTCGTTGCCGTGGACCACCACCGGCACCCCCAGGGTCTCCAGCCGCTCCAGCGTGAGCCCGATGTCCAGGATCGACTTGATCCCGGCGCTGACCACGGCCACGTCGCTGGTCGCCAGCTCGACCAGGTCGGCCGACTCGTCGAACGTGGCGCTCGCGCCCCGGTGCACACCGCCCAGCCCGCCGGTGACGAAGACCCGGATCCCGGCGAGCGCGGCCAGCCGCATGGTGGCCGCCACCGTGGTGGCGCCGTGCAGGCCGCGGCCCACCACGTAGGGCAGGTCCCGGATGCTGACCTTGACCACGTCCGGGTGCGAGCCGAGCAGCTCCAGGTCCTCGTCGCCGAGCCCGATCCGGGGGACGCCGTCGAGCACCGCGATGGTGGCCGGCACAGCGCCCTCGCCGCGGACGATCTCCTCGACCTCGCGCGCCATCGCGACGTTGCGCGGGTAGGGCATGCCGTGACTGATGATGGTCGACTCCAGCGCCACCACCGGCGCGCCGTCGGCGAGCGCGGTGGCGACCTCCTCGGTCATCTGCAGCATCGGGTGGCTCACAACAGGCTCCTCACCAGGTCGTCGGACAGGTCGGGGTGCACCGTCGCCGTGGTGGCGACGGTGAGGGCGGCGGCCGCGTGGCCGTAGCGGGCGGCGTCGACCGGGTCGGCGCCGTCGAGCAGGGCATGGCAGTAGGCGGCCAGCATCGCGTCACCGGCCCCGGTCACGTCGACCGCGCGGGCCGGGACCGAGGCCAGCACGGCGGTGCCGTCCGGGGTGCTCAACCGGGAGCCGTCGCGACCCGAGCGGAGCCAGACGGTGCCGACGCCGCGCGCGTGCAGCGCGGCCAGGGCGGCATCGCGGTCACCGGTGCCGGCCAGGGCGGTGAGCTCGTCGGTGTTCGGGGTGACCATCGCCAACCCACCCAGGTACGACGCCACCCGGGCCGCCTTCGCCACGCTGACCGGGTCGAGCACCACCGGCACCCGGCAGGCCGACGCGGTCGTCACCACGTGCGCGACCACGGCCGCCGACACGTTCCCGTCGACCACGACCAGCCCGGCGCCGGCGACCAGGTCGGCGGGGAGGTCGACCGGGGTGAGGGTCTCCACCGCCGCCATCGAGGAGACCGCGACGGCGAGCTCGCCGGCGTCGTCCAGGACCGCGGTGTAGGTGCCGGTCGGGTGGTCCGGGGTGCGCCGTACCGCCCGGACGTCGACGCCGCTGGCGGCGGTGCGGGCGAGCAGGTCGTCGCCGAGGTGGTCGGTGCCGACCACGGTGACCAGCCGGGTGGTCCGGCCCAGCCGGGCGAGGTTCTCGGCGATGTTGCGCCCCACCCCGCCGGGGCTGAGGTGGGTGCGGCCGGGGTTGCTGGTGGCGGCGACCAACGGGGCGGCCGACCGGGCCTTGACGTCCATGTTGGCCCCGCCGACGACCAGGACCGCGTCGCCCCCCACGCCCACGACCGTCCCCGGCCCGTCCCGGTCGCTGCCCGTCTCCACGCGCCCACCGTAGAGCCTCCTGCCCGAGGGGCGTCCGTGCGGGCGGCGGAGCGGGCATAGGCTTCGGCGGGTGCGGATCCGGATCGACCTCGCCTACGACGGCACCGAGTTCAAGGGGTGGGCGACCCAACCCGGTCTGCGCACCGTCCAGGGCGAGCTGACCGCGGCGCTGCACACCGTGCTGCGTCTCGAGCCGGGCACGTTGCAGGTGACCTGCGCGGGGCGGACCGACTCCGGCGTCCACGCCCGCGGGCAGGTCGCCCACTGCGACCTGCCCGACCAGCCGTCCGGCCTGCGCGAACGGGTCGCGGAACGACCGGACCTGCTGCTGCGCCGGGTCAACGGGGTGCTCGACCCGGACCTGCGGCTGCGGCGGGTCGAGGTCGCGCCGGCCGGTTTCGACGCCCGTTTCGCCGCCCTGTGGCGGCGCTACGCCTACCGGATCGTGGACGATCCGGCCCGGGTGGACCCGCTGCGCCGACGGCACGTGCTGACCTGGCCGCGGACGCTCGACGTCGAGGCGATGGATGCCGCCGCCGGCCGACTGCTCGGACTCCACGACTTCGCTGCCTTCTGCAAGCAGCGGGAGGGCGCGACCACGATCCGCACGCTCCAGGAGTTCGGCTGGACCCGTGAGCCGGACGGCACCGTGCTGGGCCACGTCCGGGCCGATGCGTTCTGCCACTCGATGGTGCGCGCCCTGGTCGGCTGCTCGATCGCGGTCGGTGAGGGACGCAAGGACCCGGCATGGGCGGGCGAGATCCTCGCCGGACGGCGCCGTGACCCGGGGGTGGTCGTGGTCGCCGCGCACGGGCTGACGCTGGAGCAGGTGGGCTATCCACCGGCCGCGCAGCTGGCCGAGCGGGTCGGACAGACCTCGGCACGTCGTAGCGATCCGTTGCTGGCCGAGCCCGAGGACCGGGAGGGGACCCGATGAGTGAGGACCACTACTTCTCCGCCGACCCGAGCGCGCCGTTCCAGCGGGCACCGGTCCGGGCCCGGGTCTGGGACCTCGACCTGGACCTGGTGAGCGGCTCCGGGGTCTTCGCCCAGGGGCGGCTCGACGTCGGCACCGCGGTCCTCTTCCGGGAGACCGAGCCGCCGGCCGGCCCACGGATCCTCGACCTCGGCTGCGGCTACGGAGTGATCGGCCTGGCCTGCGCGCTGGCCCGGCCGACGACGCGGGTGACGGCGGTCGACGTGAACCGACGCGCGTTGCTGCTGGCCGCCGAGAACGCGGAGCGACTCGGCGTGGCCGACCGCTACCGGGCGGTGGAGCCCGACCAGGTCCCCGCCGACGCGGTCTTCGACGAGATCTGGTCCAACCCGCCGATCCGGATCGGCAAGCAGGCGCTGCACGAGCTGTTGCTGCGCTGGCTGCCCCGGCTGGCGCCGGAGGGTCGCGCGGTGCTGGTGGTCGGCAAGAACCTCGGTGCCGACTCGCTGCAGCGCTGGCTGGGCGAGCAGGGCCACCCGACCCGGCGGCTGGCCAGCGCGAAGGGCTTCCGGGTGCTCGAGGTCGACCGGCAGGAGTAGGCCGGGCGGCCCGGGGCGGCCCGGGGCGGCCCGGGGCCACCGGATCCAGCGATCGGCCAGACTGGGACCATGACCACCGAGATCACCGTGCGCGGTTCCTTCGAGCACTTCTGCGCCCCCGAGCGCGGCACCGTGCACGCGACGGTGTCCTTCGAGGGGCCGGCGATCCAGCCCGTCTTCGAACGGACCGTCCGGGCCCTCGACCTGGTCCGGTCGACGGTGCAGCCGCTGCACGACCCCGGGCAGGGGCCGGTGACCTGGTGGAACACCCAGGAGATCCGCACCTGGGCGAACCGCCCGTGGAACAAGGACGGCAAGCGTCTGCCGCTGGTGCACCACGCGTCGGTCGGGCTGGAGGTGAAGTTCCGCGACTTCGCCGTGCTGTCGCGCTGGCTCAGCGGGCACGTCGAGGGCACCGAGGGCTTCACGCTCGGCCGGGTGGTGTGGGCGCTGACCGAGGCGCGCCGGGTCGAGCTGGAGCAGGACGCCCGCACCCGCGCCGTACGGGATGCGCGGACCCGCGCCCAGCACTACGCCGACGCGCTGGAGCTCGGACCGCTCCGGCCGGTGGCGCTGGCGGACACCGGCATGCTCGGCACCGGCACCGGGCCGGGGGAGGGGCCGGTCGCCTTCGCGCGCGGCGCCGCAGCCGGAGCGGGCGGGAGCGACCCCGACCTGGTGCCTGCCGACGTCAAGGTGCGCGCCGACGTCGAGGCCCGGTTCACCACCGGCTGAGCCCTCCGGAGCCAGCTCCAGCCTTCCACCGGCCGTGGCGGCGTGGCACGCTGAACGGACCGATCCATCTGCGAAAGGTCAGCCCGTGCGCGCCGTCGTCTTCGACCAGTACCAGTCGGACCCCGTCCTGAAGGAGGTCGCGAAGCCGACCCCGGGCCCCGGGGAGGTGTTGCTGAAGGTCGCCGGCGCCGGCGCCTGCCACTCCGACGTCGCCGTCTTCCGCGAGTTCTCCGCGGACTTCGGACCGCCCCAGCTCAAGCCCTCGTTCGTGCTCGGCCACGAGAACTCCGGGTGGGTCGAGGAGCTCGGCGAGGGGGTCAGCGGGATCGACACCGGCGATGCCTTCCTCGTCTACGGGCCGATCGGGTGCGGCCACTGCGCCGCCTGCTCGCGGGGCCAGGACACCTACTGCGCGAACGCGGCGACGATGCCCTACCTCGCCGCCGGCCTGGGCCGGGACGGCGGGATGGCCGAGTACCTCACCGTCCCCGCGCGCAACCTGGTGCCGCTGGGTGACGCCGACCCGGTGGCGGCCGCGCCGCTGTCGGACGCCGGCCTGACGCCGTACCACGCGATCAAGAAGTCGCTGCCGGCGCTGGCCGGAGGCGGCAAGCACGCGCTGGTGATCGGCCTGGGCGGGCTCGGTCAGCTGGGGGTCCAGATCCTCACCGCGCTCACCGGGGCGACGGTGATCGCCACCGACATGAAGCCGGAGGCGATGCAGCGGGCGGAGGAGGCCGGAGCCGTGACGGTGCCGGGTGGTCCGGACCAGGCCACCGCGATCCGCGACCTGACCGGTGGGCGCGGCGTGGACGCGGTCTTCGACTTCGTCGGCATCGACCCGACGATCAAGCTCGCCATGGAGACGGTCGGGTTGCGCGGCCGGGTGACCGTCGTCGGGATCGGCAACGGCAGCTACTCCTGGAACTTCTACGGGGTGCCCTACGAGGTCGAGCTGACCAGCACCTACTGGGGCACGATCGAGGAGCTGCACGAGGTCGTCGCGCTCTACCGCGCCGGACGGATCGTGCCCGAGGTGGAGATCTTCGGGCTCGACGACGCGCTCGAGGCCTACCGTCGGCTCGAGGCGGGCGAGCTCAGCGCCCGGGCGGTGGTCGCACCGGGGCGCTGAGCCTCGGCGGCCGCTGGGTGATCGGCCGTGCGCCTCACGGGGTGATCGCGGCGGCTCCCAGCAGGTCGGCGGCGGCCGGGTCCTGCGGCGCCCGGCGCCCCCACAGTGTCAGCAGCACGTCCGCGGCGGGGCCGGCCACGACGCCGTACGGCTCGCCGGTGCCGAGGTCAAGGGTCTCGTCGAGATCGGTCGCCTCCAGCCGCAGGGTGCCGGCCAGGGGCTCGGTGCGGCCCAGGCGGACCTGGCGCGGATAGAACATCGTCGCCACCTCGGCGACGCCGTCCCAGGCGAGCTCGGGGTCGATGTGCCACTCCGCCTCGCGTCCCAGGGCACCCAGGGCGTCGCGCAGGTGCAGCGTGACCTCGTGCACCTGCCGCCGCCGCCAGAACCCGACCGTCCGGTCGCTGCCGAAGGTCCACGCCTCCGCATGCGGCTCGGCGTCCCGCAACACGTCGAGCAGGTGCTCGGCGGCGGAGACGTAGGCGGAGACCAGCGCGTCCCGGTCGAGTCCGACCGGTGGTACGACGCCGTCGGGGTTGCGCTCGGTGATCGCGTGCGCCCCCACCAGTGCACCTCGCGGACGTGCTCCACCAGGCCGGCCAGGGTCCACTCGGGACAGGCGGGCACCGGGATCGCGAGGTCGGGGGCGGCGGCGACGACCTCGACGAAGTCGTCGATCGCCGCGTCGAGCAGGTCGGTCCACTCCGGTACGTCGGGCATGCGTCGATCCTTGCAGCATCCGGGACGAATCTCAGGTGCGGTGCGGGCGATGACCGGGGAGAATCGGCCGACGTGGGTCATGTCGACGTCGGCGGAGTGCGCTACGAGCTGCCCGACGGGCGGGTGCTGCTCGACGAGGTCTCCTTCCGTGTCGGCGACGGGGCGAAGGTCGCGCTGGTCGGCGCGAACGGCGCCGGCAAGACCACCCTGCTGCGGCTGATCACCGGAGAGCTGGCCCCGCACGCCGGGACGGTGGTGCGCAGCGGAGGCCTCGGCGTGATGCGCCAGATGGTCGACCGGGTCCCGGGCCGCGACGGCCATCCGCCCACCGTCGCCGACCTGCTGCTCGACCTCGCCCCCGACCCGGTACGCCGCGCCGCGGCCGAGGTCGACCGCCACGAGCTGCTGCTCATGGACACCGACGACGAGGCCACCCAGATCGCCTACGCCGCGGCGCTCGCCGACTACGCCGACGCGGGTGGCTACGACATCGAGGTGGTCTGGGACGTGTGCACCGTGCGTGCCCTCGGCGTGCCCTTCGACCGGGCGCGCCACCGTGAGCTGCGCACGCTGTCGGGCGGGGAGCAGAAGCGGGTGGTGCTGGAGTACCTGCTGGCCGGGCCGGAGCAGGTGCTGCTGCTCGACGAGCCGGACAACTTCCTCGACGTGCCGGGCAAGATCTGGCTGGAGGAGCGGATCGCCGCCTCGGAGAAGACCATCCTGTTCATCAGCCACGACCGCGAGCTGCTCGCCAACGCGGCGACCCGGGTGGTCACCGTGGAGCTCGGTGCCGGGGGCGGCGGCAACCGGGTCTGGACGCACCCGGGCGGCTTCGCGTCGTACCACCAGGCGCGCACGGACCGCTTCGCCCGCTTCGCCGAGCTGCGCAAGCGCTGGGACGAGGAGCACGCCAAGCTGCGCGCCCAGATGCTGATGTACAAGCAGAAGGCCGCCTACAACGCCGACATGGCCTCGCGCTACCAGGCCGCCCAGACGCGGCTGCGCAAGTTCGAGGAGGCGGGGCCGCCGACCGAGCAGCCCCGGGAGCAGGACCTGACGATGCGGCTGCGCGGCGGCCGCACCGGCAAGCGCGCGGTGGTCTGCGAGGACCTGGAGCTGACCGGCCTGATGAAGCCGTTCGACCTCGAGATCTGGTACGGCGAGCGCGTGGCCGTGCTCGGCTCCAACGGGTCGGGCAAGTCCCACTTCCTCCGGCTGCTGGCCGCCGGCGGGACCGACCCGGACGTCGGCCAGCGCCCGGTCGGGGAGGTCGCCGTCGCGCCGGTGGCGCACCGCGGGCGCGCCCGACTCGGTGCCCGGGTGCGGCCGGGGTGGTTCGTGCAGACCCATGAGCACCCCGAGCTGAGCGGTCGCACGCTGCTGGAGATCCTGCACCGCGGCGACGGCACGACGGACGGTCGCCAGGGCATGGGTCGGGAGGCCGCGAGCCGGGTGCTGGACCGTTACGAGCTCGCCGGCGCCGCCGAGCAGCCGTTCGAGGCGCTCAGCGGCGGCCAGCAGGCGCGGTTCCAGATCCTGCTGCTCGAGCTCTCCGGCGCCACCCTGCTGCTCCTCGACGAGCCCACCGACAACCTCGACGTGCAGTCCGCCGAGGCGTTGGAGACCGGGTTGGAGTCCTTCGAGGGGACCGTGGTCGCGGTGACCCACGACCGCTGGTTCGCTCGCGGCTTCGACCGCTACTGCGTGTTCGGTGCGGAGGGCTCGGTCTACGAGTCGCACGACCCGGTCTGGGACGAGGGACGGGTCGCCCGGACGCGATGACGCCCGGACGTGGACCGGTTCGGGACGGCGCCGCGGGAGACAAACCGGTTCCCATCACGGCGCTGAGATGCGACGGTGGAGCCCAGGTTCCGAGCGGAAGGCAGGACGCCATGACCAACGAAGACCTCAAGGCGAAGATGCGCGAAGCGCTGGACAGGAAGAACGATCAGGAGCAGGGCGTCCACGAGGACGGCCCGGTGCACGAGAAGGCGCACGGCTCGGAGGTCGTCGGCGGGGCGCCCAAGATGCACCGGCGCAAGGCCGGGGGCGGCGGGGCCTGAGAGCCCGCGGCCCGCGGATGCGACCGAGGGCCTGTCGCTGCGGACTCGCAGCGGCAGGCCCTCGGCGGGCGTCGTGTGGCGCGACGCCCGGTCCTGTGGTCAGGAGCTGGTGGCGTCCGAGCCGAGCTCGAGATCGGTGGTCCGCTCCTGGTCGCCGCGCTGGAACGTCACGCTGACGGTGTCGCCGGGGCGGTAGGCCCGCACCGTGGCGACCAGGGCGTCGGCGCCGGCGATCTGGTGGTCGTCCACGCCGGTGATCACATCGCCGTCGGCGAGCCCGGCGTCGTCCGCGGCGGAGTCGTCGCTGACGTTGCGGATCACCGCTCCCTCGCTGACGGTCGCGCCGCCCTGGGCGGCGGCGTCGGTGACCTCGATGCCGAGCCGGGCGTGGGTGGCCGGCTGGCCGGACTCGAGCTCGTCGACGATCGGGACGATCTCGTCGACGGGGATCGCGAAGCCGAGCCCGATCGACCCGGACTCGCCGCCGGTGGTGCTGCCGGCGGTCCGGATCGAGGCGTTGATCCCGACCAGGTTGCCGTCCATGTCGACCAGGGCACCGCCGGAGTTGCCGGGGTTGATCGCGGCGTCGGTCTGGATCGCCGGGTAGGCGGTGGTGTTGCCGGCCTCGTCCTGGCCCACCCCGACCGGGCGGTCCAGGGCACTCACGATGCCGCTGGTGACCGTGGAGTCCAGGCCGAACGGGGAGCCGATGGCGACGACCTGCTCGCCCACGTCCAGGTTGGCCGACTTGCCGATGGTGATCGGGGTGAGGCCGTCCACGTCGTCGACCCGCACCAGGGCGGTGTCGGTGAGCGGGTCGGTGCCGACCACGGTCGCCTTGGTCCGGGTGCCGTCGTTGAACGAGGCGGTGATCGTGGTCTGTTCCGGGTCGACCGCTCCGGCCAGGCTGACCACGTGGTCGTTGGTCAGGATCAGGCCGTCGCCGTTGAGCACGACGCCGGAGCCGCTGCCGGCCTGGCCGGAGCCGTCCGAGCCGCCTGCGCTCACGTCGAGCTTGACCACCGAGGGCAGCACTGCCGCGGCGACCGACTCGACACTCCCGTCGGCGGCCGGCCGGTCGCCGGTGTCGCTGACGTTGAGCGACGAGCTCGCGCTCTGGTGACCGCCGGTGGCGGCGTCGTCGTCGATCGCCGACCACGCGGCGGCACCACCGAGTCCGGCGGCACCCCCGACCACCAGGGCACCGCCGAGCACGGCGGCGGCGAACCCTGATTTCCGAAGACGTCCCGGTCGCCCGGCCGGGGAGGACTGCGGCGGGGGCGGCGGGGGAAGCAGTGGCGGGGGTGCTGCCTGACTCATGTCCACCACTGTGCCGACCCCGTCTGTGAGTGGGCTGAGATCGTGGTGAGTGTTGGTTCAAGGTTGCGCCGGGACGCGGTCGCCCCCGGGAGCAGGTGCTCCCGGGGGCGACGTGCCGCGCTTCTCGGGTCGGCGGCGCGGGCGCCGGCTCGGGTTCCTCAGACCTGGCGCGCCTGGCCGTCCCAGTACGGCTGGCGCAGGTCGCGTTTGAGGATCTTGCCGGTGGGGTTGCGGGGCAGCGCCTCGATGATGTCGACGGACTTCGGCGCCTTGAAGTGCGCCAGCCGCTCCCGGGTCCACGCGACCAGCTCGTCGCCGGTGACGGCGCCCTCCTCCTTCAGCGCCACCACCGCCTTCACGGCCTCGCCCCAACGCTCGTCGGGCACGCCGATCACGGCCACCTCCAGGACGGAGGGGTGCTCGGAGAGCACCCGCTCGACCTCGGGGGAGTAGACGTTCTCACCGCCGGTGATGATCATGTCCTTGAGCCGGTCGGAGACGAAGACGTAGCCGCCGGCGTCCACGTGACCCATGTCCCCGGTCCTGAACCAGCCGTCGTCGGTGACCACCTTCGCGGTCTCCTCCGGCTTGTTGAGGAAGCCGGTCATCAGCTGCGGCGTGCGCAGCCAGATCTCGCCGTGCTCGCCGGTCGGCTGGTCCTCGCCGGTGGCGGGGTCCACGATCCGCACCTCGACCTCCGGGATCGCCTTGCCGGCGGAGAGGAGCCGCTCGGGGTGGCCGTCGGCCTCCGCGTTGCGGTGGTCCTCGGGCATCAGGTGGGTGGCCACGCCGGCGACCTCGGTGAGGCCGTAGACCTGGATGAAGTCGGTGTCCGGCCAGGCCTCCATCGCGGCCCGCAGCAGCGGCGGCGGCATCGGCGCCGCCCCGTAGGTGTAGGTCTTCAGCGCCCCGAAGAGCTTGACCGCGTCCGGGCCCGCCTGGAGCACCTGGGCGAGCACCGCCGGCACCAGGAAGGTCCGGTTGGCGCCGGCCAGGATCGCGCCGGCGAGCGAGGCGGCATCGGGCTCGCGGGTCATCACGCTGGGCACGCCGTCGTGGATGCCGAAGAGGACGTAGGAGGAGCCGCCCACGTGGAAGAGCGGCATCGCCACCATCGACTTGTCGCCCTCGTCGAAACCCCAGCCGTCGTGGGCGTTGACGGTGTGGCTGACCATGTTGCGGTGGGTCAGCATGACGCCCTTGGGGCGTCCGGTGGTGCCCGAGGAATACATGATCAGGCAGACGTCGTCCTCGAGGACGTCCGGCCCGTCCTCGACGACCGGCGCGTCGGCCAGGAACTGCTCGTACTCGTCGCCCGGTGCGCCGTCCGGGGTCACCGAGATGATCCGCTCCACCTTGGGCAGCCGGTCCCGGATCGCCTCGATGGTCGGCATCAGCTCGGCGCCGACGAAGAGCACCCGCGCCCCGGAGTCGTTGACCGCGTAGTCGATCTCGTCGCCGGCCGAGCGCCAGTTGATGATCGCGTTCGCCGCGCCGATCGACCCCGCGGCGAGGGAGATCTCCACGCAGGCGGGGTGGTTCTTGTCCAGGAACGAGACCACGTCGCCGCGGGCGATGCCGAGGTCGCGCAGGCCCCCGCCGCGCGGTGCACGCGCTCGTGCCACTCGCGCCAGGTCCAGCTCCGGTCGAGGTAGGTCATCGCCTCGCCGTCGGGGTCGGCCGCCGCCCAGTGGTTCAGCCGGTCGTCGACGTACGTCGGCTCCGGGGGAGTGCTGGGGGGCCAGGCATCGGCAGGGGCGTGGGCGATGGGGTCGCTCGTGGAGGTCACCCCGGTGATTGTGGTGGAGGTCACACGCCGGCACAAGCGAATCGGACAGGTGTGCCGATCGCTGGACGGGGTCCGCGGGGTCCGCTGGTGCCCGGTGCCGGTGGCTCCGGGCTGTGACAGTTGCTTCTGGCTCAGACCGGGAGGCCGAGGTCGCGCAGCGCGCGGCGGGCGGACCCGGCGTCGGTGAACCGCACCCCGGCCATCCCGACCGCTCGCGCCCCCTCCACGTTGTGCTCGACGTCGTCGAGGAAGACCAGCGAGTCCGGGGTGAGCCCCGCGCGCTGCGCGGCGAGCCGATAGATCCGCGGGTCGGGCTTGGTGATGCCCTCCTCGCCGGAGACGACCACGTCGCGCAGGTGTGCCAGCACCGGGAAGCGACCGTCCGCGTGGGCGCGGAAGGTCTCCGCGGAGAAGTTGGTCAGCCCGATCTGGTGGACCCCGGCGGCGGCCAGGTCGGCGACCAGCTCGGCCGAGTCCTCCTTCGGTGACAGCGCGCGGGCGAAGTTGCGGTGGTACGCGGAGGCGGCGGCGTGCCACCGGGGGGCGGTCCGTCGTACCTCCTCGAGGGCGTCGGACCAGGGGCGCCCGGCGTCGCAGGCCAGGTTCCACGGCCCGAAGTCGAACTCGGCGAAGAAGCGGCGCGCCTCCTCCTCACCCACACCGTCGGCGACCGGGGCGAGCGGGTCCCAGTCGATGAGGACGTTGCCCAGATCCCACACGACCCCGGTCACCGCGAGGGTGGCCGGGGTCGTGGCGGGCGTGGGGCTCTGGCTCAGGCCCACCGCTGCTCGCGGGGGACGAAGTCCAGGGTGCGCTCGCCGGTGTAGATCTGCTTCGGGCGGGCGATCTTCTGCTCCTTGTCCTGGACCAGCTCCAGCCACTGGGCCAGCCAGCCCGGGGTCCGGCCGATCGCGAAGAGGACGGTGAACATCTCCGGCGGGAACTGCAGCGCCTCGTAGATCAGGCCCGAGTAGAAGTCCACGTTGGGGTAGAGCTTGCGCTTGACGAAGTACTCGTCCTCGAGCGCGATCTTCTCCAGCTCCTGGGCGACCTCGAGCAGCGGGTTGACCCCGGTGACCTCGAAGACGTCGTCGCAGGCCTTCTTGATGATCCGGGCGCGCGGGTCGTAGTTCTTGTACACCCGGTGGCCGAAGCCCATCAGGCGCTCGTTGCCGTTCTTGACGCCCTCGATGAAGGCCGGGATCTCGGACTTGTTGCCGATCCGGCGCAGCATCCGCAGCACCGCCTCGTTCGCGCCGCCGTGCAGCGGGCCGTAGAGGGCGCCGATGCCGGCCGCGACCGCCGAGTACGGGTCGACCTGGGAGGAGCCGACCGAGCGCACCGCGTTGGTCGAGCAGTTCTGCTCGTGGTCGGCGTGCAGGATGAAGAGCGTGTCCAGCGCCTTGGCGATGCGCGGGTCGGGGTCGTACTTGACCTCGCTCATCTTGAACAGCATGGACAGGAAGTTCTCCGCGTAGGAGAGGTCGTTGTCCGGGTAGACGTACGGCTTGCCCTGCGCGTGGCGGAACGACCAGGCGCCCAGGGTCGGCATCTTCGCGATCATCCGGACCATCTGCAGGTGCCGGTTGTCGGCGTCGTCGATCCGGCCCGACTCGGGGTAGAAGGTCGACAGCGCGCCGACGGAGGCCATCAGCATCCCCATCGGGTGGGCGTCGTAGCGGAAGCCCTGCATGAAGGTCTTCACGTTCTCGTGGACGAACGTGTGGTACGTGATCTCGTGCACCCACGCGTCGTACTCCGCCTTGCTCGGCAGCGAGCCGTGGATCAGCAGGTAGGCGACCTCGAGGAAGTTCGAGCTCTCCGCCAGCTGCTCGATCGGGTACCCCCGGTACTCCAGGATGCCCTTCTCCCCGTCGATGAAGGTGACGGAGCTGCGGCAGGAGGCGGTGTTGACGAAACCGGGGTCGTACGTCGCGAGGCCGGGGAGGTCGTCGGCCGTCTTGATCTGCCCCAGGTCAGCCGCACGGATGGTGCCGTCGGTGATCGGGATCTCGTACTCCGTGCCGGTGCGGTTGTCGCGAACGGTGAGAGAGTCAGTCACGCCTTTCACCGTAGACCTCCGCCTGCACGAGCGTGAAGGTGGTGTCCCGTTCCGCGACCAGAACGGGGGCGCGGCGCGGTGCAGCGGTTAGACTCGCTGACCCGCACGAGGGGTATGGGGACCCCTGCCTGGGGCGTGCGGAGACGCGTGGCGACGCGCGGGACAGAGGTGCGTGATGGGACAGCGGAGCGGGACGACGTCGGGTGCTGCACCCCCACCGCCCGTCCGTACGGCGCCCCGCGGGCGACGAGAGCTCGTCGGCCTCGCTGTGGGGCTGGTCCTGGTCCTCGCGGCCGCCCTCTTCGGCATCTGGACCCGGGCCTCGGACTCGCTGGCCTCGTTCTGGCCGGCGAACGCGCTGCTGCTCGGTGCCCTGGTGCGCTGGCCCGGGCTGCGGGTCACCTCGGTGTGGGTGGGGGCGGCGGCCGGGCTGCTCGTCGCCGACCTGCTCACCGGGTCGGGGCTGCTGCTCACCCTGGGGCTGAGCGCCGCGAACCTCGCCGGCGTGGTCGCCGGCGTGCTGTTGGTCCGGCGCTGGTCGCCGTCGACCCGTCGGCTCGAGCACCCCCGCGCGGTGCTGGAGCTGATCGTGGTCTGCGCCGCCGCGGCGCTGGCGGCGGCGGTGGTCGGGGCCTCGGTGGGGGTGCTGCTGCTCGACCTGTCGCCCTGGTCGGCCGTGCAGACCTGGTTCTCCGCCGAGTTCGCCACCTACCTGGCGATCCTCCCGGTCGTGCTCACCGTCCCGGCCGGCGACGTGTCCTCCGCCCCGGGCCGGGGCGGACGCTCGGGATGGGGAGCGCTCTTCGGGCCGGTGCTGGTCCTGGTGCCGGTGCTCGCCGCCGGCATCGCGGTCGGCGGTCCGGGAGCGTTGGCGTTCAGCGTCCCGGTGCTGCTGTGGAGTGCGTTGCGCGGCGATGTCTTCGTGACGTCCGTGCTGATCCTGCTGACCACCGAGTGGAACCTGATGGCGTTGAGCAGCGGCCTGCTCGACGTGGGGATGGGCTCGGCCGGGACCACGGCGAAGGTCTCGCTGCAGCTCGGGGTGGCGCTGACCTCGATGGGCCCCCTGATGGTGGCGGCCGCGACGCGGGCCCGCGAGGACCTGCTGCGCAGCATCCGGGTGCTCGCCGAGCACGACGAGCTGACCGGGGTGCGCAACCGGCGTGGCTTCGTCAGCACGGCCGAGGTCGCCCTCGCCGCCGCTCACGCCGAGGGTCTCCCGGCGGCGCTGCTGATGGTCGACCTCGACGAGTTCAAGGCGGTCAACGACCGGTTCGGCCACGATGCCGGCGACGCCCTGCTGCGCAGCGTCGGCGTCGCCCTGGCCGACGTCACCACCTCCGAGGACCTGGTCGGCCGGCTGGGCGGTGAGGAGTTCGCGGTTTTGGTCAGCGGGGCGCGGGCCGCCCGGGCGGACCAGCTGGCGCACCGGGTGCTCGACGCGCTGCGCGGCATCGACGCGGGGCCGGCGGGTGCGGTGACCGCGAGCATCGGGGTGGCGCTCGCCGGACCGGACGGGCCGCCGTCGCTCTCGACCCTGCTGGTCGAGGCCGACCGGCGGCTCTACCGGGCGAAGCGGGACGGCCGCAACCGGGTCGAGGCCGGTGGGTGAGGGGCGCGCGGTCGCCCCGTGGGCCCGGCGGCCGGGCGCTCGGCACGGGGCGCGGTCACCGTTTTGACCCGTCGACGCGGCGAACCGTACTCTTGGTGGTCGCGTCCTCTGCCGTCCCGTGCTCGATCACGGGGCAGTCCCGGATCGCCGGTCACAACGTCGAGAGGCGTGGTGCGGTGGGCCGGGCCGCGTTCGTCAGAGGACGTCGCCCGAACGGTCGGGATCGTGAGATCCGGCCGGGAGGACCCCGCACGGGAATCCCCGTACGGGCCACGAACGAACAGAGAGTGAACGCAGCATGCGTACCTACGCTCCCAAGCCCGGCGACATCGAGCGCGCCTGGCTCGTGATCGACGCGACCGACGTCGTGCTCGGCCGGCTGGCCACCACCACCGCCAACCTGCTGCGCGGCAAGCACAAGCCGATCTTCGCGCCCAACACCGACACCGGCGACTACGTGATCGTGGTCAACGCCGACAAGGTGGCGCTGAGCGGCACCAAGCGCACCGACAAGATGGTCTACCGCCACTCGGGCTTCCCGGGCGGTCTGACCACCACCCCGATCGGTGAGATCCTCGACAAGGACGCGCGCAAGGCCATCGAGAAGGCCGTCTGGGGCATGCTCCCCAAGAACCGCCTCGGTCGCCAGATGATCAAGAAGCTGAAGGTCTACAACGGCCCGGCCCACCCCCACCAGGCCCAGAAGGCCGTTCCGTACGAGATCACCAAGATCTCCCAGTGACTCGTTGACCGAAGCTAGGAACAAAGGACTCATCGTGGCTGAAACCACCAACACCGAGGTCGAGGAGACCTACGACGTCAACGAGCAGGGCGTCGCCTTCACCAGCGAGAGCGCCGCGTCGGCCGATGTCGACGCTCGTCCCGCGACGATCGCCCCCGCGGCTGCCACCGGCCGTCGCAAGGAGGCCGTGGCCCGCGTCCGCATCGTGCCGGGCACCGGCCAGTGGACCGTCAACGGTCGCACCCTCGACTCGTACTTCCCGAACAAGCTGCACCAGCAGGTCGTCAACGAGCCGTTCGTGGCCATCGGCCTCGAGGGCCGCTTCGACGTCATCGCCCGGATCCACGGCGGCGGCATCACCGGCCAGGCCGGCGCGCTGCGCCTGGGTGTCGCCCGCGCGCTGAACGCGGTCGACATCGACGCCAACCGCCCGGCGCTGAAGAAGGCCGGTCTGCTCACCCGCGACGCGCGGGTCATCGAGCGCAAGAAGGCCGGTCTCAAGAAGGCCCGCAAGGCGCCCCAGTACTCCAAGCGCTGATCCTGCGCTCCGTGTCGGGCCCGTCGCCTTGCGACGCACCCCGGCACGGAACGCAGCACGCCACTCCGGCGTCAGCAACGGGACCACGCACCGCCTCGCGGTCGTGGTCCCGTTCTGCGTTCCACCCGACCGACGCGTCCGACCCGACCGTCGGACCCGACCGTCCGCGAAACCAGGGAGTCACGTGAGCATCTTCGGCACCGACGGAGTCCGTGGCCTGGCCAACGGCCAGCTGACCGCCGACCTCGCGCTCGGACTCGGCGTCGCCGCCGCCCGGGTGCTGGTGGCCCACACCGACGAGCGACCGACGCCGGCCGGGCGGACCCGTCCGCTCGCCGTGGTCGGCCGCGACACCCGCGTCTCCGGGCAGTTCCTCGAGCACGCCATCGTCGCGGGACTGGCCTCCGCCGGGGTCGACGTACTCCGTCTCCGGGTGCTGCCGACGCCGGGCGTCGCCTTCCTGACCGACCGGCTCCGCGCCGACCTGGGCGTGATGATCAGCGCCTCGCACAACCCGATGCCCGACAACGGCATCAAGTTCCTCGCCCGCGGCGGGGTCAAGCTCGACGACGCGCTCGAGGACGAGATCGAGGCCCGCCTCGGCGAGCAGTGGGACCGGCCCACCGGCGCCGGTGTCGGCCGGGTCACCCCCTACGGACCCCCGGTGGAGGAGTACGCCGCCCACCTGGTCGGCACCCTGGACGGGGAGCGTCCGCTCGCCGGCCTGCGCGTGGTGCTCGACTGTGCCCACGGCGCGGCCAGCGTGGTCGGCCCGAAGGCGCTCGCCGACGCCGGGGCCGAGGTGATCGCGATCGGTGCCGCGCCGGACGGGCTCAACATCAACGCCGGTGTCGGCTCCACGCACCTGGACCACCTCCGCGCCGCCGTGGTGGAGCACGGTGCGGATGCCGGCTTCGCCCTGGACGGGGACGCCGACCGCTGCCTGGCCGTCGATCATGCCGGCGAGGACGTCGACGGGGACCAGATCATGGCGATCCTGGCCCTCGCCCTGCAGGAGCGCGGACGGCTGGTGGCCGACACCCTGGTCGCCACGGTGATGAGCAACCTCGGCCTGATCCAGGCGCTGGACCGGGCGGGCGTCGCGGTGAGGCAGGCCGCGGTCGGTGACCGCTACGTCCTGGAAGAGATGCGCGCCGGCGGGTTCAACCTCGGCGGCGAGCAGTCCGGTCACGTGATCCTGCGCGACCACGCCACCACCGGTGACGGCGTGCTCACCGCACTGCACGTGATGCAGCGGATGGCCGCCTCCGGACGGTCGCTGGCCGAGCTGGCCTCCGTGGTGACCCGGTTGCCGCAGGTGCTGGTCAACGTCGCCGACGTGGACAAGGGGCGGGCCGGCAGCGACCCGGCCCTGCTCTCCGCCGTCGCCGCCGCGGAGGAGGACCTGGCCGGCTCCGGCCGGGTGCTGCTGCGACCGTCGGGCACGGAGGCGCTGGTGCGGGTGATGGTCGAGGCGCCGACCTCGGAGAAGGCCAGCGCGGTCGCCGCCTCGCTGGCCGACGTGGTCCGGGAGCGCCTCGCGCTCTGAGCCCTGGGCAGGGCGGGATCGCCCCCGGTCGGGTGGGATCTGGCCCGGCGGGCATCGCCTGACAGACTCGCCGCCATGAGTTCACCCCTGGTGGTGGAGGGTCTGACCAAGCAGTTCGGCCCGATCCGAGCCGTCGACGACCTGTCCTTCACCGTCCGGCCGGGCGCGGTGACCGGATTCCTCGGACCGAACGGGGCCGGGAAGACGACGACCCTGCGGATGCTGCTCGGGCTGACCCGCCCCACCTCCGGCCGCACGCTGGTCGGCGACCGTCCCTACGCCGACCATGCCCACCCCGGCCGGGTGGTCGGGGCGGCGCTGGAGGCGTCGAGCTTCCACCCGGGGCGCACCGGACGGGGCCACCTGGAGGTGTTCGCCCCGCAGACAGGGGTCTCCCGCGCCAGGTGCCGCGCTGTGCTGGAGGCGGTGGGCCTGGCGCACGCGGCCGACCAGCGGGTCGGCGGCTACTCGATGGGGATGCGGCAGCGCCTAGGGCTGGCCACCGCGCTGCTCGCCGACCCGCCGGTGATCGTGCTCGACGAGCCGACCAACGGCCTGGATCCCGAGGGCATCACCTGGATGCGTGGCCTGCTGCGGCAGTTCGCGGCCGAGGGGCGCACCGTGCTGGTGTCCAGCCACCTACTCCGCGAGGTCGAGGCCAGCGTCGACGACGTGGTGATCATCGCCCAGGGCAGGCTGCGTCACGCCTCCTCGCTGGCCCAGTTGCGTGACCGGACCAGCCCGGCGACGTACGTCGTCGCCCCGGACCGGGCAGCCCTCGCCGAGCTGGCCCGGGTCAACGGCTGGGTCACCCGACCGGAGCAGGACGGGCTCGTCGTACAGGACGTCGCCGCTGCGGAGATCGGCGCCGCCGCCCACCGGGCCGGCGTCGAGCTGCACGAGCTCGCCCGCCGCGACGTCGGCCTGGAGGACCTGTTCCTCGGTCTGACCCGGTCCGCAACGCCGGGGCCGTCGCTGGGCGGTGGCCGATGAGGAGCGCGCTTCTCGCCGAGTACCGCAAGCTGGTCACCACCCGCGTCTGGTGGTTGCTGCTGCTCGCGATGGCGGGCTACCTGGTGTTCATCGCGGCGGTGATGTCCGCCTCGTTCGCGCTCGCCCCGAGCGGGGAGGCGGGGGTCCCGGCGGGGGAGTCGGCGGCGGCGACGACGTACTCGCTGGTGAACAGCATCGGCTACGTCTTCCCGCTGGTCATCGGCAGCCTCGCGATGACCACCGAGTTCCGCCACCGGACGATCACCCAGAGCCTGCTGGTGGAGCCCGACCGGACCCGTTTCCTGGTGGCCAAGGTGCTCTCGGTGGTCCCGGTCGGCCTGGTCGCCGGGGTGGTCGGCGTCGCCGCGGTCGTCCTCGGCGGGGCGCCGCTGCTCGCGCTGCAGGGTGACGGCGCCTATCTCGGCGACCCCGACGTGCTGACCGGGCTGGCACTCGGAGTCCTGGCGATCGCGCTGTGGGCGATGATCGGAGTCGGGTTCGGCTCCCTGGTACCCAACCAGGTCGCCGCGATCGTGGTGATCCTCGCCTTCACCCAGTTCGTCGAGCCGATCGCGCGCCTCGGGCTGGGTCAGGTGGACGCGCTGGAGCGGCTGGCCTACCTGCTGCCCGGCGGAGCGGCGGACTCGCTGATCGGCGCCAGTCTCTTCGCCGACATGGGCGGCGGCGACCTGCTGCCGCGCTGGGCGGCCGCGCTGGTGCTCCTCGGCTACGCGGTCGGCTTCGCGGTGCTGGGCCGTCTGACCACGCTGCGGCGCGACATCGGATGAACCGACCTCGGCCCACCCGACCTCGGCGGCAGGAGGCGGCGCGCCGCGCTCACCGCCAGACGACCGGCGCGCCGTCGACGGAGTTGTAGGGGCCGGACGCGGGCGCGTAGACGGCGCCATCGACCTCGGTCGACCTCTTCGCCAGGTAGGGGACGCAGCTGGAGTAGGAGTCGCCGTCGGCGAAGCCCCGTGGCGCGGAGACCCCGTCGCACGGCGCCCAGTCGCCGATCACCCGCAGCGCCTGCGCGCCGGAGCCGTTCGGCAGGATCCCCACGATCGCCTCGTCCACCGAGGTGTTGCGCAGCGCCTTGCCGTCGCGGACGGCGGTGACGGTGTAGCCGATGTAGTAGGGCAGGTATCCCTTCGCCTGCTCGCCGAGGTCGAGCGCGCGCAGGTCGGCGGCGGTGCCCTTGCGGATCGTGTCGACCACGATCTCGACCACAGCGGTGGCGTCCTCGGGTCCGGCCGGGACGGTGGCGGGCCGGCCCAGCGCCAGCTCGGCGCCCGGAGGGGTGGCGTCCTCGGGGAGGCCGTCGGTCGGCTCGCTGGTCGCGGTGGTGGCGTCGGTCGCCTCGGTCGCGTCACTGCTCGGCTCGGCCGGGGCGGGCTCCTCGGAGCCGCCGTCCCCGCAGGCCGTCAGGGTCAGCACGGCGAGCAGCAGGGCGGTGGCGCCGACGACGGAGGAGCGGGCACTCATACGGCGAGTATCCCCGGCTCCTGTGCACGACCACAAAGCCGACCCCCGCGACGGCGGCAGCGGGCGGGTCAGATCTTGCGGAGCCGGACGTAGCGGACCGAGTGGTCCTTGTCCTTGCGCAGCACCAGGGTGGCGCGGGACCGGGTCGGCAGCACGTTCTGCTCCAGGTTGGGGCCGTTGATGCTGTCCCAGATCCGGCGGGCCTCGTCGACTGCGGTGTCGTGGGTGAGCGCCGCGTAGCGGGCGAAGTAGGAGCTGGGGTCGCGGAACGCCGTCTCACGCAACCGCAGGAAGCGGTCGACGTACCACTCCCGGATGTGGCCGACGGCGGCGTCGACGAAGATCGAGAAGTCGAAGAAGTCGGAGAGGCCGAGACCGGCGCGGCCGTCGGCGCGGACCCGTGCCGGCTGGAGCACGTTGAGCCCCTCCACGATCAGGATGTCGGGGGACTGCACCACGACCTTCTCGTCCGGGACCCGGTCGTAGACCAGGTGGGAGTAGACGGGCGCCTCGACGTCCTCCTTGCCGGACTTGATGTCGACGACGAACTTCATCAGCGCCCGGCGGTCGTAGGACTCCGGGAAGCCCTTGCGCTGCAGCAGTCCGCGGCGTTCCAGCTCGGCGTTGGGGTAGAGGAAGCCGTCGGTGGTCACCAGCGCCACGTTCGGGTGCGCGGGCCAGCGGGCCAGCATCTGCTGCAGCACCCGCGCGGTGGTGGACTTGCCGACCGCCACCGAGCCGGCGAGGCCGATCACGAACGGGGTGCGCGGCCGGCTCCGGCCGTGCAGGAAGTCGTCCTGGGCGCGGTAGAGCTGACCGGCCGACTCCACGTAGAGGCTCAGCAGCCGCGACAGCGGGAGGTAGACCTCGATGATCTCGCGCAGGTCGAGGGCGTCGCCGAGACCGCGCAACCGGTTGATCTCCTCGGTGGTGACCGGGCTCTTGGTCTCCGAGGCCAGCGCGGCCCAGGTGGCCCGTTCCAGCTCCACGTACGGCGACGCCTCACGCGCTGCCTCCGGGTGCGGGGTCCGGTGCCCGCCTCCGGTCTCGCCGGTCGCCATGGCCGCGATTGTTGCAGTGATACCGCGCCGACGGGCCGGCGCCTCCCAGAGTGGGACCGCGAGCCGGACCCCCGACGATCCCAGCCATGGCGCCGTAGGGTGGCGCCATGGCTGGGATCGTCGGGATCGGTGTGGACGTCTGCGCCATCGACCGGTTCGCCGCCGCGCTGGAGCGCACCCCGATGCTGGCCGAACGCCTCTTCGTGGAGGCCGAGCGCGCGCTCCCGGTCGCCTCCCTCGCGGCACGCTTCGCCGCCAAGGAGGCGTTGGCCAAGGCGCTCGGGGCTCCCGGGGACCTGTCCTGGCACGACGCCGAGGTGGTCCGCGAGGAGTCCGGCCGGCCCGCCCTGGTGCTGCGCGGCACCGTCGCCGCCGCCGCCGAGCGGCTCGGTGTCGGCCGCAGCCACCTCTCGTTGAGCCACGACGCCGGGATCGCCTCGGCGATGGTGGTGCTGGAGGCCGGATGATCCGAGCACACACCGTGGAGCAGGTCCGCTCCGCCGAGCACGCGCTGATCCGGACGCTGCCCGACGGCACGCTGATGCAGCGCGCCGCGACCGGGCTGGCGCACGCGGTCGCGGACTACCTGGGCTCGGTCTACGGCCGCACCGCGGTGCTCCTGGTCGGAGCGGGCGACAACGGCGGGGACGCGCTGTACGCCGGAGCCCAGCTGGCGCGCCGCGGCGCAGCCGTCGAGGCGTGGCTGCTCAGCGAACGGGCCCACCGTGGCGGCGTCGAGGCGCTCCGGACGGCCGGCGGCCGGGTGACGGTCGCGACCTCCTCCCCGCCTCCGGTACGACGCCGGCCCGACGTCGTCGTCGACGGGATCGTCGGGATCGGCGGGCGCCCGGGGCTGCGGCCGGCGGCGGTCGCCGCCCTCGACGCGCTGGCCGGTGTCCCGGTGGTCGCGGTCGACGTGCCCTCGGGTGTCGACGTCGACACCGGTGAGGTCGACGGGCCGCACGTGCGCGCCGACCTGACCGTCACCTTCGGCACCCACAAGGTCGCCCACCTGGTCGACCCGGCGGCCGGTGCCGTGGGCGCGCTGCACCTGGTCGACATCGGTCTGGACCCCCACCTGGAGCCGGCCGCGGTCACCGCGCTGCGGCCCGAGGACGTGGCCGCCCTGCTGCCGCGGCCACGGTCCGACGCCCACAAGTACACCCGTGGGGTGGTCGGCGTCCGCGCCGGTTCCGCGACCTACCCCGGCGCGGCCCGGCTCAGCGTGGCCGGCGCCTCCTGCGGCCTGGCCGGGATGGTCCGCTACGTCGGGCCCGACGAGGCGGCTGCCGCGGTGCGCGCCGACCATCCCGAGGTGGTCGGGCCGGGTCGGGTGCAGGCCTGGGTGGTCGGGTCGGGCAGCGACGCAGGGGCGGAGACGGCGCTGCGCGAGGCGGTGGCCGACGACGTGCCGGTGCTGGTGGACGCCGATGCCCTGGCCGCGGTGGAGGTCGTCGCCGGACGCGGCGCCGTGCTGACCCCGCATGCCGGGGAGCTGGCCCGGATGCTGGACGAGGACCGTGCCGCGATCGAGGCGCGAGGGCTGCACCACGCCCGCCGGGCCGCGGCCCGGTGGCAGGCGGTGGTGCTGCTGAAGGGGCGCCACACCCTGGTGGCGGCGCCGGACGGGCGCGTCGCGGTGACCACCACCGGCACGCCGTGGCTGGCCACCGCCGGCGCTGGTGACGTGCTCGGCGGGGTGATCGGCGCGCTGCTGGCCGCCGGCCTCGATCCGTTCGACGCCGCGGCCCTCGGATCGTGGGTGCACGGCGGCGCGGCGACCCTGGCCCGGCGGGACGGCCCGATCGTTGCCGGAGACGTCGCGCGCGCCCTGCCCGCGACGCTGGCCACGGTGATGGGACAATCGGGACCATGACCACGAGCCCGGGGAGCCCCGAGATCATCGTGGATCTGGGTGCCGTCCGGGCCAACGCCCGCCTCCTGGCCGCCCACGCCGGGGTCGACCTGATCGCCGTGGTCAAGGCCGACGGGTACGGCCACGGGATGGCGCGGGTGGCCCGCGCCGCGGTCGAGGGCGGCGCCGCCTGGCTCGCGGTGGCCACCCCGGAGGAGGCGCTGGAGCTGCGCCGGACCGAGCCGGACGTGCCGATCCTGTGCTGGCTGACCACGCCGGAGACCGACTACGCCGCCTGCCTGGCGGCCGACCTGGACATCACCGCCTACTCCGTCGCCGAGCTCGACGCCATCGCCGGCGCGGGTGCGCGCGGTGCCCGGGTCCAGCTCAAGGTGGACACCGGCCTCAACCGTGGCGGTGCGCCGCGCGCCGCGTGGGACGCCGTCTTCGCCCGGGCCCGGGCGGGGGAGGACGACGGGGCGTGGCGGATCACCGGGATCTGGTCGCACTTCGCCTGCTCCGACGAGCCCGACCATCCGGCCAACGACGCCCAGGAGAAGGTCTTCACCGAGGCGCTCGACCTGGCCCGCGCGGCCGGCCTGCGGCCCGACATCGCGCACCTGGCCAACTCGGCGGCGGCGATCCTGCGGCCCTCGGCCCGGTTCGACGCGGTGCGCTGCGGCATCGCGCTCTACGGGCTGGACCCGGCGCCGGGCGAGACGCCCGCGATCGGCCTGCGTCCCGCGATGACGGTGCGGGCGCCGGTGGTGATGGTCAAGGACGTGGCCCCCGGCGCCGGCGTCTCCTACGGGCACCTGTGGACCGCCGACGGACCGACCACCGTCGGACTGGTGCCGCTCGGCTACGGCGACGGCATCCCGCGGCACGCATCGGCGGACCCGGTGCGCCCCGGCGCCGAGGTGCTGGTCGAGGGGCGTCGCCGCCCGATCCGCGGCCGGATCTGCATGGACCAGTTCGTCGTGGACCTCTTCGGCGACCGGCCCGAGGTGGGCACCGGGGCCGTGCTGTTCGGGCCCGGTGACCGTGGCGAGCCGACCGCCCAGGACTGGGCCGAGGCGTGCGGCACCATCAACTACGAGATCGTCACCAGGATCGGAGGACGCATGTCCCGGACCTACGTCGACGAGGGGGCCCGCTGATGGGCGTGCGCGGCCGGGTGCTCGGCTCACTGGCCGGCGTGCTCGGGGTGGCCGCCGCCGGCACGGCCGTCGGGATCGCCCGCCAGCAGCGCGAGATCAGCCGCCGCGCCGGTTCCGAGATCCCGTTCGGCAGCCTGCGCTCGGAGCCGATCACGGTCGTCGCCGACGACGGCGTACCGCTGCACGTCGAGGTGGACGAGGTCGCCGCCGACTCCGCCGGCGGCTTCTTCCGCCGCCACCGCAGCTCTCGGACCGCCCCGGTGACGGTGATCTTCGTGCACGGCTACTGCCTGCAGATGGACTGCTGGCACTTCCAACGGGCCGCCTACCGCGACCTGGTCCGGACCGTCTACTACGACCAGCGTTCGCACGGTCGCTCGGGCCGCTCCTCGCGGGAGAACGCGAACTTCGAGCAACTCGGCCGCGACCTCCGCGCGGTGATCGAGGCGACCGTGCCGGACGGCCCGGTGGTGCTGGTCGGCCACTCGATGGGCGGCATGTCGATCATCGCGCTCGCCGAGCAGTTCCCCGAACTGATCGGGGACCAGGTGGTCGGCATCGGCCTCATCTCCACCACCGCCGGCGGACTGGACCCGGGTCGGATGTTCCTGCCGATGGTCCCGGCCCGGCTGAGCGCCCCGTTCAGCCACCGCGCGGTCAGCACCCTGCAGCGCGGGCACCGCGGGGTGGACCGGCTCCGCCGCCTCGGGCAGGCCGTGGCCACGGTCGCCGTGGACCGGATCGCCTTCGGTCGCGAGGTCCCTCGTGGCTACGTCGAGTTCGTCGACGACATGCTCTCGCAGACCTCCTTCGAGGTGATCGCGGACTTCTTCCCCCACTTCGCCGGCCTCGACAAGTTCGACCTGATCGAGCTGTTCGGCCAGGTGCCCACCTCGATCATCTGCGGCACCAAGGACCGGCTGACCTCGATCGGTCACGCCCGCAAGCTGCACAGCCGGATCGACGGCTCCCGCCTGCTGGAGTGCGAGGGCGCCGGGCACATGGTGATCATGGAGTGCCACGACCTGGTCAACGCCGAGCTCGACCAGCTGGTCTCCGCGGCCGCGGCGGTGCCCAGCCGATGACCGCCGCCCCCGATCCGCAGCCCGATCCGGACCGCGGACCCACGATCCGTGAGGTCGGTCCCGAGGCGGCCGCCGAGGTCCTGGCCGTGGTGCGGGCCGCGTTCGGCGACCGGCCGCCGCTGGACCCGCCCACCGACGCCCTGACCGAGACCGTCGAGAGCCTGGCCGCCAAGCTCGACGCCCTCGGCGGGCTGGTGGTCGACCTGGACGGCGAACCCGTCGGCGCAGTGGTCCTCGACCCGGTCGACGACGCCGTCTACCTGCGCCGCTTCGGGGTGGCGCCCGCCGCCCGCGGTCACGGCGTGGCGCGCCGTCTGGTCGCCGCCGCGGCCGAGGTCGTGGCCCGCCGGTGCCCCGCCGCGGACCGGCTGGTGGTGCTGGCCCGGGAGGAGCTGCCCCGCACCATCGCCTTCTGGCGCGACAACGGCTTCACCGAGGTCGCCGAGCACGCGCCCTACCGCGAGCTGGCCCGCGCGCTGCCCCGCTGCTACGACGTACCGGCGGCCGAGGACATGCGGGACCTGGCGCGTCGGCTCGCTGCGGTGCTGGCTCCGGGCGACGTCCTGGTGCTGACCGGTGAGCTGGGGGCTGGCAAGACGACGTTCACCCAGGGGCTGGGGGAGGGCCTGGGCGTCCGCGGCGGGGTCACCTCCCCGACCTTCGTGATCGCCCGGGTGCACCCGTCGCTGACCGCCGGCCCGGCGCTGGTGCACGTCGACGCCTACCGCCTGGACGGGGCTCCCGAGCTGGACGACCTCGACCTCGATGCGGACCTGGACCGTGCGGTCACCGTGGTGGAGTGGGGCGAGGGCCTGGCCGAGGCGCTCAGCGACTCGCCCCTGCAGGTGCGCATCGACCGGGCCGTCGCCGCCCCCGACGCGGACCCCGACGACGACCCGCGCCGCGTGACCGTGCTCCGCCACGGCCCCCGGTGGGCCGGGGTCCGGCTGCCCTGAGGCGGGAGCCCCGACGGGGTGCCGGTCACTCCTCGCCGCGCGCGTCGAGGCTAGGCTCGACTCGTGCTGCTCGCCTTCGACACCGCGTCCCCGACGGTGACCGTGGCCGTCCACGACGGCGCCCGAGTGATCGCCGAGCGCACCAGTGAGCAGACCATGCGGCACGGTGAGCAGCTCGCCCCGCTCATCGAGCAGGCGCTGGCCGAGGCCGGCACCACCCCGGCCGGCCTGACCGCCATCGCGGTCGGGGTCGGCCCCGGACCCTTCACCGGGCTGCGGGTGGGACTGGTGACCGCGCGCACCCTCGGGCACGTGCTCGGCATCCCGGTGCACGGCGTCTGCTCCCTGGACGCGCTCGCGGTGCATGCCGTCGCCACCGGCACCGTCGAGGGAGCCTTCCAGGTCGCCACCGACGCCCGCCGCAAGGAGGTCTACCTGGCCGCCTACGACGGGTCCGGACGTCGCAGCGCCGGGCCGGTCGTGGAACGGCCCGCCGCGGTGGGCACCGACCTGCCGGTGGTGGGGGAGGGCGCGGCGCTCTACCCGGACGCCTTCGGCGACCCCCGCGAGCCGCTGCGTCCCGCGGCGGCCTGGATCGCGGTCGCGGTGCACGAAGGGCGCGCCGAGGTCCTGGCCCCGGAGCCGCTCTACCTGCGGCGCCCCGACGCCGAGATCCCGCGGGCTCCGAAGCCGGTCTCGTGATCCCTGCGGTGCGGCTGCGGCCGGCCGTTCCGGACGACGTCGCCGCGGTGGCGCGGGTCGACGCGGAGGCCTTCGGGGCCGACGCCTGGTCCGCGACCCTGCTGCGGGACCTGGTCGACGCCGACCTCGCCCGTGGCGAGCTGGTGCTGGCCGTCGCCGCGGACGGCGGCCTCCTCGGCTATGCCGTGCTCAGCGCGGTCGGCGAGGACGCCGAGCTGCAGCGGATCGCCGTCCTGCCGGCCGCCCGGCGCCGCGGTGTCGCCGGGGCCCTGCTGGCCGCCGGCCGGGACCGGGTACGGCGGGCCGGCGCCACCCGGCTGCTGCTCGAGGTGCGAGCGGACAACGCCGCCGCGCTCGCCCTCTACGCCGGCGAGGGGTTCGCCGAGATCGGGCGGCGACCCCGCTACTACCGCGACGGCACCACCGCCGTGATCCTGGAGCATCCCATCGACGTCACAATGGAGGCGTGAGCATGCGCGACGAACCCCTGGTCCTCGGCATCGAGACGTCCTGCGACGAGACCGGCGTCGGCATCGTCCGCGGCCAGACGCTGCTCGCCGACGCGGTCGCCTCGAGCGTGGAGCAGCATGCACGGTTCGGCGGCGTGGTCCCGGAGGTCGCGAGCCGGGCGCACCTGGAGGCGATGGTGCCGACCATCCAGCGCGCCTGTGACACCGCGGGTGTCGCCCTCGGCGACGTCGACGCGATCGCGGTCACCCACGGCCCCGGTCTCGCCGGAGCACTGCTGGTCGGCGTCGCCAGCGCCAAGGCGCTCGCGCTCGGGCTCGGGAAGCCGCTCTACGGGGTGAACCACCTCGCCTCCCACGTCGCGGTCGACCAGCTCGAGCACGGCCCGCTGCCCGAGCCGTGCCTGGCGCTGCTGGTCTCCGGCGGACACTCCAGCCTGCTGCGGGTCACCGACATCACCGGGGACCACGGTGAGGGTGCCGGCGTGGACCCGATGGGCTCCACGATCGACGACGCGGCGGGTGAGGCGTTCGACAAGGTCGCCCGGCTGCTCGGCCTGCCGTTCCCCGGCGGCCCGCACATCGACCGGGTGGCCCGGGAGGGCGACAGCGTGGCGATCGACTTCCCGCGCGGGCTGACCAGCCGCCGCGACCTCGAGCGGCACCGGTTCGACTTCTCCTTCTCGGGCCTGAAGACCGCGGTCGCCCGGTGGGTGGAGGCGAAAGAGCGCGCCGGCGAGACCGTCCCCGTGGCCGATGTGGCCGCGTCGTTCCAGGAGGCCGTGTGCGACGTACTGGTCCGCAAGGCGTTGGACGCCGCGGCCAGCGAGGGGATCGAGGACCTGATGATCGGTGGCGGGGTCGCCGCCAACTCGCGGCTGCGCGCGATGGCCGAGGAGCGGGCGGCGCGTCTCGGCGTCCGGGTGCGGGTGCCCCGACCGGGCCTGTGCACCGACAACGGCGCGATGGTGGCGGCACTCGGCTCGACGATGGTGGCGCGCGGACGCCACGCCTCGCCGATGGACCTGCCCGCCGACTCGAGCCTTCCGGTCACCGACGTCCTGGCCGGCTGAGTCAGGTTCCCCGATGGGGGCGCGCAGTAGCCGAGAATCGGTGACTCCAGGCTGAGCCGCCCGACGACACCGAGGGCCGGCCACGTCCGTGGCCGGCCCTGGCGTGCATTCGTGCTGAGGACGGTCAGTCGATGACGCCCGGATACTGCCCGTCGTCCTCGGTCCAGTCCTCGTCGGCCTCGTAGGTCTGCGCCTCGCGGTCTCGGTCGTCCTGCTTGCGACCGCGGCCGCCGGCGCTGCCGACACCCGTGCCGCCGCGACCAGCCCCGCCACGTCCGGCGGCACCCGCACCACGCCCGGCCGCACCAGCACCGCGCCCGGCCGCACCGCGCCCGACCGCCTGACCCGGTACGCCGGCTCCGCCGCGACCGCCCAGCACACCGCTACCCGCCCGCGGGGACACCCCGCCGATGGGTCGCGCGGTCGCCTGCCCGGGGACCGCGACCGGCCGTGCCACGGCTGCGTTCGCCGCGGCCCGCGCGCCGATCCCGCCGAGGACGCCCGCGCCGACACCGGCACCGACCTGGGCCGGTCCGCCGACACCACCGGGTCCGCCGACGCCACCGGGACCGCCGGGGTCGACCGGCTGCACCCCGATCGGAGTCGACGGGTCGCGGACATCGGGACCGCCGACGTCCGGGTCGCGGACGTCGGGGTCGCGGACATCGGGGTCGCGGACATCGGGGTCGCGCACATCGGGGTCGCGCACGTCGGGGTCGCGGACATCGGGGTCGCGCACGTCGGGGTCGCGCACGTCGGGGTGGCGGACGTCCGGATCCGTCGGGTACGGGCGGATCGGGGGCCGCGCTCCGACCGGCGGGACGGTGCCCGGTCCGCGTCCGCCGGGGTCCTCGGTGTCATCGGTCGGCTCGCCGTGGATCTTGGCGAGCACCACGATCGCCTCCTGGTAGGAGGTGTTGAGGGCGACCACCTTCTGCCGGGCCCGCTCGTCGGCGTCGCCGTAGGCGCTGACCTGCTGCTGGTGGTGCCGCATCTTGTTGGCGAACACCTTGAGGACCTGCACCTCGTCCTGCTCGTCGGTCATCGGCCCGGGCGTCGGCGCCGGCCCCGGGCTGTCGGGCATGCCGTCGTTGACCGCGCGGGAGGTGCGCATCTGGGAGGCGACGTCGGTCAGCGCCTCGTTCGCCTCGACCATCAGGACGCGCTGGTCGTGCAGCACCTTCTCGATGCGGCGGAGCTTGGCCAGCGCCATCCGGGTCACCTCGGAGTCCTCGCCGAACCCGCGACGGATGCCGTCCTTGGCCTTCGTGACCGAGTTCTCGGTGCGCTGCAAGGCGTTGGCCGCGTTGAGCCAGGCCCGCGCGGACTTCTCGACGTCGGTGGGGTGCATGCCCGTCACCGAACGCCGCAGGTGGTCGATGTTCTGGCCGGGCATCAGAGGTCGCCTCCGGGGTGCTGCTGGGCGTTCTCGTTCGCATGCTGGGTGTTGCTGCCGTGGGTGCCGCTGTCGATCGCCGAGATGAACTCGGTGACCAGCGTGAAGTCCTCGGCGGCCTGGGCGTCGCTCTCGGTGAGGATGTCGCGGGCCTGCTGGCAGGCGGCGACGAAGTCCTGCAGGTCGGTCTCGACCCCGCCGAGGGTCTCGTCGACGACCTGGTAGGCCCGGGTGTGGTGGATGCCGAGGCTGGAGGCGTAGTCGCCGCCACCGAAGGAGGTCTCGCTGATCTCGCCCTCCCGCCGGAACGTCTGACGCTCGTTCTGCTCCAGCTCCTCCTGGACCTGGCTGATCACGCCGCGGATCTCCTCGTCGACGATCTCGATGTCGGAGAGGACCCGCTGCGGGGTCTTGGCTTGGGTGATGAACGACATCAGGTCGTCCAGGTATGGATTGACTGACACGGCTCTCTGCTCCCCGAGTGCGTGGATCGATGGGATGGCGACGCCCGGGTGGATGCCGAACGGCGCGACGTCCGGCCACTTACCCGACGCGATCCGCCTACAAACGCTGCCTCTAGGCTAATCGCGTGCGCTCTCGGACCATCGCGCTGACGGCGATCGTCGTGCTCCTGCTCGCCGGCTGCGGCGGTGGGAGCAGTACGCCCGCGGCGGATCTCCCCGCCGATGCCACCTCGTCGGCCGGCGGCGAGGGGACCGTGGCCACCGCCGATCCCGAGACTCCCGCCGTCCCGCCGGCCACCGGCAGGCGGGTGATCGCCGACGGAGTATCCGAGCCGGGCCTCACCTACCGCCTCCCGGAGGGCAGGTGGGTCGGTGGCGGCACCGAGCTGGCGACCCGCTACGACCGGTTCGGGCAGACCGCGATCAGCCACGGAGCCCTCGCCTACGGGGACGTCAGCCTGACCCGGCTGGCGAACCTCGCGCTCGGTCTCTACGACTGGCCGCGGTCGGCCGAGATCGAGCGGACCGCGGACCGCACGGTCGCCGGGAGCGACTGGTACGTGATCGAGGCGAAGGACCGCGAGCGCGGCTTCGAGTACCGCCTCGGCACCGTCCGCGACGCGGACAACTCCCACGAGCTGGTCTTCTCGTTCCCGAAGGAGACAGCCGAGGCCCGCCAGATGATCGAGTCGGTGCTCGCCACCGTCGCGTGGCGCTGAGCGCGGTCGACACCGGGCGCCCTGACCCGCCCACGACGGCTCCCCGCTACGTTGATCCTGCAGCGCGCACCCGTCGACGAGGAGGAACCATGCAGCAGGTCAGGGCCGTTGTGGCCCGCGCCAAGGGCGCACCGGTCGAGCTCACCACGATCAATGTCCCGGACCCAGGGCCGGGGGAGGCGGTGGTGAAGGTCCAGGCGTGCGGGGTGTGCCACACCGATCTGCATTATCGCGAGGGTGGGATCAACGACGAGTTCCCGTTCCTGTTGGGTCATGAGGCCGCGGGCGTGGTCGAGGCGGTGGGTGAGGGGGTCACCGATGTGGCGCCGGGCGATTTCGTGGTGTTGAACTGGCGTGCGGTGTGTGGGGAGTGCCGGGCGTGTAAGCGGGGGGAGCCGAAGTACTGCTTCGCCACGCACAACGCGACCCAGAAGATGACGTTGGCCGAGGGGCCCGATGCCGGGACCGAGTTGTCGCCGGCGTTGGGGATCGGTGCGTTCGCGGAGAAGACGCTGGTCGCTGCGGGTCAGTGCACCAAGGTCGACCCGCAGGCGCGTGCGGCCGCGGTCGGTCTGCTCGGTTGTGGTGTGATGGCCGGGATCGGCGCGGCGATCAACACCGGTGGGGTCACTCGGGGTAGGTCGGTGGCCGTGATCGGTTGTGGCGGGGTGGGTGTGGCCGCGATCGCGGGGTCGGCGTTGGCGGGTGCTTCGCCGATCATTGCCGTGGACATCGACGCCAACAAGCTCGCGGCCGCGAAGCGGATGGGTGCCACGCACACGGTGGATTCCTCTGCCGGGTCCGGCCTGGATCCGGTCGAGGAGATCAAGCGGATCTGTGCCGAGACCTATGAGGGTGCCGAGGGTGCCGACGTGGTGGTCGAGGCGGTGGGGCGTCCGGAGACGTGGAAGCAGGCCTTCTACGCCCGTGACCTGGCCGGGACGGTGGTGCTGGTCGGTGTGCCGACTCCGGAGATGAAGGTGCCGGAGCTGCCGTTGATCGATGTCTTCGGTCGTGGTGGGGCGTTGAAGTCGAGTTGGTACGGCGACTGCCTGCCCTCTCGTGACTTCCCGATGCTGGTGGATCTCTATCGTCAGGGTCGGTTGGATCTGGATGCGTTCGTGACCGAGGAGATCGGGATCGGTGACATCGAGGCCGCGTTCGAGAAGATGCACCACGGCGACGTACTCCGCTCGGTGGTGGTCCTCTGATGGCCGGGGACACGGCTGGGGCTGGGAGCCTGCGGGTGGACCATGCGGTCACCTCGGGCACGTTCAGCCTGGACGGGGAGACCCACCAGGTCGACAACAACATCTGGGTGCTCGGGGACGACACCGAGTGCGTGGTGATCGACGCTCCGCACTCGGTCGAGGACATCCTCGCGGTGGTGGGGGAGCGCACGGTGAAGGCGATCGTGCTCACCCATGCCCACGACGACCACTGCCGACAGGCGCCCGCGCTGCGGGAGGCGGTGAACGGCGGGTCCGGGGCGCCGATCCTGCTGCACCCCGAGGACCGGCCGCTGTGGGAGCTGACCCACGGTGGTGCGGAGGACCCGGATGCCACGCTGTGGGACGTCGACCTCGCCGACGGGCAGGTCCTCGAGGTGGCCGGGGCGCAGGTCCGGGTGATCCACACGCCGGGACACGCGCCGGGAGCGGTCTGCCTCTACGTGCCGGACCTGGGTGTGTTGTTCACCGGCGACACGTTGTTCAACGGTGGCCCCGGCGCGACCGGCCGGTCGTTCTCGGACCGGCCCACGCTGGAGGCATCGATCCGGGCGAGCCTGTTCGGGCTGCCGGAGGAGACCGTGGTGCACACCGGGCACGGGGACGACACCACCATCGGAGCCGAGGCGGCGGCGCTCGGCCGCTGACCTCCCGACACTTCGACGCAAGAGCGAGCGGCCAGGACCCGATGTCGGGTCCTGGCCGCTCGGTGCGTCCGGGTCGCTCGCGCTCAGTGCGTCCGGGTCGCTCGCGCTCAGTGCGTCCGGGGCGCTCGCGCTCAGTGCTCCAGCGGCTCCGGCACCTCCTGCTTCTTCTCGTCCCCGTGCCCGGGCCACCAGGCCGCGTGCCCGATCAGTGCGGTCAGGGCCGGGGTGAAGAACATCGCCATCACGAAGGCCGCGATCAGGATGCCGACGGAGAGCGCGAAGCCCATCGACTCGAACAGCGCGTTGCCGCCGAGCATCAGGGAGGCGAAGGTCCCGGCCAGGATCACCCCGGCCGCCGCGATCGTCGGTCCGGCGTGCTTGACCGCCTCCGCGGCCGCCTCGCGCGGCTCCCGCCCTTCGCGTGCCTCCTCGCGGAGCCGGGCGATCATCAGGATGTTGTAGTCCGTGCCGAGCGCTGTGACGAACAGGTAGATGTAGATCGGCAGCATGAAGATCAGCCCCGCCTCACCCTGGATGTGCTGGAACACGATCACCGAGGCACCCAGCGTCGCGGCGAAGCCGAGCCCGACCGCGGCCATCAGGTACCAGGGAGCCACCAGGCTGCGCAGCAGCAGCGCCAGGATGATCATGATCACGATCGCTGCCGCCGGGAAGACCACCGAGTAGTCGCGCTCCATCGCGTCCTGCAGGTCCGCGAAGACCGACGGCGTGCCGCCGACGAACGCCTCGGTGCCCTCGGGTGCAGCCTCGTGGGCGACGTCGCGGATCGGGCCCTTGACGTCCTGGAGCGCCTGGTCGGAGACCGGGTCGCTGTCGAGGACCAGTGAGATCTGGGCGGCCGAGCCGTCCTCGGAGATCTGCGGAGGATAGACCTGACTGACGCCCTCGGCCTCGGCGAGGGCGGCGGCGTAGGTCTCCAGCTCCTGCTGGTCCAACGTGCCACCGTCGGACTCCACGATCACCGGCACCGGCTCGGTCTGACCGGCCGCGAAGTGCTCCTGGAAGGTCTCCAGCGCCTCGGTGGACTCCACGTCCTTCGGCAGGCTGGAGGAGAAGTCGAAGGACGGGTTGAAGCCGAGCGCGAAGACGGCGAGAGCCGCCATCACCAGGCCGGAGGCGAGCGCGTGCACCGCCGGCCGCTTGCCCAGGCGACGGCCGAGGGCACCGAAGCGGGCTGCCTCGGGCTCCCTGCGCCAGCTCTTCGACGGCCAGAACACGGCCCGGCCGAGCACCCGCACCGTCGCCGGCACCAGGGTGAGCGCCGCGACCAGGGTGACACCGACGGCGATCGCCAGGGCGGGGCCGATCGCCTTGAAGATGCTCAGCGAGCTCAGCAGCAGCGCCAGGAAGGCCACGATCACCGCGCCGCCGGCCGAGGCGATCGCCTCACCGGCCCGCTCGATCGCGTACTCGACGCCGTTCTTGACGATCGCGCGGCGGGTCACCGGGTCGGACATCGCCGAGTCGCCCTGCTCCGCGACCAGGTGGCGCAGGCGCTCGCGGTAGCGGAAGAGGAAGAAGAGGATGTAGTCGGTGCCGATGCCGTAGAGCACCACCACCAGGATCGCCTCGATCGAGCTGTCCGCCTGGAGTCCGAAGATCTCGTTCGCCCAGCTGATCAGGCCGTTGGCCACCACCGAGACCAGACCGACCAGCACCACCGGCATCAGGCAGATGACCACGCTGCGGAAGATCAGTGCGAGCAGGCCGACGATCAGCACGATCGTGGCGATGGCGACGATGGCCAGGGTCTGCTCGCTGGACTCCTGCGAGTCGAGTCCCTGCGGCACCGACCCGGTGCTCTGCACGCTCAGGTCGGTGCCCTCGACGAGGTCGTCCAGGTCCGACCTCAGGTCCTCGGCGTCCTCGAAGGCCTGCGGGTCGAAACCGGTCGCTCCCTCGGCCAGCCCGACGATGCCCAGCTGGACCTGGCCGTCCTCGGAGACGTTGGGGTTCCCCTGGGGGTCGGTGGTGACGACCTGCTGGACGAAGGTCTCGGCGCCCAGCTCGGGCCCGAGCTCCTCGGCGATCCGGGTGACCTCGGCCTGGTCGTCCTCGGTGAGCGCCTCGCCGTCCTCGCGCTCGAAGACCAGGATCGCGGCCGGAGAGGTGGCGCCGGGGAACTTCTCGGCCTGCAGCTCGATGGCCTGGACCGACTCGTAGTGGTCGGGCAGGAACTCCGACTCCTCCGACGTCGTCTGCAGGGCAGGCGCGAAGGCCGCGACCAGGACGGCGAGCACCAACCAGGTGCCGATGACGTACCAGGGATGGTGGGCGATGAAGCGACCGAGAGACCTGAACACGGTGACTGACGTTAGTGGCAGCGACCCGCCCCGCGACACCGACTTTAGGCTGCAGACGACGGACCGGAGTCGATGCGACCACGGGCTCGCACCACTGGTCGCGGCGGGTTAGCGTCGAACGGTGAGTGAGGGCTACTTCCCCGAAGGCTCGATGCTGCGCCACGTCCAGTCGCACCGCGGCGCGCTCGACCGGGACGAGGGGAGATATCCCCGCGGCACGCCGTACGACGCCTTCGACCCGGCGTTGATGCTGTGGGCGATGGCGATGCTCGCGGACTCCTCGCGGGTCGCCTTCGAGACGCTGGTGCGGCCGCTGACCACGGGGGAGCGCGAGGACCTGTGGGCCGACTGGGTCAGGTTCGGGGCGCTCTTCGGGATGCCGGAGTCGGTCGCCCGCCTCGGCGGGGGCGACCGAGCAGTGGATGCGGGACTGGTACGACGGCGGCCGGATGCACCTGACCGAGGAGGCCCGGGTGGTCGGTCGTGCGATCGCCACCGACATGCCGGTCCCGTGGCCGATGACCCCCGGGATCAAGCTGACCAACCTGACCGTCACCGGCATGCTGCCGCCCGCGGTGCGCCACCTCTTCGGGCTGCGCTGGACCCCCGCCCACGAGGTGGCCTGGCGAAGCGTGACCACTGCGGTGCGGGCCTCGCAGCGCGTCGTACCGGACCGGATCCGGATCGGTGACAACGCCGACCTGCACCACCTGGTGATCCGCACCGAGCGCACCGTCGTCGAGCGCGGTCGGGCGACCATGCGGCTGCCGGCGGCCTGAGTCGAGTCCTCCGAGGGCTCAGTCGGCGCGGGCGCCGACGATCCGCAGGGCGAAGGTGCCGTAGGCCTCGGCGATCTGCTCCGGGGTCCAGGCGAGGTCCTCGTGGTACCACCGGGCGATGTCGATGCCCAGCGAGAGCAGGGCCGCGGCGGCGAGCCGGGGGTCGGGGCAGTCGAAGGTGCCGTCGGCGACCCCGGACCCGACCAGGTCGCGCAGCTCGACATCGATCCGGTGCCGCAGGCCGGCGATCTCGGCCGCGTGCTCGTCGTCGAGCGCGGCGAGCTCGTAGTTGATGATCCGCGCGGTGGTGTGGGCGCGGGCGTGGTGCTCGGCGAACGCCGCGGCGACCGCGCGCAGCTGACCCACCGGCTCGGCGGCCGAGGCGCGGGCGGCTCGGATCAGCTCCAGCGTCCGCTCGTGGCCGCGCTGGGAGATCAGGTGGAGCAGCTCCTCCTTGGAGCGGTGGTGCACGTAGAGCGCGGCGGGACTCATCCCCGCCGCCGCGGCGATGTCCCGGGTGGTGGTGCCGTGGAAGCCCTTCGCGGCGAACGCCTCGATGGCGGCGGTGAACAGCCGCTCCCGGGTCGCATCGGCCCGGCCGGCGGCCGCCGGTGCTGTGTCGCTCATCGGCGCTCTCCTTCGCATGCGGGGGTTGACCTTACCGACCTCGATGCCCGAGTCTGTCACTAAGCAAGCGCTTAGTCACCTAGGAGCCTCCATGCCCGAAGCAGTCATCGTCGCCACCGCCCGATCGCCGATCGGGCGAGCCGGGAAGGGGTCGCTGGTCGACCTGCGACCCGATGACCTCGCCGTCCAGATGGTCGACGCCGCACTGGCTGCGGTGCCCGCCCTCGACCGCCGCGAGATCGACGACCTGATGCTCGGCATCGGCCAGCCCGCCGGCGAGGGTGGGCACAACCTGGGCCGGATCGTCTCGGTGCTCGCCGGGATGGACCACCTGCCCGGCACCACGGTCAACCGCTACTGCTCCTCCTCGCTGCAGACCACCCGGATGGCGTTCCACGCGATCAGGGCGGGCGAGGGTGACGCGTTCCTCTCCGTCGGCGTCGAGACGGTCAGCCGCTACGGCAAGGGCACCGCCGACGGCCTGCCCGGCACGACCAACCCGGTCTTCGACCCGGCCATCGCGCGCACCGCCGAGACCGCCACCGGCGGTGCCGGGGCCTGGCACGACCCTCGGCAGGACGACACACTCCCCGACGTCTACATCGCGATGGGGCAGACCGCGGAGAACGTCGCCTCGCTCACCGGGATCACCCGCGAGGAGCAGGACCGGTTCGGGGTGCGCAGCCAGAACCTCGCCGAGCGGGCCATCGCGGACGGCTTCTGGGCCCGCGACATCACCCCGGTGACCCGCCCGGACGGCTCCGTGGTGAGTGCGGACGACGGGCCCCGCGCCGGCGTCACCTACGAGGCCGTCTCCGGACTCAAGCCGGTCTTCCGCCCCGACGGCACGGTCACCGCGGGCAACTGCTGCCCGCTCAACGACGGCGCTGCCGCCGTGGTCGTCATGTCCGACACCAAGGCCGCCGAGCTGGGGCTGACCCCGCTCGCCCGGATCATCTCCACCGGTGTCTCCGGGCTCTCCCCGGAGATCATGGGCCTCGGTCCGGTCGAAGCCACCCGGCAGGCGCTGGCCCGGGCCGGGATGACCATCGACGACATCGACCTCGCCGAGATCAACGAGGCGTTCGCGGTGCAGGTGCTCGGATCGGCGCGTGAGCTCGGCCTGGCCGAGGAGAAGGTCAACGTCAACGGAGGAGCGATCGCGATCGGCCACCCGTTCGGGATGACCGGCGCCCGGATCACCTCGACCCTGCTCAACTCGCTCGCCTGGCACGACAAGCAGATCGGGTTGGAGACCATGTGCGTCGGCGGCGGCCAGGGCATGGCGATGATCGTGGAGCGGCTCTCGTGAGCGCCCCGAGCACCACCGCGGACCGGTCCGGCGCCATCGGGGGCCGCCTCGCCGGTCAGACCGCGATCGTCACCGGCGCCAGCCGCGGGATCGGGCTGGCCATCGCCGAGCGCATCGTCGCCGAGGGCGGCCGCGTGGTGGTCACCGCTCGCAAGGCCGAGGCGCTCGAGGAGGCCGTGGCCACCCTCGGCGGCCCCGAGCACGCCGTGGCGGTCGCCGGCCACGCCGACGACCCCGACCACCGCGACGAGGCGATCGCGCGGGCGTTGGAGGCCTTCGGCAGCCTGGACCTGCTGGTGAACAACACCGGGATCAACCCCACCTACGGACCACTGATGGAGATCGATCTCGCGGTGGCCCGCAAGATCGTCGAGGTCAACGTCCTCTCCGCGCTGGCCTGGGTGCAGGGTGCGCACCGGTCCTGGATGGCCGAGCACGGGGGGTCGATCGTCAACGTCTCCTCGATCGGCGGCCTGCGGCCCGCGCCCGGCATCGCCATGTACGGCGCATCCAAGGCCATGCTCTCCCACCTGACCGAGGAGCTGGCCGTCGAGCTCGGGCCGGACATCCGGGTCAACGCCGTCGCCCCGGCGGTGGTGAAGACGAAGTTCGCCACCGCTCTCTACGAGGGGCGGGAGGAGGAGGTCGCCGCCGCCTATCCGCTGAAGCGGCTCGGTGTGCCCGACGACGTCGGCTCCGTTGTCGCCTTCCTGCTCTCCGCCGACGCCGGCTGGATGACCGGCCAGACCCTGGTGGTCGACGGCGGCGTGCTGTTGGGAGGTGGCGCGTGATGTCCGCGCCGCGCACGGCCGTGGTGACCGGGGCCGCGTCCGGGATCGGTCGCGCCCTGGCCACCCGCCTGGCCGCCGAGGGCGTGCGCGTCGTGGTCAACGACCTCGACGCCAGCGCGCTCGCCGAGGTCGCCGACGAGATCGGCGCCCACCCGGTCCCCGGGGACGCGGCGAGCGAGGACGGCGCGGCGGCACTGGTCGCCGCCGCCCTCGCCGAGCTCGGTGGGATCGACGTCTGGTTCGGCAACGCCGGCGTCGACGCGGGTCAGGGGCTGGACGCGCCGGACGAGGCCTGGGCGCTCGCCCAGGAGGTGAACGTGATGGCCCACGTCCGCGCGGCCCGCCTGCTGGTGCCGCACTGGCTCGAGCGCGGGGCGGGACGCTACGTCGTCACCGCGTCGGCCGCCGGCCTGCTCACCATGCTCGGCAGCCCGGTCTACTCGGTCACCAAGCACGGCGCCGTGGCGTTCGCGGAGTGGCTCTCGGCGACCTACCGGCACCGCGGCGTGGTGGTCCAGGCGATCTGCCCGCAGGGAGTGCGGACCGCGATGCTGGACCGGTCCGGGCCGCTGCAGGAGCTGCTCAGCCACGACACGGCCCTGGCGCCGGAGGAGGTGGCCGACCGGGCCTGGGCAGCGCTCGGCCACGAGGAGTTCCTGGTGCTGCCCCATCCCGAGGTCGGCGGCTACTACGCCGCCCGGGCCACCGACACGGACCGCTGGCTCAGCGGGATGAACCGCCTCCAGCAGCGACTCGACGAGCACCAGACAGGAGCACAGGCATGAAGGCGTGGCAGGTCCGACAGCTCGGCGAGCCGAGGGTCGCGATGACCCTCAACGAGATCCCCGACCCGGAGCCCGGCCCCGGCCAGATCGTGGTGCGGGTGCTGGCGACGCCGGCCAACTTCCCCGACGTGCTGATGTGCCGCGGGGAGTACCAGGTCAAGCCCGACCTCCCGTTCACCCCGGGGGTCGAGGTGTGTGGCGAGGTCGCCCTGCTCGGCGACGGTGTCACCGGCCTCGCGGTCGGCGACCGGGTGATCGGCTCCCCGGTGCTGCCGCACGGCGGCTTCGCGGAGTACGCCGTCCTGGAGGCGGCAGCGGCGTTCGGGGCACCGGACTCCCTCGACGACGCGCAGGCGGCCTCGCTCTTCATCGGCTACCAGACCGGCTGGTTCGGCCTGCACCGCCGCGCCCACCTGCAGCAGGGCGAGACCCTGCTCGTGCACGCGGCCGCCGGAGGCGTCGGCAGCGCCGCGATCCAGCTCGGCAAGGCCGCGGGCGCCCGGGTGATCGGGGTCGTCGGCGGCGAGGCGAAGGCGGAGGTGGCCCGTGCCCTGGGCGCCGACGTGGTGGTCGACCGCTACACCCAGGACTTCGTCGAGGTGGTCAAGGCCGAGACCGGTGGCCGCGGTGCCGACGTTGTCTACGACCCGGTCGGCGGCGACACCTACCGGCGCTCCACCAAGTGCATCGCCTTCGAGGGCCGGATCGTGGTCGTCGGCTTCGCCGGCGGCGAGATCCAGTCCGCCGCGCTCAACCACGCGCTGGTGAAGAACTACAGCATCGTGGGCCTGCACTGGGGGCTCTACAACCAGCGCGACCCGGCCGCCGTCCGTGCCTGCCACGACGACCTGGTCCGGCTGGCCGACGCCGGCCACATCCGCCCCTGGTCTCCGAACGACTCGCGCTCGCCGACGTCGCCGACGGCGTGCAGCGCCTCGGCGAGGGCACCACGGTCGGCCGCGTCGTCCACGTCGCCTGACCTCCCCACCCACTCCTGAAAGGCCGATCGATGACCTCCCCTGCCACGCTCGACGACCTCGACACCCACACCCCCGATCCCGTACGACGGACCGCGGTGGTCACCGGTGCCGCCCGCGGCATCGGCGCCGCGGTGGCCCGCCGGCTGGCCGCCGACGGGATGGCGGTCGCCGTCCTCGACCTGGACGAGTCCGCCTGTGCCGGCGTGGTCGCCGAGATCCGCGCCGCCGGTGGCGACGCCCTCGCCGTCGGCTGCGACGTCGCCGATCCCGGATCGGTCACCGCCGCGGTGGAGCGGATCGCCGCCGACCTCGGCGCGCCGACGGTGCTGGTGAACAACGCCGGCATCATCCGCGACAACCTGATGTTCAAGATGAGCGTCGAGGACTTCGACGCGGTGACCGCGGTCCACCTGCGTGGTGCCTTCCTGATGACCAAGGCGGTCCAGCAGCACATGGTGGCCGCCGAGTTCGGGCGGGTGGTCAACCTGTCCAGCACCAGCGCCCTGGGCAACCGGGGGCAGGCCAACTACGCCGCCGCCAAGGCCGGTGTCCAGGGCTTCACCAAGACCGTCGCGTTCGAGCTGGGCCGGTTCGGGGTGACCGCGAACGCGATCGCGCCGGGCTTCATCGAGACCGACATGACCGCGGCGACCGCGGAGCGGGTCGGGATGGACTTCGAGGACTTCAAGAAGGCGGCCGCGGCACAGATCCCGGTGGCGCGGACGGGCCGACCCGACGACATCGCCCACGCGGTCTCCTTCTTCGCCAGCGAAGGCGCCGGCTACGTCTCCGGCCAGGTGCTCTACGTCGCCGGCGGACCCCGCAACTGACCCGAGCTGAGAGGACCACCATGAAGATCTTCACCGGCATCGAGGAGCTGGCCGCCGCGGTCGGCACCCACCTCGGCCACTCCTCCTGGTTGACGGTCGAGCAGGAGCGGATCGACACCTTCGCCGACGCCACCGGGGACCACCAGTGGATCCACGTCGACCCCGAGCGTGCCGCGGCCGGGCCGTTCGGCACCACCATCGCGCACGGCTACCTCACGCTCTCGCTGGTCCCGCTGCTGGCCGGTGAGGTCTACCGGGTGGACGGGCTGTCGATGGGCATCAACTACGGCACCGACAAGGTGCGGTTCCCCGCGCCGGTGCCGGTCGGCTCCCGGGTGCGCGCCGGCGTCGAGCTGCTGGCGCTCGACCCGATCCCGATGGGCCGCCTCGCCCGCGTCCGGGTCACCGTCGAGATCGGCGGGCAGGACAAGCCGGGCTGCGTCGCCGAGGTCCTGAGCGTGCTGGTCCCGTGAACAGCACGCCCGGACTGGCGCCCGCCGTCCTGACCCGTTGGTGGCGCGACCACCTCGGCGGCGAGCCCGCCACCGCGCTGGCCGGAGGGCTGCGGGCCTCGCTGATCGCCGGCGGCAAGTCGAACCTGACCTACCGGGTCGGCGACGGCTCCCGCACCTGGGTGGTGCGCCGCCCGCCGCTGGGCCACGTGCTGGCCACGGCGCACGACATGGGGCGCGAACACCGGGTGATGAGCGCGCTCGCGCCGACCCCGGTGCCGGTGCCGGCGACCTACGCCCTGTGCGAGGACACCTCGGTGCTGGGCGCGACGTTCTACGTGATGGCCGACGTGGAGGGCACGCCCTACCGGACCGCCGCCGAGCTCGGCGCGCTCGGCGCCGGGCGGACCCGGGCCATCGCCGACCGCATGGTCGACGTCCTCGCCGACCTGCACCGGGTGGACCCGGCCTCGGTCGGCCTCGACGACTTCGGACGGGTCGAGGGGTTCCTGCCCCGCCAGGTGCGCCGCTGGCGTCAGCAGATGGAGTCCTCCCGGACCCGGGACCTCCCGGCGGCCCGGGAGCTGGCCGACCGGCTCGCAGCGGGAGCCGACGCGGCGGCGGCCCTGGGGTCGGCCGGCATCGTGCACGGCGACTACCGGCTGGACAACCTGCTGGTCGACGCCCGCGACGAGGTCGCGGCGGTCCTGGACTGGGAGATGGCGACCCTGGGGGACACCCTCACCGACGTCGCCCTGCTGGTGCTCTACAACCGCCTCGCGACGCTGGCCCCCGGGCTGGTGGCCGACGCGGCGTCGGCGCCCGGCTTCCCGGGCGAGGAGGAGATCCTGGAGCGCTACGCCACGGCCACCGGCCGCGACCTGGCCGGGCTCGGCTTCCACCTCGGGCTGGCGTCGTACAAGCTCGCTGCCATCCTCGAAGGCATCCACTACCGCTACCTTCACGGACAGACGGTCGGTGCCGGGTTCGACCGGGTGGGTGAGGTCGTCGAGCCGCTCCTGCTGGCCGGGCTCGACGCGCTCTCCGCCCGGCGGGCGTGACCGGCGCGACCGGCCCGACCGACCCCCACCCGACACATCACCCGTTCACCCGCCCACCCGACTTCACCGATCGCCACTCACCGAGGAGAGGACCCGATGGACTTCGCCCACGACTCACGCACCGAGGAAATGCAGGGCCGGATGCGCGCCTTCATGGAGGAGCACGTGCTCCCCGCCGAGGCGGTGTTCGACGCCCAGCTCGCCGACTCCGGAGACCGGTGGGCGTGGTCACGCGTGCCGGTGCTCGCCGACCTGCGCACCACCGCCCGCGAGCAGGGGCTGTGGAACCTCTTCCTGCCGGGCGAGCACGCGGGCGTGGAGGGCGCCGGCCTGACCAACCTGCAGTACGCACCGATCGCCGAGCTCAGCGGCCGGTCCAAGCTCGCGCCGCCGGCGATGAACTGCTCGGCCCCGGACACCGGCAACATGGAGGTGCTCTCCATGTTCGGCACCCCGGAGCAGAAGGAGCGCTGGCTGCACCCGCTGCTGCGCGCCGAGATCCGCTCGGCCTTCGCGATGACCGAGCCCGACGTCGCCTCCTCCGACGCCACCAACATCTCCACCCGGATCACCCGGGACGGTGACGAGTACGTGGTCAGCGGGCGGAAGTGGTGGATCACCGGCGCGATGAACCCCGACGCCGAGATCCTGATCGTGATGGGCAAGACCGATCCCGACGCCGACCGGCACCGCCAGCAGTCGATGATCCTCGTCCCCCGGGACACCCCCGGCCTGGAGATCGTCCGCGGCATGGAGGTCTACGGGTACGACGACCACGACCACGGCGGTCACGCCGAGCTGGTCTTCCACGACGTACGGGTCCCGGCGGCCAACCTGATCGGCGAGGAGGGGCAGGGCTTCGCGATCGCCCAGGCCCGCCTCGGACCGGGCCGGATCCACCACTGCATGCGCGCCCTCGGGCTGGCCGAGCGGGCCGTGGAGCTGATGTGCGCCCGCGCCGACGAGCGGGTCGCGTTCGGCCGCAAGCTCTCCGACCAGGGAGTGGTCCGCGACTGGATCGCCGAGTCGCGGGTGAAGATCGAGCAACTGCGGCTGCTCTGCCTCAAGGCGGCCTGGCTGATGGACACCAAGGGCAACAAGGGCGCCCACACCGAGATCCAGGCGATCAAGATCGCCACCCCGGCGACCGTGGAGTGGATCCTGGACAAGGCGATCCAGACGCACGGCGCCGGCGGCCTCTCCCAGGACTTCCCACTGGCGCCGGCCATCGCCGGGATCCGCACCCTGCGGTTCGCCGACGGCCCCGACGAGGTCCACAAGCAGGCGCTGGCCCGCCACGAGCTGCGCCGGCAGGCCGGTCTCCGCGAGCAGGCAGGGGCGGCCCGATGACCGCCGCCGATCTCCGTGAGCGGGTCGAGCGGCTGCTCGCCGAGCACGACCCCGCCACCACCGACCGTCTCGACTTCCTCCGCGCCCGGTACGACGCCGGGCTGGCCTGGGTGTGGTTCCCCGAGGGCCTCGGCGGACTCGGGCTCGCCCGCGGCGACCAGGGCCCCGTCGACGCGCTGCTGGCGGAGGCCGGCGCCCCCGGCAACCACCCCGAGCGCAACGGGATCGGCCTGGGCATGGCCGCCCCGACCATCCTGCGGTTCGGCACCGAGGAGCAGAAGAAGCGCTTCCTGCGACCGCTGTGGACCGGCGAGGAGATCTGGTGCCAGCTCTTCTCCGAGCCCGGCGCCGGATCGGACCTGGCCGGGCTGGCCACCCGGGCCGTGCCGGACGGCGACGGGTGGGTGGTCAACGGGCAGAAGGTGTGGACCTCGGGGGCGCACAACGCCCAGCTCGCGATCCTGGTCGCCCGCACCGACCCGGACGCGCCGAAGCACCGGGGGCTGACCTACTTCCTCTGCGACATGACCGACCCCGGGGTCGAGGTGCGTCCGCTGCGCCAGATCACCGGCGAGGCCGAGTTCAACGAGGTCTTCCTCAACGACGTGCGGATCCCCGACAGCCAGCGGCTCGGCGAGGTCGGGCAGGGGTGGCTGGTGGCCGCCGCCACCCTGGACAACGAGCGGGTGGCGATCGGTGGCGCGGCAGCGCCGCGGGAGGCCGGGATGATCGGGAAGGTCGCCCGGACCTGGCGCGAGCGGCCCGAGCTGCGCACCACGGGCGTGCACCAGCAGCTGGTCGAGTCGTGGGTCGACGCCGAGGTGGCCCGGGTCACCGGCGTGCGCCTGCGCCAGAAGCTCGCCCAGGGACAACCCGGTCCGGAGGGGTCGGCGATGAAGCTGGTCTTCGCCGGTCTCGCCCAACGGCTCTCCGGCTTGGAGCTCGAGCTGCTCGCCGAGGACGGCCTGCGCTACTCCGACTGGACCATGGTCCGACCCGACCGGGTCGACTTCACCGGCCGCGACGCCGGTTACCGCTACCTGCGCGCGAAGGGGAACTCCATCGAGGGCGGCACCTCGGAGATCCTGCGCAACGTCATCGCCGAACGCGTCCTCGGCCTCCCCGGTGAGCACCGGGTGGACAAGGACGTGCCGTGGAAGGAGATCCCGCGATGAGCACGAACGTCCTGGCCACTCCCGCCGACGTCGACCTGCTGCCCACCCAGGACGGTGAGGACCTGCGGGCCGCGGTCCGCTCGGTGCTCGCGGCCCAGTGCGACCCCACCGCGGTGATCGCCTGCTACGACGGCGACCGCTCGGTGGTGGCGCCGCTGTGGCGTGCCCTCGCGGTCGACCTCGGCCTCGCCGGCCTGCTGGTGCCCGAGGAGCACGGCGGCCACGGCGCCACCGCGCGCGACGCCGCCGTGGTGCTCGAGGAGCTCGGCGCGGCCGTGGCCCCGGTGCCGTTCCTGACCAGCAGCGTGCTCGCCACCGGGCTCCTCGCCTCGCCGACCGCCACCGACGCGGCCGCCGAGGTCCTCACCGCGCTGGCCGCGGGTGAGCAGGTGGCGACCCTGGTGGTGCCGTGGTCCACCGGGCCCGGCGACGTGCCGCTGCTGGGCAGCGACGGCGGAGCGGTGCGCAGCGTCGCCGGCGCCGTCGAGGCCGACGTGCTGCTGGTGCCGGTCGCCGCGGCCGGCGGCACCGAGGTGCGGGCGGTCCCGGTGGCCGCGGCCGAGGTGACCGGGGTGCCGTCGCTGGACATGACGCGACAGCTCGCCGACGTCCGGGTGAGCGCCGAGGCCCTCGCCGCGGCCCCGGTGGTGGTCGCCGATGCGGACGCGGCACTCACCGACGCGCTGACGCTGGGCGCCGCCCTGCTGGCCTCCGAGCAGGCCGGGATCATCCGCTGGTGCGTCACCACCACCGTGGCCTACCTGAAGGAGCGGCGGCAGTTCGGCCGGGTGGTCGGCGGGTTCCAGGCGCTCAAGCACCGGCTCGCCGACCTCTACGTGGAGGCCGAGCAGGCCACGGCGGCGGCGACCTGGGCGGCCGCGACGGCGGCCGAGGGCGCCGGCCCGGACGCCGGTCCGGACGAGGCACGGCTGGCGTCGGCGGTCGCTGCGTCGTACTGCAGCCGGGTCGCGGTGCACGCGGCCGAGGAGACCGTGCAGCTGCACGCCGGCATCGCGATGACCTGGGAGCACCCGGCCCACCTGGCGCTGAAGCGCGCCAAGTCGGACCAGATCGCTCTCGGCTCGCCCGAGCAGCACCATGTGATCGTGGCGGACCTGGCCCGACTGCCGGGCCCGACCGCGGGCTGACCCACCCTCCCTCCCTCCCCGGGTCAGTCAGGGCGGCCGGTGGCTCGCGCTACCGGCCGCCCTCGGTGTGCCCGATGGCGAGCAGGCCGAGCGCGAGCAGCAGCCGGTCCCGCGGGTCACGGAGGTCGCGCCCGGTCAGCCCCTCGATCTGCTTGAGCCGGTACAGCACCGTGTTGCGGTGGCAGTAGAGCTCCTCGGCGGCCTTGGTCGGTGATCCGTTGCAGCGGACCAGCGTGGCGAGCGTGGCGAGCAGCACCTCGGACTGGTGCCGTCCCAGGCCCAGGAGCGGTGCCACCGTCTCCTCGACCAGCAGCGTGCTGACCTCGGGGCTGGCGCTGAGCAGCAGCTCGGGCAGTCGCTCGGTCACCTGCACCACCTCCACCCGGCCCGCGGCAGCGTCTGCGCGGTGCGGGCGGCCAGCTGGTAGACGCCGGCGAACCCGGCGACGCCGTCGGCGGCGAGCGCGATCGCGACGCGGCCCGCGGCCGCCGGGGCCAGCAGCGCGGCGAGCTCCTCGCCGGTGCAGCCCTCCATCGGCACGAGTGCGAACTGTGCGCCGCCTCGCACGTGCCAGAACGAGACCCGGCCGGCCCGCTCCAGCCGGTCCTCCGGCGAGCGCAGCGGCTCCTCCAGGGAGTCGAACGGCGCCACCACGCAGGCCACCGGCTCGCCGGGTGCGATGCCCAGCGCGGCGGCTGCCTCGTCGATGAGCTCCGGCTGGGCGTGACCGTCCACCAGACGGTCCAGCAGGCCCTGCTGCCGCTGCAGGTCCCGGCGCGCCAGTCGCGCGCTCTCCCGGCGGTGGGAGTCGATGAGCACGGCGTTCTGCACGTCCAGGGCGTGCCAGAGACGTTGGCCCGCGATCAGCAGCACGTGGTCGTCCAGGCCCAGCTCGTCCCGGTCCAGGTCGAGCAGCGCCTCCCACATCACCCGGGTGCCCAGCGTGTAGGCGTTGAGGACCAGCTCCATCGAGATGCCCTGCCGGGCCCGCCGCCGCCCGGTCTCCCGCCACACGTCGGCCGGCCGGTGCTCGGGGTCGTCCTGGTCGGCCAGGGTGCGCAGGCCGCGTCGTACGTGCTCGCGGGTGTTGTGCACGACGTCGGCCTTGAGCGCCGGATCGGCCCGCTCGAACCAGACCGGGTCGTTGTGCTCGAGCATCGCGGTGATCGAGTCCGCGATCTCGTCGGCGCGGGGGATCAGCGTCGCCCAGGCGCGCTGCAACCGGGCCTCCAGCTCGGCGTCGACGGTGGCCGGTGCGGGCAGGGGAGCGGGGCGGGGCCCCACGATCCCGGTGCGTGACATGCGCCACAGCGTTGCACCGAATGCACAGTGCCGCCAAGAGGGCTCCCGCGGTTCGCGGCGGTTCGCACCACTCACTTTGGGCAGTTCGTCCATACCCCTGGTTTGTGCAGATCGTCCAGAGTGAGGGACGCCACATCACGACCGCCGAACGGTTCTCACCCGGACCCGGAGGTCGTCCCCGCTGGAAGCAGCGTCGCCGGCCGATCGGCCGGCGGTCCCCGATCCGCCGATCCGCCGATCCGCTGCGCCTCCCGTCCACCTCCACTGCACGCGCCCCGCTGCGCCAGCCCACCAGGAGATCCCGTGTCCACCACTGCGACGAGCACCCCGCTGTTCGGGATGCACGGCGTCACCGTGACCTTCGGCGGTCTGACCGCGCTCGCCGACGTCGACCTCGACGTCGAGCCCGGACAGGTCCTCGGCGTGATCGGCCCCAACGGCGCCGGCAAGACCACGCTCTTCAACGTCGCCTGCGGCTTCATCCGTCCCGACGCCGGCGCGATCAGCTGGCGGGGCCAGGACGTCGGCCGGCTGCGGCCGCACCGCCTCGCCTCGCTCGGGATCGCCCGCACGCTGCAGGGCCTGGGCCTGTTCGACCACATGAACGTGCTGGACAACGTCGTCGCCGGGGCCGACCGGTGGGCCTCCAGCGGCTTCTGGGCCGACCTCCTGGCGCTGCCCCGCAGCGGCCGGGACGAGCGTGCCCTGCGCGAGCGGGCGATGGATGCGCTCTCCGAGCTCGGCATCGCCGAGCACGCCGCCCGCTACCCGGGCTCGATGCCCTATGGCCTGCGCAAGCGGGTGGCGCTGGCCCGGGCCCTGGTCGCCGAACCGGACCTCTTGATGCTGGACGAGCCGGCCAGCGGGCTCTCCGAGGCCGAGATGGCCGACCTCGGCGAGCTGATCGCCGGCCTGCGCGGCCGGATGTCGGTGATGCTCGTCGAGCACCACATGGACCTGGTGATGAGTGTCTGCGACTCCCTGGTGGTCCTGGACTTCGGCCGGGTGATCGCCCGCGGTCGGCCCGACGAGGTGCGCGACGACCCGGCGGTGCTCGCCGCCTACCTCGGCGTCGAGGTCGACCACGACCGGCACGGTACGACGGGGGAGGCGGGCCGATGACCAGCCTGACCGTGCACGGACTCGGCGTCAGCTACGGCCCGGTCCGCGCCCTGGACGGCGTCGGCTTCGAGGTGCCCGGCGGGATCACCGCCGTGCTCGGCGCGAACGGCGCGGGGAAGACGACGCTGCTGCGCACCCTCTCCGGCCTGGTCGCCCCCACCGCCGGGACCGCGCGCCTCGACGACATCGACCTGCTGCGCACCCCCGCCGAGGAGATGACCCGGGTGGGGCTGGCCCACGTCCCGAGGGACGCGGCGTGATCGCCGAGCTCACCGTCGCGGAGAACCTGCACCTCGGTGCGCTGGGCGCTCGGGCCGCCCGGCGCGGCGCGGACCGCCGGTTCGACCTGGCGCGGGTCTACGACCTCTTCCCGGTGCTGGGGGAGCGGGCCGGTCAGACCGCGCACACCCTCTCCGGTGGCGAGCGACAGATGCTGGTGGTCGGCCGGGCGCTGCTCGCCGAGCCGTCCATCCTGCTCCTCGACGAGCCCTCCCTCGGCCTCGCACCGCGCGTGGTGGCGCAGATCTTCGCGCTGATCCGCGACCTCGTCGACCAGGACGGCCTCACCGTGCTGCTCGCCGAGCAGAACGCCCGCAGCGCGCTGTCGATCGCCGACCGCGCGCTGGTCCTCGGCCTGGGCCGCGTCGTCGTCGACGAGCCGGCCGCCACCCTCGCCGGCGACGACCGGCTCCGACACGCCTACCTCGGCGCCTGAGACGACGCGCTCATCCGACTGGAGGACACACCCCGTGCAACAGCTGTTGACCACCACCTTGAGCGGACTGACGCTCGGGTTCGTCTACGCCGCGTTCGCGCTGGCGCTGGTGATGATCTGGCGATCCACCCGGATCGTGAACTTCGCCCAGGCGCCGATGGCGATGATCACCGCCTACGTGGCGCTGGTCCTGATCGACGCCGGCTACTCCTACTGGATCGGGTTCGCCGCCGCGCTGCTGGCCGGCTTCGCGCTCGGCGCCCTGGTGGAGTGGCTGGTGATCCGCCGGGTCGACGCGAGCAACCCGATCAACCCGGTGATCCTGACCCTCGGACTCTTCATCGTCTTCCACTCGCTGGCCGCACTGGTCTTCGGGTCGCGGTTCCGCTCCTTCCCGGCTCCGTTCGGGGTACGCGGGTTCGAGGTCGGTGACGTGACCATCGCGCTGACCGGCTTCGGCGTGTTCACCATCGTCGCGGTCCTGGTCGCTCTCGGCGCCCTGGTGCTGCTCTTCCGGTTCACCGACGTCGGACTGCGGATGCGGGCCTCCGCCTTCAACCCGGAGGTCTCCCGGCTGCTCGGAGTGCGGGTCGGCCGGATGCTCAGCCTCGGCTGGGCGCTCGCGGCCGTCCTCGGCTCCCTGGCCGGCCTGCTCATCGCCGGCGGCGGCCTGGTCCACCCCTCCTACATGGACCCCGTGGTCGTCTACGGGTTCGTGGCCGCCGTGCTCGGCGGCCTGGACAGCCCGGCCGGGGCGGTGCTCGGAGGCCTGCTGCTCGGCCTGAGCCTCAGCTTCGTCAGCGGCTACCTCGGCTCGGAGCTGGTGGCACTGGCGGCCCTGGTGGTGCTGATGGGCGTGCTGCTGGTGCGCCCCGGCGGCATCTTCGGCGGCATCGCGGAGCGGAGGGTCTGATGGCGACGTTGAAGCGGTACCTGAGCCCCGCCGGCGCCACCGGCCGGCTGCTGATCGCGCTGGTCGGGCTGGTCGCGGCGTTCGCCGTGATCGGGCTGGTCGGCGAGTTCCGGGCCACCCAGCTGGCGTCGATGGCCTACCTCGGCATCGCCGCGGCCGGCCTGACCGTGCTCACCGGGCTCAACGGACAGCTCTCGCTGGGCCACGGCGCCTTCATGGCGATCGGCGCCTACACCGCCGCGCTGCTGCTGCCGGACGCCGATGCGGCGGTGCCGCTGCCGGTGGTGCTGCTCCTCGCCACCGCGGTCACCGTCCTGGTCGGTGCGCTGGTCGGCGTCGCCGCGGCCCGCCTGCACGGTCCCTACCTGGCCGGTGCCACCCTCGCGCTGGCCGTCGCCGTCCCCGGGCTCGCGATCTACTTCGGCGGCACGCTCGGAGGGGAGCAGGGGCTCTCGGTCGCGGTGCCGGAGGTGCCGGCCTGGTTCGCCGACCAGGTCTTCTTCCTCACCGGCACCGACCCCTCCCGCGGCCGCTACGTCACCTACGTGGCCTGGCTGGTGCTGGTCCTGGTGCTGCTGGTGCTGGCCAACCTGTCCCGCAGCCGCACCGGGCGGCTGTGGCGGGCGGTGCGCGACGACGAGATCGCCGCCCAGCTGGCCGGCATCGACCTCGCCCGCAACCGGGTGCTCGCCTTCGTGGTCAGCGCGGCCTGCGCCGGGCTCGGCGGCGCGGTGATGGCGCTCGCGGTGCGGATCACCGCCCCCAGCGGCTTCACGATCACGCTCTCGCTGACCCTCGTCGCCGCCATCGTGCTCGGTGGCCTCGGCAGCCTCTCCGGCGCCCTGATCGGCGCCGCCCTGCTCACCTTCCTGCCCCAGGTCGTCACCCAGCTCGGTGGAGACCTCGGACTCGACGACGTCCAGTCCGCACAGCTCGCCCCGCTGGTCTACGGCGTGGTGATGGTGCTCGTCGTGCTGCTCGCCCCGGCCGGACTGGTCGGGTCGCTGCAGCGGTGGCGGCTGCAGCGGGCGGGCCGTCGCGCCGCCGCGGCGGCAGGGGAGAGGGCGACGCCGTCAGAGGCCACCGAGACCAGTCCCGAACCGTCTTCGTCCACCTCAACCCAACCGACACCGAGAGGCGCACACTGATGAGGTCAACCCTTCCCGACAAGCTCCGCCGCCGTCCGACGGCGGCCGTCGCCGCCACCGTCCTCGCCGCCTGCGCCGCGCTCTCCGCGTGCGGAGCCGGCGAGGACCGCGAGGACTCCGCCGACGAGGCCCGCAACGCGGTCGGCGTCACCGACGACACGATCAAGATCGGCGGCCACTTCCCACTCACCGGTGTCGCGGCCCCCGGCTACAGCGAGATCCCGACCGGCCACCAGGCCTACTTCGACTACGTCAACGCCAACGGCGGGGTCAACGGTCGTCAGATCGAGTTCGTGGTCAAGGACGACGCCTACAACCCGACCAACACCAGCAGCGTGACCAACGAGCTGGTGCTGCAGGACGAGATCTTCGGCATGGTCGGCGGCCTGGGCACACCGACGCACGGGGCCGTGATCGACTTCCTCAACGACGAGCAGGTGCCCGACCTGTTCGTCTCCTCCGGTTCGCGCCAGTGGGGCGAGACGCCCGAGGAGTATCCCTACACCTTCGGGTGGCAGCCCGACTACGTGATCGAGGGCAAGGTGATCGGCCAGTACATCGCCGAGAACCTGCCCAAGGCGAAGGTCGGTCTCTTCCTGCAGGACGACGACCTCGGTGCCGACGGCGAGAGCGGGGTGCGCCAGTTCATCGACGACCAGATCGTCGAGACCGTCTCCTACACGCCGGGCAACACCGACGTCGCGCCGCAGATCGCCAAGCTCCAGGCCGCCGGCGTCGACCTCGTGGTCGGCTTCAACGTGCCCTCCTACACCGCGCTGTCGCAGCTGGTCGCGCTGAAGACCGGCTTCGCCCCGCAGTGGATCTACAGCAACGTCGGCTCCGACCCGAACCTGGTCGGCTCGCTGCTCGCCAACTTCTCCGAGGGCGCCGTCGACGGCGGTGCCGGACTGCTCGACGGGGTGATCACCACCGAGTACATGCCCGGCGCGGACGCTCCGGACGACCCGTGGACCCAGCTGTGGCAGAAGGTCTGGGACGAGCACGGCAAGGACGGCGAGCTGACCAACTACCGGATCTACGGCATGGCCGAGGCGTACACCTTCGTCCAGGCACTCCAGGCCGCGGGCGAGGACCTCACCCGCGACGGCATCGTCGAGGCCCTCGAAGAGGCTGGCGCCGAGTTCGAGGGACCCGGCTTCGGTCCGTTCCGCTACTCCGCCGACAGTCACCTCGGCCTCTCCGGCCTGCAGGTGGTCGAGCTCAAGGGCGGAGCCGGCGAGCCGCTGACCCCGGTCCTGGTCACCGACCTGGGCGACGCCGCGATCGAGGAGGACGACTCCGCCGCCGGTGACGCGCCGCCGGAGAGCGGCATCCCCGAGGTCGACGCCGTCGACTGAGCCGTCCGGCCCGGGCCTGCGCCCGGGCCGGCCCGGCCACCGACGTCCGTGCGGGCCCTCCCGGCCCGCACGGACATCCCGCACCGTCCCGCAACCTCCAGCGAAGGAGAACCATGAGCACGCTGTCCCTGGCCTCGGTCCTCGCCGAGCCGGCCCGCCGCCGCCCCGACCACACCGCCGTGGTGGAGGGCGAGACCCGCACCGGCTACGCCGACCTCTGGAGAGAGGCCCGGAGCTTCGCCACCGCGCTGACCCGGCGCGGGGTGCGGCCCGGCAGCCGGGTGGCCCTGCTCGCGCCGAACGTGACCGACTTCGTCCGCGCCTACTACGGCATCATCGCGGCGGGCGGGGTGGTGGTGCCGATCCCGACCCTGCTCAACGCCGAGGAGGCCGACTACCTGCTGCGCCACTCCGGGGCCGAGCTGCTGCTGCACCACCAGGCCACCGCCGCGGTGGCCGAGCCGGCCGCGGCGGCGGTGGGGATCGAGACCCACGACGTCGCGGGATTCGGGGCGGGCGCCGAGCCGCTGGCGTCGTACGTCACCCGGAGGCCGGAGGACCCGGCGGTGATCTTCTACACCAGCGGCACCACCGGGCGGCCCAAGGGCGCCGTGCTCACCCACCTCAACCTGGTCCTCAACGCGACCGTCAACGCCGTCGACGCCAACCCGCTGCTCGGTGACGACGTGGTGATGGGCTGCCTGCCCCTGTTCCACACCTTCGGGCAGTCGGTGTCGATGAACACCACCTTCCGGGTCGGCGCCACGCTCGTGCTGCAGCCGCGCTTCGACCCGGTCCGGGCGCTGGAGATCATGGTCGCCGAGCGGGCCACCATCTTCTTCGGCGTGCCGACCATGTACATCCACCTGCTCGAGGCCGCCGCCCAGGCGCCAGCGCTCCCGGCGTTGCGCGACTGCGTCTCCGGTGGCGCCTCGCTGCCGGTGGCGGTGCTGGAGCGCTTCGAGAGCGTCTTCGCCACCCGGATCTTCGAGGGCTACGGGCTCTCGGAGACCTCGCCGTCGGCCACCGTCAACCAGCGTGTCTACGGCGCCCGCCCCGGCACCGTCGGACACCCCCTGTGGGGCGTCGAGGTCGAGATCGCCGAGGCCGACGTCCAGGACCGGATCGTGCTGCTCGGGCCGGGGGAGAGCGGGGAGGTCGTGGTCCGTGGCCACAACGTCTTCGCCGGCTACCTCGACGACCCGACCGCCTCGGCCGCGGTGCTGGTCGACGGCTGGTTCCGCACCGGTGACATCGGCGTCAAGGACCCCGAGGGCTTCGTCAGCATCGTGGACCGGCTGAAGGACCTGGTGATCCGCGGCGGCTACAACGTCTACCCCGCGAGGTCGAGGAGGCGCTCGCCCGCCACCCGGCCGTCGCGCAGGTGGCTGTGATCGGCGTGCCGGACCCGGTCCACGGCGAGGAGGTCTGTGCCGTCGTCGTACCGAGCCCGGGTGCGGTGGTCGAGGCCGACGAGCTGCGCGCCTGGGCCCAGGAGCGCCTGGGGCGGCACAAGTACCCCCGCCTGGTCGAGGTGGTCGACGAGCTCCCGCTCGGGCCCTCGCACAAGGTGCTCAAGCGCGAGCTCCGGGCCCGGTTCACCCCGGCCGTCCAGTCCTGACCGACCCCCGCACCACCGTCCGCGGCGTGCCCCGCACGCCCACCGAGGAGAAGAACACACGCATGGACCTGCAGCTGAACCAGGAAGAGCGAGAGATCCGCCAGTGGGTGCGCTCGTTCGTCACCAAGGAGATCCTGCCGCTGGAGCCCGAGGCGCTGGCCCGGGAACGGCGCCACGAGCCCGGGGTCACCGAGGCGGAGATGCGCGCCCTCCAGGACAAGGCCCGGGCGGCCGGCTTCTTCGGCGTCCAGACGCCCGAGGAGTACGGCGGCATGGGGCTCGGCGCCGTGATGACCGCCCTGATCGAGGTGGAGCTGGGACGGTCGTTCATCCCGTTCCGGTTCGCCGGCGAGGCCGACAACATCCTCTTCGACGCCAACGACGAGCAGCGCGAGCGCTACCTGGTGCCGACCATCGAGGGGGACCGTCGCTCCTGCTTCGCGATCACCGAGCCCGGCGCCGGCTCGGACGCCCGCGCGATCCGCACCAGTGCGGTCCGGGACGGCGACGAGTGGGTGATCAACGGAGAGAAGACCTTCATCACCCGCGGCAACGAGGCCGACTTCACCATGGTCTTCGCGGTCACCGACCCCGAGAAGCACAAGGCCGGCCAGACCGGCGAGTCGGTCACCTGCTTCCTGGTCGACCGCGACCAGGGCTGGCGCTCGGAGTACATCGACACGATGGGTGAGTGGGGGCCGGCCTCCCTGGTCTTCGAGGACGTGCGGGTGCCGCACAGCGCCATCCTCGGCGAGGAGGGCAAGGGCTTCGCGATGGCGATGCGCTGGATCGGGAAGGGCCGCTACCTGCTGCCCGCCCGCGCGCTCGGTGCCTGCGAGCGACTGGTCGAGATGGCCATGGACCACGCCCGCAACCGGGTCACCTTCGGCAAGCCGATCGCCGAGCGTCAGGCGATCCAGTGGATGATCGCCGACTCCGCCACCGACATCGAGGCGTTGCGCTGGCTGGTGCTCGGTGCCGCCTGGCAGGTCGACGCGGGCAACGACTCGCGCCAGCTGCAGTCGATGGCCAAGCTGTTCGGTGGCGTCCGGGCCAACGAGATCGTGGACCGGATGCTCCAAGTGCACGGCGGGATGGGGTACACCCGCGAGCTCCCGCTGGAGCGCTGGTACCGCGAGCTGCGGCTGCTGCGGATCTACGAGGGCACCGACGAGATCCAGCGCCGCACCATCGCCCGCAACCTGCTCGCCGGCCACGCGTCGGTGCGCGGGCACCTGGGCTGAGCTGAGCCCGGTCGGCTGCTCAGATCGGCTCGACCAGCAACGCCGTACCCGCCCCGGCCACCCGGGTCAGCACCAGGGTGGCCGGGGTGTCACCGCGCAGCGCGAGGCGCTGGCGGAGCTGCTCGGGGACGACGTCGACGCCGCGCTTCTTGATGGTCAGCGAGCCGATCCCGCGCTCGCGCAGCGCCGCCTTGAGCTGCTTCTCCCGGTAGGGCAGCTCCTCGAGCACCCGGTAGCCGCGGGCGAAGGGGGTGTGGAAGGCGGCGGCCGAGGTCACGTAGGCGATCTTCGGGTCGACCAGCCGCCCGAGCACCCCGACGGCGACCGCAGTGACCAGCCCGGCCCGGATCACCGCACCGTCCGGCTCGTAGAGATAGCTGTCGACCGGACCGGCGCCGACCTCGGCCGGCCCCGGGTCGTCCTCGTCGGTGATCGAGGCCAGCCCGCCCGCGCCGATGAGGGTGGCGCGACGCCGGACGGTCGCGGTGCGTCCGGACCACAGCGCCGCCTCCTTCACCTCGCCGTGGTCGCTGACCCACTCGGCCTCGACGCCGTCGGGCACCAGGTCGTGGGGGATGCCGGGCGCCACCTTCACGCAGGCGTCGCGCTGCAGCAGGCCCTCCACCCAGCTCCACGGCGGGGTCCAGTCCTCGGCCCGGAACGTGCGTCCGGCCCCGCTGCGGCGGGCCGGGTCGGCGAAGGCGAGGTCGAAGGGAGTGTGGTCCACCTCGGTGGCGTCGGCGACCTGGACGGCGCCGGGCAGGTCGAGCGCGGCCAGGTTGGCGCGGGCCACGGCCACTCGGACGGGGTCCTGGTCCACCCCGGCGCAGATCAGGCCGGCCCGGGCGGCGGCGATCAGGTCGCCGCCGATGCCGCAGCCGAGGTCGATCACGGTCCTCGCTCCGAAGGCGGCGAACCGCGCCGCACGGTGCTCGGCCACCGCCGACCGGGTGGCCTGCTCGAGAGCGTCCGGGGTGAAGTACATCCGTTCGGCGAGCTCCCCGAACTTGGCGGTCGCAGCCGCACGGAGCGACACCTGGGTGAGGGCCGCGGCGGCGCGCTCGGGTGTGGTGGTCCGGCGCAGCAGCGTGCTCACCCGCAGCTCGGCCTCGCCGGCGAGGAGGGCTGTCCGCGCCTGGTCGATGACCCGCTGGCCGTCGTCGGTGAGCAGCCATTCGAACGCCTCGAGGTCCACGCGGTCATCCTGCCAGCCGCCGGAGAAGCGGCCCCTCTCTGGCACTCGTTGACGGTGAGTGCTAGTTTCGTCTTGGCACTCTCGGACCGAGTGTGCCAGTGCTTGTGACGGAGTGCGACCCCCGCGACGGCGTACCCCATCCCAAGCCCCAACGTGGGAGGGCGGCCCTGCTCTCCAGAACAAGTCAGACAAGTTCTCAGCAGAGAAAGAGGTCGATCCCGTGTCGATCAACATCAAGCCCCTCGAGGACCGCATCGTCGTCAAGCCCCTCGACGCCGAGCAGACCACGGCCTCCGGCCTGGTCATCCCGGACACCGCCAAGGAGAAGCCGCAGGAGGGCGAGGTCCTCGCTGTCGGCGCCGGCCGCTGGAACGAGGACGGCGACGAGCGCATCCCCGTCGACGTCGCCGTGGGCGACAAGGTCATCTACAGCAAGTACGGCGGCACCGAGGTCAAGTACTCGGGCCAGGAGTACCTCATCCTGAGCGCGCGTGACGTGCTCGCGGTCATTTCCTGATTTCCGTTCCGGGTCGTGTGTCTGAGTCGTCGCGTTAGCGGTGTCTCGGGCACACGACCCGTTTCGCTTCCTTCGAAGGAGTAGTAATGCCGAAGATCCTGGAGTTCGACGAGGACGCACGGCGCTCGCTGGAGCGCGGTGTCGACGCGCTCGCGAACGCGGTCAAGGTGACGCTCGGCCCCAAGGGCCGCTACGTCGTCCTCGACAAGAAGTGGGGCGCCCCCACGATCACCAACGACGGTGTCACCGTCGCCCGCGACGTCGAGCTGGACGACCCGTTCGAGAACCTCGGTGCCCAGCTCACCAAGGAGGTCGCGACCAAGACCAACGACGTCGCCGGCGACGGTACGACGACCGCGACCGTCCTCGCCCAGGCGATGGTGCACGAGGGACTGCGCGCGGTCGCCGCCGGCGCCAACCCGATGGGCATCAAGCGCGGCATGGACGCGGCCGCGGCCGCGGTCTCCGAGGCGCTCCTCAAGTCCGCCCGTGAGGTCGAGTCCCGCGAGGACATGGCCTCGGTGGCGACGATCTCGAGCCGCGACAGCCACATCGGCGACCTGCTCGCCGAGTCCTTCGACAAGGTCGGCAAGGACGGCGTGATCACGGTCGAGGAGTCCAACACCCTGGGCACCGAGCTCGAGTTCACCGAGGGCATGCAGTTCGACAAGGGCTACCTCTCGGCCTACTTCGTGACCGACCAGGAGCGCATGGAGGCCGTCCTCGACGACCCCTACATCCTGCTGCACCAGGGGAAGATCTCCTCGATCCAGGAGCTGCTGCCGCTGCTGGAGAAGGTCATCGCCGCCGGCAAGCCGCTCTTCATCCTCGCCGAGGACGTCGAGGGCGAGGCGCTCTCCACCCTGGTGGTCAACAAGATCCGCGGCACCTTCAACGCCGTCGCGGTGAAGAGCCCCGCCTTCGGTGACCGCCGCAAGGCGATGATGCAGGACATCGCGGTCCTCACCGGTGGCCAGGTCGTGGCCCCCGAGGTCGGTCTCAAGCTCGACCAGGTCGGTCTCGAGGTGCTGGGCCAGGCCCGGCGCGTGGTGATCACCAAGGACAACACCACCATCGTCGACGGCGCCGGTGACTCCGCGCAGGTCGAGGGCCGGGTCAACCAGATCAAGGCCGAGATCGAGTCCACCGACTCCGACTGGGACCGCGAGAAGCTCCAGGAGCGCCTCGCGAAGCTGGCCGGCGGCGTGTGCGTGATCAAGGTCGGCGCCGCCACCGAGGTGGAGCTGAAGGAGAAGAAGCACCGCATCGAGGACGCTGTCTCCGCGACCCGCGCCGCGATCGAGGAGGGCATCGTGCCCGGCGGTGGTTCCGCGCTGATCCACGCGGTCTCCGCGCTGGACAACGACCTCGACCTCTCCGGCGACGAGGCCGTCGGCGTCCGGATCGTGCGCAAGTCCGCGGACGAGCCGCTGCGCTGGATCGCCGAGAACGGCGGCGTCAACGGCTACGTGGTGACCACCAAGGTCCGCGAGCTCGGCGTCGGCAACGGCTACAACGCCGCCACCGAGGAGTACGGCGACCTGGTCGCCCAGGGCGTCCTGGACCCGGTCAAGGTGACCCGCTCCGCGCTGGTCAACGCCACCTCCATCGCGGCGATGCTGCTCACCACCGAGACCCTCGTGGTGGACAAGCCCGAGGAGGAGGACGAGTCCGCCGCGGCCGGTCACGGTCACGGTCACGGCCACTGAGGTCTTTCCTCACTCGCATCACCACTGCGGCCCCGCTCCGGTTGGAGCGGGGCCGCGGTGCGTTCGGGGGTGCGGGTTTCACCGGCTGGCCGGTGAAACCCGCACGACACGCCGAGGCGCACCGGCGTGTCGTGCGGGTTTCGGCCGACAGGTTCGCCCGATCGCACCGGAGGTCAGCGTCGCTCGGTGGAGCGTGCCGGAGGGTTCACCGCGACACCTCGTCACCGCGACACCTCGTCAGGGCGACGCCGTCAGCGCGACCCGGACCGCTGCCGCGAACGGCCCTGCCGCGACGTCGCCCTCCCGGAAGGGCTGACGCTCCGGCCGCCCGGGCCCGCCGACGACCGGGCCCGGCGGCCGCGTTCGAGGGGTCCGAGCAGCAGCAGGATGGCGAGCAGGCCGACGCCGGCGAGCGTGCTCCAGAAGATGACGAGGTCCTCGGAGAGCGCCGGCGGGGGGAGCGGTGACCGGGCGTCGATGAACATGGTCACCACCGTCGGCGCGATCCCGGACAGCACCACCGCGGAGGCCACTGCGCCTCCCGGCTGTGGCACACGGCGCCGCAGCGCGAGTCCGCTCGCCAGCACCGTGGCCCCGAGGGCCCCGAGGACGACGAGCCAGTCCTTCGTGGCGTCGGCATCTCCGACGGTGTCGACCGAGACGGCGCTCACCAGGATCAAGCCGGCTCCGAGCGGTAGCCCGGCCGCCAGCACCCGGGCCGAACCCGCCCAGCGTCCGCCGCGCGGTGTCACGTCGACCACCGCGGCCGCCGGTTCGTCCACCAGGAGGCCAGCGGAGGCTGCCGCAAGCAGAGCGACCAGCGGGAGACCGAGCGTGGCGGTCTCCGCCCACCTGTGCACCATCGCGGCCACCAGTCCACCCATCGCGAGCAGGGCGATCACGGCGCGCCAGTGGACCGCCCGGAGCAGATACCAGGCCGCCACCGCTCACTCCGAGGACGGGTAGGGCAGTGGTTCGGAGATCATCAGGTGGTCCACCCCGGTCATGATCGCCAGGGTGACGAACACTGCGGCCAGACCGAGGAGCCCCAGCAGCGACCACCGCAGGCGGGCGGTGCGTGCCGCACGGTCGTGCCACACGGCGCCGCCGGCGGCCAGGCCGCAGAGGGTGACCAGGTAGAGCAGGTACCAGACCGGGTTGCCGGCCATGATCGCCTGCGCATAGTGCGGGATGCCCTGATAGGCGTCCTCGGTCATCGTCCCGGTGTGGAACATCGCCCACGGCGCGAAGAGTCGGAACTCGTTGTGCTCGCCGTACTGCAGTGCGCCGCCGAGCAGGTAGACGACGGCGACGACGGCGACGACGGTGACGGTCGGCGCGCCGGGGAAGCGCAGCCAGCGACCGGACAGCACGCCGAGCAACGCGGCGCCGAGGCAGGCCACAGGTGCGCCGGCGAGCATGATGCTCCACACGTCGATGTCGCGCATCGTGCCGAACCAGAGCTCGTCGGGGTGCGCCGGCCTCACCGCGAGGATGGCGAACACCTCGGCGATCCACAGCATCCCGGCGGCGAACGGCACCGAGCAGCTGCCGATGACGGCGAGCGTACGGCGAGCCTCGCCCTGCGGAGCGGTCACCATCGCCTCGACGGCCACCTCGGTCGAGCGGGTCAGCCGGGCGGCCACCACCAGGCTGGGCAACCCGATGAAGAACGCGGGGATGATGGTGAACGCCATCAGGGCGTCGGTGAAGTCCTTGTCGTTGGTCAGGTGGATCGCGAGTGTGAGGCCGTAGGCGATCAGCACACCGACGATGAAGAGCGGGTGTCGGGCGAAGCGCTTGGCCTCGATCGCGACCATGTCGCGGAGGGTGCCACGTCCGGTCGCGGGCAGGGTGGTGGCCACGGTTGTCTCCAGGTGGTGAGGGAACGGTCAGACGGCCTGGGCCGAGGCCCCGGGCCCGAGCATGAGCAGGTAGGCGTCCTCCAGCGTCGGCTCAGCGGCCTCCGCCAGGTCGGGCCGAGGTCCCCGACGACGCGGTGGCGGCCGGTCCCGGTCCGCCAGGAGACGACCGCGTCCGGGACCTCGCGGTCGGTCAGCCAGACGCGCCCCGCGGCAGTGCCGACCAGGTCGGTGACCGAGCCGTCGAAGCGAACCCGTCCGTCGGCGAGCACGATCACCCGCTCGCAGAGGGCGGCCACGTCCTCGGTCTGGTGGGTGGACAGCACCACCGTCGCCTCACTGCCCAGCACCGAGAGGGTACGACGCAGCTGGGCCCGCTGGGTCGGGTCGAGGCCGGTCGTCGGCTCGTCCAGGAGCAGCAGCCGCGGCCGGCCGAGCAGCGCCTGGGCCAAGCCCACCCTTCGTCGCTGACCTCCGGAGAGCCGGGCGACCCGCTTGCCGGCCAAGTCGGCCAGGCCGGTCAGCTCGAGCACCCGGCGGACCTCCCGGTGCCGGGCGCGCCGGTCGTTCCACTCCTTGAGGACCGCGACGTACTCGACGAAGCCGAAGGCGGTCATGTCGCTGGGGTAGCCGAGCTCCTGCGGGAGGTAGCCCAGCTCGCGTCGCACCGCGATCAGGTCGGCATGACTGGCGTACGGATCGCGGCCGACCAGCTCGACCCGTCCCCGGTCGCTGGCGATGCTGGTGGCCGCGATCCGCAGGAGCGTCGTCTTGCCGGCGCCGTTGGGTCCCAACAGGCCGGTCACCCCCGCTCCGATCCGCAGCGAGACCTCGGCGAGAGCGTCGGTCCGGCCGAAGGTCTTGCCGACCCCGTCGAGTTCGATGGTCACAGTGCTGCTCCGATCTGGCCGGTGCTGCGGGAGCGCAGACCGAGGACGAGGAGGGCGACCGCGGCCAGCGCGAGGTAGCCGAGCTGCTGCTGCAGCTCCACCGGCCAGGTGGCGTCCAAGGAGCGGACCGGGGTGAGGACCACGGCGGACCACGCCAATGCCACCACCGCCACCGCCATGCGCGGGCCGGTGAAGCTGGCCAGCGCCATCATCACCGGTACGAGTGCGAGCGCGGGGCCCATCCACGCAGCGGCGACCCACAGCGGCCCGGGCAGCAGCGTGCCGAGCAGCACCGTGACCGGGAGGACGCTCACCAGGACCGCGACGGTCCGCACCAGGATCAGACGGGTGCGTCCGTAGGGAGTGCTGACGGCGAGTGCGTCGAAGGACTCCTCGGTGGCGGGGTAGCAGCCGGCGACCCCCAGGACCGGGATCAGGGGCGCGACCAGCAGGAACGGCCAGAGCGTCGTGCTGTCGGTGGTGAGCGTGGCGAGGGTGGCGAAGGCGAGGGCGACCACGGCGCTCGACATCCACGACGCTCGCAGGGAGGCCGCGGCGCCGAGCAGGATCGCGGTCGGCTCGGAGAGCCCGAGTGCTCGGACCAGTCGTGCCGGCAGCCGCAGCCGGGGTCGTTCCGCCGTCGACCGCACCTGGTCCCACGCGGTGTCGAGCAGCGTCCGGTCGACGAGAACCCCGGCCGCCGCACGGCACTCGGGGCAGTGGTCGACGTGACGCTCGAGCGAGGCCGACAGCACGGCGTCCAGGGCGCCGTCGACGTAGGCCGACAGCAGTCCCGGAGACGCGTGCCAACCGGTGGTCGTGGTCATCCCAGCTCCTCCAGTCGCAGATCAGCCAACGACGCGCGCATCTGGGCCTTGGCCCGGTGCAGGCGGGTCTTGAGGGTGTTCTGCCGGACGCCGAGGAGGCGGCTGGCCTCCCGGGTGGTCAGCCCGTCCAGCACGCACGCCTGGACCACGGCCCGGAACTCCGGCGAGAGCCTCCGCAACGCCTCGCCCAGGTCGCCGTACTCGACGCCGAGCAGGACGACGTCCTCCGCCGCCGGCAGGGTCGCGGGCGCGCTGGACCAGTCCGGCACCAGCACCACGTCCTTGCGGCGACGCAGCCGGGACACCATGCGCCGGAACGCGATCCCCCACAACCACGCCGCCAGATCGCCCTCCCCGCGCCATCGCGCGGCATCGCGCCACATCGCCACGAAGGTGTCCTGGACGACGTCGAGGACCACCTCCCGGTCGTTGCAGCGTCGTATCAGCCGCGCGGTGAGCCACGGGGCGTGCCGCTCGTAGAGCTCGCGCATCGCACCCAGGTCGCCGTCGGCCGCTGCATGGAGCAGCTCCGAGTCCGCGAGGTCCGGCGAGGTGTGATCCGACACACTCTCACTGTCGCAGGCGAGGTGCGGTTCGGTTCCACGATCGGCAGATCAACTTGCTCGCGCCGACCCGGACGTTCCGCCGTCGCGTGCCGTCGCCGCGGGGCGACCGGCTGTTACCTGGGGGATCGCGGGACGTCACGCCTGTCCGGCATAGTGAGGACATGCTGTGGAGAGTGCGTGCCGACCTGCCGGACCGCCCGGGCACCCTCGCCGGGCTGGCCGCCGCGTGCGGAGACGCCGGCGTCGACATCAAGCGGGTGCGGATCTTCCCCGACACCGACCACGTCACCGACGAGTTCGTGATCGACACGCCCGAGGACTGGGAGGCCGACCGGATCGAGGAGCTGTTCGGCAGCGCCGGCGGAGACGCGGTCTCCGTGATCCGCTCCGGGCCCGCGGCTCTGGAGGACCAGCCCACGCGCTACGTGCAGGCGGTTCGCGAGGTCCTCGCCAACCCGGCCAGCTTCCCCGACGTGGCCGCACACCTCTTCGACGCCGACGTGGCGCCCTCGGACGGTGACGAGGACGTGCTCGAGATGGTGCTGGGGTCGACCACCACCATCCAGATCCGCCGTGACCCGGCGTTCACCCCGGTCGAGCGGGAGCGGGCGGCCGCGCTGGCCGAGCTGGTCGCCGAGGTGCTCGCCGCGCACAGGGCCCCGACCCCGGCGCAGGCCGGGCGTCCCGGTGAGGCGGAGCCCGAGTACGTCCGGGCCGACTCGCGGATCTCCGCCCTGGTCGGCGGACGTGTCGCGGGCCAGGCCAGCATCGAGGTGCGTGAGGGCGAGGAGCCGTGGCCGGTGGACCTGTGGGTCGACCCGTCCTGGCACCGCCGCGGCATCGGCACCCGGTTGCTCGCCGACGTCGCCCGGCTGGCCCGGTCGCGCGGCGCCGAGGAGATCGTCCTCTCGGCCCCCTCGGACACCCAGGCCGTGCTCCCGATGGTGCTCGCGGCCGGGATGCGCGGCCGGATCCGGATGGCCGGGGAGACCCTCACCGTCCGGATCGCGGTGACCGACCTGCGCGTCTGACCGCCGGCGACGCGGCCCGGCCGGGTCAGCGGCCCGCCGGGTGGGCGCCGGCGTGCCCGCCCACGTGGTCACCGAGATGCCAACCGTCCGAGGGCAGGTCGACGGCCTCCTGCGGCCCCCACGAGCCGGCCGGGTAGGAGAGCGCGGGCGGTCGCCGGTCCAGGACCGGCTGGCAGATCTCCCACAGCCGCTCCACCTCGTCGGCGGAGATGAACAGGGTGCGGTCGCCGCGCATCACCTCCAGCAGCAGCCGCTCGTAGGCCTCCAACGGGTCCGCATCGGGTACGTCGCCGACCAGGTCGAGCCGGAAGACACCCTCGACCAGCGCCATGTCCGGCCCGGGCCGCTTGGCCCGGATGTCGATCTCGATCCGGGGCTGGTCGGCGAGCTCGATGACCAGCTCGTTGGGGGCCGGCTGGCCGCCGTCCTCCGGCTTGAGCCAGCGGTGCCGCGGGTCGTGGAACCGCACCGTGATGGTGCGGCGGCCCTCGGCCAGCGCCTTGCCGGTGCGCAGGTAGAACGGCACGCCGCGCCAGCGGTCGTTGTCGATCCACATCTCGATCGCGGCGAACGTCTCCACGGTGGAGTCCTCTGCCACGTCGGGCTCGTCGCGGTAGCCGTCGTACTGGCCGAAGACGACGCGGCCGGGGTCGAGGGGGCGGACCGCGCTGAACACCGCGGCCTTGGCGGCGCGCAGCGCGGACTCGCGGTAGGCGTGCGGGTCCTCCAGTGCGACGAAGCCGAGCAGCTGGCACAGGTGGGTGGTGACCATGTCGCGCAGGCAGCCGGTGGACTCGTAGAAGCTGCCGCGGCCCTCGACGGTGAGGGTCTCGGGCACGTCGATCTGGACCGAGGAGATGGTGTGCCGGTTCCAGGCCGGCTCGAAGAGACCGTTGGCGAACCGGAGCGCCAGGATGTTCTGCACGCCCTCCTTGCCGAGGAAGTGGTCGATCCGGAAGACCTGGGCGTCGGGGAAGACGCTGGCCACGGTCGCGTTCAGCTCGCGGGCGGTGGCCAGGTCCGTACCGAACGGCTTCTCCGCCACCAGCCGGGACCGGGCGACCAGGTCCTCGCGCTCCAGCATCCCGACCATCCCCTCCACTGCGCCCGGCGGGACCGAGAGGTAGAGCAGGCGTCGTACGTCGCCGAGCAGGCAGGAGCCGCGCTCCAGCAGCCGGTCCTCGGCGTCGCGCACCGCCTCACCCAGCTCCGCTCCGTCCTCGGCGGAGGAGGTGACGAAGGAGACCTGGTCCAGCAGCGCGGTGGCGACGTCGTCGTCGAGGTCCCCGACGAACTCGTCCAACCCCTCGCGGACCTGGGCCCGGAACTCCTCGTCGGAGCCGGGGGAGTGGCGGCCGGTGCCGATCACCGCGAAGTGGTCGGGGAGCCGGCCTGCTGCGGCCAGCCGGTACAGACCGGGGAACAGCTTGCGGGCGGCCAGGTCGCCGGTGGCCCCGAAGAGGACCAGGACGTGCGGTGAGAGGTCCGAGCTCATCGGAGGTCACCGTGCTGGTGCGCGGCGGAGCGGAGCGCGGTGCAGCGGAGCGCGGTGCAGCGGCGTCCGGGGAGGCCTGGTCCGGGGCGGTCGAGCGGAGGAGTGGCGGCTGGTGGAGTGCTCACCCCACCAGCGTGTCGGACTCGTCAAGCGCGGCCCTAGACTGGAGGGGTGGAGGTCCCGGAGAAGTTCGCATCGCTCGGTCTTACCTACGACGACGTCCTGCTGCTGCCGGGTCATTCCGACCTGGTGCCGGACGACATCGACACGACCTCCCGGCTGACCCGGGAGATCTCGCTGCGCGCGCCACTGGTCAGCGCGGCGATGGACACCGTCACCGAGTCGCGGATGGCGATCGCGATGGCCCGCCAGGGCGGCATCGGCATCCTGCACCGCAACCTCTCCACCGAGGAGCAGGCCTACCAGGTCGACCTGGTCAAGCGGACCCAGACCGGGATCATCTCCAACCCGATCACCATCGGTCCGGACGCCACCCTGGAGGAGCTGGACCGGATCTGCGGTGAGTACCGCGTCTCCGGCCTGCCCGTCGTCGACGACGACAACCGGCTGCTCGGCATCTGCACCAACCGCGACCTCCGCTTCACCCCGGTCGCGGAGTGGTCGACCACGAAGGTCGACGAGGTGATGACGCCGATGCCGCTGATCACCGGGCAGGTCGGGATCAGCCGGGACGAGGCGACCACGCTGCTGCGCAAGCACAAGCGCGAGCGGCTGCCGCTGGTCGACGCCGACGGGCGTCTCGGCGGGCTGATCACGGTGAAGGACTTCGTGAAGTCCGAGCAGTTCCCGCACGCCTCCAAGGACGGCAGCGGGCGGCTGCTCGTCGGGGCCGCGATCGGCTACTTCGGCGACGCCTGGGACCGGGCGACCACGCTGATCGACGCCGGGGTCGACGTACTGGTGGCGGACACCGCTCACGGCCACGTCACGCTGCTGCTGGACATGGTCCGCCGGCTCAAGACCGACCCGGCCACGCGCCACGTCCAGGTGATCGGCGGCAACGTCGCCACCCGGGAGGGCGCCCAGGCGTTCGTGGACGCCGGCGCCGACGCCGTCAAGGTCGGCTTCGGCCCCGGGTCGATCTGCACCACCCGGGTCGTCACCGGTTGCGGCGTACCGCAGGTGACGGCCGTCTACGAGGCCTCGCTGGCCGCCGGTCCCGCGGGCGTGCCGGTGATCGCCGACGGCGGACTGCAGCAGTCGGGCGACATCGCCAAGGCGATCGTCGCCGGCGCGGAGTCGGTGATGATCGGGTCGATGTTGGCCGGCTGCGAGGAGTCGCCCGGCGAGGTCGTCTTCCACCACGGCAAGCAGTACAAGTCCTACCGGGGGATGGGCTCGATGGGCGCGATGTCCAGCCGGGGCAAGAAGTCCTACTCCAAGGACCGCTACTTCCAGGCCGAGGTGGCCAGCGACGACAAGATCGTGCCCGAGGGCATCGAGGGCCAGGTCGCCTACAAGGGGCCGCTGGCCGGTGTCGCGCACCAGCTCATCGGCGGCCTCTCGCAGTCGATGTTCTACGTCGGCGCCCGGACCGTCCCCGAGCTGCAGGCCAAGGGCAGGTTCGTCCGGATCACCTCGGCGTCGCTGAAGGAGAGCCACCCGCACGACATCGAGATGACGGTCGAAGCCCCGAACTACGCCGGTCGCTGACCCTGCGCGAGCCCTTTCGACACCGGTCCGCGACGGGTGGGAGAATGGCCCGGTGACGGACTTCGAGATCGGCCGTGCCAAGCGCGCCCGCCGGGCGTACTCCTTCGACGACATCGCGATCGTCCCCTCGCGGCGCACCCGCGACCCGGAGGAAGTCAGCACCGACTGGCAGATCGACGCCTACCGTTTCTCGCTGCCGATCGTGGCGGCGCCGATGGACTCGGTGATGTCGCCCGACACGGCGATCGCGATCGGCCGGTACGGCGGGCTCGGCGTACTGAACCTCGAGGGCCTCTGGACCCGCTACGAGGACCCGGAGCCGCTGCTGGCCGAGGTCGCCGGACTGGATGGCGTCGCCGGTACCCGGCGACTGCAGGAGATCTACACCGCGCCGATCCGGGCCGAGCTGATCACCGAACGGGTCCGCCAGATCCGTGAGGCCGGGGTGACCGTGGCCGGATCGCTGTCCCCGCAGCGGACCAAGGAGTTCGCGAAGGCGGTCGTGGACGCCGGCGTCGACATGTTCGTCATCCGCGGCACCACCGTCTCCGCAGAGCACGTCTCCAGCCAGTCCGAGCCGCTGAACCTCAAGGAGTTCATCTACGAGCTCGACGTGCCGGTGATCGTCGGCGGCTGCGCCACCCACACTGCGGCGCTGCACCTGATGCGAACCGGCGCGGCCGGGGTGCTGGTCGGGTTCGGCGGCGGCGCCGCGCACACCACCCGCACCGTGCTCGGCGTGGCGGTGCCGATGGCGTCCGCGGTCGCCGACGTGGCCGCCGCACGCCGCGACTACCTCGACGAGTCCGGTGGCCGCTACGTCCACGTCATCGCCGACGGCTCGATCGGCACGTCGGGCGACGTGGCCAAGGCGATCGCCTGCGGCGCCGACGCCGTGATGGTCGGCTCGCCCTTCGCCCGCGCCACCGACGCCCCCGGCCACGGCTTCCACTGGGGCGCCGAAGCGCACCACGCCGACCTGCCCCGCGGCAAGCGGGTCCAGTTCGACCAGGTCGGCACCATCGAGGAGATCCTCTTCGGACCCTCGCGGGTCGCCGACGGCACGATGAACCTGGTCGGTGCGCTGCGGCGCTCGATGGCCACCACGGGCTACACCGAGCTCAAGGAGTTCCAGCGGGTCGAGGTCGTCACGGCCTGAAGGTGCGGGTTTCCCCGGTCAGCCGGTGAAACCCGCACGACACGCCGTGCGCCATCGGCGTGTCGTGCGGGTTTCGGCTGACAGGTTCCCCACTCAGGCGGCTCGCCGTCCCGCTGCCATCGCCCGGTGGATGCGGCCGACCGTCGCCGTCGGCCGGAACAGGTCGGCCCAGACGATCCGGATGCAGCGCCATCCGGTGAGCTCGCGCACCAGGTCCTCGCGCGCCTTCTCCCGCAGTACGGCGTCAGCCACCGACTCCCCGTCGCGCCGGTGACGTTCGTACTTGGCGCGGCCGTCGAACTCCATGAACAGGCCGAGCTCGGGCCAGGCGAAGTCCAGCCGCGCGACGATCCGGCCGTGCCGGTCGCGCACCTCGTACTGCAGCTCGGGCCTCGGCAGGTGGCCGGTCCAGCACAGGTGCAGCGCCAGCGACTCCCCGGCGGACTCGCAACGCCTGTCGGCGAGCGCCAGCACCACGGGCGTCGCCAGGGTGTGCGGATCGTGCCGCATGCCCCGAACCCGCCGCTCGAGGTCCTCCATCGTGGTCTCGCCGGCATGGAGCAGGCCGTTCACCGTGACCAGCGCGTGAGGTACGTCGGCGAGGGCGATCATGTCGAGTGCCGTCCGCGTGCCGCTCGTCAGCGGGATGCCGTTGCGGACAGTGATGTCCTCGGCGACGAACGCCGGGCGATGCTGCGTCATCGCCTCGGAGCTGCGCCCCGCCCGCCGATCGACCCGCGCAAGGTGCACCTTCGAGCCCATGTCCCACACCGGGACGTCGTACTGGTCGGCGGCGCTCGGTCCGGCGAGTACGACGTGCTGCTTCGCCCGGCGTAGGGCCGCGAGGGCCTGAGCGCGCCGGCGGCCGGGTTCGGATAGGCCGTCCCAGTGGTCGGTCGGCAGGTAGGCGCCGTGGCCGATGCGGCGTAGCACGCGACGGTCAACGAGGCGACGGATGGCGCGGTCGTCGTAGCCGGAGGCGATGAGCTCGTGGGTCATCAGGAGGTGGTCGTGGCGCAGGTCGATGGTCGAGAAGAGTGTCATGCAGTTGGCCTCACCGAGGGGCGAGCGGCGAACCGGGGCCCGCGGCGCCCTGTGGATGGCCGGGCGTTCGGGGCCGCTGTGCACGGTGTCGGGGCCGATCTGGGGCGATCTGGCGCGAGGGCGGTGAACTTGTCGGCCGAAACCCGCACGACACGCCGGTGCTTCACGGCGTGTCGTGCGGGTTTCCCCGGTCAGCCGGTGAAACCCGCACCCGCGCCGCTGACACGCGTCAAATCAAACCCCTCCACTCGTTGACACCTAGAACACGTTCCACCCATGCTGAGACCCACGTCACACGGGACCTAGGAGGGAACGTGACCCAGTCACCGCCACCGGCCGACATGACACTCCAGCGGTCGAGCCGGGACCCCGTCGGCATGCAGCGAGCGCTCACCACCTGGCTGGCGAGCGTGCTGCCGCCGGGGGCCGATCCCGAGGTGGTGGTCCACGACGGCGTGCAGACCAACGGCATGTCCAGCGAGACCGTGCTGCTCGCCATCACCAGCGGCGAGAGCGGCCAGCGCCGCACCCGGGAGTACGTCGCCCGCGTGGCGCCCGCCGCCGAGGACCTGCCGGTGTTCCCGGAGTACCGGCTCACCGACCAGTACGACGCGATGCGGCTCTCCGGACAGCTGGCCGGGGTGCCGGTGCCGCCGGTGGGTCTGAACGAGCCGACCGGGGAGGTGCTGGGCACGCCGTTCTTCCTGATGGAGCGGCTGGACGGGGCGGTGCCGCCGGACGTGCTGCCCTACACGTTCGGGGACAACTGGCTCTACGACGCCGACCCGGCCGAGCAGCAGCGGCTCCTGCGGGGCAGTGTCGAGGTGCTCGCCCGGCTGCACCGGATCCCGGACCCGACCACGACGTTCGGCTTCCTCGACCCGGCCGTCACCGGCCACCCCGGTCGGACCGCACTGGCACGCAACCTGGCCAGGACCCGCGCCTGGTACGACTTCGCGTCGAACGCCCCGGAGGGTTCGCCGCGCTCGCCGCTGATCGAGCGGGGCCTGGCCTGGCTCGAGGCGAACCTCCCGCCGACCGAGGAGGCGGTGCTGGTCTGGGGTGACTCCCGAATCGGCAACATCATGTATCGCGACTTCACCCCGGTGGCGGTGCTCGACTGGGAGATGGCCACCCTCGGGCCGCGCGAGCTGGACCTGGCGTGGATGGTGTTCGCGCACCGCGTCTTCCAGGAGATCGCGGCGATGCTGGACCTGCCGGGCATGCCCGACTTCCTGACCGCCGAGGACGTGGCGGCCACCTACGCCGAGCTCAGCGGCGTGGAGCCCGGCGACCTGACCTGGTACCAGGTGCACGCCGCGGTCAGCTGGGGCTGCGTCTTCCTGCGCACCAGCGCCCGCCAGATCCACTTCGGCGAGATCGAGTGTCCGGACGACCCGGAGGCAGTGTTCCACCATCGCCCGCTCTTCGAGCGGCTGCTCGAGGAGGTGGGCGCATGACGTCCGCACACAACGACCACGGCCTGCACGGGGAGTACGTCGGCCTCGGGCCGCTGGACGAGTTCCCGATCCACCAGCTGCCGCGGCCGGTCGCCTGGGCCGGCAGCAGCGACCGGAACTTCTACGACCGCTGCTACCTCAACTGCCACGACCGCACCGGCGACCTGTTCCTGATCACCGGTCTCGGCTTCTACCCGAACCTCGGCACCAAGGACGCCTTCGTGCTGCTGCGGCGGGAGCTGGACGGCCGCAGCGAGCAGACCGCGGTGCACCTCAGCGACGCTGCCGACCCGCGTGGTGGCGACCGGATGGCGCAGCAGGTCGGTGCCTACCGGATCGAGGTGCTCGAGCCGCTGCGCCGGCTGCGCCTGGTGATGGAGGAGACCGAGGGGATCGGGCTCGACCTGACCTGGGAGGGCTCGTTCGACGTCGTCCAGGAGCTGCCGCACGTGATGCGTCAGGGCTCCGGTACGACACTCGACGCGCAGCGCTTCGCCCAGGTCGGCACCTGGGAGGGCGTGATCAGCGTGGACGGCTCCGACATCGCGGTCACCCCCGACGTGTGGCTCGGCACCCGGGACCGCTCCTGGGGGTCCGCCCGGTCGGCGAGGCCGCGCCCGCCGGCAAGCCCTCGGACCCGGCGTTCGAGGGATGTGGTGGCTCTACGTGCCGATGCGGTTCGAGGAGTTCTGCGTGGTGCTGATCATCCAGGAGACCCCCGACGGCTACCGCACCCTCAACGACTGCACCCGCACCTGGGCCGACGGCCGGGTCGAGCAGCTCGGCTGGCCGCGGGTGGAGATCCGCTACGCCTCGGGGACCCGGGTGCCGACCGGCGCCACCATCGTGTGCACCACCCCGTCCGGCGAGGAGCTGGTCCTCGAGGTGACCTCCAAGCTCGCCGTACCGATCCACGTCGGCGGCGGCTACGGCGGTGACTCGGACTGGACGCACGGCATGTGGAAGGGGCCGGAGTTCACCGAGCGACGCACCTACGACCTGGCCGACCCGGCCGTCGCCGGCCGGGTGATGTTCGGCGTGATCGACCACGTCGGCCACGCCGTCGCCTCCGGCCCCGGACTCGGTACGACGTCCGCCACCGCCGAGGGACACGGGCTCTTCGAGCACGGTGCCCTCGGTCGTCACGACCCCAGCGGCTTCGCCGACTGGTTCACCCTCGCCCCCTGATCCCTTCGAGGAGACACATGACCACGCTGGACCGCGACGCCCTCTTCATCGGCGGCGCCTGGACCAAGCCCGCCACCGACGCCGTGCTGGAGGTGGTCTCCCCGCACAGCGAGGAGGTCGTCGCGCGGGTGCCGGAGGGTTCGGTGGCCGACATCGATGCGGCGGTGGCGGCCGCGCGCACCGCGTTCGACGAGGGTCCGTGGCCCCGGATGAGCCCGGCCGAACGGATCGCGATCGTGCAGAACCTCTCCGGCCTCTACGCGGCCCGGTTGGAGGAGATGGCCTCGGTGATCACCACCGAGATGGGGTCGCCGATCTCGTTCTCCAGCCTCGCCCAGGCGCCGGCGCCGTGGATGCAGATCGAGTCGTTCCTCGGCATCGCCCGGGAGTTCCCCTGGGAGGCGACCCGGCCGGGAGCGCTGGGCGGGGACGTGCTGGTCCGCCACGAGCCGGTCGGGGTGGTCGCCGCGATCCCGCCGTGGAACGTCCCGCAGTTCACCGTGATCTCGAAGGTGGTGCCGGCGCTGCTGGCCGGCTGCACGGTCGTGGTCAAGCCCGCTCCGGAGAGCCCGCTGGACTGCTACCTGCTCGCCGAGATGATCACCGAGGCCGGCGTGCCGGAGGGTGTGGTGAGCATCGTCGCCGGTGGCCGTGAGGTCGGCGAGCACCTGGTCCGTCACCCCGGGGTCGACAAGGTGGCGTTCACCGGCTCGACGGCGGCGGGCCGCAGGATCGGCGCGATCTGCGGCGAGCAGCTCAAGCGGGTCTCGCTCGAGCTGGGCGGCAAGTCGGCGGCGATCGTGCTCGACGACGCCGACCTCGGCTCCGTCGTGGAGGGGATGAAGTTCCTCGCGGTGATGAACTCCGGTCAGGCGTGCGTCGCGCAGACCCGCGTCCTGGTCAGCCGGGACCGGCACGACGAGGTTGCCGCCGCACTGGCCGAGGGGATCGGCGCGATGCGGGTCGGCGACCCCGCCGACCCGGCCTCGGAGATCGGGCCGATGGTGGCCCGTCGCCAGCAGGAGCGGGTCAACGGCTACATCGAGATCGGCCGGTCCGAGGGAGCCACGCTGCTCACCGGCGGCACCGGCCGCCCCGACGGCCTCGGGAGCGGGTGGTACGTGCGTCCGACGGTCTTCGCGGGCGTCGACAACCGGATGCGGATCGCCCAGGAGGAGATCTTCGGGCCGGTCGTCTCGGTGATCCCCTACACCGACGTCGACGACGCGATCCGGATCGCGAACGACTCCGACTACGGGCTCGCGGGCACGGTGTGGACCGCGGACTCCGACGCCGGTGTCGACGTGGCTCGGCGGGTCCGGGCCGGCACCTACGGCGTGAACACCTACACGATGGACTTCGCGGCGCCGTTCGGCGGCTTCAAGGCCTCGGGCCTCGGGCGGGAGTTCGGCCCCGAGGGTCTGGCGCAGTACACCGAGCTGAAGTCCGTCTACCTCTCGGCTCCCGCGATGTGAGGTGGGCCGGCGGGTGTGGCGCGCGATTGACATCGAGCGGCAGTGTGTAAAACCGCACATCCGTTACCCATCGGTAGCGTCTGGTGATCCGGCTCACTAGGCTCGTGGGCATGAGTTCGTCCAACCCCGCCCCCGGCCCGCTCGTCGACGGTCCCCACGACCCCGAGCACGACCCGCGGGCGTCGTACGCCCTCGAGCCCGATCAGGTGGACCGGCTGACCGGGCGGGTGCTCTCGACGACCGGGCGCACCGCTGCCGTGCACTCGCCGATCGACGGGTCGCCGCTCGCGCACATCCCGCAGTCCAGCGCCGAGGACGTGGCCGAGGCCTATCGCCGGGCCCGGGCCGCCCAGGCGGCCTGGGCCCGCACCTCGCTGGAGGACCGTTCCGCGGCCCTGCTGCGGCTGCACGACATCGTGCTGGACCGGCAGGACGAGATCCTCGACCTGATCCAGCTCGAGTCCGGCAAGGCGCGCAAGCACGCCTTCGACGAGCCGCTGCACATCGCGCTCACCGCCCGCTACTACGCCCGCACCGCCCGCCAGCACCTGGAGACCCGGCGCCTCTCCGGGGTGGTGCCGGGCCTGACCCGGGTCGAGGTCAACCGGGTCCCCAAGGGCGTGGTCGGCATCATCTCGCCCTGGAACTACCCGTTCACGATGGCGCTGTGCGACGGGTTGCCCGCCCTGCTGGCCGGCAACGCGGTGGTCGCCAAGCCGGACGCCCAGACGATGCTCTCGGCGCTGCTCGGCGCCCGGTTGCTCGAGGAGGCCGGCTTCCCCAAGGACCTCTGGCAGGTGGTCGCCGGTCCCGGCCGCGAGCTCGGCCCACCGATCATCGAGCGTGCCGACTACATCTGCTTCACCGGGTCCACGGCGACCGGCAAGGTGATCGCCGGTCAGTGCGCCGAGCGGCTGATCGGCTGCTCGCTGGAGCTGGGCGGCAAGAACCCGATCCTGGTGCTGCGCGACGCCGACGTGGAGCGCGCCGCCGAGGGCGCCGTGCGCGCCAGCTTCTCCAACGCCGGACAGCTCTGCGTCTCGACCGAGCGGATGTTCGTGGCCGACCAGGTCTACGACCGGTTCATGGAGCGGTTCGTGGCGCGCACCCAGGCGCTGACGCTCGGCGCGACGCTCTCCTGGGAGTCCGACATGGGCACGCTGATCTCCGAGGGTCAGCTGGAGACCGTCACCGCCCACGTCGAGGACGCCGTCGCCAAGGGCGCCGTGGTCCGGACCGGCGGCCGGGCGCGGCCCGACCTCGCGCCGTACTTCTTCGAGCCGACCATCCTGGAGGGCGTCAGCCCCGAGATGATCTGCTTCGGCAACGAGACCTTCGGGCCGGTGGTGTCGGTCTACCGCTTCCACGACGAGGCCGACGCCGTCGCGCGCGCCAACGACGGCGACTACGGGCTGAACGCCTCGATCTACAGCCAGGACGGCGACCGGGCCCGGCGGATGGCGCGCCAGATCAAGTGCGGCACGGTCAACATCAACGAGGCCTTCGCGGCGACCTTCGCCAGCATCGAGGCGCCGATGGGCGGCATGCGGGAGTCGGGGATGGGGCGCCGCCAGGGCAGCGAGGGCATCCTGCGCTACACCGAGCCCCAGTCGGTGGCCACCCAGCGGCTGCTGCGGTTCTCCCCGATGCTCGGCATGTCGGAGGAGACCTACGCGAAGGTGATGACGCTCAACCTGCGCCTGATGAAGAAGCTGGGCCGCGCATGAGCGCGGCCGAGCAGCCCGACCAGCCCGATCAGGGGGAGCCGGGCGAGCGGCGCCGCGACTTCGACTACGACGTCCTCGTCGTCGGCTCCGGCTTCGGGGGCTCGGTCACCGCCCTGCGGCTGACCGAGAAGGGCTACCGGGTGGGCGTGCTGGAGGCCGGCGCCCGGTTCGACGACGCGGACTTCGCGGACACCTCCTGGGACCTCAAGCGCTACCTGTTTGCGCCGGCCGCCGGCTGCTACGGCATCCAGCGGATCGACGCGGTGCGGGACTGCCTGATCCTGGCCGGCGCGGGCGTCGGTGGTGGGTCGCTGGTCTACGCCAACACCCTCTACGAGCCGCTCGACGCCTTCTACACCGATCCGTCCTGGTCCCACATCACCGACTGGCGCAGCGAGCTCGCGCCGTTCTACGACCAGGCCGAGCGGATGCTGGGCGTCAACGAGTACCCCGGCACGACCCCGGCCGACGAGGTGATGCGCCGCACCGCCGAGGAGATGGGCGTCGGCGACACGTTCCACCCCACGCCGGTCGGCGTCTTCTTCGGCGGACCCGAGCAGTCCGAGGGCACCGAGGTCGACGACCCCTACTTCGGCGGCGCCGGCCCGCGTCGTACGACCTGCACCAACTGCGGCGAGTGCATGACCGGCTGCCGGCACAACGCGAAGAACACGCTGGTCAAGAACTACCTCTACCTCGCCGAGCGCAACGGTGCCGTGGTGCACCCGTTGACCACGGTGACCCGGGTGCGGCCGTTGGCCGGAGGGGGCTACCGGGTCGACGCACGGTGGACCAAGGCGAAGCTGTCGCGGGGGAGCGCGAGCCGGACCTTCACCGCCGAGCAGGTGGTCTTCTCGGCGGCGGCGCTGGGCACGCAGAAGCTGCTGCACAAGCTGAAGGCGACCGGTGACCTGCCCGGCGTCTCCGACCGGCTCGGCGTGCTGACCCGTACCAACTCCGAGTCGCTGCTCGGCTCGATCGCACCGGCGGACTCCGGCGTCGACTACACCGAGGGCGTGGCGATCACCTCCTCCTGGCACCCCGACGAGGTGACCCACATCGAGCCGGTGCGCTACGGCAAGGGGTCGAACGCGATGTCGCTGCTGCAGACCGTGCTCACCGACGGCGGTGGGGACCGGCCGCGCTGGCGCACCTGGCTGGGGAGCTGTGGCGCCAGCGGCGCAACGTGCGCGACCTCTACGACCTGCGGCACTGGTCGGAGCGGGTGGTGATCGCGCTGGTCATGCAGACCGTCGACAACTCCATCACCACCCGGCCGCGCCGGACGCCCTTCGGCTGGGCGCTGACCTCCGAGCAGGGGCACGGCGAGCCGAACCCGACCTGGATCCCGATCGCCAACAAGGCCGTCCGGAAGATGGCCGAGATCATGCGGGGTACCCCCGGCGGCACCATCGGGGAGCCGTTTGACATGCCGCTGACCGCCCACTTCATCGGCGGGTGCACGATCGGGGACAGCGCCGAGACCGGCGTGGTCGACCCCTACCACCGGCTCTACGGGTACGACGGACTCCACGTGGTCGACGGTTCGACGATCTCGGCCAACCTCGGGGTGAACCCGTCGCTGACGATCACCGCGCAGGCGGAGCGGGCGATGGCGTACTGGCCGAACCGGGGCGAGCCGGACCCGCGCCCGGCCCTCGGGGAGGACTACCGGCGGCTGCAACCGGTCGCGCCGCGGGCCCCGGTGGTGCCGGCCCACGCACCGGCCGCCCTGCGTCTGCCGATCGTCGGCGTCAGTTGAGGGTCGCCGTCGGTTGAGTGCCGCTGTCGGTTGAGCGGGCCCCGGAAACTCTTGCCGATCTTGTGACACGTCGGCGTAACCCGGGTTGTCCGGGCTCGTTGATCGCTAACGAGTCCGGACCTTCACGCTCCCTCCCGAAGTCCGGGCTCTGTCCAGGCGCTGCTCAGCAGCCGTGTGGACGATCAGGGCCCGGCCACTCTCCCTCCCCGGCCGGGCTCTGGTGCGTTTTCCGGCCGGTGTGCCGGGGGCCGGCCGCCGCGCCCCCGCGGCCGCCGCGGTTCAGGGGCGCGGAGCCGGCCTGGATACGATTCGCCCATGACGGCGGAGGAACAGGCAGAGCACGACCACGACCTCGTCCTGGTGGTCGACTTCGGCGCCCAGTACGCCCAGCTGATCGCTCGGCGGGTGCGCGAGGCGCGGGTCTACTCCGAGATCGTCCCGCACTCCATGCCGGTCGCCGAGATGATGGCCAAGAAGCCGTCCGCCATCATCCTCTCCGGCGGCCCCTCGTCGGTCTACGCCGACGGCGCCCCCGGGATCGACGACGCCATCTTCACCACGGGCACCCCGGTGTTCGGAATGTGCTACGGGTTCCAGCTGATGGCGAAGGGCCTGGGTGGGACCGTGTCGGCCACCGGCGCCCGCGAGTACGGACGGACCCGGGTGCAGGTCGGTCACGCCGGCACGCTGCTCGGTGGCGTCCCCACCGCCCACCAGGTGTGGATGTCGCACGGCGACTCGGTGACCGCCGCCCCCGCCGGCTTCGAGGTGCTCGCCTCCACCCAGGTCACCCCGGTCGCCGCCTTCGAGGACGTCGAGCGGCGCCTCGCCGGCGTCCAGTGGCACCCGGAGGTGCTGCACTCCGAGCACGGCCAGCGGGTCCTCGAGCACTTCCTCTGGGACATCGCCGGCTGCCGCCAGTCCTGGACCATCGGCAACATCGCCGACGAGCAGATCGAGCGGATCCGGGAGCAGATCGGCCCGGACGGCCGCGCCATCTGCGGGCTCTCCGGCGGCGTCGACTCCGCGGTCGCCGCGGCGATCGTGCAGAAGGCCATCGGCGAGCGGCTCACCTGCGTGTACGTCGACCACGGCCTGATGCGCAAGGGCGAGACCGAGCAGATCGAGCGCGACTTCGTCGCCTCCACCGGCGCCAACCTGGTCGTCGTCGACGCGGAGAAGCAGTTCCTGGACGCACTGGCGGGCGTCTCCGACCCGGAGACCAAGCGCAAGATCATCGGCCGCGAGTTCATCCGCACCTTCGAGGCCGCCGAGCTGGAGATCATCAAGGACGCCCCCGAGGGCACCTCGGTCGGCTTCCTGGTCCAGGGCACGCTCTACCCGGACGTCGTCGAGTCCGGCGGCGGGGCGGGCACCTCCAACATCAAGTCCCACCACAACGTCGGCGGCCTCCCCGACGACATCGAGTTCGAGCTGGTCGAGCCGCTGCGCACCCTGTTCAAGGACGAGGTGCGGCTGGTCGGCGAGCAGCTCGGGCTGCCGCCGGAGATCGTCTGGCGGCACCCGTTCCCGGGTCCCGGGCTGGGCATCCGGATCATCGGCGAGGTCAACCGCGAGCGGCTCGACATCCTGCGCGAGGCCGACGCGATCGCCCGCGCCGAGCTCACCGCGGCCGGTCTCGACCGGGACATCTGGCAGTTCCCGGTGGTGCTGCTGGCCGACGTCCGCTCGGTCGGCGTCCAGGGCGACGGCCGCACCTACGGACACCCGATCGTGCTCCGCCCGGTGACCTCGGAGGACGCGATGACCGCGGACTGGGCGCGAGTTCCCTACGACGTGCTCGAGCGGATCTCGACCCGGATCACCAACGAGGTGCCGGAGGTCAACCGGGTCACCGTCGACATCACCTCCAAGCCGCCGGGCACCATCGAGTGGGAGTGACGGGGTCGCCGCCGACCCGATCCTGGTTTCTCGGGCTGTTCTGAGGCCCGGGACCCCGAGGGGCCGCTACTCTCGGCCGAGGGAAGTCGGATGCTCCGCGTCCGTCTCGGAAGGGAGCCATGACTGTCGAGTCCGGGCGGACCCTGACCCCGGCAGAGGTCGAGTCGGCACTCGACGACGGCCTGCTCCGGGTCATCTACCAGCCCTGCTACGACATCCGGACCGGGGCGATGGTGGCCGTGGAGGCACTGGCCCGGGTGGCCGACCCGGAGACCGGCGAGCTGGTCACCCCCGGCCGCTTCCTCCCGGTCGCCGAGCAGGCCGGGCTGATCGCCCGGTTGGACGAGGCGGTGCTGGCCACGGCTGCGGCGCGGGTCGCCGCCTGGCGGCGGCTGCCCGGCGGAGCGGAGCTCTGCCTCGCGGTGAACCTCTCGGTGCTCGGCCTGGACGACCCCACCCTGCCGGAGCGGTTCCTGGGCATCGTGTGGGAGGCCGGTCTGCCCGTGGACGCGCTGATCGTGGAGCTCACCGAGACCGTGCTGTCCCGCGCCGGGCGGGGCCACGAGGCGGTCGCCGCCGAGCTCGCCGCGGTCGGCTTCAACGTCACTCTGGACGACTTCGGCACCGGCAACGCGAGCTTCGAGTACCTGCAGCGCTTCACGGTCCACGGGATCAAGGTCGACCGCTCCTTCGTGCGCCACCTCGGCTCCGGCTCGGCCGACGAGCAGCTGGCCGAGTCCCTGATCAGGTTCTGCCTCTCGCTCGGCGTACTGGTGGTCTGCGAGGGCGTCGAGGAGCCCCGCCAGCTGGAGGCCCTGCGCCGGCTGGGATGCCCCTTCGTGCAGGGCTTCCTGCTGGACCCGCCGCTGGCCGAGGACGAGATCGGGCAGCGGCTGCGAGACGACCGCCCGCCGGCCGTCCTCGGGCTGGAGAAGGACCGACCCGCGCCCCTCGCCGCGGCACCGGCCGCGACCACGACCCCGGGCGGCCGCGGCGACCGGTGGGTGACCGGGGCCCTGGCCGTGCTGCTGGTGCTGATCCTGGTCGGGCTGCTGGTCTACACGGTGGCCAGCTCGCTGCAGGCCGAGGACCGGGCAGCGAGCGCCGCGCAGGACCGGCTGGAGTCGATCGACTCCTTGGCCGCTGCGCGGATCGAGAGCGAGTTGGCGGCGATCCGCGGCGTGGTGGCGGCGAGCGCGCGCAGCCGACCCGCGTCGGCGGCGCTGGCCTCCCAGGACCCGGCGCGGGTCGAGGACGTGCTGGCGACCCTGGCCGACTTCAGCCTCGCGATGTCCACCACCGCCCTGCTCGATGCCGACGGCACGATGCTCGGGGTCCAGCCGCGGATCCCGGACGTGGTCGGGGAGAGCTTCGACCACCGCGACTACTTCCAGGGCGCGCTGTCCTCCCCGGGGGCCTACGTCTCCGAGGCGTTCCGGCTGGCGATGCCCGACCGGCCGTGGGCGATCGCGGTCTCGGCCGCGGTGCGCGACGCCAGGGGCGCGACCGAGGGGGTGATCGTCGCGACGGTGCGCCTGGACGGGCTGCAGAGCCTGCTGGTCGCGCTGCACGCGCAACACGGCGTGGACCTCGCGCTGGTCGACGGCCGCGACAACGTGCTGGCCTCCAGCCGAGGGGGATCGGCGCCCAGGCCGACGACCCGCGACTGGAGGCCGGGGAGAACGCCGAGGGCTCCAGCGAGGACGACCCGCTCTGGGCGGTCCGCGACGTACCGTCGCTGGACGGCTGGCTGCTGGCCGAGCAGTCCCGGTCGGCGGCGTTGGCCGAGGTGCGGGAGACGGTGCGGGCGGGCGCCCTGATGGCGGGTCTGCTGGTCGTGGCCGGCCTCGCCTCGCTGATCCTGTGGCTGCACGCCGACCGTCGCCGGCGGCGCCTCGACGCCCGGGTGCAGGAGGCCTACCAGCGGTTGATCGGGGTGGTGTCGACGACCACGGCTCCGATCGTGATGTGTGACCGCGACGACCGGATCATCCTGGCCAACCCGGCGTTCGCCGCCCTGGTCGACGTGGATCCGGACCTGCTGCCCGGCCGCGAGCTCGCCAGCTGGATCCCCGCGCTCGAGGAGGTGGTCGAACGCGGGTCGGGGGCGACCTCGGCGATGGTCACCACCATCGGTGACGTACGGACCGTGGAGGTCAGCACCCAGCTGCTCGACGACGGCCACCAGGTGCTGCGACTGCACACCCTCACCGACGTCACGCCGCACCGCCGCGAGCACGAGCGCCTCCGCGCGCAGGGACGGCTCGACCCGTTGACCGGGGTCGGCAACCGGGTGGCGCTGCGCGAGACGCTGGGCTCGGTGGTGCGGTCGGAGACGGCGGCGTACGCGGTGGTGATGCTCGACCTGGACGGCTTCAAGCGGATCAACGACGAGCGCGGTCACGCGGTCGGCGACCGGCTCCTGGTGGCGGTCGCCGAGGTGCTGACGGCCGCGGTCGGCCCCAACGACCTGGTCACCCGGATCGGCGGCGACGAGTTCGTGGTGGTGCTGCGCCTCGACGACGCGCGGCAGGGCGGAGAGCTGGCCGACCACCTCCGCGACCGGGTGCAGAGCGTCGTCCGCGCGGCTGAGTGGGCGCAGCAGATCGAGGTGGGAGCGAGCGTCGGAATGGCCGTGGTGGGCGTGGACGGGGACGACCCGGACGCCCTGCTCCAGATCGCCGACCGCCGGATGTACCAGGCGAAGCGCCGCCGCTGACCTGCTGGACGCCCGATCCTTCCTGTGCGGCGTGAGCGTCCCGGCATGGGGCCGTTGTGTGCTAGAACGCAGAGGTGCCCGCGGACGGCGGGTTCCGACCACCGAGGACGTGACCATGGCTGACCGCGGCCCGCATCCCGTCACCTGCCCGCTGTGCGAGGCGACCTGCGGGTTGTCCGTCACCGTCGACGCCGACCGGATCCGCGTCCGGGGCGACGCCGAGGACGTGTTCAGCAAGGGCTACCTGTGTCCCAAGGGCGCCGCGATCGGGGAGCTGCACGAGGACCCGGACCGGATTCGCACCCCGCTGGTACGCCGCGACGGCGCGCTGGTCGAGGCGACCTGGGACGAGGCGTTCGCCTTCATCGACGAGCGGCTGGGGCCGCTGCAGGAGCGCTACGGGCGCAACGCGGTGGCGCTCTACTTCGGCAATCCGACCGCCCACAGCCTGGCCGGGGCGCTCTACCTGCGTCCGTTGATCAAGGCGTTCGGCACCCAGAACGTGTTCAGTGCCGGCACCGTGGACCAGATCCCGCGGATGTTCTCGGCCGGCTACCTCTTCGGCGACCCGGCCACGATCCCGGTGCCGGACCTCGAGCGCACCGACCACCTGCTGGTCCTCGGCGGCAACCCGTTGGTCTCCAACGGCTCGATGATGACCGCGCCCGACATGCGCGGCCGGATCCGGGCGATCGCCCGACGCGGTCGGGTGACCGTGGTCGACCCGGTCCGGACCCGGACCGCGGCGGAGGCCGACGAGCACGTTGCGATCCGGCCGGGGACCGACGCGTTCCTGCTGCTGGCGATGATCGACACGCTCTTCACCGAGGACCTGGTCGACCTCGGCGCCGCGACCGGCCTGGTCGACGGCCTCGAGGAGGTACGACGCATCGCGGCCGGCCACCCGGCCGAACGGGTCGCGGAGCGGACCGGCGTGGACGCCGCCACCATCCGGCGTCTGGCCCGCGAGGTGGCCACCACCGAGCGGTCGGCCGTGTACGGCCGACTGGGCACCACCACGCAGCGGTTCGGCAGCGTGTGCAGCTGGCTGATCGACGTGCTCAACGTGCTGGCCGGCAACCTGGACCGTCCCGGCGGCGTGATGTTCCCGAAGGCCGCTGCCGGCCAGCCCAACACCCGATCCGGACCGCGACGTCCGTTCCGCCACGGTCGCTGGCACAGCCGGGTCTCCGGCCGTCCCGAGGTGATGGGGGAGCTGCCCGCCGTCGTGCTCGCCGAGGAGATCAGCACGCCGGGCGAGGGCCAGGTCCGTGCGCTGGTCACGCTCTGCGGCAACCCGGTGGCGAGCGTCCCGGGCTCCCGCCACCTCGACGAGGCGCTGGCAGGGCTGGACCTGATGGTCAGCGTCGACGTCTACCTCAACGAGACCACCCGGCACGCCGACGTGATCCTGCCCGGACCGTCGCCGCTGGAGCGGCCGCACTACGACCTGCTGCTCCTGCAGTACTCGGTGCGCAACATCGCCCGCTGGTCGGAGCCGGTGCTGCCCGCGTCGCTGCCGCAGGAGTGGGAGACCCTGACCAGGCTGGCCGGGATCGCGGGCGGGCTGGGGGCCGACGTACCGGTGGAGCGCCTGGACGACGCCCTGGCGGCGACCGTCGAGCAGCTCAACGGGGCGGAGCCGGCGCCGGGACTGACCGGGCCGGAGCGGCTGCTGGACATCCTCTTCCGCGCCGGTCCCTACGACCTGACCTTCGCCGACGTCGCGGCCGCCCCGCACGGCGTGGACCTGGGTCCGCTGCAGCCGCGGCTGCCGGACGTGCTGGCGACCGAGAGCGGTCTGATCGACCTGGCCCCGGCGGCGATCCTCGCGGACCTGCCACCGCTGGAGGCGGCCGCCGCGGCGCCGGTGGCGGACGGGCTGGTGCTGATCGGACGGCGCCACCTGCGCTCCAACAACTCCTGGATGCACAACCTGCCGGCTCTCAACTCGGGCAGCAACCGCTGCACGCTGCAGGTGCACCCGGGCGACGCCGAGCGGCTCGGGCTGGAGTCCGGGGCGGAGGCGGAGGTCTCCAGTGCGTCGGGCTCCTTGGTGGTCGAGGTCGAGATCGACGACGCGGTGCGGCCCGGGGTGGTCACCCTGCCGCACGGGTGGGGGCACACCGAGGTGGGCGGCGACGTCGCCCGCGCCCGCCCGGGGGTGAACTCGAACCTGCTCGGCGACGTGGGCGAGACCGACGGGCCCACCGGCACGGCGGTGATCAACGGCATCCCGGTCACGGTGCGCGGGGCACGCGAGGCCGCGCTGGTCGGTGCTGCCGAGAGCACGTCGACCCGACATCTCTAGAACCTGTTCCACTTTTCCTCGTTCGCCGGTAGCGTCCCGCTCACTCGACGATGAGGAGGCGCCCGTGCGGACAGGGGACGGCGCAGTGCGGGGCCGATCGATCGGCCGGGCCGAGTCCTTCGCGCGGATCGGTGCGGTGTACCTGCTGGCGTTCGGCGCCGCCACGGTGTGGCTGGTGCTCGGACCGGACACCGCCTGGCTCTGGCTCGACGGGCTGATCGCCGACCTGATCGCCACTGTGGTGGTCTTCGCGGCCAGCCGGCTGCATCGCAACTCCAGCTGCTATGACGCCTACTGGAGCGTGCTCCCGCCCTACCTCGCGGCCTACTGGGCGATCGCGGCGGCGGGCGAGGCCGAGCCGTCGCGTGTGGCCGCCGTGCTCGCGGTGGTCGGGCTCTGGGCGCTGCGGCTGACCTGGAACTGGGCCCGGTCCTGGCCGGGGATGCAGCACGAGGACTGGCGCTACCCGATGTTGCGTGAGCGGGCCGGCCGGGCCGAGCTCGTGGTGGACCTGATGGCGATCCACGTCGTCCCCACGCTGCAGGTCTTCCTGGGCCTGGTCCCGGTCTACGTCGCGGTCGCTCTTCCCGGCCGTCCGTTCGGGTGGCTCGACGTCGTCGCGGTGGCGGTCGGGGTCGCGGCGGTCGCGCTGGAGTACACCGCCGACGAGCAGATGCGCCGCTTCACCCGGTCGGCGGCGCCGGGCGAGGTGATGGACCGCGGGCTGTGGGGCTGGTCCCGGCACCCGAACTACCTCGGCGAGATCGGCTTCTGGCTGGCGCTCGCCCTCTTCGGGATCGCCGCGTCGCCCGGTGACTGGTGGTGGCTGCTGGTCGGCGCCGCCGCGATGGTGGCGCTGTTCCTGGGGGCCAGCATCCCGATGATGGAGCAGCGCAGCGTGGCGCGGCGCCCGTCGTACGCCGACGTGGTCGCTCGGGTGCCGATGCTGCTGCCGCGCCCGCCCCGCCGGCGCGCGGCGGAGCGCCGGTGAGCGTGGCGCGACTGCGGGTGGTCGTCGCCGGCCTCGGGGACACCGGGGTGCTCACCGCGATGCACCTGGCCCGGCACGCGGACGTGGTGGGCATCGCGACCAAGCCCGGGCTGGTCAGCGGGCAGGAGCTGGGGTTGCGGCTCGCCCGCCCGGAGCAGTGGTCCGAGGACTACTGGATCGGCTTCGACCGCCTCCGCGGGCTGGACCGGGTCGAGGTGCGGACCGGTCGCGCGGTGCACCTGGACCGGGAGGCCCGGTCGGTCACGGTGGAGGCGGCGGACGGCACCCGGACCGACGAGCGGTACGACGCCCTGGTGATCAGCACCGGCGTGAGCAACGGCTTCTGGCGCGACGCCGGCATCGAGGACGCCTCGGGGGTCGCGGAGCGGCTCCGCGACGCTCACGTGACCTTGGCCCGCGCCGCGTCGATCGTGGTGGTCGGCGCGGGTGCCGCGGGCGTCAGCAGCGCCTACAACGCGGCCGTGCGGTGGCCCGACGCGACGGTCGACCTGTACTTCCCGGGGGAGGCTGCGCTGCCGCAGCACCATCGTCGGGTGTGGCGCGACCTGGCGGGCAGACTCCGTGCGGTCGGCGTGGGCCTGCACCCGGGGCATCGCGCGGTGGTGCCCGACGAGGCCGCCACCGGGATCGGTGCCGGCCCGGTGGCGTGGTCCACCGGCCAGGCGCCGACCGAGGCCGACGCCGTGCTGTGGACGGTCGGTCGGGTCCGTCCGCACACCGACTGGCTCCCCGCCGAGCTCCTCGACGAGCACGGATTCGTCCGGGTCCGCCCCACCCTGCAGACGGCGCTGGACGGCCGGGTGTTCGCGGTGGGCGACGTCGCGGCGACCGACCCGTTGCGCTCCTCGGCACGCAACCGGGCGGACCGGCTGTTGGCCCGCAACGTGCGCGCGGTGCTCGACGCCGGGACCGGCGCGGGGGGAGCGGGGGCCGGCGGCGGCCCGGGCGACCTGGACTCCTTCACCGCGCCGCGCCGGCGCTGGGGCTCCGTGCTGGGCTTCCAGGACGACGGGCTGCGGATCTACGCGCCCGACGGGCGCTCCTTCCGGGTGCCGCGGTGGTCGGTGGATCGCCTGCTCAAGCCCGTCGTGGTGCGTCGCGGGATCTACGGCGGGATCCGTCCGCGGCGTGCCAAGGCTCCGCTCACCCGTTGACTTGTGCCTCCAGCCCCGTCGACTTGTGCCTCCGGCCCCGTCGACTTTGTGCCTCCGGCCCCGTCGACTTTGTGCCTCCGGCCCCGTCGAGTTGTGCCGTCGCGCACCGCGCTCGGTGTGTGGCGCCCGGCCGCCGGAGGAGGGCGAACGCACGAACGGGGGTGCCGGCCATCGGCCGGCACCCCCGTTCATCGTGAGCCTCAGGTGAACAGGCTGACGCCACCCGGACCGACGAGCAGGCCGACGACGATCAGCACGACGCCCCACAGGATGTCGCCTCGGACAAGACGGACGATGCCGAGTACGACGAGTACGACGGCGATCAGCCACAGGATGAAGCTCATGGGGGTCCTCCCTCAAGTGATGACCGGAGACGGGTGCTCCGGACCTTTCGACGTTACTGCGCCTCCGTGCCCGATCGCTGCACCGGTATGAGTTTTACGGGGCGTGTCGGTGGTCCTCGGTCCTCCCTTGACTTAGTTCAAGAGTCGTATTAAATAGGGTCCATGACCTTGGTGCTGGGTGTGGACTCCTCGACGCAGTCCACGAAGGCGGTCCTCGTCGACGCCGAGGACGGCACCGTCGTGGACCAGCGCACGGCCGCGCACCCCGCCGGCACCTCGGTCGACCCCCGGGCCTGGCTCGGCGCCTTCGACGAGGCCGCCGGCGGGCTCCTCGCACGTGCCGACGCCCTCGCCGTCGGCGGTCAGCAGCACGGGATGGTCGCCCTGGACGACGCCGGCCAGCCGGTCCGGGACGCGCTGCTGTGGAACGACGTGCGCAGCGCCGCCGCCGCCGAGCAGCTGATCGCCGAGATGGGCGGGCCGCAGGCCTGCGCCGAAGCGGTCGGCAGCGTCCTGGTCGCCTCCTTCACCGCCACCAAGCTGCGCTGGCTGCGCGACCACGAGCCGGAGAACGCGGCCCGGGTGGCCAGCGTCCTGCTGCCCCACGACTACGTCTCGCTGCACGCCGCCGAGGCCGGCGCCGAGGCCTTCACCGATCGCGGCGACGCCTCGGGCACCGGATACTTCGACGCCCGGACCGGCGCCTGGCGCCACGACCTGGCCGCGGCGGCGCTGGGCCACGAGCCGCGGCTGCCCCGCGTCGTCGCCCCCGGCGCGACCGCCGCGGTCACCGCCGCCGGCGCACCGGTCGGCGCCGGGACCGGCGACAACATGGCCGCCGCGCTCGGCATGGCGCTCGCACCCGGCGACGTGCTGATCTCGATCGGGACCTCGGGGGTCGCCTCGACGGTCAGCAGCACGCCGGTCGCCGACGGCACCGGCACCGTGACCGGGTTCGCCGACGCCACCGGGCGCTACCTGCCGATGGCGACCACCATCAACGCCGCCGGCATCCTCGACCTCCAGGCCCGGCTGCTCGGCGTGGACCACGCCGAGCTGAGCCGCCTCGCCCTGGCGGCGCCCACCGGCGCGGGTGGCCTCGTGCTCTCGCCCTACTACGGCGGCGAGCGGACCCCGAACCGCCCCGACGCGCACGGCGTGTGGACCGGACTCACCGCCGCCACCACCCGGGCCGACCTCGCCCGCGCCGCCGTCGAGGCGCTGCTCTGCTCCCTGGCCGACGCCGTCGACGCGGTGGTCGCCCACTCCGGCGAGGAGCCACGCCGGATCCTGATGGTCGGCGGAGCGACCCGCAGCCCGGCGGTCCGGGCGCTGGCACCGGCCGTCCTCGGCCGCCCGGTCCTGCTCCCGCCCGAGGGGCAGTACGTCGCCCTCGGCGCCGCCCGCCAGGCGGCCTGGACCCTGACCGGGGGACCGGCCGCGCCGGAGTGGCCCGCTGCCGACTGCACCGTGCTGGAGGCCGATCCCACGCCCGACGTACGCGAGGCGTATGCGGCGCTGCGCGACGCCGCCCCTGCGCTGCCCTGACCACGTCCACCCACCACCCGAGTTCCCGACCCACACCCCACGGAGGCCACCGATGACGCTCCAGATCCCCACCCCCACCCCGCCGACAAGTTCTCCTTCGGTCTGTGGACCGTCGGCTGGCAGGGGCGCGACCCGTTCGGCGAGGCCACCCGGCCCGCGATGGACCCGGTCCACGCGCTCACCAAGCTCGCCGAGATCGGCTCCTACGGCGTCAACTTCCACGACGACGACCTGATCCCGTTCGGCAGCGACGACGCGACCCGCGACGGGATCGTCGAGCGGTTCAAGAAGGGGCTGGCCGAGACCGGCCTGGTGGTCACCACGGCGACCACCAACCTCTTCACCCACCCGGTCTTCAAGTCCGGCGCGCTCACCAACAACGACCGTGAGATCCGCCGCTTCGCGCTGCGCAAGGTGATCCGCAACATCGACCTCGCCGCCGAGCTCGGCGCGAAGGTCTACGTCTGCTGGGGCGGCCGCGAGGGCGCGGAGTACGGCGCCTCCCAGGGCACCGCCGAGGCCCTGGACCGCTACCAGGAGGCCTTCAACCTGCTCGGTGAGTACGTCACCGAGGCCGGCTACGACATGCGCTTCGCGATCGAGCCCAAGCCGAACGAGCCCCGCGGCGACATCCTGCTGCCGACCATCGGGCACGCGCTGGCGTTCATCGAGACCCTCGACCGTCCGGAGCTGGTCGGCGTCAACCCGGAGATCGGCCACGAGGAGATGGCGGGGGTGAACGCCGCCGCCGGCTACGCCCAGGCGCTGTGGCAGGGCAAGCTCTTCCACATCGACCTCAACGGCCAGAACGGCCCTCGGTACGACCAGGACCTGCGGTTCGGCGCCGGCAACGTGCGGGGCGCGTTCTGGGTGGTCGACACCCTGCTGGCCGGCGGCTACGACGGACCGGTGCACTTCGACTTCAAGCCCGCCCGGACCGAGGGCGAGGACGGCGTGTGGGCCTCGGCCAAGGCCTGCATCGACAACTACCTGATCCTGCGGGAGAAGGCGAAGGCCTTCCGTGCCGACCCCGAGGTCCAGGCCGCGCTCGAGGCCGCCAAGGTCCCGAGCTCGCCGTGCCCACCCTGGCCGAGGGGGAGGGGTGGCGACAGCTGCTCGACGCGGCCCCGGAGGACCCCGAGGCGCTGGCCGAGCGCGGCGGCGCGTTCGAGGCGCTCGACCAGCTCGCGCTGGAGCACCTCTACGGCGTGCGCTGACCCGCGTCCTGACCGGGACAGAGCAGTGACCGACCCCTTCGCCGGGCCCGCCGGCGCCGAGCAGGTACGACGGCGCAACACCGCCACCGTGCTCCGCTCGTTGCGCGAGGCCGGCCCGGCGAGCCGGGTCGAGCTCGCTGCCCGCACCGGGCTGGCCAAGGCGACGGTCGGCACCATCGTCGGCGCGCTGGAGGAGGGCGAGGTGGTGCGCCTGCACGAGCAGGTGCGCAGCGGCGACCGGGGCCGACCCGCCTCCCGGGTCACCCTGGCCGGCTCCCGGCCGGTCGGGATCGGCCTCGAGATCAACGTGGAGCACGTCGCCGCGGTCGCGGTCGACCTCGGCGGCGGCGTCCGGTTGCGGCGCACCCGCGCGGTGCCCCGCCCGGAGGAGGCTTCCCGGCTGCTGGTGCAGGTGGCCGAGGAGGTGGCCGGGCTGCTCGCCGAGCACGGCCTGCGCGCCGTCGGCGCCACCGTCGCCGTGCCCGGACTGATCGAGGCCGACGAGCGGACCGTCGCCTGGACCCCGAACCTGCCGCTGGCCGAGGCGAGCCTCGCCGAGCAGGTCGACGCGGTGTTCGGCTGGCGGCGGCGGGTGCGGATCAGCAACGACGCGGACTGCGGGGCCCTGGCCGAGCTGCACCACGGCGCCGGACGAGGCAGCCGGCACCTGCTCTACCTGACCGGCGACGTCGGCATCGGTGCCGGCGTGGTGGCCGACGCCCGGCTGATGCGCGGCGCCTCCGGGTTCGCCGGTGAGGTGGGACACCTGCCGCTGGGCGCCTCCGAGGCCCGCTGCGGCTGCGGTCGGCACGGCTGCTGGGAGGCGTCGGTGGGCCTGCACGCCCTGCTCGAGCGGGTCGGCCTGCCCCGCACCGGCACCGCCGCCGGCACCGCCGCCGCCGTCGCCGACCGGGCGCGCACCGACGCCGCCGCGCGGGCCGGGATCGCCGACCTCGGCCGCTGGCTGGGGCACGGCCTCGGTGTGGTCTGCGGGGTGCTCGACCCGGGTCTGGTGGTGTTGGGCGGCTACTTCCAGCCGCTGGGGGTGCTGGTGCTCGACCCGGCACGGGCGGCCCTCGCCGCGACGGTCGCCTCGCCCGCCCAACCCGTTCCCGAGCTCCGCGTGGGGGAGCTCGGGCCGGAGGCGGCCGCGCTCGGTGCGGCCGAGAGGGCGGTGGCCGACGTGCTCGACGGCAGCACCGAGATCGACCTGGCGGAGCCGGCGTCCCCCGCCTGACCGGTCGGGCGGGGGCTCAGCCGACCATCCGCGTCGGGGCGTCCTTGATCGCCGTGGCCAGGCTCGCCACCGGGTCGGTGAGCAACGGGTCGAGGGCCACCTCCGCCGCGCCCAGCAGCACCGAGTCGGTGCCCAGGCCGGGCTCGGCCAGCCGCAGCGACTCCAGCGCGGGTGCCATCGCCCGCTCGCTCAGGCCGGCCGCGATCTCGGCGCGCAGCAGGCGGTGCAGCGGCTGGAAGTAGCCGCCCAGGATCACCACCGTGGGGTTGAACGCGTTGACCACCGCGGACAGGCCGCGGCCCAGGTTGGTGGCGATCGGTCGCAGCGCGCGGGGCGGGGTCGTGTAGCCGTCGAGCTCCTCGCCCAGCCGGACCGCCTGGTCCGTGGCGAGGCCGATCGCCTTGGCGATCGCCGGCGCTCCGACCACCGTCTCCCAGCACCCGCGGCTGCCGCAGTGGCAGGCGGCACCGTTGGGGTCGAAGCTGAGGTGGCCGATCTCGCCGGCGTAGCCACCGGCGCCGAGGATCCGGGCACCGCCGGTGATCACCCCGGCACCGACGCCGACGTTGCCGGAGATGTAGATGATGTCGTCGACGCCCTCGCCGACCCCCCGGCGGTGCTCGGCCAGCGCGCCGAGGTCGGCGTCGTTGCCCAGCGTCACGGGGACGTCGAGGCCGAGGGCCGCGAGCAGGATCGAGGCGAACGAGACGTCGGTCCAGCCGAGGTTGGGTGCCTGGCGGATCAGGCCGTCGCTGCGTCGTACCAGACCGGGGACGGCGACGCCGATGCCGAGCAGCGAGGCGTTGTCCGGCGCCAGGCCCGCGACGTGGCGGACCAGGCGGGCGACGGCCGCGCCCACCTGCCACGCCTCCGCCTGCGGCTCGATGGTGGCCTCGGCCCGCTCGAAGACCTGGTCGCCCAGGCCCACCCGGGCCACCACCGCCCGGTCCACGCCCAGGTCGACGGCGATCACGTAGGGGCCGTCGGACGCGTGCACCGCGGCCGACGGCCTCCCTGCCGTACGACGCTCGCCGGTCGCGGCGCCCTGCTCGATCAACCCCAGGCTCTCCAGCTCGCTGGCCAGCGCTCCGATGGTGCTGCGGTTGAGCCCCATCAGCGTGGTCAGCTCGGCCCGCGAGATCTCCCCGGTCCGGTGGACGTGCCGCAGCAGCGTCCCGAGATTGTGGCGGCGCACCCCCTCCTGGTTGGTGCCGGCGCCGCGCCGTGGGCTCGTCATGGGCGTGGCGTCACACGCCGGAGCTGGAGCGCCGGCGTCGGGAGATCGCGTCCACGCTGGCGGCGAGCAGGAGCACGCCACCGGTGACCAGGAAGTTGATGTAGCTGGCCTGGTTGAGCAGTCCGAGCCCGTTCGGGATGGTCGCGATGACCAGTCCGCCGATCACGCCGTTGATGGCCCGGCCGCGACCGCCGAAGAGGCTGGTGCCGCCGATGACGGCGGCGCCGACCGCGTAGAGCAGCTCGTTGCCGCCACCGGAGCCGGGGGAGACCTTGCCGGTGTAGGAGGCCGCCAGCAGTCCGCTGATCGCCGCCATGCTGGAGCAGATCACGAACGCGGTGACCTTCATCCCGGTGACGTTGATGCCGGCCCGTCGGGCGGCCTCGGCGTTGCCGCCGACGGCGTAGAGGTGGCGACCGAAGCGGGTCCGGTTGAGCACGAACGTCCACCACAGCAGCAGCACGATCACCACGGGTGCCACCCACGGGATGCCCTCGATCGTGAAGATCTCGGGGTTGGGGGCGCGGTTCTGGCTGAGCAGCGCGGTGAGGCCGAGGATCACCACGGCCATCGCGGCGATCTTGATCACCAGCAGCGACAGCGGCTGGTGCACCAGGCCCTTGCTGACCTGGCTGCGGTGGCGCCACAGGCTGAGCACGGCGAACCCGAGCACGATCGCGATCGCCGCGATCCAGCCCGCTGTCACCGGGACGTTCTTGATCGACAGCCCGCGCAGCACCTCGTCGTTGAACCGCAGCGATCCGCCGGAGCCGATCAGCTTCAGCGGCACCGCCTGCAGGGCGAGGAAGAACGCGAGGGTGACCACGAAGGACGGGATGCCCAGGAAGGAGACCAGCAGGCCGATCACCAACCCGATCACGGCGCCGGTGGCGATGCCGGCGAGGGTCGCCAGCCACCAGGTCCAGTCGTAGTCGATCAGCATCAGCGCGATGATCGTGGCGGAGGCGCCGCCGGCGACACCGGCGGAGAGGTCGATCTCGCCCAGCAGCAGCACGAAGATCAGGCCCATCGCCAGGACGCAGATCGAGCCGGCCTGGATGACCAGGTTGGCCATGTTGTAGGTGGTCAGGAAGTTGTCGTGCAGCGAGGAGAAGACGACGAAGAGGAAGATCAGGCCGAGGATGGCGGGCAGCGAGCCCATGTCGCCGCCGCGCAGGCGGTTCAGGTACGCCGAGACCGCGTCGCCGAGGGTGGCGCTCTGCTGGCTGTCGCCGTGGAACTCGCCGTCGGCCAGGGTGGGCATGGAGTCTGATTCAACAGTCATGGATCGTGTCCCGTTCAGATGGTCGCCGACGCGGTGTTCTGGAGGCCGAGGTCGCCGGAGCGTCCGGCGGTGATCAGCTCGACCACCTGGTTGTGGCTGACGTCCTCGACGTGGACGTCCGCGGCGACCCGGCCGAGGTAGAGCGCGGTGATCCGGTCGGCCACCTCGAACACGTCGTTCATGTTGTGCGAGATGAGGACGACGCCGAGGCCGCGGTCGGCGAGGCGGCGTACCAGGTCGAGGACCTGGCGGGTCTGGGCGACGCCGAGCGCGGCGGTCGGCTCGTCGAGCAGCACGACCTTGGAGTTCCACAGCACGGCCTTGGCGATGGCCACCGTCTGGCGCTGGCCGCCGGAGAGGCTGGCGACGGGCTGGCGCACGGACTTCACGGTCCGCACGGACAGCGAGGTCAGCGTCTCCCGGGCCTGGGTCTCCATGGTGATCTCGTCGAGCACCGGTCCGTGGCGCAGCTCGCGGCCGAGGAACATGTTCTGGACGATGTCGAGGTTGTCGCAGAGCGCGAGGTCCTGGTAGACGACCTCGACGCCGAGGCCGGCGACGTCGCGGGGGCCGTGCACGTTCACCGGCGCGCCGTCGAAGAGGAAGTCGCCGTTGTCGCGGCCGTAGATGCCGGCGATCACCTTGACCAGGGTGGACTTCCCGGCGCCGTTGTCACCGACCAGGGCGGTCACCTGGCCGGGGTAGACGGCGAAGTCGACATCGTGCAGCACGTGCACGACACCGAAGCTCTTGTTCACGCCGCGCAGTTCGAGCAGCGGTTCGGTCATCTTTCGCCTCCGGGGCAGGGCGCAGCGCGCCCGAGTGGGTCGGGTGGAGCGGGTCGGGTGCCCGGGCCGGTCGGGCCCGGGCACCCGAGGAGGTCGCGGGGTGGCGCGACCTCCTGCGGTGTTCGGTGGATCAGGAGATGCCGGCGTCGGCGCAGAGCTTCTTGAACTCGCCCGCGCAGACGTCCTCCATGGTCTGACCGCCGTCGTCGATCACGTCCTGGACGTTGTCCTTGGTGATCGATTGGGGCTCGAGCAGGATGGACGGCACGTCGCGGCCACCCTCGCTGTCCTCCACGGTGCCGGTGGTCTCCGCGTCCTCGCCGTTGACCAGCGCGATCGCGGCCTCGGCCAGCGCGCCGGCCTCCTGGGTGGCGGACTTGTAGACCGTCATGCACTGGGTGCCGGCGAGGATGTTCTGCAGACCCTCGACGGTGGCGTCCTGGCCGGTGACCGGGACCTTGCCGGCCAGGCCGTTGCCCTCGAGGATGCCGATCGCGGCGCCGCCGAGGCCGTCGTTCGCGGCCAGCACGCCGTCCACCTTGCCGTCAGCCGCGGTGTACAGCTGCTGGAAGATGGTCGCCGCCTCGTCGTTGTCCCAGTCCGGGACGGCCTGCTCGCCGACGACCTTGTAGTTGCTCATCTCGTCCAGGACGCTGTGCGCACCGGCCGAGAAGAGGGTCGCGTTGTTGTCGGTGGGGGAGCCGTTCAGGTAGACGATGTTGGCCGCCTTGTCCCCCAGGCAGTCGGCCAGGCCCTGGCCCTGCAGCTCGCCGACGACGGTGTTGTCGAACGACACGTAGTACTCCGCGGAACCGCCCAGGGTCAGGCGGTCGTAGTCGATGGTGGCCACACCCGCTGCGGCCGCCTTCTCCTGGATCGCCGCGCCCGACTCGGAGTCGAGGTTGACGATCGCGAGCACGGTGACGCCGTCACCGATCATCGAGTCGGCGATCTGGGTCATCCGCTCGGCGTCGCCCTCGGCGTTGTCGATGGAGTAGTCGACGCCGGCCTCCTCGAAGGCCGCCTCGAGTGCCGGGCGGTCGGCCGACTCCCAGCGCACCGAGGACTCGGTGTCAGGGAGGATCACGCCGATCTTGCCTTCGGAGTCGCTGGAGCCGCTGCTCCCGCTGTCACTGTCGTCACTGCCGCACGCGGTCAAGGAGAGAGCGAGTCCGAGCCCCGCCGCCACGACAGCAGCATTTCTGCGCTTCAACATCAACCGCCTCCTTGCGATCGGCCCGGGTCACGCGTGGGTCGCGCACCTTACTCAACGGGCCATATGTTGTTTGAAGCAACATATTGGGTGACAGCCGTCACGTCTACCCCGGGTCCGAATTGATCGTGCCAATCGGCCGGATCCCCCGAAATCGGGTACGTCGCGGCCCGCCCCGACCCGCGATCGGGACCGGCCGCCGGCGTCGGCCTCGGGTTCGGCCGGGCGGTGCGGTCCGGGCCCAGCCAGGCTCAGGCCAGGCTCAGCGGGCCGGCGGGACGCCGTACAGGGTGGTGCGTTCGACCACCGGCCGGTCGATCCCGGCACCGATCTCCACCAGCTCCTCGACCGTCTTGGCCGAGCCGTGCTCGGAGCCGGCCATCCGGGAGATGGTCTCCTCCATCAGGGTGCCGCCGAGGTCGTTGGCGCCGGAGCGGAGCATCGCCCGGGTGCCGTCGACGCCGAGCTTGACCCAGGAGGTCTGGATGTTGGGGACCCGGCCGTGGAGCAGAATGCGGGCCATCGCGTGCACGGCCAGGTTGTCCCGCAGGGTCGGGCCGGGGCGGGCGACGCCGGCGAGGTAGATCGGCGCGGAGGTGTGCACGAAGGGGAGCGGCACGAACTCGGTGAAGCCCTGCGCGCCGTTCTCCAGCGCGGTGTCGTGGACCCGCTTGAGCACGTTGAGGTGGCCGACCCAGTGCCGGGGGTTGTCGACGTGGCCGTACATCATCGTCGAGGTGGTCGGCACCCCGACGCGATGGGCGGTGGAGACGATCTCGATCCAGGTCGAGGCGGGCAGCTTGCCCTTGGTCAGCACCCAGCGGACCTCGTCGTCCAGGATCTCCGCCGCGGTGCCGGGCAGCGAGCCGAGGCCGGCCTCGCGGGCCTTGATCAGGAAGTCCTCGATGGACAGACCGGTGCGGGCGGTGCCGTTGACGACCTCCATCGGGGAGAAGGCGTGCACGTGCATGTCCGGGACCCGCTGCTTGACTGCGGCGACCAGGTCGAAGTAGGCGCTGGCCGGCAGCTGCGGGTCGATGCCACCCTGCATGCAGACCTCGGTGGCGCCCAGGTCCCACGCCTCCTGAGCGCGGTCGGCGACCTCGTCGTAGGAGAGCGAGTAGGCGTCGGCGTCGCTGCGGCGCTGGGCGAAGGCGCAGAACCGGCAGCCGACGTAGCAGACGTTGGTGAAGTTGATGTTCCGGTTGACCACATAGGTGACGTCGTCGCCGACCGTCGCGCGACGCAGGTCGTCGGCGAGCCCGGTGACCGCGCGGAGCAGGTCGCCCTCGGCGGTCATCAGGGTCAGGGCGTGCTCGTCGGAGAGGTCGACCCGGCCGGATGCCGCGGCCGCCTCGGCGGCGGCCAGCGCCTGGCGCCCCTCGGCGTGCAGGAGCGCCGGAGCCTTGGTCGACGGCCGGTCCGCGGGGTCCATCGTCCCGGTACGCCGCGCGGCCTCCTCGACACTGGCCCAGTCGCCGTAGACCGAGCCGAAGTCGCTGCGCCGGTCCTCCGAGCGACCCTCGCTGTCGACCGCCTCGTGCAGGTCGGTGCGGCCGGCGGACTCGACACCGCCGTCGGGCTCCTGCCAGGGCAGTCCGACCGGGCGGACACCGGGGAGGGCGAGGCCGTCAGGGCCGGCGAGCGCGGAGACGTGGCCGATCACGCGGGGGTCGATCCAGGCCTCGCCGCGCTCCAGCGTGCCGCGGACGTACTCGGGATGCACGGTGAGCCGGGCGCGCAGTTCGAAGCCGCTCTCGGCGGTGATCGCGCGGAGCCGGTCCAGCGAGGGCCACGGCCGTTCGGGGTTCACGTGGTCCGGGGTCAGCGGCGAGACGCCGCCCCAGTCGTCGACGCCGGCCTCGAGCAGCAGGCGGCACTCGATCGATCCCTCGTCGGAGTCGACCAGGTTCGGCGGTGCCTGGATCCGGGCCTTGGGCCCCAGCACGAGGCGGGTGACGGCGATCGCCGCGCGGTACTCCTCCAGGCCCAGGTCATCGGTGTGCCGCATCGCGGTGTCCGGCTTGGCGCGGAAGTTCTGCACGATCACCTCCTGGACCGCGCCGTAGGCGCGGGAGGTGGCACGCAGCGCGAAGATGGTCTCGGCCCGCTCGGCCAGCGTCTCGCCGATCCCGACCAGCAGGCCGGTGGTGAAGGGGATGCCGTGGCGTCCGGCGTCCTCGAGCACCCGGAGCCGGACCGCAGGGTCCTTGTCCGGCGAGCCGTAGTGGGCCTCGCCCTTGGTCTCGTAGAGCCGGCGGGAGGTGGTCTCCAGCATCATCCCCATGGAGGGGGAGACCGGCTTGAGCCGGTTCAGCTCCTCCCAGCTCATCACGCCGGGGTTGAGGTGCGGCAGCAGACCGGTCTCCTCCAGCACCCGGACCGCCATCGCCCGGATGTAGGCGAGCGTGGAGTCGTAGCCCCGCTCATCGAGCCACGCACTCGCCTCGGGCCAGCGGTCCTCGGGCCGGTCGCCGAGCGTGAACAGCGCCTCCAGGCAACCGAGCTCGGCGCCCTGGCGGGCGATCTCGACGATCTCGTCGGGGGAGAGGAACAGGCTCTCGCCCTTGCGGCCGAGCTGGCCGGGCGTCTCCACGAACGTGCAGTAGTGACAGCGGTCGCGGCACAGCTTGGTGACCGGGATGAAGACCTTCGGCGAGTACGTCACCGTGGCGGGCCGCCCGGCAGCCGCCAGTCCGGCGTCGCGGACCTTGCCGGCCGCGGCGGCGAGCCGGTCCAGGTCCTCGCCGGTCGCGGCCAGCAGCACGGTGGCCTCGGCGACGTCGAGCGCCGCTCCGCGCTCGGCGCGCGCGAGCGCGCGCCGGATCTGCTGGGGCGTGGGCGCGTCGTTCATCCTCCTCAGGCTAGCGCCCGTCCCGCGCTCCCCGAGCGGCGGTCCGCTGTGCGTGCGACCGCGGACCGACCACCGGGTATCCGGGCCCGGGCCGGGGTCAGTTCGGCAGCTTGGCCGTCATCCCGTCGACCACGGCGACGAACTCCTCCGACCAGTCCGGGAGCGCCGACCAGGTGACGATCCCGCCACGACCGGTGTGGGAGCTGCTGGTGGTGAACGTGCACTGCCCGCTCTGCGAGTCGCAGTCGCCGCCGTTCTGGCGCAGCGTCGCGGAGACGTCGGTGAAGGAGGCGAAGCCCTCGTAACGCAGCTCCCACGAGCGGCAGTCGTCGATCCCGTCGGCGTCGCACCGGGGCAGCTCGCGCCAGTAGATCCGCTTCGGCTCGGCCTTGCCGCACTCCTCACCGCTGGCCTCCGCCGTGGTGCCCCACGCGTACTTCGCGGTCACCCGTGCGGTGACGCAGACCTCGGCCCCGCCCTCCTCGGCGGCCGCGCGGTAGGTGCTTCCACGCAGGGTCCGCTCCGAGCCGTCCTGCTCGATGGTCACCTTGGCCTGCGCGTTGTCGGCGGTGCTCTCGGCGAAGGTGAACCTCACGCCGCGGTAGACCGGCGTCGTGGTGACCTTGCCGAGGGTCGGGTCGGTCACGTAGCACTCGTCGAGGTCGGCGACCGCCGCGTCGGCGGCCTGGGTGGCGGCGTCACCGCTCACCTCGAGGGCGTCCACCGCCAGGTAGTCGGCGACGGTCGGGGCGCCGACCTCACCGAGGCACTCGGTGTCGGAGAGTGCCCACTGCTCGCCGAGCTGCTCCTCCCAGTCCTCGGAGCAGTCCAGGATGCTCTCGGTGAAGGCGGAGGCGTCCGCGGCCTCCCACTCGCCGGTGTAGGTCCAGCTGTCACCGTCCTCCTCGATCAGGCCGGTCTCGGCCAAGTCGCCCGAGCGGCGCTCGCCGATCAGCTCGTCGGCGGCGCACTGCAGCTGGCTCTCCGAGGCCCACGCCGGCCCCGGCACCTCCGCGGCGATCACGTCCGCCGCCTCCTGGTCGGCCGCGCTGAGCGGGCCGAACCCCAGCCTGCCGGTGGCGAACGCCCACCCGCCGACACCGAGCACCAGGACCAGGGCGAGTCCGAGCGCCCCGAGGGTGACCAGCAGACCGGTACGGCGTCGCTTCGGTGGAGGCCCCCACTGGCTACCACCGCCGCCGGGGCCGTACGGCGGGCCCTGCGGCGGCCACCCGCCTCCGGGCGGTGGGCCCTGAGGTGGACCTTGGGGTGGGCCTTGCGGCGGACCTTGCGGCGGTCCGGACGGGGTGCCGGGCGACCACGCCGGGGGCTGGTCGGAGGGCGGGCGCACGGTGGGAGCCGACGCCGGCGACGGGCCCGGCGTACCCGGGTCGGGCCAGGAGGGCCGGGAACCGGGCGGTGGCGGGTACGGGCCGGACATGTCCGCATCGTAGGCGAATCGGGACCGTCCCAAACCTCCGCGAGCGGGCCGGGATGCGGACGGGCCCCGGACGGCTGTCGTCCGGGGCCCGGCGCGTCAGAGGCCGAGCGACCTGCCGATGATCTCCTTCATGATCTCGGTGGTCCCGCCGTAGATCGTCTGGATCCGCGCGTCGGCGTACGCCTTGGAAATCGGGTACTCCGCCATGAAGCCGTAGCCGCCGTGCATCTGCAGGCCGGCGCTGGTCAGCTTCTGCTGCAGCTCGGTGGTCCACCACTTCGCCATCGAGGCGAGCACCGGGTCGGCGGTGCCGTCGTTGAGTCGCTCGACGCAGTGGTTGACCAGGGTGCGGGCGATGTAGGCCTCGGTCGCCATCTCCGCCAGCACGAACCGGGTGTTCTGGAACTTGCCGATCGGCTTGCCGAACGCCTCGCGGGTCTTCACGTACTCCAGCGTGGTGTCGAGGACCGCCTCGATGCCCGCCACCGCCATGCCCGCGATGCTGATCCGCTCCTGGGGCAGGTTCTGCATCAGGTAGATGAAGCCCTCGCCCTCCTCGCCGAGCAGGTTCTCCTTGGGGACCATCACGTCCTCGAAGGTGAGCTCGGCGGTGTCCTGCGCCTTCAGCCCGAGCTTGTCGAGGTTGCGACCGCGGCTGAAGCCCTCCATGCCACGCTCGACGACGAGCAGGCTGATCCCCTTGTGGCCGGCGTCGGGGTCGGTCTTGGCGACCACCACCACCAGGTCGGAGAGGATGCCGTTGGTGATGAAGGTCTTCGACCCGTTGAGGACGTAGTGGTCGCCCTTGTCCACCGCGGTGGTCCGGATGCCCTGGAGGTCGGAGCCGGCGCCCGGCTCGGTCATCGCGATCGCCGTGATGATCTCGCCGGAGACCATGCCGGGCAGCCAGCGACGCTTCTGCTCGTCGTTGGTCAGGTTCACCAGGTAGGGCGCCACCACGTCGTTGTGCAGGGCGAAGCCGGGGCCGGTGACGCCGAGGCGGGCGCACTCCTCGGTGACGATCAGGTTGTAGCGGAAGTCCTTGACGCCGAGACCGTCGTACTCCTCGGGCACCTCGAACCCCAGCAGCCCGGCCTCGCCGGCCTTGGCCCACACGGCCCGGTCGACCACACCGTCCTTCTCCCACTGCTCGGTGTGCGGCACGGCCTCGCGCTCGAGGAAGGTGCGGACAGTCTGGCGGAAGTCCTCGTGCTCGGTCTCGTAGATCGAGTTGTCGGGGGAGAGCATCAGGAGACCCACTCCTTGATCTGGGTGACGGTGCCGGCAGGATCGTCGCCGACGGGGGTGACGGACAGGTTGGTGACGCCGGCCTCGCGGAAGGCGGCGATCCGCTCCTGGACGTAGGTGGCGGAGCCGACCAGGTTGCCGGCCTCGAGCCACTCGAGCGGGACGAGCGCCTCCGCCTCCTTCTTCTTGCCCGAGAGGTAGAGGTCCTGGATCTGCTTCGCCTCCGCCTCGAACCCGTACTCGCAGGCGAGCTGGTTGTAGAAGTTCTTGTCCCGGGCACCCATGCCGCCGACGTAGAGGGCGTACATCGGGCGCATGAAGTCCAGCAGCGCCTTGGTCTCGGGGCCCTCGCCGATGGCGACCATCCCGCCGGCACAGATCTCCAGCGGGGCCAGGTCGGCGGAGCGCTTCGCCGCGCCGCGGGCGAGCGGGTCGCCCCACACCTCGCCGGCCTTCTCCGGGTAGAAGAGGAACGGCAACCACCCGTCGGCGACCTCGGCGGTCATCGCCACGTTCTTGTCCCCCAGTGCCGCGACCCAGATCGGCACGTCGGCGCGCTCGGGCTTGTTGAGCAGCTTCAGCGGCTTGCCGAGGCCGAGCCCCTCTCCTTCGGCCAGCGGCACCTGGATGGTCTTGCCGGAGAACTCCAGCGGCTCGCGGCGCAGCCCCATCCGCAGCACCTGGATCAGCTCCCGGGTGCGGGTCAGCGGCCGGTCGTAGGGGAGTCCGTGGAAGCCCTCGATCACCTGGGGCCGGAGGCGCCGAGGCCGAGCACGGCCCGGCCCCGGAGACGTTGTCCAGGCCCGCGGCGGTCTGCAGCAGGGCGCCGGGCGTGCGCGAGTAGATGTTGAGGATGCCGGCGGCGATCTCGAGGGTCTCGGTCTTCGCGGCCAGGTAGCCCATCAGGGTCGGCGCGTCGAAGCCGTACGGCTCGGCCACCCAGATCATGTCGAGGCCCGCCTTCTCCAACGCGACCACCTGGTCGGCAGATTCGCGGGGGTTGCCGGCGTAGACCAGCGGCATGGACAGCTTCATCGAGGTCCCTTCGGTTCGTCTCGTGCCCGCGCCCGGGGCTCGGACGGGGCGGCGCCACAACTGTGACAGCATCACTGTCACGATTGCAACGGTAGCTGGCAGGTCCACCCGCACCGCGGGCCGGGTCCATCGCGGTCGGCGGGTCGTTGCACCGCGGTGGTGCCCGAGGATCGGGACGGCGGTACGGCGCCGCGCGGGCCGTCCGGCTACCTTGCCCGGGGAGCGTCCACGCCGTTGCGGTGGCGACTCCCCGTGAACGCGAACCGATGAGTGAGGACGAGATGACGAACTACCGCATCGCCGTGATCGGCGGCACCGGACCGCAGGGCAAGGGGCTGGGCTACCGCTTCGCGCGCGGCGGCCACGACGTCGTACTGGGCTCCCGGGCGGCGGAGAAGGCCGAGACCGTCGCCGCCGAGGTCCGCGAGCGACTGGGCGAGGCGGCGGGATCGGTGACCGGTGCGGCGAATGCCGACGCCGTCGCCGCGTGCGACGTGGTGCTGCTCGCCGTGCCCTACGACGGTCACGACGAGCTGGTCGCGTCCCTGCCGCTGGCGGGCAAGACCGTGATCAGCTGCGTCAACCCGTTGGCCTTCGACAAGCGCGGTGCGCACGGCCGGGTGATCAACGCCGGTGAGGGCTCCGCGGCCGAGTCGGCGCAGGAGATCGCCCCCGAGGCGACCGTCGTCGGCGCCTTCCACAACGTCTCCGCGGTCGGCCTGTGGGGCGCCGAGGAGTACCTCGACGAGGACGTGATCGTGGTCGGCGACGTGGTCGAGGCCAAGCAGGTGGCGATGGACCTGGCCGCCTCGGTCACCGGCCGGGTCGGCATCGACGGCGGCAAGCTGCGCCTGGCGCGCCAGCTCGAGCCGTTCACCGCCGTGCTCATCTCGATCAACCGCAAGTACAAGGTGCACGCCGGCATCCGGGTGACCGGGCTCGACGCCCACTGACCCAGCGCTCGGAAGGGGCCACCGGCGCATCCGCGCGGGTGGCCCCTTTCTGCCGGGGGCGTCCGGCGCGCCGCGACGGCGGGCGGCCGGTGGTCGGCCCGCGGTCGGCCTGTGGCCCGCCGTGGTCAGTCGGCGAGGTCGTCGACGATCTCGGCCCCGGGGAGCGAGGCGATCGCGGAGCCGGGCACCAGCAGCTTCGAGCGGCGCAGACCCGAGCCGAGGACGGCGACCTCCATCGACGGCACCCTGGCGTCGACCAGCAGTCGCCACCCGCTGGGCAGGCCGACGGGGGTGATCCCGCCGTACTCCATGCCGGACTCGGCGACCGCACGGTCCAGCGGCAGGAACGACGGCTTGCGCACGTCCAGCAGCCGCTTCACGGTCCGGTTCACATCCGCCCGGGTGTCGGCCCGGACCACGCACGCCGCGATGCGTTCCTCACCCTCCCTCTTCCCGGCGACCACCACGCAGTTGGCGCCGGCGGCGAGCGGGATCCCGAACGCCTCGCTCATCGTCGCCGTGTCGGCCAGGTCCGGGTCGATCTCGAACACCGCGACCCGCTGGGCGTCCGGCCACGCGGACAGCGCGTGACCCACCGGCTCCGCGACCAGGTCGGGACGCTCGATCACGGGCAGCGAGGTCAGACCGGGCAGTCGCGGCAGGGGAGCAGTCATGTCCCGATCGTGCCTCAGGGTCGGTGACGCCGTCGTCCCCCGCGGAACACGGTCGCGACCAGGCCGACGGCACCGGCGGCCAGCCACGGGATCGGGAGCAGCCAGTGCGCGTCGACCGCCTCGACCGTGTCGCAGACGAGCAGCGCCCAGACCACGGTCAGGCCGAGGAAGGCGACGCCCATCACCAGGTGGCCGATGTTCACCGGGTGGAATCCCGACCGGGCGGTCGCCTCGTCCTCGCGCGCGGTCTCCGGCCCGAGGTGCTCGTGCGGGTGGCTCATCGCTCGGCTCCTGCCGTCTCGAACTCGATCTGGCCGAACAGCATGTCGACCTCCACGGTCAGCTCCGGTACGTCATCACCGCCGTCGTGGGTGCGGGTGTCCGACTCGTCGCGGCTGTCGCCGAAGAGACGGGACTCGCCGCCGCCGTCGATCTCGGCGACCGCGGTCACGTCCAGACCCTCCTCGGGGACGGTGATCAGCACGTGCCCCATCCGGACGTCGACCTCGACCGTGCGTCCGTCGAGCTCGTCGAGGTCCTCGACCTGGCTGAGGTCGAGCTGCACCTCGCCCATCGAGACGTGGTAGCGGTCCTCCACGTCGGCGGCGGTCAGCGGGGTGTCCTTCACCTGGCCGGCGTCGAGCGACCCGGTCATCAGCGTCGCCACCGCGGCCACCGCGGCCACCAGGCCGACCGGGATCAGTCCGCCGCCGCGGCCGTAGAAGGCGCCGACCAGGAGCATCAGGCCGCACACCGCGACCACCGAGGCCGGGTAGGCCGAGACGGGGATGTCCGCACCGGCGAGCTGGGCGGTGCCCAGAGAGCCGAGCACCAGGACGGCCAGCCCGAACGCGAAGCCGAACAGGACGGGTCCGCGGCGTCGCGGATCCCGGACCGGCGGCGGCTCGGGCTGGTAGGCGGCGTACCGGGGGGCCTCGTGGGGGCCGGCACCGGGCGTCTGGCCGAATCCGGCACCGGGCGTCTGGCCGATTCCGGCACCGGGCGCCTGCCCGAACCCGGATCCGGGCCCGCCGCCGGCGCCCGGGGGCGCTCCGTCCCGGATGCCGGGGTGCTGCCGGCGCTTGCGCAACACCACCAGGGCGATCACGCCGACGATGGCCAGCGGCCACGGGAAGTCCCAACCGCCGAAGGCGTCGCCGGCGATCGCCAGCGCGGCGAGTCCGCCGGCGATGGCCAGCGCCACCGTGCGGCTGCGGTCGTCGAGCCGGATCGTGGGCTCGGAGCCGTCGTCGCCGGGCAGCAGCAGCCAGCCGGCGGCGTAGAGGAGGATGCCCCCGCCCCGAAGAACGCCAGCACGACCAGCACCACGCGCACCACCAGCGGGTCCACGTCGAAGTGCCGGGCGACGCCGGCCGCGATGCCGGCGATCTTCTTCTCCCGGGTGCTGCGACGCATCCGGCCGAGGTCGCGCATCTCGTCGTGGCTGACGCGGGGACCGGCGTCGGCGGGTCCGCTGCCCGGGTCGTCGGGACGGCCCGGGGCGTCCGGGGGCGGTGGTGCTGCGTTCATGGCCACCAGCCTGCCGTGCCGGGCGCCCCGGCAACATCGGGGACGACCCTGATCCCTGGGCCGGTCCGGGGGTGGTCGACTCAGGGGTGGGCCAGGGTCGAACCCCCTGCTCCGGGCGGTCCCGCTGTGTGACGATGGAACACATCATGAGCTCCGCCCCGTCCGCCGCCGGCCCCCCGGGATCGGCGGAGAAGCCCCCGCCTCCCGCGGCGCCGTCGCCCGGCCCGCCCCCTCGGCCGCCTCCGCGGCCGCCTCGGCGGCAACGGCCGTGGAGCCCGTGCGGCGCGCGCACCGCGACCTCGACGACCACGTCCTCGGCGGCGTCGCCTCCGGCCTCGCCGCGCACCTCGGGGTCCCGGCGCTGTGGCTGCGGATCGGCTTCGTGGTGACCGCGGCGTTCGGCGGTGCCGGGATCGCCCTCTACGCCGCGCTCTGGCTGCTGCTGCCGGCCGGCACCACCGGCTTCGATCACGCCCAGCCCGGCCTGGAGAGCGCCTCGCGGGGCGGTCGCCGACCCACCCGGACCCGTCACCGCCTCGGAGACGTGGGGCCCGTGGTGGCCCTCGCCGCGTTCGGACTGGGACTGGTCTTCGTGCTGCAGGCGCTGTTCGGCGCCGGCGCGCTGCTGTGGCCGGTGCTGCTCGGCATCGTCGGCGTCGCGCTGCTGTGGCGCCAGGCGGACGAGGCGCAGCGCGAGCGCTGGGTGGACACCGGAGGGCGGATCGACCCGACGCGGATCGTGCTCGGGGACGGCGGCTGGGCTTCGTACGCGCGGATCGCGGTGGGGCTGGGGCTGATCGTCTGCGCCGTGGTGCTGGTGTCGGTGCAGACCACGTCGCTCTCGGTGGCCCGCGACGTCACGATCGCGGTGCTGCTCGCCGCGATCGGGCTCGGCATCGTGGTCGGGCCGTGGGTCTACCGGCTGACCCGGGAGCTCTCCGACGAACGGGCCGAGCGCGTGCGCACCCAGGAGCGCGCGGACGTCGCGGCGCATCTGCACGACTCGGTGCTGCAGACGCTGGCGCTGATCCAGAAGCACCCGGCCGACGCCGCTCGGCTGGCCCGCGCGCAGGAGCGCGACCTGCGTGCCTGGCTGTTCGCCGGGGAGTCGATGGACGACAGCGCCGTGGCCAGCGCGCTGCGTGCGGCCGCCGCCGAGATCGAGGACGCCTACGGGGTCACCGTGGACGTGGTGGCCGTGGGCGACGCCGAGCTGTGCGAGGAGGTCCGGCCGATCGTCCAGGCCGCCCGTGAGGCGATGACCAACGCCGCCAAGCACGCCGGCTCCCCGCAGATCGACGTCTACGCCGAGATCGCCTCCGACCGTGCGGACGTCTTCGTCCGCGACCGGGGACGGGGCTTCGACCCCGACGTCACCCCCGAGGACCGCTACGGCGTGCGGCACAGCATCATCGACCGCATGGAGCGTCACGGCGGCCGTGCGGAGATCCGCTCGGCGCCCGGTGAGGGCACCGAGGTGCGACTGCATCTCACGGTGGACGCGCGGCCCGCCGACCACCCACAGCAGTCCGCGCCGTCGGCGCGGCCGTCCCAGGAGGAGAACCCGGATGGATGAGACGACCCGGTCGGGGGCGGTGCGGGTGGTGGTCGTGGACGACCACGCCATGTTCCGCCGCGGGGTCAGTGCCGAGCTCGACGCCACCGGTGCGGGCCGGGTGACGATCGTCGCCGAGGCCGCCGACGTGGACCAGGCGGTGGCCGCGGTGGTCGCCGAACGCCCCGACGTGGTGCTGCTCGACGTGCACCTGCCCGGGGCGGAGGGGTCGAGGTGATCCGCCGCGCCGGCCGCGACGGGGTGCACGACACGCGATTCCTCGCCCTGTCGGTGAGCGACGCCGCCGAGGACGTGATCGGCACCATCCGCGGCGGCGCGCGCGGCTACGTCACCAAGACGATCAGCGGCGAGGAGCTGGTCGACGCGATCGTCCGGGTGGCCGACGGCGACGCGGTCTTCTCGCCGCGGCTGGCCGGGTTCGTGCTCGACGCCTTCGCCTCGGCCGGCATCTCCGCCGACCTGGCCAGCGTGGACGAGGACCTCGACCGGTTGACCGAGCGGGAGCGGGAGGTGATGCGCCTGATCGCGCGCGGCTACTCCTACAAGGAGGTCGCCAAGGAGCTGTTCATCTCGATCAAGACCGTGGAGACCCACATGTCCTCGGTGCTGCGCAAGCTCCAGCTCTCCTCGCGTCACGAGCTGGCCCGCTGGGCCTCGGACCGGAAGCTGCTGTGAGCAGCGCCCCGGGTCGCGCGCCGCGGACCGTCGCCGTGGTCGGCGGCGGGATCCTCGGGTTGGCCGTCGCCCGCGAGGTGGTCCGGCGACGCCCGGGCACCCGGGTCACCGTCGTGGAGAAGGAGGACGGACTGGCCCGGCACCAGACCGGCCACAACTCCGGCGTCGTGCATGCCGGCATCTACTACCGGCCCGGGAGCCTGAAGGCAGAGCTGTGCACCCGCGGCCGACTCCTCCTGCGCGACTACTGCGCCGAGCACGGCCTCGCCTACGAGGAGTGCGGCAAGCTGGTGGTCGCGGTGGAGCGCGACGAGCTCGCCCGGCTCGACGCGCTGGAGCGCACCGCGGGTCAGAACGGGGTGCCCGGCCTGCGCCGCGTGGACTCGGCCGGGATCACCGAGATCGAGCCGTACGGCGTCGGCCTGGCCGCCCTGCACTCTCCGGCGACCGCGATCACCGACTATGTCGCCGTCGCCCGGTCCTTCGCCGCCGAGGTGAGGGCGGCCGGGGGAGAGGTGCGCACCGGCGTGCAGGTCACCGAGGTGCGGGAGCGGGCGGGCGCCGTGGAGCTGCTCCTCGCCGGCGGCGAGCGGCTCGGCGCCGATCACGCGGTGCTCTGCGCCGGACTGCACGCCGACCGGCTGGCGCCCGGCGTCGGCGCCGAGGAGGTGCCCCGGATCATCCCGTTCCGGGGCGAGTACATGCTGGTGCGGGCGGAGAAGGAGGACCGGGTCCGTGGACTGATCTACCCGGTGCCGGACCCCCGCTACCCCTTCCTCGGGGTGCACTTCACCCGCCGCGTCGACGGCTCGCTGGAGGTCGGTCCGAACGCGGTCCTGGCCACCCGCCGGGAGGGCTACCGGCGCCGCGACGTCGCGTGGCGGGACCTGCGCGACATCGCCGGCTGGCCGGGGTTCTGGTCGATGGCGCGGCGGCACTGGCGCACCGGTGTCACCGAGATCCGCGGCTCCCTGTCGAGCTCGACCTACATGCGCGGCGCCTCCCGGTACGTCCCCTCGATCGGCGCTGCGGACGTGGTCCGCGGCGGGGCCGGGGTCCGGGCGCAGGCGGTCGACCGGGACGGCTCGCTGGTGGACGACTTCCGGATCTCCCACGGCGACCGGGTGACCGCCGTACGGAACGCGCCGTCGCCGGCCGCGACCTCCAGCCTCGCCATCGCCGAGCACGTGGTCGACCGGCTGGGATGGTGACCTGGGCGACGCCCAGGACCGCGCGGCGGCCGGTCGTGGCGAACCGGCCCGGCGGTACTCCTAGGATGCCGCCATGGAGACTCTGCGCCTGATCCTGCTGGTCGTTCACATCCTCGGCTACGCCGCCCTGATCGGCGGCCTGCTGGTCCAGGCAGGGACGCCGGAGAAGAAGGTCAACAGCGCCATGCGCGACGGCGTCGGCACCGCGTTCCTCGCCGGTCTCGCCCTGGTCGGCGTGCTCGAGGCCGACGGCGGCGACGTCAACCACGCCAAGGTCGCGGTCAAGTTCACCATCGGCCTGGTGCTGCTGGTGCTGGTGATGGCCAACACCCGCAAGGAGCGGATCCCCAACGGCCTGTGGGCCGGCCTGCTGGCGCTCTCCGTGATCGAGGTGCTGGTGGCCGTCCTCTGGTCGCCGGTGCACACCTTCGGCTGATCCCTCCCCAGGCCCGAGGCGGGCGCTGGGGAGTCGTCGGGGCTTCGCCGTAGGCTGTCGGCAACATGAGTACGACGCCCCAGCTGCCAGGATTCGAGCACCTCACCGGCCCGGGCGAGGGCGCTGCGGAGCCGCGTACGACGCGACGCGGACCGACCCGCGAGGAGCTGCTCGAGGGCCTCAACGAGCCCCAGGCCGAGGCGGTGCGTCACGCCGGTCCGCCGCTGCTCGTGGTCGCCGGCGCCGGCTCGGGCAAGACCCGGGTGCTGACCCGGCGGATCGCCTGGCTGATCTCCGAGCGGGGCGCCCACCCGGGCTCCATCCTGGCGATCACCTTCACCAACAAGGCGGCCGCCGAGATGAAGGAGCGCGTCGCCGAGCTGGTCGGCCGGCGTGCCCGGATCATGTGGGTCAGCACCTTCCACTCCGCCTGCGTCCGGATCCTGCGCAAGGAGTCCGAGCACATTGGGATGAAGTCGAACTTCTCGATCTACGACGCCCAGGACCAGAAGCGGCTGATCTCCCTGGTCTGCTCCGACCTGGACCTCGACCCGCGCCGCTACCAGCCGGGCCCGGTGCTCGGGTGGATCAGCAACCACAAGAACGAGCTGCGCGAGCCGGACGAGGTCGCCGCGGACGCCCGCAACAGCATCGACCGCGACTACGCCGCGGCGTACCGGCTGTACCAGCGACGTCTGCGCGAGGCGAACGCCCTGGACTTCGACGACCTGATCATGGAGACGGTCCGGCTCCTGCAGACCAAGCCCGCGATCCGCGAGACCTACCGGCGCCGTTTCCGGCACCTGCTGGTCGACGAGTACCAGGACACCAACCACGCCCAGTACGCGCTGATCCAGCAGCTGTGCGGTCAGGACTTCGAGGACCCGCTGTCGGAGGCGGCCTACGACGAGAACGAGGCCCTCGACCCGTCCGAGGTCCGTCCGGAGGACCGGGTGGCGCCGGCCGAGCTGATGGTGGTCGGCGACGCGGACCAGTCGATCTACGCGTTCCGCGGGGCGGACATCCGCAACATCCTGGACTTCGAGAAGGACTTCCCGGACGCGCGGACGATCCTGCTGGAGCAGAACTACCGGTCCACCCAGACCATCCTGACCGCCGCCAACGCGGTGATCGAGCGCAACCAGGGACGCAAGCCGAAGAGGTTGTGGTCCGACGCCGGCGACGGTGCGCCGATCGTCGGCTACGTCGCCGACAGCGAGCACGACGAGGCCCGGTTCGTCTCCGACGAGATCGACAAGCTGGTGGACGGCAAGGCGGAGGGTCAGAAGGCCCTGGTGCGCGCCGGGGACGTGGCGGTCTTCTACCGCACCAACGCGCAGTCGCGGGTGTTCGAGGAGATCTTCATCCGCACCGGGATGCCGTACAAGGTGGTCGGCGGGGTCCGGTTCTACGAGCGGCGCGAGGTGCGTGACGCGCTCGCGTACCTGCGGGTCCTGGTCAACCCGGACGACCAGGTCAGCCTGCGCCGGATCCTGAACACCCCACGCCGCGGCATCGGGGACCGCGCGGTGGAGGCGGTCAACGAGCTCGCCGACCGCGAGCGGATCACCTTCTGGGAGGCGTTGCAGCGTGCCGACGAGGCGCCCGGGCTGGCGTCGCGCTCGCAGCGGAGCATCGCCGGGTTCGTGGCGAAGGTGACCGAGTGGCAGTCGATGGTCGCTGCCGGGGAGCGTCCCGACGTGGTGCTGGAGACCGTGCTGGACGGCTCCGGCTACCTGGTGTCGCTGGAGGAGTCCGACGACCCGCAGGACGAGACCCGGGTGGAGAACCTGGGGGAGCTGGTCGCGGTGGCACGTGAGTTCGCCGAGGACCCGGTGGCCGGCCCCTCCGCGGACCCGGCCGACGTGGACGCCGGCACCGTCGAGCCCGGGCTGGCCGACTTCCTGGAGCGGGTCGCGCTGGTGGCCGACACCGACCAGATCCCGGATGCGCCCGAGGACGACCCGGACGCGCCCGAGGACACCGGGGTGGTCACCCTGATGACCCTGCACACCGCCAAGGGCCTGGAGTTCCCGGTGGTCTTCCTCACCGGCATGGAGGACGGCGTCTTCCCGCACTCACGCGCGCTGGGGGACCGGCCCGAGCTGGAGGAGGAGCGGCGGCTGGCCTACGTGGGCATCACCCGCGCCCGCGAGCGGCTCTACGTCTCCCGTGCCGTGGTCCGCTCGGCCTGGGGCGCCCCCGCGCACAACCCCGCGTCGCGGTTCCTCGCCGAGCTGCCGGTCGACCTGGTCGACTGGCGCCGCACCGAGGCCGACCAGGCCCACTGGGCACGCCCGACGTTCGCCTCGCGCGGCTACGACAACCAGGATCCCGGCGGCTCCACCGGGCGGCTGGGTGCGCCCACGGCCGCGGGGCGGCGCAACTTCTCCTCCGCCGCCGCGCGGGCCGACGCCGCCTCCAAGGCGAAGACCTCCCGCCCGATCCCGTCGCTGGAGCCCGGTGACCGGGTGACCCACGACAGCTTCGGTCTCGGCACCGTGGTCTCGGTGGAGGGGTTGGCCGAGAAGTCGGTCGCCTCGATCGACTTCGGGTCCGAGGGCGTCAAGCGCCTGCTGCTCCGCTACGCCCCGGTCGAGAAGCTCTAGCCGGTCGCGCGTGCCGCCCGGGTGAGACGCCCGGCGGCGGTCACCGACGGTGGCCTCGACCGCGAGCGCGGCAGGGCGGCGGAGCGGAGACGGGGGCGGCGCTATCGCGGGGAACGCGAGCGGGTGAGTGGAGTGAGCGAGGGACGAGCGATCGGAGCGAGGTCGGGAGCTTCCGCGCGTGCCGCCCGGGTGAGACGCCAGGCGGCGGTCACCGACGGTGGCCTCGACCGCGAGCGCGGCAGGGCGGCGGAGCGGTGCGGTGATGGGGGCGGCGCTATCGCGGGGAACGCGAGCGGGTGAGTGGAGTGAGCGAGGGACGAGCGATCGGAGCGAGGTCGGGAGCTTCCGCGCGTGCCGCCCGGGTGAGACGCCTCGCGGCGGTCACCGACGGTGGCCTCGACCGCGAGCGCGGCAGGGCGGCGGAGCGGAGCGGAGACGACCTCGCGCAGATCAGGGCGTGATGCCCTGCGCCACGAGTGCTGCGTAGGGGTCGACCGGGTCACCGCCACCGGGGCGGACCTCGAGGTGGAGGTGGGGGCCGGTGGTGTTGCCGGTGGAGCCGACGGTGCCGACCGCGTCACCGGCGTTGACGGTGTCGCCGACCGAGACGCTGATGCTGGTCTGGTGGCAGTACCACAGCTCGGTGCCGTCCTCGAGCGTGATCACGGTCTTGTTGCCGTAGGCGCCGTCGTCGCCGGTGAAGGTGATCGTGCCGTTGGCCATCGCGTAGAGCTGGGTGCCGCTGGGGGCGGCGAAGTCGAGGCCGGTGTGCACGCTGGACCAGTAGGCGCCCGAGTCGCCGAAGGTGGAGGTGATCCGGTAGACGCCGGCGTCCATCGGGAGGATCCAGCGGTTGAGGGCGATCTCCGCCGCTTCCTTCTCGGCGTCCTTGGCCAGCTCGCCGAGGGCCTCGTCACGCTTGACGGCGATCTTCTCCGCCTCGTCGACGAGCTCGCCGTCGGTGGCCTGGCCCAGGGTGCTGCGGTCGGAGTCGCGGCTGACGTTGCCGACGCGCAGCGCGTCGTAGGTGCCGACGCCGAAGGAGCCGCTCGAGGCGTTGGCGGCCGAGATCTGGGTGGTGTCGTTGACGAGCACCGGGTCGGCGGAGACGACGGCACCGCTGACCGCGACGGCGAGGGTGGCCAGGCCGGCTGCGACGGGGATGCTCGGGAGCCCGCGCAGGCCCCGGCCACGGGAGCCGGCGGCCTTGGCGGCGCGACGGCGCCCCGAGCCCTCGGGCTTGGGCTGCTCGACCAGGGCGGGGTGCCCGGCGAGTTCGGCGAGGGTGGGCAGCTCCACGGTGGGAGCGGCGAAGAGCGGCTGGTGGGCCAGCGTCGGCTCGGCGGGGGCGGCGTCGTCGAGGGTGGCGATCGCGGGCTCGGTGACGAGCTCGGGCGCGATCTCCGCGGACAGTGCCGGGGTGACCTCCTCGGCGGCGAGGTCGGCGGCGAGCAGGGTCTCGGTGGTGTCGTCGATGCGTCCGGCGACGCGGCGACCGACGTACTTCTCACGCTTGGCGGTCCGAGCCACAGGCAAGGAGCGTCGCGGCGCAGCGCGTCGCTGCCCTCGGTGGCTACCCATCTACCTGACTGCTCCCTTGGTCGTCCCCGTCGGTGCGATCGGGGACCGACCGCGTTACCCGATCCCGCCGAGTTCGGGCCCGGGTGCCTGACGACCAACGGGTGGCCGCCAGGTGAATTTTCCAGTTGCGACCATAACTGAGGTTGCAACTGCTCCGAAATCGTACGGGCTGGCCATTGTGGAGTTCCAGGGGCGTCTCGAATTGGGTGTTAGGTGGGTCACGGAGCCGCTCCCGGGCTCGTCGTACTGGCGAGTCGGGACTAGGGTGCGGCGAGGATGTGCCTCCGCTCGCACGGCGGTGCACCTTCCTAACCGGACGGGCGCAGCCCACCGCGATCACCCTTCGCCGGTGCGCCCGCACTCGAAGATGAGGACTGATCTGTGGATCTGATGGAGTACCAGGCGAAGACCCTCTTCGCCAAGCACGGCGTCGCCGTGACCGAGGGCGTGGTCGTCGAGACGGCCGAGGCTGCCAAGGCCGCCGCCGAGGAGATGGGCGGCGTGACCGTCATCAAGGCGCAGGTCAAGGCGGGTGGCCGCGGCAAGGCGGGCGGCGTCAAGATCGCGAAGACGCCGGACGAGGCGTTCGAGCACGCGACCAACATCCTCAACCTGACCATCAAGGACCTGCCGGTCAACCGGGTGCTGGTCACCCCCGCGACCCCGCCGGAGGAGGAGTACTACTTCTCGTTCCTGCTGGACCGCTCGAACCGCCAGTACCTGTGCATCGCGTCGGTCGAGGGTGGTGTGGAGATCGAGGAGGTCGCCAAGACCAACCCCGACGCCGTGAAGCAGATCGCGATCGACCCCGGCACGGGTGTCGACGAGGCGAAGGCCCGTGCGATCGCGACCGAGGCCAAGTTCCCCGAGGCCGTGTTCGAGCAGGCCGTGGCGATGATCCAGGACCTCTACAAGGTCTTCACCGAGGAGGACGCGACCCTCGTCGAGGTGAACCCGCTGGCCCGGCTCGCCGGTGACAAGCTGGAGGCGCTGGACGGCAAGGTCTCGCTGGACGAGAACGCCTCGGAGTTCCGGCACCCCGAGCACGCGGCGTTCGAGATCCGCGAGGAGGCCGACCCGCTGGAGTCGAAGGCCAAGGACCTCGGGCTCAACTACGTCAAGCTCGACGGTCAGGTCGGCATCATCGGCAACGGTGCGGGTCTCGTGATGAGCACCCTCGACGTGGTCGCCTACGCCGGGGAGAACCACGGCGGCGTGAAGCCGGCGAACTTCCTCGACATCGGTGGCGGCGCGAACGCCCAGGTGATGGCCAACGGTCTCGACGTGATCCTCAACGACCCGCAGGTCAAGAGCGTCTTCGTGAACGTCTTCGGCGGCATCACCGCCTGCGACGAGGTCGCCAACGGCATCAAGGGCGCCCTGGAGCTCCTCGGCGACAAGGCGACCAAGCCGCTCGTCGTCCGTCTCGACGGCAACAACGTGGACGAGGGTCGCGCGATCCTCAACGACCTCGACCACCCGCTGGTGACCCAGGTCGACACCATGGACGGTGCGGCCGACAAGGCCGCCGAGCTGGCGAACGCCTGAGGCCGGGGAGAAGAGAACATGAGCATCTACCTCAACAAGGACAGCAAGATCATCGTCCAGGGCATCACCGGCGGCATGGGTGCCAAGCACACCGCCCTGATGCTCGACTCCGGTGCCACCATCGTGGGCGGCGTGAACGCCCGCAAGGCCGGCACCACGGTGTCGCACAAGGACGCTGACGGCAACGACGTCGACCTGCCGGTCTTCGGCACCGTCGCCGAGGCGATGAAGGAGACCGGCGCCGACGTGTCGGTCCTCTTCGTGCCGCCGGCCTTCACCAAGGACGCCTGCATCGAGGCCATCGACGCCGAGATGCCGCTGATCGTGGTGATCACCGAGGGCGTTCCGGTGCAGGACACCGCGGAGGTCTGGTCCTACCTGCAGGGCAAGTCCACCCGGATGATCGGTCCGAACTGCCCGGGCATCATCACCCCGGGTGAGTCGCTGGCCGGCATCACCCCGCACACCATCACCGGCTCCGGCCCGGTCGGTCTCGTCTCCAAGTCGGGCACGCTGACCTACCAGATGATGTTCGAGCTGAAGGACTTCGGCTTCTCGACCGCCATCGGCATCGGCGGCGACCCGATCGTGGGCACCACTCACATCGACGCCCTCCAGGCCTTCGAGGAGGACCCGGAGACCAAGGTGATCGTGATGATCGGCGAGATCGGTGGTGACGCCGAGGAGCGTGCCGCGGCGTACATCAAGGAGAACATCACCAAGCCGGTCGTCGGCTACGTCGCGGGCTTCACCGCCCCGAGGGCAAGACGATGGGCCACGCGGGCGCGATCGTGTCCGGCTCCGCCGGCACCGCGGCCGCCAAGCAGGAGGCCCTCGAGGCCGTCGGCGTGAAGGTCGGCAAGACGCCGTCCGCCACCGCCGCGCTGGCCCGGGAGATCCTGGAGAGCCTCTGATCCGGCTCTTCGTCGCGGCGGCCGAGCCGCGATGACGTACGACGGCCCCGTCCTCCACTGCGGAGGGCGGGGCCGTCGGCGTACCGGGGGCGGCGTCAGCCGCTGCCCTCGACGAGGTCCTGCAGTGCGGAGAACGCGGGGTCGGCGTCGGCGAGCATGCCGTCGAGGAGCGCGTTGCCGGCCTCGAGCGTGCCGCCACCCTCCTCGGTGCCGGTCATCAGGAGGAGCGCGTTGCCGGTGCGGCCGACCCACCACACCTGGGTGGACTCGGTCACCGGCACGCCGTCGCCGGTCTCGGTCAACCGGATGATGCGGCGTGAGTCGTCGCCGAGCACGTCGCCGACGACGTCGTAGCGGGTCATCGACTCGGTGGCGTCGAGCACACAGTCGGAGAAGCCGGCGACGATGTCCTCGAGCGCGTCCTGGGCGTCCTCGTCGGTGGGGAAGAGCTGCGCCTCGCGTGCGTAGCCCTGGGTGGGCCCGGAGAGCTCGGTGGTGAGCCGGCCGGTCGGTGCCTCCGGGCCCGGCGCGCCACCGCAGCCGGAGTCGAACGCGCCGTCGAGGAGCGAGGGCCCGTCGTCGCCGGGGGCGGTGAGGTCGTAGGACGCGGCATCGTAGGAGCCCCAGCCCTGGTCGAGCGCGAAGTCCTCAGGGAAGGAGGTCACCGTGGCGGCCGCTGCGTCGCCGGGCACGGCGTCCGGTCGGGCGGTGTCGCCGGCCTCGCCGATGCCACTCTCGGTGGCGCTGGTGGTGGTGTCGGTCGACCGCTCCTCGCCGCCCGGCAGCATCAGCTCGGAGGCGACCGGCAGCATCCGCTGCATCGGCGTACCGCCCTGAGCGGGGAGGAAGTTGTAGTCCTGGCCGTAGATCTGGACCCGGGCCACCGTCAGCCGGGTGCCGCTGACGGCCAGGCCGGTCTCGGTGATGTAGGCGGAGTCGCCGTACGGGTCGAGCTCGGGCAGCGCGCCCAGCCCGTAGTTCGCCTGCAGGATCGTCGCCTCACCCTCGGCGGGCTGGTCCACCTCCAACGGGTCGAAGATCCGGTAGTCCTCGGTGTCGGGGGCCTGTCCCCGGCACTCGGAGACCCAGGACGCGATGGTGGTGTAGGCGGCCGCTGCCTGCTGCGGGCTCTCGAACTCGGCGACCGCCTGGTGCAGCTGGTTGGTGGGCTCCGGATCGGTGTTCACGTCGCCGGGCCGGATGTCGGTCGGTCGCAGCTCGAAGTCGCGCTGCTGGATCGAGGTGGCGCCCAGTGCACCCATCGACTCCTGAGCGCAGGGGATGAAGGCGGACTGGCCGTCGCCGGGGTAGGTGCCGGTGGTGAACCAGTCGGCGCCGTCGGAGTAGACGGTCTCGGCGTCGCTGAGCAGGTCGGCGGGCGTCACCGGCGTGGGGTCGGTGGGGTCGGCCGGCGCCACCTTCTTGTCGCTGTCGCCGGTGAGGGCGAGCACCGGGACGGCGACGACCGCCACGGCGAGCGCGGCACCGCCGGCGGCGAGGGCGCGGCGGCGACGGCGGATCCGATCACCGCGACGGCGGATCTCGGCAGCGGGGACAGGCATGGCGCCTCCCTCGAACTCGGTGCCGAACCGGCTCAGCTCCTGGAGCGGGTCGTGGTCAGACATGGCTGGTACCTCCTCCCGCGAGGCCGCCGGGCTCGTCACTGAGCAGGGAGGCGAGGGCGGTGCGGCCACGGCTCAGCCGGGCTTTGATGGTTCCTTCGGGCACGCCCACCTCGGCCGCGACCTGGTGCACGGGCAGGTCGGCGATGTGGTGGAGCACGAGCGCCTGCCGTTGGGCTTCGGGGAGCTGTCGGAGGGCGGCGACGAGTGCGACGTGGGACTCGTCGAGGGCCGGGACCTGGACCGGCGCCCCGACCGCCCGGTCCGCCGGTCGTGCGGCGACCTTCTTGCGGCGCCAGCGGCTCACGGCCAGGCGGTAGGCGGTGGTGCGGACCCACGCCTCGGGGTGCCCTGAGCGATCCAGCTTGCGGCGGTGGGCCCAGGCCCTGGCGAACGCCTCCTGGACGCACTCGGTCGCTTCGTCCAGGTCGCCGATCATCGCGTAGACCTGACTGGTCACCCGGCGGAACGACGTGGTGTAGAAGTCGTCGAACTCGTCCGCTTCCATGCCGTCCCCCTCTCCGCCTCTGTGCCGGTTGTCGTGGGAGATACGTGCCGGGCCGGCGACGGGTTGCGTCGCCGAGAGGAATTTCTCGACCGAGGCGCCGAGCCGCGGTGCGGACCCGAGGCTCAGCGGTAGCGTGGCATGTCGCCGAGCCGCTCGGCTGCTCGGCGGGCCAGCGCGACGAAGTCGTCGTCGGTGATCTGCGCGTCGTCCGCGCCGATGTAGATCAGCTCACTGACGGCGGTGCCGACCCGGACCACGGCGACGTCGTAGTCGACCGACGCGTCGTCGGGCAGCGCGGTCTCCATCCGCCACGCGGTGATGCTGGTCCGCTCGTCGTCCTCACGGACCAGCTCGGTCACCTCGGTGCCGGCCGAGGAGTCGGAGTCGGGGCAGGCGGCGACCTGCCGGCGCAGCTGCGCCACGAAGCCCTGCGCCCGCGGGGTGGGCAGGGAGCCCGCCACCTGGGTAAGCCCGACGGTGGTCGGCAGGTCGCCCTCGACGAAGACGAAGTTGCGGAACACGTTGTGCTTCACCCGCGCGCCGTCATAGCTGCGCTGCAGCGTCACCGTGTCGCAGCCCAGCACCCGGGCCTGGCCGCGCGTGGTGGTCACCTGCCGCGCCGCGGTGCCGACCAGGAAGCCGTACTCGGCGCCGACCGGCGGCATGTCGATCGTGGAGAGGAGGGCCGAGGACCGGGGCACCGAGTACGGCGGGACGTCCTCGAGCTGCGGCTGCGACGGCGCGCAGTCGCCGCCGTCGGCGAGGTCGCAGAGGCGGTTCACCGCGGCGCCGAGCAGGTTCGCGACGCCCTGCCGGTCGGCCCGGCCCGCGGGCACGTCGGTGTCCATCGAGGTGACCGTGACGAAACGGCCGGTCCGGGCGACGCCGACCACGTGCGCGGCGGTGGGCTCGGTGGCCTGGAGCAGGAAGACCGCCGCCTCGTCGCCCACCTGGGGCGCCTCGGCGGTGCTGATCAGCTGGGTGTGCGCGAGCTCGGTGACGTCGGCCCCGTCCGGGGGAGGCAGGCGCTGAACCAGCCCAGGGCCCGTTCGTAGGCCCGGTGGGCGGCCCGGCGGTTCGTGGAGGCCTCGGCGGTCTGGGCGAAGCGTCGCTCCGTATCGCTCAGCCGGAAGATCCTGGCCCAGGCGGCGACACCGCGCGGGTCGGCGTACCGGCTGCTCTGGCAGTGGTGGACCAGGCCGTTCCCGGTCGAGTTGTCGGTGGTGCGGCCCTGGACCCACGGACGGCCGGCCAGGGTGCCCTGCACGTCCTCCTGGGTGAGCAGCGCGGTGTCGGGCAGCCGGACCTGGGCCGTCGGTGCCTGCGAGCTCGCCGCCTCCGGGAGCGGCTCGCGGTCCAGGGTCGGCCGGACCCCGGCGGCGTCGCCGACCGCGATGCCGGCGCCGAGGAAGACGGCCACCGCGGCGGTCACGCCGACCACGGTGTGGGCGCGGCGCCGGGCGGCCCCGGCCCGGCGGATGATGGTGGGCCGAGGCCAGGTCGCCGACTCGGTGACCCGGGCCAGACCTGCCAGCGCGGTGTGGATCGGGACGTCGTCGGGCACGTCGGGCTGGGTGACGAAGCGGGCCGCGCCGGCCTGGAGCTCGCGCTCGGCCTCCTCGACCGGCAGCCCGATCTCGCGCGCCATGTCCTGCAGGCTCACCGCGGCCAGCTGGGTGAGGATCAGTGCCGAACGCTGGCGGTGGGTCAGCGCCGAGAGCGCGGACAGCGTGGCCTTCGTGGTGGGGTCGAGGTCCTTGGTCCTCCCCCACGGCTTGGCAGTGGTACGGCGGGTGGCGTTGCGCCACGCCCGCGGCCGCACCTCGGCCTCGGCGAGTTCGTTGCGGGACAGCTTGCGCCAGTGGTGCCAGGCGACGACGAAGGCGTCGCGCACCGCGCTGCGCGAGGCGTTCAGGTCGCCGGTGAGGGCGAAGGTCTGCAGCAGCAGTCGGTCCCGGGTCTGCTTGTAGAACGCATCGAAACCGTCGGCGAGGGCCTCACGCGTCGGGGGATCGGTGCGCGGGTCGAGGTCGTTCATGGCCGCTCCAACCTACGCCATCGTGGTTGCGGCGTGGCAGCGCCACCGGGCCGGGCTCCCGGCTCATCATGGAGGCACCATGACGTCGCTTCCCTCGTCCCTCACCCGCGGGTCCGCGGAGGGTCGCTCGCGCAGCGCCGCCGAGGTCCGGCGGGACCTCGCGACGCGCCGCCCGCTGGTCCTCACCGCGACCGTCGGGGGAGCGCTGGCCGCGCTCGGGCCGCTGATGGTCTGTCTCGCGCTGGGCGTCGTGGGCTGGTTCCTCACCGATGCCGGCGGTCACGGCCAACCCTCCGACGCGCTGCGGGTCGGTGCCTTCGGTTGGCTACTCGCCCACGGCTCCGGCGTGGTGGTCGACGGGGTCCGGATCACCGCGATCCCCCTCGGCATCACCCTCGGCTGCGCCTGGGCCACCTGGCGGCTCGGGCACCGGGTCGGTGAGGCGGTCTCCGGGCACGGTCCCGACAACGACCGGATCGCCGACGGCGAGCGGGACTGGACCGTCCCGGTCGCGGTGGCCCTCTTCGCCGCCGGCTACGTCGTGGTCGGGGTGGGCACGGCGGTCCTGGCCTCGACGATGAGCACCGCGCCCAGCCTGACCCGGGTGGTCGGCTCGTCGATCGGGATCGCCGCGATCGTCGGCGGCCCGGCGATCGCCCGCGGGGCCGGACGCGCGGCGATCTGGACCCAGCACCTGCCGTCCTCGCTGCGTGCGGCCTACGGCGTCGCCCGCGGCATCCTGGTGTGGTGGCTGGGCCTGTCCACCCTCGCCTTCCTCGTCGCCCTGGTCCTCGACTTCTCCACCGCGGCCAACATCACCTCCCAGCTCGACGGCGGCACCGCGGACACCGTGGCGCTGCTGGCACTGTCGCTGGCCCTGCTGCCCAACGCGGCGCTGTTCACCAGCAGCTATCTGATGGGGCCGGGCTTCGTGATCGGCACCGGCACCCTGGTCTCACCCACCCTCGTCGTGCTCGGCCCGCTGCCGATGGTGCCGATGCTCGCGGCGCTGCCGGACAGCTCGCCCACGCCGTCCTGGACGCCGTGGCTGATGGTCACTCCGGTGCTGCTCGCCGCCGTCGTCGCCGGGCGCGCGGTGCACCGTCACCCGGCCGGCTCCTGGGACCGGGCGGCCGTGCGCGGCTGCGGCGGCGGGATCGTCGCCGGCGTGCTGCTCGGCGCGCTCACCGCGTTCGCCGGCGGTGCGGTCGGACCGGGCCGGATGCAGGACGTGGGCCCCGTCGCCACCGACGTGCTGCTGCACGCGACCACCGCTCTCGGCATCGGCGGCCTGCTCGGCGCGTTGGCGGTGACCGGCTGGCAGTCCCGCGGCGGACGACTCCGGGACCGCCTGAGCGGCCTGCGCGCCCGACTGCCGCGACGCGGCTGACGCCTCCGCGACCCGCCGCCCCTAGACTCCGCGGCGTGACTCGCGCCCGACTGGTCGTCCTCGTCTCCGGTGCCGGCAGCAACCTGCAGGCACTGATCGACGCCACCGCCGATCCCGCCTACGGCGCCGAGGTCGTGGCGGTCGGTGCCGACCGCGACGGCATCGAGGGACTGGCGCGGGCCGAGCGGTCCGGGATCGCGACCTTCGCGCAGCGCGTCGGTGACCACGGCTCCCGCGCGGAGTGGGACGCCGCGCTCGCCGAGCGGGTGGCGTCGTACCGGCCCGACCTGGTGGTGCTGGCCGGTTTCATGAAGCTCGTCGGCGACGACTTCCTCGCCGCCTTCGGCGGACGCACGGTCAACACTCATCCGGCGCTCTCGCCCGCGTTCCCCGGGATGCACGGGCCCCGCGACGCCCTCGAGTACGGCGTGAAGGTCACCGGCGCGACGCTCTTCGTGGTCGACGCTGGGGTGGACACCGGCGCGATCGTCGCGCAGACCGTGGTGCCGGTCGCCGACGACGACACGACCGAGACCCTGCACGAGCGGATCAAGGTCGCCGAGCGCGCGATGCTGGTCGACACGGTCGGGCGGATGGCGCGCGAGGGTTTCCGGGTGGAGGGCCGCCGGGTCCGGTTCGGCCGGTTCGCCAGCGCGGACGAGTCTCACTAGACTTCGGGGCACACGACTGGCGCGGGTGGGGGACCACCGGGGAGTGACGAGTCGGCATCGACCGCCTGGGTGCCCTCATCGAGAACCGTGAGAACCGTTTCCACCGATGAGGGAGATCTACCCCTGTGACTGACCGGATCCAGATCAAGCGAGCACTGATCTCCGTCTTCGACAAGACCGGCCTCGACGACCTCGTCCGCGGCCTGCACGAGGCGGGCGTCGAGCTCGTCTCCACCGGCGGGTCCGCCGCACTGATCGACGGCCTGGGCCTCCCGGTCACCAGGGTCGAGGAGCTGACCGGCTTCCCCGAGTGCCTCGACGGTCGGGTGAAGACGCTGCACCCCCGGGTCCACGCGGGGATCCTCGCCGACCGCCGGCTGCCCGAGCACGTCGCCCAGCTCGAGGAGCTCGAGGTGGCGCCGTTCGACCTGGTCGTGGTCAACCTCTACCCGTTCGCCGCCACCGTCGCCTCCGGCGCCGGCGTGCAGGACTGCATCGAGAAGATCGACATCGGCGGCCCGTCCATGGTGCGGGCCGCGGCGAAGAACCACGCCTCGGTCGCGATCGTCACCGACGGTGCCGACTACACCGCGGCCCTGCAGGCCGCGCAGGGCGAGGGGTTCACGCTCGCCGAGCGCCAGCAGCTCGCCGCCAAGGCGTTCGTCCACACCGCGACGTACGACGTCCAGGTCGCCTCGTGGATGGGCAGCGTGCTCACCGACACCTCGGTGGTCGACGGCGAGCCGACCGGCTTCCCGGCCTGGATCGGCGCCACCTGGGACAAGGCCGCCTCGCTGCGGTACGGGGAGAACCCGCACCAGCCGGCCGCCCTCTACCGCGCCGGACACGGCCCCGGCGGGCTGGCCGCCGCCGAGCAGCTGCACGGCAAGGAGATGTCCTACAACAACTACGTCGACACCGACGCCGCCCGGCGGGCCGCACACGACCACGGCGACCAGCCGACGGTCGCGATCATCAAGCACGCCAACCCGTGCGGCATCGCGGTCGGGGCCGACGTCGCCGAGGCGCACCGCCGGGCACACGAGTGCGACCCGGTCTCCGCGTTCGGGGGCGTGATCGCCACCAACGTCCCGGTCTCCGTGGCGATGGCCGAGCAGGTCGCCGAGATCTTCACCGAGGTGATCGTCGCGCCCGGCTACGAGGACGGTGCGGTCGAGGTGCTGCAGGGCAAGAAGAACATCCGGATCCTGGTCGCCGAGCCGGTGGCCCAGGGCGGCGTCGAGACCCGTCCGATCAGCGGCGGCCTGCTGGTGCAGCACGCCGACCGGTTCCAGGCCGAGGGCGACGACCCGGCCCACTGGACGCTGGCCACCGGAGAGGCCGCCGACGAGCAGACCCTGGCCGACCTGGCGTTCGCCTGGCGGTCGGTGCGGGCTGCCAAGTCCAACGCGATCCTGCTCGCCGCGGACGGCGCCGCCGTCGGCATCGGCATGGGCCAGGTCAACAGGGTGGACTCCTGCCGCCTCGCCGTCGAGCGCGCCGACACCCTGGTCGAGGGCACGCGCCGGGCCCGGGGTGCGGTCGCCGCCTCCGACGCCTTCTTCCCGTTCGCCGACGGCCCGCAGATCCTGATCGACGCGGGCGTGCGGGCCATCGTGCAACCGGGCGGCTCGGTCCGCGACGAGCAGACGATCGAGGCCTGCCGGGCCGCCGGCGTGACCATGTACTTCACCGGCACCCGCCACTTCGCGCACTGAGTCGGAAGGACACCACGATGAGCGCACAGAAGCTGGACGGGTCGGCCACCGCCGCCGCGATCAAGGACGAGCTGCGGGTGCGGGTCGCCGCACTGCGCGAGAAGGGCATCACGCCGGGCCTCGGCACGGTGCTGGTCGGCGACGACCCCGGCTCCCGCTGGTACGTCAACGGCAAGCACAAGGACTGCGCCGAGGTCGGCATCGCCTCGATCCGCGTCGACCTCCCCGAGGAGGCGACCCAGCAGCAGATCGAGGACGCCGTCGCCACCCTCAACGCCGATCCGGCGTGCACCGGCTACATCGTGCAGCTGCCGTTGCCGCGGGGCCGCGACGAGAACCGGGTGCTCGGTCTGATCGACCCCGCCAAGGACGCCGACGGCCTGCACCCGACCAACCTCGGCTGGCTGGTGCTCGGCAATCCGGCGCCGCTGCCGTGCACGCCGTACGGGATCGTGGAGCTGCTGCGGCGCCACGACGTCGCGATCGCCGGTGCCGAGGTCGTCGTGGTCGGTCGCGGCGTCACCGTCGGCCGGCCGCTGGGGCTGCTGCTGACCCGGCGCAGCGAGAACGCCACCGTGACCCTGTGTCACACCGGGACCGTCGACCTGGCCGCGCACGTGCGCAACGCGGACATCGTGGTGGCCGCGGCCGGGGTGCCCGGCATCATCACCGGCGACATGGTCAAGCCGGGCGCTGCCGTGCTCGACGTGGGGGTCTCGCGGGTCGACGGCAAGATCGCCGGCGACGTCGCCGCGGATGTCTGGGACACCGCCGGATGGGTCTCGCCCAATCCGGGTGGGGTCGGTCCGATGACACGTGCGATGCTGCTGGCCAACGTCGTGTCGATGGCTGAGCAGGCAGCCGCGACCACCCGCTGAGGAGCCCCACGCTGAACGACGCCGCGCCCGAGCCGCCCGAGCCCGCCGAGAAGCCCGAGCCGCGCCGTTATCCGTCGACGATCGGGGGAGCCTGCTACATCGTGATCCTGGTGGTCGCGATCGGCTCCATCGGGTACGTCGCCCTCACCGGGGACTGGCGGGTGGGTCTGCGCTACCTGGCCGGCGCGATGGGTGTCGCCGGTGTCCTGCGCCTGACCTTCCCGGAGAAGGACGCCGGGATGCTGGCGGTGCGCAACCGCTTCCTCGACACCTCGCTGCTGCTCGTCGTCGGTGCCGCGATCGCCTTCCTCACCGTCACGATCCCGGACCAGCCCGGCGACTGACCCGCTCGCCGGTGTGCGTGGACCGGCGTGATCGCCGGGAAAACGACGGCGAGCGCGTGCCACCCGGAGGTGACACGCGCTCGTCGTACCGGTGTCCGGTGGCCCGAACCCCTCGGTCGAGGGGCCCGAACCCCCGACTCAAGGGGGCCGAACCCCCAACTCGACGGTCAGATCAGGCCGAGCTCGGTGACCGCGGCCTTCTCGTCGGCCAGCTCGTTGACGGTGGCGTCGATCTTGCCGCGGGAGAAGTCGTCGATCTCCAGGCCCTGGACGATGCTCCAGTCGCCGCCGGCGGTGGTCACCGGGAACGAGGAGATCAGACCCTCCGGCACGCCGTAGGAGCCGTCGGAGCGCACCGCCATGGAGACCCAGTCGCCCTCGGGGGTGCCGTTGAGCCAGTCGCGGGCCGCGTCGCAGGTCGCCGAGGCGGCCGAGGCGGCCGAGGAGGCGCCGCGGGCGTCGATGATGGCGGCGCCGCGCTTGGCGACGGTCGGGATGAAGGTGTTCTCCAGCCAGTCCTGGTCGCCCACGGTCTCGGCGGCGTTCCGGCCGGCGACCTCGGCGTGGAAGAGGTCGGGGTACTGGGTGGCGGAGTGGTTGCCCCAGATGGTCATCTTGGTGATGTCGGTGACCTCGGCGCCGGTCTTCGCGGCCAGCTGGGAGATCGCCCGGTTGTGGTCGAGGCGGGTCAGCGCCGAGAAGCGCTCGTCCGGGATGTCGGGGGCGTTGGTCATCGCGATCAGCGCGTTGGTGTTGGCCGGGTTGCCGGTGACGCCGACGCGGACGTCGGAGGCGGCCACCTTGTTCAGCGCCTTGCCCTGCGCGGTGAAGATCGCGCCGTTGGCCTCGAGGAGGTCGCCGCGCTCCATGCCGGGGCCTCGGGGGCGGGCACCGACCAGCAGCGCGAGGTTCACCCCGTCGAAGATCTTCTCCGGGTCGGAGCCGATCTGGACACCGGCGAGGTTGGGGAAGGCGCAGTCGTCGAGCTCCATGACGACGCCTTCGAGCGCCTTCAGGGCGGGCTCGATCTCGAGCAGCCGCAGCTCGACGGGGCGGTCTCCGGCGATCGCGCCGCTGGCGATGCGGAAGAGCAGGCTGTAGCCGATCTGGCCGGCGGCGCCGGTGACGGCGACCTTGAGCGGGGTGGTGCTCACGTGGACACTCCTCAGGAGAAAGGCGGGTTCGACCTCCCGCGACGCTAGCAGCGCCCGGGCCCCGGGCGGGAGCCGGGCGGCGGCTGCGAGACGATGGCCCGGTGACCCCACCACGCCGTACGACGCCCCGCGGCGTCGTCGCCGCCGGACTGCTGACCGTGGCCACGGTGCTCACCGGGTGCGGCTCCGCGGCGGAGCCCAGCCCGCCCACGGGCGTGGACGGATTGACCATCCCGACCCCGGAGCCCGACCCCGACGACTTCGTCGCCGAGGTCGACAACCGCTGGCTGCCGATGCCGGTCGGTGCGACCTGGACCTACCAGCCCGCGCCGGGCGAGCCCGAGGGGGAGAGGTCCGGGTGGCCGCCGAGGCGGGAGGCGTCCACGCCGGCGTCACCACCACGGCGCTGGTCCGCACCGTGCTGGACCGCCGGGGACGCGAGCGCGGCAGCGTCACCGACCGCTACGCCCAGGACACGGCCGGCAACGTGTGGTGGTTCGGCCGCGACGAGACCTGGTTCGAGGAGCCCGGTCTGGCGATGCCGGCCGCGCCGCGCCGGGGGGACGGCTTCCGGATGGCGCTGGCCGACGGGCTCGACGTGCGGGCCGAGGTGGAGCAGACCGATGCGGAGCTGGAGACGCCGCTCGGTGAGCTCGATGACGTGGTGGTGCTCGCGGTGACCGAGGCGGAGGGCTCGGCGACCCGGCTCTACGCGCCCGGCATCGGACTGGTCCGGAACGCGACAGCGGGGCTCGTCGCGTTCGACGAGCCCCGCTGATTCGGGTCGGACCGGCTCAGGCCGGCGTCCGCCCCGGCGTCACTGCGGAGGGCGCACCTGGGTGTGCCCGTCGTCGCCGCCGGGCGGCGCCCAGCCACCCTGCTGCGGCGCCTGGGGAGCCTGCTGCTGGGCCGGGATCCACTGCTGGGCGACCGGGTCCCACTGCCATCCGTCCTGGATGATCGGCTGGTCCGGCTGCTGGCCCACCTGCCCGTGCTGCGCGTGCTGCGCGTGCTGGCCAGGCTGACCGGCCTGGCCGGGCTGGCCGGTCTGCGCCCACTGCTGGGTGAAGCCGGGGTTGGAGGAGCCGCCGCTGCCGGCGCTGAGTCCGGAGCCGGGGATCGGGTCCTTGTCCCGGCCGAAGAGCACCGGCGCCAGCAGGCCGGCGAGCGCGCCACCGAGCGCGGGAGCCAGGATGAACAACCACAGCTGCAGGATCGCGTCGCCGTTGAAGCTCATGATCGCCGGGCCGATCGACCGGGCCGGGTTCACCGAGGTGCCCGTCGCGGAGATTCCGACGAGGTGCACCAGGGTCAGGGTGAGGCCGATGGCCAGCGGTGCCAGCGCGGCGACCGCACGGTTGCGCTCGTCGGTGACGGCCAGGATCACCATCACGAAGACGAAGGTCATCACGAGCTCGAGCAGGAAGGCGGCCCACCACGCGTACTCGGTGAAGCCGGACTGCTCGCCGAAGCCGTTGGCGCCGAGGCCGGCGCTGTCGACGTCGTAGCCGTCGAAGCCCATCAGCAGCACACGGAGCACGCCGGCCGCGACCAGCGCGGCGACGATCTGGACCGCGGCGTAGATGCCGAAGTCCTTCCACGACAGGCGGCCGCCGAGGGCGGCGCCCAGGGAGACGGCGGGGTTGAAGTGGCCACCCGAGATCCGGCCGAACGCGTAGGCCGAGACCAACACGGTGAGGCCGAAGGCGAAGGCGGTGGCCAGCGGGTCGAACCCGCCGGCAGCGGCGTTCCAGGCGGCGACGGAGCCGCAGCCGAAGAACACCAGGACGAAGGTGCCGACCGCCTCGGCGGCGATCTTCTGGGCCATCGTGGGCGGGGCAGTCTCTTCTGTAACTTCCTCGGTCATGTCCCTCTCGCTCTCCAGCGGCTCCCGGAGCGGCCGCACTCATCCGTCACTCTAGAACCTCCGATGTCCCCTGGTCACGCACCACATCGCCGTTCGGCGCGCCCGTTACTAGGGTGGGCGACGATGGGACGCCTTCGGCCCCATCAGATATCTTGATGTCAAGCAATCTCGTGAGATCCAGGAGCGACGCCGCAACATGGCCAACGAAACGCCCAGCATCATCTACACCTACACCGACGAGGCGCCGCTGCTGGCGACGTACTCCTTCCTGCCGATCATCTCGGCCTACGCGGCCAAGGCCGGCGTGAACGTCGAGACCCGCGACATCTCGGTGGCCGCCCGCATCCTGGCGCAGTTCGGCCTCGCCGACGATGCGCTCACCGAGCTCGGCGAGCTCGCCAAGACCCCGGCCGCGAACATCGTCAAGCTGCCCAACATCTCCGCCTCCATCCCGCAGCTCAAGGCCGCGGTCAAGGAGCTGCAGGCGCAGGGCTTCGACGTCCCGGACTACCCGGAGTCCCCGGCCACGCCCGAGGAGGAGGAGATCCGCGCCAAGTACGACAAGGTCAAGGGCTCCGCCGTCAACCCGGTGCTGCGCGAGGGCAACTCCGACCGCCGCGCCCCCGCCTCGGTGAAGAACTACGCCAAGGCGCACCCGCACACCAACAAGCCCTTCACCGAGGGCTCGAAGACCGAGGTCGCCACCATGGGCGAGCACGACTTCGCGGCGAACGAGAAGTCGGTGACCCTGGCCGCCGACGACACCCTCTCCATCGTGCTGGAGACCGCGGCCGGCGAGACCAAGGTCCTCAAGGACGGCCTGAACGTGCTGGCCGGCGAGATCGTGGACGCCACCAAGATGGAGGCCGTCCACCTGCAGGCGTTCCTGAAGAACGCGATCGCCCGCGCCAAGGACGCCGACGTGCTCTTCTCGGTGCACCTCAAGGCGACCATGATGAAGGTCTCGGACCCGATCATCTTCGGGCACGTCGTGAAGGCCTTCTTCGCCGAGGTCTTCGGCCAGTACGGCGAGCAGCTGGCCGGCGCCGGCCTCTCCGCCAACGACGGGCTCGGCGCGATCCTGGCCGGTCTCGACCAGATCGAGGGCGGCGAGCAGATCAAGAAGGCCTTCGACGACGCCCTGGCCGGCGGCCCGCGCCTCTCCTACGTCAACTCCGACAAGGGCATCACCAACCTGCACGTCCCCAGCGACGTGATCATCGATGCCTCGATGCCGGCGATGATCCGCAACGGCGGTCGGATGTGGGGCGTGGACGGCGGTGAGGACGACACCCTCGCGGTGATCCCGGACTCCTCCTACGCCGGTGTCTTCCAGGCCGTCATCGACGACGTCAAGGCCAACGGCCCGCTCGACCCGGCCACCATCGGCACCGTGCCCAATGTCGGTCTGATGGCGAAGGCGGCCGAGGAGTACGGCTCGCACGACAAGACCTTCGAGATCTCCGAGCCCGGCACCGTCCGGGTGCTGGCCTCCAACGGTGACGTGCTGATCGAGCACGACGTCGAGGCAGGTGACATCTGGCGCGCCTGCCAGACCAAGGACGTCCCGATCCGGGACTGGGTCAAGCTGGCCGTCTCCCGGGCCCGTGCCACCGGCTCGCCGGCGGTCTTCTGGCTCAACGAGTCGCGTGCCCACGACGCCGAGCTGATCAAGAAGATCGAGGCCTACCTGCCCGAGCACGACACCGAGGGACTGGAGATCCAGATCCTGGCGCCGTCGCTGGCCGCGGCCTACTCGCTGCAGCGGATGCGCAAGGGCGAGGACACCATCTCGGTGACCGGCAACGTGCTGCGCGACTACAACACCGACCTGTTCCCGATCCTGGAGCTCGGCACCTCCGCCAAGATGCTCTCGGTGGTCCCGCTGATCGCCGGGGGCGGTCTCTTCGAGACCGGTGCCGGTGGCTCCGCGCCCAAGCACGTGCAGCAGTTGGTCGAGGAGAACTACCTGCGCTGGGACAGCCTCGGCGAGTTCTTCGCCCTGGTCCCCTCGCTGGAGAAGTACGCCGAGCAGGCCGGCGCCCCCGCGGCGCAGGTCTTGGCCGACGCGCTCGACGCCGCCACCGAGACCTTCCTCAACGAGGACCGCTCGCCGGGCCGCAAGCTCGGCACGATCGACAACCGTGGCTCGCACTTCTACCTCGGCCTCTACTGGGCCCAGGAACTGGCGAAGCAGACCGCGGACGCCGACCTGGCTGCGGTCTTCGCGCCGCTCGCCGAGAAGCTGTCGGCCGCCGAGTCGACGATCGTCGAGGAGCTGAAGGCGGTCCAGGGCTCGCCCGCCGACATCGGTGGGTACTACTACCCGGACGGCGAGTTGGCCTCCGCGGTGATGCGTCCCAGCGCCACCCTGAACGAGGCGCTCGACACGTTCTGAGCGACCAGCGGCGCAGGCGCGACGTGAGGGCCCGGGGAGCAGTCGCTCCCCGGGCCCTCGTGCGTCGTCCGGTCCTCGCCCGTCCGGGTGAAGGTCGCGGACCGGCGCGCCGCCGCGGCGGAATCCCTGGCCGGATCGCCGAGGTTTCGGTACTTTCCTAGGGCGTGTCGTCGGGGCACGTGGTCCTGACCTCGGGGGCGGCCGGATGGGTGAACGGGTACCGCCACGGCGCGGCGTGCGCGCGCTGCTCGCTGCCGGCCTGCTGGGCACCACGCTGAGCACGGTGCCGGTGGCCCTCGACGTCGCCAGCCCGCCCCCGGCAGCCGCCGAACCGGGCAACCCCGGCGTCATGGAGCCGGCGGAGTTCTTCTTCGTGGAGAACTTCGAGAACGTCACCTGGCCCGAGCCCAGCGCCGCCGGTGCGCCCGGCTGGGACGCGGGCGACCACGTCCAGACGCTGACCGAGTATCCGTTCGGGTCCGACCCGCCCGGCCAGCCCGGGTATCTCAACGAGAACGGGGTGACGACGTACTCGGCGGGGTCGCAGTGGGCGGCGGGCACCCTCTGCAACGGCATCGTCTCGGCCGCGCACGGGCCGGTCGCGTTCGCGAACACCAGCAACGACGTCCCGCTGCCCACCGCCGGTCCAGCCCAGGGGTGCGCGGAGTCGAACTGGTTCAACGCCCTGCGGGTCCTCTCCAACGCGATGGGGGCCTACCAGAACACCGGCGGCTACCCGTACGCCGGCCTCGACCTCGGCGTGCCCGCCAACAGCACGCAGAACCACACGGTCTCCTCCCTCACCCTGGGCAATCCCGGCCCGGGCACGATGCTGGAGTTCGACGACGAGATCGCCGTCGACCCGGGCCGCTACTACCAGTTCTCCATCGACATCGCCTCGCAGAGCTGCATCGTCACCAACAACGTCGGCGCGATCCCGGAGATCTACATCACCCAGGGGCAAGACCCTCCGATCCCGACCTTCGGGGGACGTTCAACACCTGCTCGGACACCGATGCGGCGGCGTTCCAGCAGTACGGCCCCGGCAGCAACTCGACCAACCTCGGGCGGCAGCGCACGACGCGGGTCGGGACCTGGGTCGGCACCACGGCGATCCGCTCGACGAGCGACTCCCTCGGGGTGCGGGTGGACAACCTGCGCGGCTCCGGCACCGGCAACGACACCGCCTTCGACAACATCGTGGTGCTGGACACCACCCCGAAGATCGACAAGGAGTTCCAGCCCGGGCCGTTGCCGGGCGGCGACTACCCGGTCGGCGGCACGGGCCAGCTCACCTTCACCGTCACCAACACCCACGTGCCGGGCGATCCGGACACCCCCTCGGGTCCCAAGCAGGACTGGTCGTTCACCGACACCCTCAACGACCCCGCGCTCGAGGTGGCCACGCCGCTGGACTACACCACCACCTGCGCCGACGGCGAGATGAGCCTGGAGGCCGACGGGTCGCTGTCGGCCTCCGGCGACCTCGCCGGCGCCACGGTCGAGTCGTGCACGTTCACCGTGGACGTCACCGCGGACACCCCGGGCACCTACACCAACGGCCCCGGTGACATGACCGTCTCCGGGCTCGACCCGGCGGGGGAGACCGCGATCACCTTCGTCGGCGCTCCGGAGCCGCCGGAGTGCCCGACGCCGCACACGCTGTGGGACCGCCCCGGCAACACCGCCGGGTCGACCCAGCTCTCCGAGATCGACCTGACCACCAGCGGCCTGACCCCGATCGCCGACCTCGCCCAGGGCATCGACGCGGTCGGTTACAACGAGGTCGACGGCAACTTCTACGGTCTCCAGGTCCCCGCGAGCGGGGCCCCCAGGTCGTCGCGATCGATCCGGCGACGCAGGCGATCACGCCGCTCGGCGTGCCCGACGCTGCCGACTCCGGCGTCGACATGGGCAACTGGGGGATGATGAACACCGGCGACGTCAGCCCGGACGGCGTGCTCTACCTGGCCACCGGCGGCGCCGGCCAGAACGCGTGGTTCGCGATCGACGTCAACCCCACCCGGGACAGCTTCATGGACGTGGTCGACGGCGGGACCTTCGGCACCGGCGGTGCGCAGCGCTCGCTCGGCCCGGACTGGTCCTACGACCCCTCGTCCGGAACGCTGCTGAGCATCGGCACCAACGGCGCCTCGACCCCGGCCGACGCCACCCTGGTCTTCCGGTTCGACCCCGCCACCGGGGCGGTCGCCCCGGTGCACAGTCCCGGCTTCCTGCGGTCGCCGGACGGCTCTGCGGCCCAGCAGGGCAACGGCCCCGGTCGCTACTTCTCGGCGACCTGGACCGACGCCGAGGGGTACCTGTACGCCAAGGCGGCGCTCTCCGGAGACATCTGGCGCCTGGAGATGGACGACCCCAGCACGCTGGCCTTCTTCTCCTACGGCGCCTCGATGGGCAACGACTACGGCAACGACGGGGCCAGCTGCGCGACGCCTGTCGAGGTCGACTTCGGTGACGCGCCCGACGAGGAGTCGGGGACGGGGTACGGCACCCTGCTCGCCAACGACGGCCCCCGCCACGGGCTCGGCGCCGACTACGACCCGGACGGCAACACCGCGGAGGTGATGCTCGGCGCGACCGTGGACCCGGAGGAGGACGGACAGCCGAGCGACGCGGCGGACGGCGACGACCTCGGAGCCCCCGTCGACGACGAGGACGCGCTCAGCGGGCCGGTGGCGGTCATCGACGGCGAGCCGACGGTGGTCCCGGTGACGGTCACCAACGACTCCGACGGCCCGGCGACGCTGGCCGGGTGGATCGACATCGACGGGGACGGGGACTTCGAGCCGGGTGAGCGGACCACCGCCGCGGTGCCGGCCGGGTCGGGGACCACCACGGTCGAGCTGACCTTCGCCGCCGTCGCGGCGGCGAACGCCGAGTACGCGCGGCTGCGCATCTATCCCGGGCAGGTCGGTGCTCCGCAGCCCACCGGGCCGGTCACCGGCGGTGAGGTCGAGGACTGGCCGGTGGAGTCCACCGCACTGGACCTCGGCGACGCGCCCGACAGCTACGGCACCCTGCTGGCTTCCGACGGCGCCCGGCACGCCGTGGTCGACCACGACCCGGTGGAGGAGACCGCGCCGCTGATGCTCGGTGGGGCGAACACCGTCGACGTCGAGGCCGACGCGGCCCCCGGCGCGAGCGCCACCGGCGACGACGAGGCCGGGGTGGACGACGAGTCGGCCATCGCCGAGCCGGTGGTCGTGGTGCCCGGTCGCGACGCCACCTTCGCGGTGGTCGCGACCAACGAGACCGACCAGGCCGCCACGCTGGCGGTGTGGCTCGACCTGGACCAGAGCGGCACCTTCGGGACGTCGGAGCGGCGCACGCTGGAGGTCCCGGCCGAGAGCGGCACGGACACCTACGAGATCTCCTTCGCCGGCGCCGGCGCGGCCGGCCTGACCACGGACACGTCGTACCTCCGGGCCCGGCTGTTCGCCGGCACCGTCGCCGACCCGCAACCGACCGGACTGTGGGTGGGCGGTGAGGTCGAGGACTACCGGGTGCAGGTCGACGAGCCGGCGTACGCGGTCACCAAGTCCGTCGACGGCGAGGGGCCGCGCGCGGTGGGGGAGACCGTCAGCTACCGGATCGAGATCGAGAACACCGGAGACGTCGACTTCACCACCGAGGATCCCGCGACGGTCTCCGACGACCTCGCCGAGGTGCTCGACGACGCGACCTGGGACGGCGACGTCTCGGTCACCTCCGACGCCGGCGGTACGCCGCCCGGCGCGAGCTATGCCGAGCCCACGCTGAGCTGGCAGGGCCCGCTGGCCGTCGGCGAGACCGTGACGATCACCTACACCGTGACCGTCCAGGGGCCGCCCGGTGGCGACGCCACGTTGACGAACGGGGTGGTCGGCGGCGACTGTCCGACGCCGCCGGTGACCGATCCCGACGCCGCGGACTTCGACCCGACCTGCGCCACGGTCACGCCCGTCCGGGCGCTGGAGGTGGTCAAGACCGGACCGGACCTCGCCGGGGCGCGGGCCGGCGACGAGGTCACCTACTCGTTCCAGGTGACCAACATCGGCGCCGGCGACTACACCGTCGCCGACCCGGCGGTGGTGGTCGACGACCTCACCGACGTGGTGGACGACGCCACCTATGACGGGGGCGCGGCGATCACCGCGGGCCGCGCCGACGGCACGCTCGACTACACCGAGCCGCAGCTGACCTGGTCGGGTCCGCTCGAGGCGGGCCAGTCGGTGACCGTGAGCTACACGGTGACCATCACCGCCCAGGGCGATCGCGTGCTGACCAATGTGGCGTTCCAGCCGGACGGCGCCTGCGACCCCGGCGCCTGCGAACCACCCGACAACTGCACCGACGGCGTGGACCCCGCCACCGGCCTGCCCTGCGACACCGTCACCGGCTCGCTGCCCGCCCTGGAGATCGAGAAGAGCGCATCCGGTCTCGACGGCGCGCGGATCGGCGACACCGTCACCTACCGGATCGAGGTGACCAACACCGGCGACGGCGACTACACCGCCGCGGCTCCGGCCACCTTCGTCGACGACCTCAGCCAGGTGCTCGACGACGCGACCTACAACGGCGACGCCGTCGTCGAGTCCGGGCCGGGCAGCCTCGCCTACGCCGAGCCGACCCTGGTGTGGACCGGACCGCTCGCCGCCGGCGAGAGCGCGGTGATCACCTACACCGTCACCATCGACGGCGCCGGGGACACCGAGCTGAGCAACACCGCTTTCGCGCCCGCCCAGCCCTGCGAGCCGGGGGAGTGCTCCGCACCGCCGGAGACCTGCGTGGACGGCGTCGACCCCGAGACGGACCGCCCCTGTGCCACCGTCACCGGCGGAGTACCGCGGCTCGCCGTCGAGAAGAGCTCCGCGGACGTCGCCGACGCCCAGGTCGGCGACACCGTCCGCTACGAGGTGGTGGTCTCCAACACCGGTGCCGGTGACTTCACCGACGTCGACCCGGCGACGGTGGTCGACGACCTCAGCGGCGTCCTCGACGACGCCGTCTTCAACGACGACGCGGAGATCGCCGAGGGTCGCGACGACGGGACCCTCACCTATGCCGCCCCACGGCTGGTCTGGTCCGGCGCGATGGACGCCGGGGAGTCGCTCACGCTGACCTACTCGGTGACCGTGACCGCGGGCGGGGACCTGGCGCTCGCCAACACCGCGTTCCAGCCGCCCGAGCCGTGCTCCGGACCGGACTGCGCCCCGACCCCGGCCTGCCCCGACGGCGTCGACCCCGCCACCGGGCTGCCCTGTGACACCGTGACCGGCGGCGTCCCGTTCCTCGACGTGGACAAGGTCAGCCCCGACATCGCCGGAGCCCAGATCGGCGACACCGTCACCTACCGCTTCACCGTCACCAACACCGGCGAGGGCGACTACACGGCCGACGCGCCGGCGGTGATGGTCGACGACATGTCCGGTGTGCTCGACGACGCGACCTACGCCGGAGACGCCGTGATCACCGCCGGTCGCACCGACGGCACGCTCGAGTACGTCGAGCCCACGCTGGTGTGGAGCGGCCCGCTGGACGCGGGGAGTCGGTGACCATCAGCTACACCCTGGAGATCGTGGCGGGCGGCGACAGCTCACTGTCCAACGTGGTGTTCGAGCCTGCCGAGCCGTGCGCGGCCGGGGAGTGCCCGGAGCCACCGGAGTGCGTGGACGGAGTGGATCCTGCCACCGGCCTGCCGTGCGACCGACTGACCGCAGGAGTGCCGGCGCTGTCGATCGACAAGTCGTCGCCGGACCTCGCCGGCGCCCGGATCGGCGACACCGTCACCTACCGGATCGAGGTGGCCAACACCGGTGCCAGCGACTACACCGTCGCCGACCCGGCGACCGTCGTCGACGACCTGACCGACGTGCTCGACGATGCCGCCTACGGCGGCGACGCCGCGATCGCCGAGGGACGCACGGACGGGTCGTTCGCCTACGCCGAGCCGAGGCTGGTGTGGACCGGCCCGCTCGCCTCGGGGAGTCGGTCACGATCACCTACACGGTGACGGTCACCGGCGCCGGCGACCTCACCATGACCAACACGGCCTTCGGTCCCGAGCAGCCGTGCGCCCCGGCGGAGTGCGCGCCCCCGCCGGAGGAGTGCGTGGACGGCGTCGACCCCGAGACCGGGATCCCCTGCGACACGGTCACCGGCGGCCTCCCCGCCCTCACCATCGACAAGTCCTCCCCGAACGTCGCGAACGCCCAGGTCGGTGACGTGGTCGACTACACGATCACGGTGACCAACGCCGGCACCCGGGACTTCACCGTCGCAGCCCCGGCGACGGTGGTCGACGACCTCGGCGAGGTCGTCGACGACGCCTCCTACAACGACGACGCCGCGGTCGACCCCGCCGGCGGCACGCTCGACTACGACGAGCCGCGCCTGGTCTGGTCCGGCGCGCTCGGCGCGGGCGAGTCGGTGACGATCAGCTATTCGGTCACCGTCACCGCCGCGGGCGACCGGACGCTGACCAACACCGCCTACCAGTCGCCCGGCCCGTGCGCCCCGGAGGAGTGCCCGTCGCCCCCGGAGGAGTGCGTGGACGGCGTGGACCCCAGCACCGGCCTGGCCTGCGACACCGTGACCGGGGCCGCGCCGGGGCTGACGATCGACAAGTCCGCGCCGGGTCTCGCGGACGCCCGGATCGGCGACACGGTGACCTACCGCATCGTGGCGACCAACGTGGGCCCGGGGACTTCACCGCCGACGCCCCCGCCACCGTGGTGGACGACCTGACCGACGTCCTCGACGACGCGACGTACGGCGGTGACGCCGCCGTGGTGAGCGGCCCCGCGGGGACCGTCGGCTACGTCGAGCCGACGCTGGTCTGGTCCGGCGCGCTCGCCGCCGGCGCGTCGGTGACGATCGAGTACACGGTGACGATCACCGGCGACGGCGACCATCGGCTGGAGAACGTCGCGTTCGCCCCGCCCGGGGGCGCCTGCCAGCCCGCCGACTGCCCGAACCGCCCGCGGAGTGCGTCGACGGTCTCGACCCCGCCACCGGGCTGGCGTGCGACCGGGTGAGCGGCGCCGTCCCCGAGCTGAGCATCGACAAGGTCGCGCCGGACCTCGACGGCGTCCAGGTGGGCGACTCCGTCGACTACGCGATCACGGTGACCAACGTGGGCGCGGGCGACTACTCCGCGGACAACCCGGCGGTGATGGTCGACGACCTCTCCGACGTGCTCGACGACGCGACCTACGGTGGCGACGCCGCCGCCGACCCCGCCGTTGGCTCCCTGCAGTACGCCGACGGCACGCTGGTCTGGTCCGGTCCGCTGGCGGCCGGGGCGTCGGTGACGGTGTCCTACTCGGTGACGGTCACCGGCGCCGGCGACGACCAGCTCACGAACACGGCCTACCAGCCCCGGGTGGCGTCTGCGCCCCCGCCGCGTGCCCGGAACCACCGGAGTGCGTCGACGGTGTCGACGCGGACGGCCTGCCCTGCGACACGGTCAGCGGTGGCCTGCCGGCGCTGACCATCGACAAGGCGGCTCCGGGGATCGGGACCGCCCAGGTCGGTGACACCGTCGAATACCGGATCACCGTCGCCAACGAGGGCAACGGCGACTACACCGATGCTCGGCCGGCGGTGGTGGTCGACGACCTCTCCGCGGTGCTCGACGACGCGACCTTCGGCGGTGACGCGAGCGTCGAGCCCGCCTCGGGCGAGATCGGGTTCGTCGACCCGCAGCTGATCTGGGTCGGGCCGCTGGCGGCGGGCTCCTCGGTCACGATCACCTACACGGTGACCCTCACCGCCGACGGTGACGGCACCGTCGACAACATCGTCTGGCAACGGCCCAACCCGCCCTGCGCCGATCCCGGGGGGTGCGGCCCCGTCGACCCGCCGTCCGGCTGCACGAACGGGGTGGTGCCCGAGACCGGACTGCCGTGCGACGCGGTCAGCACGACGCTGCCGCGGCTGCGGATCGAGAAGGTCGCCCCCGGGGCCGGCGCGGTGCGGGTCGGCGACACCGTCACCTACGCGATCACCGCGACCAACGACGGCCCCGGCGCCTTCGCCGCCGACAGCCCTGCCGTCGTCGCGGACGACCTCTCCGGCGTGCTCGACGACGCCACCTTCAACCAGGACGCGGCCGTCACGGCCGGACCCGCCGGTCAGCTCGTGCAGCGGGCCGACCACCTCGCCTGGGCGGGACCGCTGGCGGCGGGGGAGTCGGTGACCATCACCTACACGGTGACCGTCCACGGCGAGGGCGATCTCTCGCTGACCAACCTCGCCTTCAGCCCGCCCACCGACCCTGCGATCCCGGTGTGCCGTGCCAGCCGCCGGTCGATCCCCCGAGCCGCCGCAGCGGTGCGTGCAGGGCTACGACCCCGCCAGCGGCCGGCCCTGCGACGGGGTCACCGTCGGGCTCCCGTCGCTGACGGTCGACAAGACCAGCCCGGACCTGACGCGGGCCGAGGTCGGCGACGTCGTCTCCTACACCGTGTCGGTCACCAACGACGGGCGGGGCGACTACACGGCCTCCTCGCCGGCGGTCCTCGTGGACGACCTCACCGCGGTGCTCGACGACGCGACCTACAACGACGACGCCGACGCCCGGCCCGCCGTCGGCAGCGTCTCCTACGCCGCACCGCGCCTGGTCTGGACCGGCCCGCTGCCCGCGGGGGAGACGGTGCGGCTCGGCTACACGGTGACCGTCACCGGCGGCGGCGACCTGCGGATGCGCAACCTCGCGTTCGTGCCGGACGGCAGGTGCGTCGACGCCGCCGACTGTCCCGCACCACCGGAGCCGGAGTGCCCGGTGGACATGGCGGACCTGCGCAGCGCCCGCACGGACGTCTCCCCGCTGCACACCGCCCTGCGCCAGTTCGAGCCGGCCGTCAGCTACGGCACGTGCGCCGAGGTCGACGGCGGCATTCCCCGGCTCGAGCTCGACAAGGCCGCGTCGGCGACGCGCGCGGTGCGGGACGGGGACACCGTCACCTACGAGATCACCGCGACCAACACCGGTGCGGGTGCCTACACCGACGCCCGCCCGGCGTCGTTCGTCGACGACCTCTCCGGCGTGCTCGACGACGCGACCTACAACGACGACCACGAGATCGTCGAGGGCGGCGGACGCCTCACCTTCTCCGCGCCGCGACTGGTGTGGTCGGGACCGATCGGCGTCGGTGCGGCGGTGACGGTCCGCTACTCGGTGACCATCACCGGTGGCGGCGACCGGACGGCACGCAACATCGTCTTCTCGCCGACCGATCCGTGCGAGGACAGCGACGACTGCGTCCCGCGCCCACCCCGACGCTGCGTGGACGGCGTCGACCCCCGCGCCGGGCTGCCCTGCGACGGCGTGGACCTGGTGGTGGTACCGGGGCCGGAGCCGGGCGGACCGGAGCTGCCGGAGACCGGAGCACCCCGGGGCGTGCGCGGCCTGCTGGTGCTCGCGCTGCTCCTGCTGGCCGCCGGCGCCTACGCGGCGGCACGCGGCCGCCGCGGACCGACGGTGTGAGACCCGCGACAGCGCACGGCGCGACATCGGTCCGGTGAGGGTCGACGGTTCGCTGAAGTCCGCCGTCGGGAGGGAGAATCGGCCGGACGATATTCAGAGGCGGACCGTCGGTCCCACGATCTAGATTCAGAGCCGATGAGCACCACCCTGCCCCCTCCGGTCACCACCGGCACCCCGCCCCGCGCACAGGACCCGGCGCGACGTGTCGACTGGCGTCGCCTGCGCCGACCCGCGGCCGGCTTCGCGGTCGCGGCGGTCGCGCTGTCGGCGCTCGGGCAGGCGCTGGGCACGGTGGTCGCCGGACGTCTCGCCGAGGGACCGACCAGCACCCTGGTCGCGCTCTTCGCCGCCTGTGTGGTCGGCGCCGGTCTGGTCGACACCGTCGGCCGGGTGGTGTGGGCCGGCGTCATCGACCGGGCCGAGGGCCGCCTGCGCGGCGACCTGCTCACCGCCGCGCTGCACCAGCCGCTGGCCCACCTGACCGAGCAGGCCGTCGGTGAGGTCCTCGACCGCGTCGACGACGACACCCACGAGGTCGGGACGCTGCTGCGGATGCAGATCTGGATGGCGATGCGCACCGCGTTCGCCGCGCTGCCGATGTGGGTCGTCGCCGGCGTGACCTGGTGGCCGGCGTTCGTGCTGTTCCCGTTCGTCGGAGCGGTCACGGTGCTGGTGATGCGCCGCCGGCTCGGCGAGATCGCCCGCCGCAAGGTGGTCGAGGAGGCCGCCTGGACCGACCACGCCGCGGCGCTGGAGGAGGGCATCGCCGGGCGCGACGACCTGCGTACCAGCCGCGGCCAGGCCTTCGCCGTACGACGCCTGGCGCGCCTCTCCGCAGACGTGCACGCCAAGTTCCTCCGGGTGCTCCACGTGGAGGCCGAGCTGGCGGTCCGGGTCGGGTTGCTGCTGCACGGGCTGCTGGCGGCGGTCGCGGTGGTCGGTGTGGCGCTGGTCAGCGGCGACGCGCTGGACGTGGCGGCGCTGGTCACCCTCTTCCTGGTCACCACGATGTTCGTCGGTCAGATCAACAACCTGGCCCACCAGCTCCCCGACATCCAGGCCGGTCTCGGCGCCGTGCTGCGGCTGCGCTCGCTGCTCGCGGTGGAGAACGAGCCGACCGGCGGCGACGCGGTCCCGACCGGGGAGCTCGACCTCGAGATCCGGGGCCTGGACTTCTCCTACGTCGAGGGCGGCTTCGGGCTCCAGCAGGTCGACATCACCGTCGAGGCCGGTCACACGATCGCGCTGGTGGGACGCACCGGGTCGGGCAAGTCGACCCTGGCGTCGCTGCTCTCGCGCGCCGTGGAGCCGCCGCCGGGCACGATCTTCCTCGGCGGCACCGACATCACCACCCTCGACCTGCACGAACTGCGCAGCCGGGTCGGGGTGGTCACCCAACGCACTGAGATCCTCGCCGGCACGCTGGCCGAGAACATCGCGCTCTTCGCCGACGTGCCGCGCACCGAGATCGAGTCCGCTGTCGCCGAGCTCGGCCTGACCGGCTGGGTCGAGGGTCTCCCCGAGGGGCTCAACACCCTGCTCGGCCCCGGCGGGACCACGCTCTCGGCGGGTGAGGAGCAGCTCGTCGCCTTCGCCCGGCTGCTGGTCCGCCACGTCCAGGTGGTGGTGCTCGACGAGGCCACCGCTCGGATGGACCCGGTCACCGAGGTCCGCGTGGTGCGCGCCGCCGACCGGTTGATCCGCGGCCGCACCGGCGTCCTGGTGGCGCACCGGCTGAGCACCATCGAACGCGCCGAGCTGGTCGCGCTGCTCGACCACGGGCGCGTGGTCCAGCAGGGTCCCGGGCCGAGCTGGCGCGGGTCGACGGCCCGTTCCGCCGCCTGCTCGTCGCGGCCGAGGCCTCCGACCGCGCACACGCGCAGCCGGTGGAGGAGACCTGGGGCCCGGACGGCGGCGACGCCCCGCCGGTCGCACCGCCGCAGGCACCGGCCGCCGAGATGGCGCTGGCCGAGGGCGTCGGCGCCCGGCGCCGCGTCGGTCCGCCGCCGCCGCTGCGCGAGGTCGGTGACGGGCCCACCCTGACCCGGGGGATCTGGCACGCGCTCTGGATCCGCCCGTGGTGGGGCGCCTGGTCCGTGGTGCTCTTCCTCGGCGGCAGCGTCTTCGCCCCGCTCGGCGCGATGACCGGCTACCTCTGGGGCCGGCTCGTCGAGGACCTCGCGGCCGGCGAGCCGACCACCGTGCTGACGGTGGTGCTGGTGGTGTCGCTGCTGCTCGCGCCGTTCCTGATGGCCGACGCCTTCCGGCGCTATCCGCGCTGGTGGATCGAGGTGATGCTGCGGGTGCGGATGTCGGTCCTGCTCGGCCAGATCCGGACCCGCCGGCTTCCGCGCACCCCTCCCGGCGAGGCCGTCGCCCGATCGATGGACGCCGACCGCTACGCGCGGTACGCCGACCGGTGGGTCGACGTGTTCAACGGGCTGCTGATCGCGGTGCTGACCATGATCGTCGGCGGCACCTGGCTCGCCGGCGGCATCCTGCTGGTGGTGATGCTGGCCAGCGCGCTGGCATCCTCGGTGGGGCGCCCGATCGCCGGACGCTCGGCGGCCCGCTCCTCGGCGGCCCGGGCCGGCTTCGGCCGCGCGGTGGTCTCGGCGGTCGAGTCCGCCCGCACCGTCAAGCTGGCCGGACGCACCCCGGAGGTCCGCGCCCACCTGCGCGAGGTCGACGACGGCCGGGTGGAGGCCGCCGTCTTCGAGCACCGGGTCCAGGCGTGCCTGGACGGAGTGCCGACGGTGATGGTCCAGGTCGGTGCCGTCGCCGCCTGGGCGCTGTACCTGAACGGGGTGTGGGGCCTGGCCACCGCGCTGCTCGTGGCGACCGCGGTGAGCGGCTTCGACTGGTTCGGCCGGGTCGCCGGCGCCGTGGTCACCGAGGCCCCGGGCACCCGCGCCTGGCAGCGGGCGACCTGCCGGCTGGCCGGCGGCCGCGACCTGATGCAGCTGCCCGAGGGCATCGACCTGGTCACCGGCGAGGCTCCGCCTCCGGCCACCCCCGACCGGACCCCGCTGGAGCGTCTGGAGCTGCGCGGGTTCTCCGCGGTGCACGACGACGGCACGATCGGCGTCGAGGACGTCGACCTCAGCGTCGAGCGGGGCGAGCTGGTGCTGCTGGTCGGCCAGGTCGGATCGGGCAAGTCCAGCATGCTCTCGGCGTTGGCCGGCCTGATCGCGCACCGGGGCCGGCTGGCCTGGAACGGTGCCGAGGTGACCGACCCGGAGGTCTTCCTCAAGCCCCTCCAGGTCGGCCACATCGCCCAGGTGCCGCGGGTGCTGTCGGGCACCTTCGCGGACAACGTCCAGCTCGGGTACGACCGGGCGTTCGAGGGCCCGGTCGCCGATGCGCGTCTGGCCGACGACGTGCGCGAGGCGGGCGGTCCGGACGCCGTCGTCGGCCACCGTGGGGTCCGGCTCTCCGGCGGACAGGTGCAGCGGCTGGCGCTGGCCCGAGCGCTGGCCACCGACGCCGAGCTGCTGCTCGCCGACGACGTCTCCAGCGCCCTGGACGCGGCCACGGAGGTCGAGCTCTGGTCGGCCCTGCGCGAGCGCCGGGCCACCGTCATCGGCGCCACCGCCAAGCGGGCCGCACTCAACCAGGCCGACCGGGTGGTCGTGCTGGTGGAGGGTCGGATCGCCGCGGTCGGGCCGTGGCGGGAGCTGTCCCCCAGCTGGGGCCACCTCGCAGGCTGATCCCCCGCCGAGGGGTCACCCCCGCCCCGCCGAGGGGTCACCCGGGGCCCGCCGAGGGGTCACCCGGGCCCGCCGAGGGGTCACCCGGGGCCCGCCGAGGGGTCGCCCCCGCCCCGCCGAGAGGTCTGTTGACACCCGCCCCGCCCGGCCCGATGCTGACCGGACGCCACCGCTCACGCGGTGGGTCCGGCGACGAGGAGTGGTGATGACCGACCGCAACCCGAACGCGGACGAGCCGCAGGCGGCCCGCCCGATCCCCGCACTGCGGCCCGAGGACCGGGGTCTCCCGGTCTTCGGTCGGCTCTTCGACTACGCCCGCGACCCGGTGGCGCTGATGCGGCACCAGTGGACCCACTACGGCCCGGTGTCGCCGATGAACGCGCTGAAGTCGGAGGCGGTGATGCTGCTCGGACCCGACGCCTGCGAGGAGGCGCTGCGCAACGGGGACAAGGCGTTCGCCAGCGGTCCGGCCTGGGGCCGGATCGTCGGACCGTTCTTCCACCGCGGACTGATGCTGCTCGACCTCACCGAGCACCACGACCACCGCCGGATCCTGCAGCAGGCGTTCACCCGCGACCGGCTGGAGGGGTACGCCGCCCGGCTGCACCCGGCGCTGGACCGGGGGATGGCCGGGTGGAGCGACCAGGCCGACTTCCCGTCGTACCGGCGGCTGAAGCAGCTGACCCTGGACATCGCCGCCGAGATCTTCATGGGCGGCGTGGGGCAGACCAGCGCCGCGGAGATGGATCGGGTGAACCGGGCGTTCATCGCCTGCGTGCAGGCGGCGGCCGGCGTGGTCCGCGCCGACGTGCCGTTCACCCGGTGGGGTCGGGCCTACCGCGGGCGCCGGCTGCTCGAGGAGTTCCTGCGCTCCTACCTGCCGGCGAAGCGGGCCACCCGCACCGACGACCTGTTCTCGGTGCTCTGCCACATCGAGGACGAGGACGGGCAGCGCTTCACCGACCAGGACGTGATCGACCACATGATCTTCCTGATGATGGCCGCCCACGACACGGCCACCATCACCACGACCACGATGCTGCAGTACCTCGGACAGCACCCGGAGTGGCAGGAGCGCTGCCGCGCCGAGGCGCTGGCGATGGGCCCGGAGCCGGGGTTGGCGGAGCTGGAGTCGATGACCGACCTCGACCTGGTGATGCGGGAGTCGCTGCGACTGCGGGCCCCGGTCCCGCTGCTGGTCCGCAAGACCGTGAAGGACACCGTGGTCCAGGGCCACCGGATCGCCGCCGGGACAGACGTGATGGTGGGCGTCCAGTGGTCGCACCTGATGGAGGAGTACTGGACCGACCCGCTCACCTTCGACCCCGAGCGGTTCTCGCCCGAGCGGCGCGAGGACAAGTCGCACCGCTACGCGTGGGAGCCCTTCGGCGGCGGCGTGCACAAGTGCATCGGCCTCTACTTCGGCGGCATGGAGGTCAAGGCGATCTGCCACCGGCTGCTGCGCGGGTACGAGTGGAGCGTGCCGCGCGACTACGTGCCGCCGATGGACAACCACTCGCTGCCGTTCCCCACCGACGGAGCGCCGATCGCGCTGCGCCGCCGGTCGCCCGCGCACGCGTGAGCGCGCAGGGGTAGGGCGCCGACACCGCGCCCTCACCCCGCCGGGGCGATCCCGTCCAGCCCGACCAGCAGCTGCTCCCGGGCCGGCGGCCAGAGGCGTCGTACGGCGCGGTCGCTGGCCACCGCCCGCACCATCTGCAGCCCGCGGATGGTGGCCAGGGCGGTCGCCATCACCGACCCGAACTCGGCGCGGTCGGCCAGCCCGGGGGCGACGCCGTGGGCCGCCTCGGAGAGCGTGCTCATCACCGCCTTGTCGAAGCGCACCAGGTGGCGACGGAGCTCGGGGTCGGTGCGGGCCGCCGTCCACAGCTCCAGCTGGGCGAGGGAGACCGGGCCGGAGAAGATCTCCCAGAGCCGCTGCAGGAGCACCCGATACTGCTCGACCGGCGCCTCGGCGGCATCCAGCGGCTCGGCCACCAGCTGCTCGGCGAGCTGCTCGGTCAGATGGCTCAGCCCCGCCACCACGAGCTCGGCCTTGGTGGCGAAGTAGTGCGCCTGCGCGCCGCGGGTCACCCCGGCCCGCTCGCAGACCAGCGACGTGGTCAGCCCGGCGTAGCCGTGGTCGACCAGGACCTCGATGGTGGCGTCGAGCAGGCCGCCCCGGGTGGCCGCGCGCCGCTCGGCCTGGGTACGACGCCGCGGACGCGCGCCATCGTCCCGGCCCGCGGTGCGGGTGCCGTCGGAGGGTGCGCGGTCACCGGTGGCGCTCATCGTGCGCGCAACCTACGCCAACGCTGCGACAACTTCCATGCTTGAGTGCCGATAAGTTCCGTGCCACGCTGGCCCTGCCTGTGGCGACGGTCACAACGACCTCGCCGGTGCGCGACCTCTCGGAGCGCACGGGGCGGACCGGCCGGCGTACATCCAGTGAGGGGCACATGGACTTCGACGACACTCCCGACGAGGCGGCCTGGCGCGCCGAGGTGCGCGCCTTCCTGGCCGAGCACAAGGACGAGCTCGGGGACCGCAACGGTCGCCGCGAGCTGGACCAGGAGACCTCCCGGCGCCGCCAGGCGCTGCTCTACGACGCCGGCTACGTGGGGGTCACCTGGCCGGTGGAGGCCGGTGGCCGCGGAGGCACCCCGATGCAGCAGGCGATCATCGACCAGGAGATGGCCCGTGCCGGCATCCCCGGCCTGATCAACCTGATCGGCATCGGCATGTGCGGCCCGACCGTCATCGGGCACGGCAGCGACGACCAGAAGGAGCGCTACCTCCAGCGACTGCTGCGTGCCGACGACGTGTGGTGCCAGCTGTTCAGCGAGCCGGCGTCCGGCAGCGACCTGGCGGCGCTGCGGACCAAGGCGGTCCAGGACGAGCAGGGCGACTGGCACATCAGCGGGCAGAAGGTGTGGACGACCCTCGCCCACCTCTCCGACTACGGCATCCTGCTCACCCGGACCGACCCGGACGTCGCCAAGCACCGCGGTCTGACCATGTTCGTGGTGGACATGAAGGCGCCGGGCGTGACCGTCCGTCCGCTGCGCCAGATGACCGGCGGCGCGGAGTTCAACGAGGTCTTCTTCGACGACGTGGTGATCCCGGACCGGGAGCGTCTCGGCGAGGTGGGCGACGGCTGGCGGGTCGCGCTGACCACCCTGATGAGCGAGCGGCTCACCCTCGGTGGCGGGGGCGGCGACATCGGGATGAACGTGGAGCGGGTGGCCGAGCACGTCGCCGCCCGGATCGGCGAGCTCCCGCCCGAGCGCCAGGCGCTGGTCCGCCAGGACTTCGGCCGGGCCTACGTGGCGACCCTCGGGATGCGCTACACCGGCTATCGACTGCTGACCGCGCTGAGCAAGGGCAGCCTGCCGGGGCCCGAGGCGTCGGCGGGCAAGCTCGCCGGGACCCGCGCGGCCCTCGACCTCGCCGACCTCGCCGTACGGCTCCTCGGCGACGACGCGGTGTACGGCGCCGAGCCGGACGGCGCCGGCACCTGGCAGTCGCTGCAGGCCGGCCTGCCGGGCATGGCGATCGCCGGCGGCACCAACGAGGTGCTGCGCAACATCATCGGCGAGCGGGTGCTCGGGCTGCCCCCCGAGCCGCGTGCCGATAAGGACCGGACGTTCCGCGAGCTCGCCGCCGCGGGCGCCTGAGAGGAGACGACGCATGGACTTCGACCTGAGCGCCGAGCAGCGCGATCTGGCGGCCGCCGCGGCGGACTTCCTCGCGGACGCGGCCGACCTGGCGGCTGCGCGCGCTGCCCTGGACGAGGCCGGCGCGCCGACGGTCCCGGTGCCGCCGGGACGCAAGGGCCTGGTGCAGAGCGGCTTCGCCGCGATCACCGTGCCGGAGGCGGACGGCGGGGGTGGCGGCACGCTGCTGGACCTCGCGGTCGTGGCCGAGCAGGCCGGGCGGGTGCTCGCCGGCCCCTCCCTGGTCACCTACGCCCGGGCGGCCGAGCTGCTCGTCGGCGACCACGAGCGCCTGGGCGGGCTCGTCGACGGCAGCCTGGCCGTCGCGGTGCACGACGGGGGCCCGGTGCTGGACGGCCTGGGCGCCGACCGGTTCCTGGCCCGTCGTGGCGACGACGTGGTGCTGGCCGCGGGCACGGTGACGCCACGGGAGCCGATCGACGCCACCCGCGGGCTGGCCGAGGTGGCCCTCGGGGACGCCGAGGTGGTGGCGACCGGTGCGGCGGACCGTTGGGCGCGTGCCGAGCGGATCGGGCGCGTGGTGCTCGCCGCCGAGGGGCTCGGGGCCGCCGCACGTGCGGTGGAGATCGGCGTCGCCTACACCAAGGAGCGGCATGCCTTCGGGCGGCCGATCGGGTCCTACCAGGCGGTCAAGCACGCGCTGGTCGACGCCTACGTCGAGGTCGAGCAGCTGCGCTCGCTGGTCTGGTGGGCGGCGTGGACCGCCGACGAGGACCCGGCCGCACTGCCGCTCGCGTCGGCCGCGGTGAAGGCCGCCGCGGCCTCCGCGCTGGAGCGTGCGGCGGAGACCCTGATCCAGGTCCACGGCGGGATCGGCTTCACCTGGGAGCACGACGCCCATCTCTACTGGCGCCGGGCCAAGGTCGACCGGCTGCTCCTCGGTGACGAGGTGGCCGCGCTGGACGAGGTCAGCCGGATCGCCCTCGACACCGTCGCGGGAGCGGGCCGATGACCGCCCCGGGCGCCCACAACCTGGCGGTGCTGGCCGAGGAGTCCTACCACCGGCACGGAGACTTCGAGCAGCTCTTCTTCGAGGGCCGCTGGTACACCTCGACCGAGATCCACGACCGCTCCACCCGGGCCGCCGGGGGGCTGCGGCGGCTCGGCATCGAGCCGGGTGACCGGGTGGTGGTGATCACGATGAACACCCCCGAGGTGTTCGTCAGCTATCGGGCCATCTGGCGCGCCGGCGCCGTGGTGACCCCGGTGATCTTCCTGCAGACCGAGCCCGAGCTGCGGCACATCCTGGAGGACTCCGGCGCCCGCGCCGCGATCGTCTCCCCGGAGCTGCTCGGGTTGGTCACCGCCGCGGCCGCCGGGCTGGACCTGACCCTGATCGTGGTGGGCGACGTGCCCGACGGCATCGACGCGATCTCCTACGACGCCCTGGAGGACGGCGAGCCGGTGCCGATCGAGCCGCGGGCCGACGGCGACATGGCGGCGCTGCTCTACACCGGTGGGACGACCGGGCGGGCCAAGGGCGTGATGCTCAGCCACCTCGGCCTGTGGGCGTCCGGCTCGGGGATGGCCGACCTGGCCCGTGAGATGACCGCGACCCGGAGCCTGCTTCCGCTGCCGCTGTCCCATGCCTACGGGCTGATCGTGACCATCGGCGGCCTGCACGCGGACCGCCGGATGATCTCGGTGCTGCAGCGCTGGTTCGACCCGGCCGGATGGCTCGAGCTGGTCGCCGAGCACCGCCTGGAGTCCAGCCCGGTGGTGCCCTCGATGCTGCAGATGCTGCTGGAGCAGCCCTACCGCGACTACGACCTCTCCTCGCTGGAGACCTTCGGCTCCGGCGCGGCGCCGCTGCTGCCGGCGGTGCGGGAGAAGGTGGAGCGCGAGTTCGGCGTCACCATCCTGGAGGGCTACGGCTGCACCGAGGCCAGCGCGGTGATCTCGGCGCCCTCGGTGTCGGAGAACCGTCCCGGCAGCGTCGGCAAGCCGCTGCCGCAGCACGACGTGGCCATCCTCGACCCGCTGGGCCAGCGGCTCCCGCCCGGTGAGGAGGGGAGATCTGCGTCCGTGGCGACGGGATCATGCTCGGCTACTGGAACGACCCGGAGCAGACCGCGCGGACCGTGGTCGACGGGTGGCTGCACACCGGCGACGTGGGCCGGTTCGACGAGGACGGCTACCTCTACGTGGTGGACCGGATGAAGGACCTGATCATCCGGGGCGGCTTCAACGTCTTCCCGCGCGACGTGGAGGACGCGCTGCTGGAGCACGATGCGGTCGCGGCCGCCGCCGTGGTCGGCGTACCGGATGAGAAGAGCGGCGAGGAGGTGGTCGCGGTGGTCGCCCTGCACCCGGGCGCGAGCGCCGGGGGCGAGGACCTGGTGGCCTTCGCCCAGGACCGTCTGGCCCGCTACAAGTACCCGCGCGAGGTGCGGATCGTCGAGGCGATCCCGCTGACCAGCGTCGGCAAGACCGACCGGAAGGCGGTGCGCGCCCTGGTCCGCGGCTGACGAGCGGCCGGGATCGGGCCGGATCAGGCCCGGATCGGGCCGGATCAGGCCCGGACCAGGCCCTCCTGGGCGACGCTGGCCAGCAGCCGTCCGTCGAGGGAGTAGACCTCGGCGCGGCACAGCGTGCGTCCGTGGTCGGCCCAGGGGGAGGTCATCTGCCACAGCGACCACGCCTCGGCGTCGAACGGGCCGTGGAACCACAGGGCGTGGTCGATCGTGGCCGCGCCGACCTCGCCGTACAGTCCGAGCCCGTGCGGCCGCACCGCGGGGTGCAGGATCCGCATGTCGCTGGCGAAGGTGAGGGCAGCGGCGTGCAGGATCGGGTCGTCGGGCACCTCGGCGCCGGCACGCATCCAGACCTGCGTCGCGGTGCCGGGGGCGACCCGCTCGGTGAACCAGTCGCGGCCCAGACCCACGGTGCGCAGCTCGAAGGCGTCCAACGTCGTCCCGTACGGCGACATCTCCTCGCCCGCCTCGCCCAGCCACTCGTGATCGGGGCGGGCGGTCTCGGGAGCGGGTGCGGCGGGAGCCGCGAGCTGGTGCTGCAGCCCGTCCCGCGGCGCGGCGAACGAGCAGGCCATCTCCATGATCGTCCGCCCGTGCTGCAGCACGGTGACGGTCCGGTGTGAGAACGAGCGGCCGTCCCGGTTGCGCGCGACCTCGATCCGCAGCGGGGCCGCCGGGTCGCCGGGCCGCAGGAAGTAGGCGTGCAGCGAGTGTGGCGCGCGGCCGATGTCGACGGTGCGGGCGGCGGCCACCAGCGCCTGGGCGGCCACCAGGCCGCCGAACACGTGGCCGGTGTTGCGGGAGGCCTCCGAGTGCCGGGCCCCGAACGCGTCGGACCCGAGCTCGTCGAGGCGCAGCAGGTCGACCAGCTCGGCCATCGGCGTGGTCCACGGCCGGTCGTGGTCCATCGCCCCGATGGTCTGGTCGGGGAGGTCGCCGGCGGCGGGGAGCTCGGAGGAGGTGTGCGGCACCCGGTCACCCTCGCGGTGCCCGCGGTGATCGTCAAAACCGGGTCCCGGCCGGGCCCTGCTCGCGCAGGCCCGCACCCGCCCGCACCCAGCCCCGCATGCCGCGGCCCGGACCTCGACCGGGCAGCGTTCCGCCCCGGCACACCGCAACAGCGGCGTGCCGGGGCGGACGGCGAGCGGTCCCGCGTCAGCGTCGCTTGGCGCGGACCTTGGCGGTGTCGCGGCTGGAGGTGACCGCGTTGCTGGGGGAGTAGACCGCCTTCACGGTGGTCACCCCCGGACGCGTCACCCGGGCCCGGACCACCAGCGCACCGCCGCGCAGCGGCGCCGCGGCGCGCACCGTGCGACCGGCGACCGCGACCCGCACCGTGCCCCGCGGGCTGAGCCCGGCCGCGGTGGAGACCGCGACCCGGATCCGGACCTTCGCCCCGACCTTCACGCTGTCCGGGGTGACGCTGACCTTCGTGGTCGAGCGGGCCTTGGCCACCTGGGTGGCGACGGGGACCGCCTCCGCGGAGGTCGCGACCCCTGCGGAGTCGACCACCTGGAGGTCGCTGACCTCGAAGCCGGTGCGCCCGGTGCTGCGCGCCAGGAAGGTGTAGCTGGCCAGGGTGGTGGCGCCGGCCGTGGTCGGCGAGGTGCCGAGCTCGGAGTGGGTCAGCGTGACCCGGCCCTCGCCGCGGTCCACCGTGGTGTAGCCCGAGTCCTCGGTGCCGGTGTCGACCAGCCGGACGGCGTCCGCGTCGTACCCGAGGGTGAGGGCGTAGCCGGCGTTGTCGACGGCGGCCTGCTCGACGGTGACGGTGAACCGTTCACCCGCGGTGACCTTCCGGGGGGCGTCGATCACGACCGTGCCGTCGCCGGCCTCGGCGTCCTCGTCGGCACCGGTGCCCGGGAAGGTGTCGCCGGCCAGCGGGCCGTAGAGCTCCGGCGTGGTGCGGTGGGCGGTGGCCTGCTCGTAGGCGTAGGCCATGCCGAGCAGCTCGCCCTCGGACCAGTCGCGGCCGAGCATCTCCAGGTTGACGCCGGCACCGGTGATGGTGCCGTCCTCGGCGGTGGCCTGTCCCATCGGCACGGTCACCGAGGGGAGGCCGGTGTTGGGGCTCAGCCGCAGGTTCGTGCTGTGCGTGCCGTACGGCGTGCCCGAGGGATAGAGCAGCGCGTCGAGGTCGAGGTCGTCGAGGGTGGAGGTGACCAGCTCGCCGCCGCCGTCCAGCACCGCGGTGTGGCTCTCCATCCAGCTCTCGTAGGTCTCCGGGGTGACGTTGTTGCGCGAGACGTAGGTGTTGCGGCGCGAGGTCACGAAGTGCCCGGAGGCGAGGATGTCGTCGAGCGACCGGTTCGCGGCGTCCGCGTCGAGGTGGTTGGCGATGTACTCGTCGAGGTCGTGCTTGAACTCGTTGGTGCTGCCCGAGCTCTCGCCGAGGACCGGCGCGATGCCGTCGATGCTGATCGGCTCGACCGTGGCGCCGGCGGCCCGCAGGTCGGCGACGGCCTGCTCCCACAGGCGCCGCACCGTCGCGTTGGAGCTGACCATCGACTCCAGGTAGGCGAAGTGCTTGCCCTCGAGTGCGTCGGGGGCCAGGTAGGAGGTGTAGGAGTCGGGGACGTGGCTGTCGGCCTCGGCGGTGGCCGCATCGGCCCCGTCGGTGCCGACCACGGCGTCCAGCGCGATCGCGGCGTCGGCCACGGTGCGCGCCATCGGGCCGCCGGTGTCCTGGCTCAGCGCGAGCGGCACGATCCCGTCGCGGCTGGCCAGACCCACGGTCGGCCGGACCCCGACCAGCTGGTTGTAGCTGGACGGCACCCGGATCGAGCCGCCGGTGTCGGTGCCGAAGCCGATCGCGCCGAGGTTGGCGGCGATCGCGGCACCGGTGCCGCCGCTGGAGCCGCCGGCGGTGCGTGAGGTCACGTACGGGCTCGCGACCAGCTTCGACCCGCCCACGGGGGAGCCGGCGCTGAACTCGGAGGCGAACCCGTAGGCGAACTCGTCGAGGCTGGCCTTGCCGAGGACGACCGCGCCGCCCTCGCGGAGGCCGGCGACCATGGTGGCGTCGTCCTCGGTCTGGTTGTCCTCCCAGCACCCGCAGCCGGCGGTGGTGGGCAGGTCGGCGGTGTCGTAGTTGTCCTTGAGCAGGATCGGGATGCCGTCGAGCATGCTCCGCGGCGCGCCGTGCTCGGCCCGGTAGGCGTCGCTGGCGGCGGCGGCGTCCAGGGCGACGTCGCTGGTGGCGATGATCGAGTTCAGCGCGCGGCCGCCGGGGGCGGTGTCCACCACGGTGGCGTCGTAGGCCGCGATCCGGTCCAGGTAGGCCTGGACCAGCTCCACCGAGGTGACCACGCCGGCGTTCATCGCCGCCTGCATGTCCAGGGCGGAGGCCTCGACCAGGTCGAAGGAGCCGTCGTCGTAGACGACGCGCTGGGCCATCGCGGTGACATCGGTCAGGGAGATGCTGCCGTCCTCGTCGTAGTCCGCGGCGGAGACGGCGTCCCAGCCCGCGTCCTCACTGCCGACCCGAGTGCGGCGACGAGGAGGTCGAGGTCGTCCTCGGTGATCTGGTCGTCACCGGTGAGGTCGCCCTCGGTGTAGTACGGCGTCAGCAGCCCGGCGCTGCCCGTGGCTGCCGCGTCGGCGGTCGCCGGTGCGGCCTGGGCCGCGGGGAGCGCGCCGAGGCCGGCGCTGGAGAGCCCGAGGCCGAAGACGGCCAGCAGGGCGAGGGATGACGTGCGGGGTCTGCTCACGTGCGTCCTTTCCGAAGGGGTGAGCCCCGGACGCTAGGGCCGCCGCGTTTCGGGTCGTCCCCGCGGAGTGAACGGCGTGTAAATCGTTTCAACCCTGTGTTTCGGCTACGAGCACGGGTGACACGGCTCACCGTCCGGAGCCGTCATCGCGCCGCCGCGACGGAATGCCGGTCCGGGGGACGGCGTTGAGCACAGTCGTGACCCGAGCGGACCGCACCCGATGACCGCCACCGCCGAGACCTCCGTGTCGAGGCCGGCGGTCGCCGCGCGCAACCCCGCGCTGGCGATCGTGGCGCTCGCGATCGGCGGGTTCACCATCGGCACCGCCGAGTTCATGACGATGGGCGTGCTGCCGGAGATCGCCGCCGGGGTGGACGTCTCGGTCCCCACCGCCGGGCACGTCATCTCCGCCTACGCCCTGGGCGTGGTCGTCGGCGTGCCGATCCTGGCGTTCTTCGGCGCGGGCCTGCCGCGGCGGGGTCTGCTGGTCGCGCTGATGGTCGCCTACGGCGTCTTCAACCTGCTCAGCGCCGTCGCCCAGAGCTACCACGTGCTCACCCTGGCCCGCTTCCTGGACGGCCTGCCGCACGGCGCCTACTTCGGGGTGGCCAGCCTGGTCGCGGCCAGCCTGGTCACGCCGGAGCGACGCGGGCGGGCGGTCGCCTCGGTGATGCTCGGCCTCTCCGTGGCCAACGTCGCCGGCGTCCCGGCCGCCACCTGGCTCGGTCAGCACCTGGGCTGGCGCTCGACGTACCTGACCGCTGCGGCGCTGGCCGCGGTCACCGTGCTCGCCATCCTCGCGGCGGTGCCCTCGATGCCCGGGGACCCCACCAGCAGCGGGCGCGCCGAGGCCCGCGAGTTCTTCGGGAGCCTGCAGGTGTGGCTCACCATGGCCGCCGGCGCGGTCGGGTTCGGTGGGCTCTTCGCGGTCTACTCCTACATCGCCCCCACGGTCACCGAGGTCGGTGGCCTGGACAGCTCCGCGGTGCCGTTCTTCGTCCTGGCGCTGGGGCTGGGCATGGTCGCCGGCACCTGGCTGGCCGGCGAGCTCGCCTCGTTCTCCGTGTTCCGGAGCCTGCTCGGCGGCGGGATCAGCTGCGGGCTGGTGCTGGTCGCCTACTTCTTCGTCTCCCCGGCCGGCTGGTGGCTGCTGCCCATCGCGTTCCTGGTCACCGCCACCGGCTCGGTGCTGGTGGTCAACCTGCAGCTGCGGCTGATGGACGTCGCCGGCGGCGCGGTCACCCTCGGCGCCGCGATGAACCACGCCGCACTCAACGTCGCCAACGCGCTGGGCGCCTGGGCCGGCGGCGTGGTGATCGCGGCCGGCTACGGCTACCGGGCGCCGGCGCTGGTCGGCGCCGGGCTGGCGGTGCTGGGCGTGCTGATCCTGCTGTGGTCGGCGGCCGTGCACCGTCGTACGGCGGTCGCGGCCGGCCGGCCGGTCGGCGCCACCGACTGAGCGGGTCGCCCGTCGCGCGGTCAAGCCCGTTGCGGAGGACCACCCGCCTCCTGCGACAATCGGTGGCATGTCCGCCACCACCGAGCAGCAGCCTGCGCCGCAGACGGCGCAGCCGGCCGCTCCCGGGTCGGGTGCGCGTCCGCGCGTCCTCTCCGGGATCCAGCCGACCTCCGAGTCGTTCCACCTGGGCAACTACGTCGGCGCGGTGCGGCAGTGGGTGGACCTCCAGCGGGAGTACCAGCCGTTCTTCTTCATCGCCGACCAGCACGCGATCACCGTCGAGTGGGACCCCAAGGTGCTGCGCGAGCGCACCCTGCGCGGTGCCGCGCAGCTGCTCGCCGCCGGCGTCGACCCGAAGCGCTCGGCGATCTTCGTGCAGAGTCACGTGCCCGCCCACGCGCAGCTGGCCTGGGTGCTCAACGGTCTGACCGGCTTCGGCGAGGCGCGGCGGATGACCCAGTTCAAGGACAAGTCCGCGAAGGGCGGTGAGGGCGCGGCGAGCGTCGGGCTGTTCGCCTACCCGGTCCTGATGGCCGCCGACATCCTGCTCTACCGGCCGCACTTCGTCCCGGTCGGCGAGGACCAGCGCCAGCACCTCGAGCTCACCCGGGACCTCGCGCAGCGGTTCAACAGTCGCTTCAAGAAGACCTTCCGCCTGCCCGAGCCCTACATCCTCAAGGAGACGGCGAAGCTCTACGACCTGCAGGACCCGACCCGGAAGATGTCGAAGTCCAGCTCGTCGCCCGGCGGCATCATCGAGATGCTGGAGGACCCGAAGCGGACCGCGAAGAAGATCCGCTCCGCGGTGACCGACTCCGGCGCCGAGATCCGGTTCGACCTCGAGGAGAAGCCGGGGGTGAGCAACCTGCTCACCATCGCCTCGGCACTGACCGGGCAGTCGGTCGCCCACTTCGAGGAGGCCTACGCCGGTCGGATGTACGGCGACCTCAAGAAGGAGGTCGCCGAGATCGTGGTGGACTTCGTCACCCCGTTCCGGGACCGGACGCTGGAGTACCTCGACGACCAGGCGTACCTGATGGAGGTGCTCGCCGACGGCGCCGACACCGCGGGCGCCGTCGCCGAGGCGACCCTGCGCGACGTCTACCAGCAGGTCGGCTTCGTCGCACCGCTGCGCCGGTCGGCCGCGGGCGCCTGATGCCGACGATCGGCGTCGCGATCGCCGTACCGGAGCCCTGGGCGGCCCAGCTGGAGGACTACCGGCGTGAGATCGGCGACCCGACGGCGGCCGGGGTGCCGAGCCACATCACCCTGATCCCGCCGACCGAGTGCGACGAGGACCTCACCGCGATCCAGGAGCACCTGGCCGCGGCCTGTGCCGACGCCGCTCCGTTCGGCGTGCACCTGCGCGGGACCGGCACCTTCCGGCCGATCTCGCCGGTCGTCTTCGTCAGTCTCGCCGAGGGCATCTCCCAGTGCGAGCAGCTGGCCCACGCGCTGCGTCGCGGGCCGCTCGCGGTCGAGCTCGCCTTCCCCTACCACCCCCACGTGACCGTGGCGCACCACCTCGGCGACGCCGAGCTGGACCGGGCCTTCGACGATCTCCGGGACTTCGAGTGCAGCTTCGAGGTCGCCGAGTTCCACCTGTACGTCCACGAAGGGGAAGCGGGGTGGCAGGCCCGGAGCACGTTCGCGCTCGGAGCCGGCACGGGATGACGACCACGGACAGCACACCCGACAACGCCTCGGCCAAGAAGCAGTCGAAGCTCCAGCTCCGGCTGCTGCGGGCGCGGCGCGAGCGACCCCTGCTCGACCACGTCCTGGACACCGTCGAGCACTTCAGCGCTGCCAAGGGCAGCATCCAGGCCGGCGGCATCACCTACTTCGGGTTCATCTCGTTCTTCCCGATCCTGGCCCTGGCCTTCGCGCTGGTCGGCTTCCTGGCGAAGATCTACCCCGACGCCGAGGCCGACCTGATCAGTGCGATCAACGCGGTCTTCCCGCGCCTGGTCGGCAACGACGAGGGCCAGATCTCGCTGGACACCATCCGGGACTCCGCCCCGGGCATCCTCTCCGTCGGTCTGCTGCTGGTCCTCTACTCCGGACTCGGCTGGCTCTCCAGCACCCGGACCGCGCTGCTGGTGATGTTCGAGATGCCGGAGCGGGAGCAGCCCAACTTCGTCTTCGGAAAGCTGCGGGACCTGGTCGCGCTGGTCACCCTGGGCGTGATCCTGCTGCTCAGCGTCAGCTTCTCGGGGGTGGTGCGCGGCCTCTCCGAGCAGATCCTCGAGCTGGTCGACCTCGGCGACCAGCTGAGCTGGCTGCTCGCCGTGCTGGCCGTGTTGCTCGGGCTGGTGGCGAACATGCTGCTGTTCTTCGCGCTGTTCCGGGTGCTGGCGCAGCCGGAGATCCCGGCGAAGGCGCTGTGGTCCGGCGCCCTGGTCGGTGGCGTCGCCTTCGAGATCCTCAAGCAGATCTCGCAGTGGCTGCTGGCAGCGACGGCCGACTCCCCGGCGTTCCAGGCGTTCGGGATCGCGTTGATCCTGGTGGTCTGGATCAACTACTTCGCCCGAGTGGTGCTGTACGCCGCCTCCTGGGCCTACACCTCGCCGATCGCGATCGCGGCCCGACCGGCCGCACCCGCGGTGCTCTACGGCCCGCCGTCCCCACGGTTCCGCCGGCCCGAGAAGTCCGCCGGTGAGCGCTCGTGGGTCACCCCGTTCGCCGCCGGAGGCGCCGCCATGCTCGCGCTGGTCGCCGTCGTCCGCCGACGGCGCTGAGGGCCGCACCACCGACCCCCGGTGCGCGCACGCCGCCGGGACCCGCACAAGGAAGAGCCTGATGAAGTTCGAACGCAAGCACGCCGTCCTGCTCCTGCTCGTCGCTGCCTGGAACGTGATCACGTTCGGCAACTTCGCCAAGAACCTCTACTCCGCCTACGAGTCGGGTGAGGACCGGGCCACCGGCTACTGGGTGGCCCACACGGTGCTGATCGTGGTCAACGTCGCCATCGCCGCGCTGCTCGGGTCGCTGGGCTGGAAGGCGCTGCGCAGCACCCGCAAGGCCTGACCCCCGGCCGGCACCGGCCGCGCTGGCCGGCACCGGGTCCGGCGCCCCCGAGCCGGTGTGACGACCGTCGCGTCGGCACCGGCACCGCAGAATCGGCCCGGCGTGGCCCGCCGCCTAGAATCGATCCCAGTGGCCCGGCCCCGGGCCGGTCGGCGCCGGACGCCGGCACGTCGCACTTGCGTGGGAGTCCTGACCATGAGCGTGTCCGCCACCGCGGCGTCGACACCGCTCGGCGTGCGCAGGGCGCGGGGCCTGATCGCCGGCCTGGTCGCCGCCTTCGGGGCGCTGGTCGCCCACGTCGCCGCCGGAGGCACCGTCGAGGTGGCGCCCGGCCTCGCCGTCGTCGCAGTCGCGGTGCCGCTCGGCATCGTCCTCACCCGCGCCGACGCAGTCGCTCCGGGGCGACTGCTCGCGGTCGCCGGTGCCGCCCAGCTGGTCGGCCACCTGTGCCTGCTGATGTCGCCCTCCGGCGGCGGCCACAGCCATCACGGCGGTGCCGCGGCCGGCCTGGGTGCCGCAGCACTGCCGTCGGTCCCGATGCTCGCCGGGCACGCCGCCGTCGCGCTGGTCGTGGTCGGGCTCACCGCGGGCCTGGACCGCGCGGTCCTCGACCTGCTGGCCGGCCTGCTGGTCCGCCTGCTGCCGCGGATCCCGGGTGCGGTGAGGCCACCGGGGACGACGCGGACGCTCGCCCTCGCCCGGCCCCGGGTACGACGTACCCGCGGCGTCACCGCGACCCGCAGCGCCCGAGGTCCACCGGCCCGTCCGTTCCACCTCCGCCCGGCGCCGCTCCGCGGTCCCCGGGTGTCCCACGCGTCCTGCTGACCCGGCCGTCGTCCGGCCCGGAGCACGGCGCTCCCCGGCGCGCACCCGCGCCCCCGACGAACGGAAACCCTGACATGACGAAGACCCGAACCAAGCTCGCCGTCCCGGCCGGGCTGCTCGCCCTGGTGCTGGCACCGGCGCTGGCCGCCTGTGGCAGCGACTCCGGCGAGGAGGCCGCCGCCGAGACCCCGTCCAGCGCGACGTCCGACGAGGCGGCGTCGCTCACCGTCACCGACCCGTGGGTGAAGGCGACGAAGGACGAGATGAGCGCCGCCTTCGGCACCCTGGTGAACGAGAGCGACGAGGACATCACGGTGGTCGGCGCCACCACCTCGGCCAGCGACACGACGGAGCTGCACGAGACCGTGCAGAACGACGACGGCTCGATGGCGATGCAGGCCAAGGAGGGCGGCTTCACCATTCCGGCCGGCGGTGAGCACGTGCTCGAGCCGGGTGGCGACCACGTGATGCTGATGGGCCTGACCGAGCCCGTCGAGGCCGGCACCACGGTCACCGTCACCTTCGCCCTCGACGACGGCACCACGCTGGCCGTCGAGGCCACCGCGAAGCCCTTCACCGGCGCCGACGAGAACTACCAGGACGGCGAGCACGGCGACATGGGCGACATGGGCGGCGAGAGCTCCGAGGGCGGCGACCACTGATGGGCGGCGGTCCTCGCTGGGACCGCCGCCGGCTGCTCCGCACCGGTGCCGCCGCGGTCGGCGGCGCCGGCGCGGGGTGGAGCGTGTCGGCGGTGGTCGCCGACCGGGCCGCCGCGGCGGCACCGGACGCGACGCAGACCCTCAGCATCGCCCCGACCGCGGGCACCGAGACGGCCGTGGACGCCGGGCGCCACCAGGCCGGTGTCGACACCCCGCCGCAGGCCCACCTGGCGCTGGTCGGATGGAACCTCACCGGTGGTCCCACCCGGTCCGGTCTGAGCCGGATGATGCGGTTGCTCACCGACGACGCACGGCGTCTGGCGGGGGGAGAGGGAGCCCTGGCCGACACCGAGCCCGAGCTGGCCGCCTACCCGTCCCGGCTCACCGTGACCTTCGGGTTCGGCCCGCGCGTCGTCGAGCGACTGGTGCGGCGCCCCGAGCGCCTCGGGTTGGAGGCGCTGCCGGAGTTCGCCGGGGACCGGCTCGAGGACGCCTGGGCGCAGACCGACGTGGTCGCCCAGGTGTGCTGTGACGACCCGACCACGCTGGCACACGCCCGCCGGATGCTGCTCAAGGACGCCGCCGCCTTCGCCGTGCCGGCGTGGATCCAGGAGGGCTTCCGCACCGCCCGCGGCACCGCGCCCGCGGGCACCACGATGCGGAACCTGATGGGCCAGGTGGACGGCACCGTCAACCTCGATCCCGCCGAGCCGGTCTTCGACAAGCGGGTGTGGGCCGCTGGCGATCCGCGGTTCGACGGCGGCACCTTCCTGGTGGTGCGCCGGTTCCGGATGGACATGGCCGGCTGGGACCGTGTCGACCGCACCGGGCGGGAGGCCACCATCGGTCGCCGCCTCGACAACGGCGCCCCGCTGACCGGGGCGAACGAGTTCGACGAGCCGGACTTCGAGGCGACCGACCGGTTCGGCTTCCCGGTGATCGACCCGGCCAGCCACATCGCCCGGGCCCGGCACCGCACGCCCGAGGAGCAGTTCCTTCGCCGGGCCTACAACTACAACGTGGCGGACCCCTCGAAGCCCGGGGCGACGACTCCGGCCTGGTCTTCCTCGCGTTCACCGCGGACGTCGCCGGGTCCTTCGTCCCGGTCCAGCGCCGGCTCGCCGAGACCGACCGGCTCAACGAGTGGGCGACCGCGATCGGCTCCGCCGTCTACGCGATTCCGCCCGCCGCGCCCGAAGATGGGTACGTCGGCCAGCAGCTGCTGGAGTCCGGCACCGACCAGGAGGACACGGCATGACCGCCCAACCCGCACCGGCACCACGACGCCGGCGGCGCCCCGGCGCCCGCTCCGGCCGCCGACGGGCGGGAACGGGCGGTCTGATCGCCGCGCTCGCGGCGGTGGCGTTGCTGCTCGGCGCCGGCTGGTCCGCCCCGGCCTCGGCGCACGCCAGCCTGGTCTCCTCCGACCCCGGCGACGGCGACCGGCTGGACGCGGTGCCCGCGCGGATCTCCCTCACCTTCAGCGAGTCGATGAGTGAGCCGGCCTACATCGTGGTGACCGGACCCGACGGCGAGGAGGCCGGCAAGGGCGAGGTCGCCGTCGACGGCTCCGAGGTGTCCGTCGCCGTCGCGGACGGTGCGGCCGAGGGCAGCTACACCGTCGCGTTCCGGGTGGTCTCCGCCGACGGTCACCCGGTCACCGGACAGTACGCGTTCGTGGTCGGCGACGGACCCGCCGCCGGCGCGGGGGCGACGTCCTCGGGTGAGGGTGGCACCGACGGGACCGACGGCTCCGACTCCGCCGCGGAGTCGGCCCCGCCGACTCCGACTCCGGGTCCGATGCCGGGTCCGGTGCCGAGTCGGAGGCGTCCGACTCCGACGACTCGTCGCTGCGGACCGTGCAGTGGGCCGTCGGGATCGGCCTCTTCGCCGCGGCCGGCGTGCTGTACCTGCTCTCCCGCCGGAGGAAGTCCGAGTGACCACCCACGAGCCCACCGCCCCCGCCTCCGAGGTCGACGACCCCCGGGGCGGTCCGCAGCGCGGACCGGTGGTGCTCGCCGCCGTGCTGGCGGCCGTGGGTGCGCTGATCGTCCTCCTGCTGGCCGGCGGGGGAGCACCGCAGGAGCCGATCCCGGGTCTGCCCGACCCCGGCCGGGTGACCGGGTGGGGCCTGCCGCTGAGCCGGCTGGCCGCGGACCTGCTCGCGGTGGGCGTGCTGGCCGGCCTGCTCGTCGTACCGCTCACGATGCGGCGGCCCGGTGACGACCTGACCGGGCGTGCGCTGCGCGCGACGGGGGCGGTGCGCTGGCTGGCGGCGGGTTGGGCGGCGACCGCGCTGGTGCAGGCGGTGCTGACCTACTCCGACCAGTTCGCGGTGCCGGTCAGCCGGATGACGTTCCGGGAGGTCAGCGGGTTCCTGCGCACCGTGGACCAGGGGCAGGCGCTCCTGGTGCAGGCACTGATGGCCGCGGTCGTCGCGGTCGCGGTCCGCTGGGTGCTGACCTCGCGTGGTGCCTTGGTCCTGCTGGTCCTGGCACTGGCCGCCGTGACGCCGCCGCTGCTGACCGGCCACGCGGCCTCCTCGGGCAGCCACGACACCGCGATCGTCGCGATCCTGGTGCACGTCCTGGCGGCGGTGGTCTGGGTCGGCGGCCTGGTCGCCCTGTGGTGGCACCTGGCCCTCGACCGCTCGCTGCAGGAGCGTGCGGTGCGCCGGTTCGCCGCCGTCGCCACCTGGTGCTTCGCGCTGACCGCGGCGTCCGGCGTGGTCAGCGCCTGGGTGCGGATCGGCTCCTTCGACGAGCTCGACTCCGCCTACGCGGTGGGCGCGCTGGTCAAGGTCACCGTGCTCGGCGTGATCGGCCTGCTCGCCCTGCGGGTGCGGCGCGCCGTGATCTCCCGCGGACCGGGCAGCTGGCGCTCGCTGGCCGCCATCACCGCCGGCGAGGGGTGCTGATGGCCACCGCGATCGGCCTCGGCGTCGGACTCTCCCGCACCCCGACCCCGGTCGGCGAGCCCTACACGTCGGTGGCCGAGAGCGTGCTGGGTGGGCCGGTCCCGCCGGAGCCCACGCTGGGCCGGCTGCTGTGGTCCTACACGCCCAACGGGGTCGGTCTGGCCGTGGTCGCGATCGGTGGGGCCGCCTACCTGGCCGGCGTGCTGCGGCTGCGCCGCCGCGGCGACCACTGGTCGATCGGCCGGACGATCGCTTTCTTCGCCGGGCTGCTGGTGATCGCCTACGCGACCTTCGGCGGACTGGGCACCTATGCCCACGTGATGTTCAGCGCGCACATGGCCGCGCACATGCTGCTGTCGATGGTGGCGCCGATCCTGATCGTCGTCGGCGGCCCGATCGCGCTCGCCCTGCGCGCGCTGCCCGGCTCCGACGTCCCCGGGGGCGCCGGTCCGCGGCAGATGCTCGCCGGCGCACTCGCCTCCCGCCCGGCACGGTGGCTGTTCCACCCGGTGACGGCCGGGCTGCTGCTGGTGGGCAGCCTGTACGCGGTCTACCTCACCGGCATGTTCGACTGGCTGATGCGCAGCCACCTCGGCCACGCCGCGATGGAGGTGCACTTCCTGGCGGCCGGCCTGATCTTCTTCGAGCTGCTGCTGGGGGAGCGCCCCGGCCACCCGGTGCCCTACCTGAGCCGTCTGCTCCTGCTGCTCGTCACGATGCCGTTCCACGCCTTCTTCTCGGTCACCGTGATGGGGTCGGACCGGATCATCGGCGAGGACTACTACACGCTGCTCTCGGTGCCGTACGTGCCCGACCTGCTCGCCGACCAGAACCTGGCCGGATCGATGAACTGGGCACTCGGCGAGGTGCCGATGGTGATGGTCATCGTCGTCCTGGTGATCCAGTGGTGGCGCGACGACACCCGCACCGCGCGGCGCCGGGACCGGGCCGCGGACCGGGACGGCGACGCCGAGCTGGAGGCCTACAACCGGATGCTGCAGGGGATCTCCGAGCACGACCGCGGTTGAGTTGGGGGTTGGCCCCGTTGAGTCGGGGGTTGGCCCCGTTGAGTTGGGGGTTGGCCCCGTTGAGTCGGGGGTTCCGGCCCGGTCGACTCGGCACCCCGGTACGACGCCGCGCGGGCGTCCGCCGTACGGGAAAAGCAGCACTGCCACCCGGATCACCGGGTGGCAGTGCGAGGTCCTCACCGCGCCGAGCGGTCCCGAACGAACGGTCGAGCGGTCCCGAACGGACGATCGACGGGTCGGTCAGTGGCCGTTCTTCATGGCCGTACGCAGGTCCTTGTTCAGCTGGCTGATCACGTCCAGCGGGATCTCCTTCGGGCAGGCCGAGGCGCACTCACCGATGTTGGTGCAGCCGCCGAAGCCCTCGTGGTCGTGCTGGCCGACCATGTCGACCACCCGGCTGTAGCGCTCGGGCTGGCCCTGGGGGAGCTCGCCGAGGTGGGTGATCTTGGCGCCGAGGAAGAGCGAGGCGGAGCCGTTCGGGCACGCCGCCACGCAGGCGCCGCAGCCGATGCAGGTGGCCACGTTGAACGCGCGCATCGCCTTGTCCCGCGGGGCCGGGACCGAGTTGGCCTCCGGTGCGGAGCCGGTGTTGGCGGAGATGAAGCCGCCGGACTGGATGATCCGGTCGAACGCGGAGCGGTCGACGATCAGGTCCTTGATGACGCTGAACGGCTCGGCGCGCCACGGCTCGACGGTGATCGTGTCGCCGTCCTTGAACGAGCGCATGTGCAGCTGGCAGGTGGTGGTGACCTCGGGGCCGTGCGCCTGGCCGTTGATCATCAGCGAGCACGTGCCGCAGATGCCCTCGCGACAGTCGGAGTCGAACGCGACGGGCTCCTCGCCCTTCTCGTTCAGCTGCTCGTTGAGGACGTCGAGCATCTCCAGGAAGCTCATGTCCGGAGAGATGCCGGCCACCTGGTAGGTGTGGATGCCGCCGGCGTCGTTCGGGCCCGACTGGCGCCAGATCTTGAGGGTCAGGTTCATCTCGCCCGCGCTCACTTGTAGGACCTCTGCTTCATCTCGATGGCCGTGTAGATCAGGTCTTCCTTGTGCAGGACCGGCTGACCGCCCTCGAGCGAGTCACCGCCCCACTCCCAGGCCGCGACGTAGGCGAACTCGTCGTCGTGACGCAGCGCCTCGCCGTCATCGGTCTGCGACTCGCCGCGGAAGTGGCCGCCGCAGGACTCGCGCCGGTTCAGCGCGTCGATGCACATCAGCTCGCCGAGCTCGATGAAGTCGGCGACGCGGCCGGCCTTCTCCAGGCTCTGGTTGAGCGTGTCCGCCGAGCCGAGCACCTTCAGGTTGGTCCAGAAGTCGGCCTTGAGCTCGCGGATCATGTCGATCGCCTTGCGCAGGCCCTCCTCGGTCCGCTCCATCCCGCAGTACTCCCACATGATGTGGCCGAGCTCCTTGTGGTAGCTGTCGGCGCTGCGGGTGCCGTTGATGGAGAGGAACTTCTCGATCCGCTCCTCGACGTTCTTGCGAGCCTCCACGACGGCCTCGTGGGACTCGTCGATCTTCTCGAACGGGCCGTCGGCGAGGTAGTCGCGGATCGTGTTCGGCAGCACGAAGTAGCCGTCCGCCAGACCCTGCATCAGCGCCGAGGCGCCGAGTCGGTTCGCACCGTGGTCGGAGAAGTTGGCCTCGCCCGACACGAACAGGCCGGGGATGTTCGACTGCAGGTGGTAGTCGACCCAGAGGCCGCCCATCACGTAGTGCACGGCGGGGTAGATCCGCATCGGGACCTGGTACGGGTTCTCGCCCGTGATCCGCTCGTACATGTCGAAGAGGTTGTCGTACTTCTCGCGGACCGCGTCCTCGCCGAGACGGTTGATCGCGTCGGAGAAGTCCAGGTAGACGCCACGGCGGAAGTCGCCGACCATCGGACCGACGCCGCGGCCCTCGTCGCACATGTACTTCGCGGCGCGGGAGGCGATGTCGCGGGGGACCAGGTTGCCGAAGGAGGGGTAGATCCGCTCCAGGTAGTAGTCGCGGTCCTCCTCCGGGATCTCCCGCGGGTCCTTGGTGCAGTCCTCCTTCTTCTTCGGCACCCAGATCCGGCCGTCGTTGCGCAGCGACTCCGACATCAGGGTCAGCTTCGACTGGTGGTCGCCGGAGACCGGGATGCAGGTCGGGTGGATCTGCGTGTAGCAGGGGTTGGCCATGTAGGCGCCCTTGCGGTGCGCGCGCCACGCGGCGGTGACGTTGGAGCCCATCGCGTTGGTGGAGAGGAAGAAGACGTTGCCGTAGCCGCCGGTGGCCAGCACCACGACGTCGGCGAGGTGGGTCTCGATCTCGCCGGTGACCATGTCGCGGGCGATGATGCCGCGGGCCTTGCCGTCGACGAGGATCAGCTCGAGCATCTCGTGCCGGGTGAACTGCTCGACGGTGCCGGCGGCGACCTGGCGCTCCATCGCCTGGTAGGCGCCGATCAGCAGCTGCTGACCGGTCTGGCCGCGGGCGTAGAAGGTGCGGGAGACCTGCACGCCGCCGAAGGAGCGGTTGTCCAGCAGACCGCCGTACTCGCGGGCGAACGGGACGCCCTGGGCGACGCACTGGTCGATGATGTTCGCGCTGACCTCGGCCAGGCGGTAGACGTTCGACTCGCGGCTGCGGTAGTCGCCGCCCTTCACGGTGTCGTAGAAGAGGCGGAAGGTGGAGTCGCCGTCCTCCTTGTAGTTCTTGGCCGCGTTGATGCCGCCCTGGGCGGCGATCGAGTGGGCCCGGCGCGGCGAGTCCTGGTAGCAGAAGGACTTCACGTTGTAGCCGGCCTCGCCGAGCGTGGCGGCGGCGGCGCCGCCGGCCAGGCCGGTGCCGACGATGATGATGTCGAGCTTGCGCCGGTTGGCCGGGTTGACCAGGCGGTTCTCGAACTTGCGGTTGGTCCAGCGGTCCTTGATCGGTCCGGTGGGAGCCACGGGGTCGACGATCGGTTCGCCGGCTGTGTAGTAGCCGTGCGCGTCGTCGGAGGTCTGCGACGGGGCCGTGTTGAGCGGGGTGGTGCCGTCGTGGAGGGTGCTGCCAGCCATGGGTGCGGCTCCTTACTTCTCGATGATGCCGACGAGGACGGACAGCGGAACCAGCGCGAAGCCGCCGGCGATCACGATCGCGACGACCCAGCCGGCAGCCCGGGCCCGGGCGCGGGAGGTGGCGGAGTTGGTGAAGCCCAGCGTCTGCAGCGAGCTGAACGTGCCGTGGTGCAGGTGCATGCCGAGGGCGAGCATCGCGAGCAGGTAGATCACGGTGATCCACCAGACGTCGAACGACTCCACCATCAGCTTGTAGGGGTTGTGCTCCGGGTCGCCGGTCTCACCGTTGCTCGGGTTGATCTTGACGATCGTGAAGTTGAGCAGGTGCCAGACCAGGAACGCCAGGATGGTGACGCCGCCCCAGCGCATCGTGCGCGAGGAGACCGACGAGCCGTTGTTGGTCTTGACGACGTACTTGACGGGGCGGGCCCGCGCAGCGCGCTTGGCCAGGATCACCGCGCAGGTGACGTGGACGACCAGCGCCACGATCAGGCCGACCCGGATGATCCACAGCGCACCCTCGTGCGGAAGCATCGGCTCGCCGATCTCGCGCAGGTGCTCGGCGTACTCGTTGAACGAGTCCTCGCCGCTGAAGGCCTTGAGGTTGCCGTACATGTGCGCCAGGACGAAGGCGATGAACAGCAGGCCGCTGACGGCCATGAGGATTTTCAGGGCGATGGTCGATCGGGCTGCTCGTGAGCCCTTCACCAATGAGGGTCGCGTCGTCGTTGCCACGAGGGGTCAGGCTACTCCCGCTGACGGCGAATGGGTGAGCCGCGTCATGTGAGATATGCACGTAAGGCGACCCTTACCGGTCGGTGGAGAGCCTCGACCGGCCCGTCACGAGTTGATCAGATCTGTCTATCAGGGCATCCACATTTCGTCTTTGACGCGTACAACCGCAGACGACCAGCCTTGCTCCGACGGACGGGTGTGAGGAGGCAGGGGCGATGGTGTCGAAGTCGTCGAGGCGGGCCGAGCGATCGGGTGGGGACGGCGCCGAGCGACTCGAGGTGACGGCGCCGAAGGAGTACGCCGCGGGCGTTCCCGGTGTGGTCCATGCCCTCGAGTACTCGGTGGCCCAGGCCGGGCCGCGGCGCACCGCGCTCACCCTGCTGAACCTCAACCAGGCCGACGGCATCGACTGCCCCGGCTGCGCCTGGCCCGATCCGCAGCACCGTCACCGGAACGAGTACTGCGAGAACGGCGCCAAGCACGTCGCCGACGAGGCGACGAAGCGCCGAGTCACCCGCGAGTTCTTCGTCGAGCACGCGGTGTCCGACCTCGGCAGGCGCTCCGACACGTGGCTCAACGAGCAGGGTCGCCTGACCGAGCCGATGGTGAAGCGCTCCGGGGGGACGCACTATGAGCCGATCGGCTGGGCCGAGGCCTTCGACATCGTCGGCGACGCGCTCAACGACCTCGCGTCGCCGGACGAGGCGATGTTCTACACCTCGGGGCGGGTGGGCAACGAAGCCGCGTTCCTGCTGCAGCTCTTCGCCCGCGCCTACGGCACCAACAACCTGCCCGACTGCTCGAACATGTGCCACGAGTCCAGCGGCTCGGGCCTCAGCGAGACCCTCGGCATCGGCAAGGGAAGCGTGTCGCTCGACGACATCCACACCTCGGACCTGGTGTTCGTCGTCGGCCAGAACCCGGGCACCAATCACCCGCGGATGCTCTCCGCACTCGAGGAGACCAAGCGCAACGGCGGGACGGTGATCGCGGTCAACCCGCTGCCCGAGGCGGGGCTGCTGCGCTTCAAGAACCCGCAGAAGGCGCGCGGGGTGCTCGGCCGAGGCACCGACATCGCCGATGTCTTCCTCAAGATCCGTCCCGGCGGCGATCTCGCCCTGTTCCAGATGCTCAATCGGCTCCTGCTCGAGGCGGAGGAGCAGGCACCCGGCACCGTGGTCGACCGCGCGTTCGTCGACGCGCACTGCACCGGGTACGACGCGTTCGCCGCCCACGTGCGTTCGGTCACCTGGGAGCACGTCCTCGACGCCACGGGGCTCGAGCGCGCCGAGATCGAGGCGGTCCTGGAGCACGTGTTGTCCAGCAGGTCGATCATCGTCTGCTGGGCGATGGGCCTCACCCAGCACAAGCACGGGGTGCCCACGATCCGGGAGGTCGTGAATTTCCTGCTGCTCCGCGGCAACCTCGGCCGGCCCGGTGCGGGAGTGTGCCCGGTCCGCGGCCACAGCAACGTCCAGGGAGACCGGACGATGGGCATCTGGGAGCGGATGCCGGACTGGTTCCTCGACGCTCTCGGCGCCGAGTTCGGGTTCGAGCCTCCCCGCGGACACGGTTACGACTCGGTGGCCGGGGTCCGCGCGATGCGCGACGGACGGGCGAGCGTCTTCGTCGGCATGGCCGGCAACTTCGTCCGGGCGATGTCGGACAGCGCGGTCACCGAGCAGGCGCTGCGCAACTGCCGGCTGACGGTCCAGGTCTCGACCAAGCTGAACCGATCGCACACCGTGTGTGGCGACGTCGCGCTGATCCTGCCCACCCTGGGCCGCAGCGATCGCGACATCCAGGCGTCCGGAGAGCAGTTCGTGACCGTCGAGGACTCGATGAGCGAGGTGCACGCCTCGCGAGGGCGGCTGGCCCCGGCGTCGCCGTACCTGCTCAGCGAGGTCGCCATCATCGCGCGCCTCGCCGAGCGAACCCTCGGGCCGGACCCGGACATCCCCTGGGCCGACTTCGAGTCCGACTACGGACTGATCCGGGACCGGATCTCCCGCGTCGTTCCGGGGTTCGAAGACTTCAACGCCCGCGTCGCGGCACCGGGCGGCTTCCGCCTGCCGAACCCGGTCAACTCGGGCGTGTTCCGGACGCCGAGCGGACGCGCGGTCTTCACCTGCAACGACTTCGAGATGCTGGCGGCGCCGCCGGGACACCTGGTGTTGCAGAGCCTGCGGTCCCACGACCAGTGGAACACCATCCCGTACACGCCGAACGACCGCTACCGCGGCATCCACGACGCGCGACGGGTGGTGATGGTCAATCCTGCCGACCTCGACGAGCTGGGGGTCGCGGACCGGTCGCTCGTCGACCTGGTCAGTGTCTGGGCCGACGGCGTCGAGCGCCGCGCCCCCGGCTTCCGTGTCGTGGCCTACCCGGCCGCGCGCGGGTCGGCCGCTGCCTACTATCCCGAGACCAACGTCCTGGTCCCGCTCGACAGCGTCGCCGACATCAGCAACACCCCGACGTCGAAGGGCATCGTGGTCCGCCTGGAGCCCGCCGCCGACACGGCCGGCGGATGAGGGGGCCGCGATGGGGCGGCTGACCGCCCGCCGCCGGATCGTGCGGATCCGCCAGGGTGCCGTGGTCGACCGGGCCGACACCCTCGCGGTCGAGGAGCCGATGGAGATCCGGGTGGCCGGCCGCGCGCTGGCCGTCACCATGCGCACACCCGGTGACGACTTCGATCTCGCTGTCGGCTTCCTCGTCAGCGAGGGCGTCGTGCGCTCCACCGAGGACGTGGTCTCGGCGCGCTACTGCGCCGGTGCCACGGAGGACGGCAGCAACACCTACAACGTCGTCGACGTCGTGCTCGACCCGTCCGTGCCGCCGATCGCCACCTCCGTGGAGCGGAACTTCTACACCAGCTCCTCGTGCGGGCTGTGCGGCAAGGCCAGTCTCGACTCCGTGCGTACGGCGATCACCTGGTCGGTGGCGCGCGACCCGCTGAGGGTGAGCACGGCGGTCCTCGCCGACCTGCCACACCGGCTGCGTGCGGCGCAGCGCGTCTTCGACCGCACCGGCGGGCTGCATGCGGCGGCGCTGTTCACCGCCGACGGTGAGCTGATGCACGTGCGGGAGGACGTCGGCCGGCACAACGCGGTCGACAAGGTGGTCGGTCACGCGGCGCGCACCGGCATGCTGCCGCTGCGCGGGACGATCCTGATGGTCAGCGGACGCGCGTCGTTCGAGCTGGTCCAGAAGGCGGTGATGGCGGGGATCCCGATGCTCGCCGCCGTGTCGGCGCCGTCCTCGCTCGCCGCCGACCTCGCGGAGGAGAACGGGCTCAGCCTCGTCGGCTTCCTGCGCGGCGACTCGATGAACGTCTACGCGGGCGCCGAACGGGTGATGCACGGCGCTCGGCCCGGAGCCGGTGGATCCGGGCAGGGTCGCTGACCCGACGCGACACGTCGGGTCAGCGACCCAGCGGTGGTGGCCGGCTAACCGGTGAAGAGGTCCAGCGCCGCCTTCACCGAGTTGTAGATGCCATAGGCGAACGGGATGCCCACCACCGTCCAGGCGAGGGCGATCTGCAGCTTCTGGTCGCTGCCCGCGTGCTGATCGTTCACGATGTCTCCTCTGCGAGTGGGTGGGTCAGGAGTGCGCGTCGACGGCGCGGGTGCCGTCGGCCGCGTCGGTCACGCTGCCGGTCTCGTGGAACCGCGCGGCGACCGGCTTGATCAGCAGGTTGCACACGAAGCCGATCGCCAGGACGCCGACCATGATGTAGAGGCCGAGCGCATAGTCCGAGGCCGTCAGTACGTCGACCGTGCCGCCGGGGTTCTCCGGATCGGGACCCTGGACCGGGGTCTGGGCGTCCAGCACGCCGTTGATGATCAGCGGCCCGAGGATGCCCGCGGTCGACCATGCCGTCAGCAGCCGCCCGTGGATGGCACCCACCTGGAAGGTCCCGAACAGGTCACGCAGGTAGGACGGCACGGTCGCGAAACCGGCGCCGTAGAACGACACGATCACCATGCAGAGCAGGACGAAGAGAGCGACCGAGGTGGAGCCGGCCGAGGCCAGGATCAGGAACATCAGGGCGCCGCCGCCGAGGTAGAGCATGTAGATGTTCTTGCGCCCCACGAAGTCCGAGCACGTCGACCACAGGAAGCGTCCGGCCATGTTGCCGACCGACAGCAGTGCGACGAAGCCGCCGGCCATCACCGCCACGGTCGCCGGGTCGGCGTCCAGGGTGGAGCGCCAGATGCCGTCGGCACCTTCCTCGCGGAAGAAGTCCTGGATCATCGGTCCGGCGTTCTCCAGGATCCCGATGCCCGCGGTCGTGTTGCACATGAGGACGACCCAGAGCAGCCAGAACTGGGGCGTCCGGATCGCGTTGCCGGCCGAGACGTGCGCGGTGGTCTGGAGCTTCTTCGGCTTGTGCTCGGCCGGGTCCCAGTGCGCCGGGTGCCAACCGGGTGCGGGCACCCGGACCAGGAAGACGCCGAACATCATGAAGCAGAAGTAGATGACCGCCAGGGTGAGGAAGAGCATGCTCACCTGGTGTCCGGCATCTCCGCCGTACGCCGACATCAGCCTCTTCGACAAGGGTGAGGCGATCATCGCGCCGCCGCCGAAGCCCATGATGGCCATGCCGGTGGCCAGGCCGGGACGGTCGGGGAACCACTTGATCAGCGTCGACACCGGCGAGATGTAGCCGAGCCCGAGGCCGATGCCCCCGATCACGCCGTAGCCGAGGTAGACCACCCAGAGGCCGAGGGTGCCGCCGAGGGCGACGCCGCCGGCAGCGACCACGAAGCCCGAGGCCCAACAGCACGCGGCGGTGAACATCGTCCGACGCGGACCGACGCGGTCCACCCAGGTGCCGAAGAGGGCGGCGGAGAGGCCGAGCACGACGATCGCGATCGAGAAGATCATGCCGATCGAGGTGTGACCGGCGTCGAAGTGCTCCTGGAGCTGACCCTTGTAGACGCTGGTCGCGTAGGCCTGTCCGATGGAGAAGTGGATGGCGAGCGCAGCCGGCGGGATCAGCCAGCGGCTGTACCCGGGACGGGCGATCGTGTGGGCGCGATCCAGGAATGACAGCGCTGGCAAGGTGTGCACCTCCGGTTGGTGGCGGGCCCTGACGGGCCCATCTGGCGCGGCAGCGCGTCGTCGCTGTGACCGGCGCCACTGCCCGCGCGAGAAGTTACGGACGCGCGACGAGGCTCGTCAAAGTCCCCCTGTGAATCGTTCAATAACCGGGCTCTATCGACTGTCGGGCTCCATCGACGACGGGGCGGCGGCTCGCCACAACCCGGCCATCAGCTGGTCCACCTCGTCATCGATGTCGACCGACCGTGCGGTGTCGACGAGCGCTCGCGCGAGCATCGACTCCGGGCCGTGGCCGGCGAGCACCAGGCCGATGCGGTAGGCCCGGCGCGGTCGGGGCAGCCGGACCACCCGGGTGCGGTCCGGCACGCCGAAGTTCGGCAACCAGGTGTGCGGCACCACGCTGGACAGACCCATGACCGTGACGTGGGCGTAGATCGCCGCGACGGTGTCGGTCGCCACGGCGACATCGGAATCGACCCCCGTCTCGGCGAGTAGCTCGTCCACGATGCGACGGTTCTGCATGTCGCTGGTCAGCTGGACCAGCGGGGTGCCCGCCGCTTCGGCCCAGGTCAGCGAGGTGCGGTCGCCGAACGGACCGTCGGACGGTGTCAGGAAGAGGTAGCGCTCCTCGTAGAGCGGCACCACCCGCACCCGGCCGAGCGGCTCACCGTCGACGTAGGTCATCCCGACGTCGATGTCGAAGTCGTTGAGACGCATCGTGATCTCGCGCGACGTCATCGACTCGAGCACGAACTGGACGCCCGGATGCTGGCGCCGCAGCGGAGTGGTCAGCAGCGACGAGATGGGCAGCACGGTCGGGATGGCGCCGATCCTCAGCGTGCCCACCAGCCCCTCGCGCATGCTGGACAGCGTCTGGTCGAGCGCCTCACGTTCCGCGAGCATGCGCCGCCCCCAGCGCAGCACCTCCTCGCCCTCCGGGGTGAAGCCCTCGAACCGTTGGCCGCGTCGGACGATCTGGACGTGCAGCTCCTGCTCGAGGCGCCGGATGCCGGCGGACAGGGCGGGCTGCGTGACGTGGCACACCGCGGCCGCGCGTGCGAAGTGTTGCTCGCGGGAGAGGGCGGCGAGGTACTCGAGTTGCCGGAGCAGCATGTTGCATGCCTACCGCATCCGTCGTGGCGGCGCCCACCGCCGCGCTCGCGTCGACCTCTGGACGCGCCCGATCCGAGGCCCGATCAGACCGGCAGCGCGGCCGGGGCCGGGTGGTGCTCGGCGACGAGCTCCGCGACGGCGTCGCGCCAGGTACGACGCTCGGCCCGCGCCCGCGCCTGCTCACCGAGCAGGCCGCGGCGCCGGTCGGCGACGACGGCCGCCACGGCGCGGCGCAGGTCCGGGCCACGGTGCGCGTCGTAGAGCACGCCGGTCTCCAGGTGGCGCACCACGTCCATCGCGCCGCCGGCCCGGGGCGCCACCACCGGTACGCCGGATGCCGCCGCCTCGCGCAGCACATGGCTGTCGGTCTCCTGGGTGCCGGGGTGGACCAGCACGTCCAGGGTGGGGAGCGCGACGGTCAGGTCGCCGGTCTGCAGCGGGCCGGTGAACTTCGCGGTCGGCAGGCGCCGGGCGAGCCAGTCGCGCTCCGGTCCGGCGCCGATCACCACGAGGCGGATGCCGGGCAGGTCGGCGAGGTCGGCCAGGCGTCGTACCCCGTGCCGCTTGTGCAGGGCGCCGACGAACCCGACGACGGTCAGCCCGTCGCGGCGGGTGGCGTTCGTGCCGGCACCCTTGGCGCGCGACCAGGCGCCGTGCAGCCACTGGTCGCGCAGCGCGGGGGTGAAGGCGGCGGGGTCGACCCCGGGCTGCCACAGGCCCGCCTCGACGCCGAGCTCCGCGGCCCGGCTGACCATCCAGCTGGAGGTGACCAGCAGCCGGTCGGCGCGCTGGGCGACCTTGGCGCGCCAGTAGTCGGCGGCCAGGTCCAGCACGGGCGACTGCTCGACGACCAGGGTGGCTACCCCGCAGCGTCGGGCGTGCTTGAGGGCCTTGCGGCCGACCGTGCGGGGGGAGTGGGTCTGCACCAGCTCGGGTGCGAAGTCGGTGATCGCCTCCCGCACCTGGGCCCCGGTGGGCTCCAGCGGACGCACCCGCGCGACCGGACAGCCGCGATAGCTGGCCAGGCCGGGACCGGGCGCGATGATCTGCACCTGGTGTCCCTGGTCCAGGAGGTGGTCGGCGGTGGCCTTCAGGGTCGTGGTGGTGCTGTCGACGGCGGGATAGAAGGTCTCGGTGACCAGGGAGATCCGCATGTCACCACGGTCCGCCGGTGGCGTTGCCGCACCGCCAGCGGGCGGTGGACGCCCGGTGAACGATTCGGGGGTCGCCGGGGTCGGTCGGGCTACCGCTCGGTAGCCGGAGAATGGTCACACTTCGGTGACACCACTGCTGTCACGGATAGGCTTGTCGCTCGTGACTGACACCACCTTGCAGCTGGCGCAGCCCGAGGACGCGCATTCGCGCTCCGACTGGGAGGCGGCCACCGCCGCCGTGCTCCGCAAGACCCGCAAGCTCGCCGAGGACGACCCGGACTCGCTGGTCTGGGAGCGGCTCACCCGCCCCACGCTCGACGGGATCGCGGTCACCCCGATCGGCAGCCCGGAGGACCTGGAGTCGCTGCAGACCGCCGGTCGACCCACCCGCGCCGGTGCCTGGGACATCCGCAGCCACCTCGGCGGCGCGGACGCCGCGCTGCTCAACGAGCACGCGCTGGTCGACCTCGACGGCGGGGTCACCTCGCTGTGGGTCGCGACCGCCGACGGCAGCGAGCTGCCCGCGGTGCTGGACAAGGTGCTGCTCGACCTCGCACCGGTCGTGCTGACCTCCGAGCAGCCGCTCGCCGCGGCGCGGGCGCTGCTCGACCACGTCGACCGGGCCGGCGTGGACCCGCACCCGGGGACCAACCTGGGCGCGGACGCCGCGACCGCCTCGGCCGAGGACCTGGTGGCCGTCGCCCGCCTCGCCGCCGAGCACCGGATCCTCGGGTCGTCGTGGACGCCACCGCGGTCCACGACCGCGGCGCCTCCGACGTCCAGGAGCTCGCCGCGTCCCTGCGCACCGGCGTGACCGCGCTGCGCACCCTGGTCGACGCGGGGTTCTCCGCCGCGGACGCCGCCGCGCTGATCGAGTTCCGTTACGCGGTGACCGACGAGCAGTTCCCGAGCATCGCCAAGCTCCGTGCCGCGCGCCGGCTGTGGGCCCGGGTCCTCGAGCTCTCCGGCGCCGAGGGCCCCGACGCGACCGCGCAGCGCCAGCACGTGGTGACCAGCCGCCCGATGCTCACCCGCTACGACCCCTACGTGAACATGCTGCGCACCACCGTGGCCGCCTTCGCGGCCGGCGTGGGCGGGGCGGACGCGGTCACCGTGCTGCCCTTCGACGCGCCGTTGGGCCAGCCGGACGGCTTCGGCCGACGGATCGCCCGCAACCTCTCGCACCTGTTGATCGACGAGTCCCACGTGGCGGAGGTGGCCGACCCCGCCGGTGGCGCCTACGCCGTTGAGAAGCTCACCGACGACCTCGCGGTCGCCGCGTGGGAGCTGTTCGGGCGCCTCGAGGACGGCGAGGACCTGGAGCCGCTGATCGCGGACGTGGTCGAGCGTCGCGAGGCCCAGATCGCCCAGCGCAAGCGCCCGATCACCGGGCTCAGCGAGTTCCCGAACCTCGCCGAGACACTGCCCGAGCGGGCCCCGGTCGCCGGCGACCCGGCCGGTCACGAGGTACGCCGCTACGGCGCTTCCTTCGAGGCCCTGCGCGACGCCCCGGCCGCGCGCCCGGTCTTCCTGGCCACGCTGGGCACCATCGCCCAGCACACCGCTCGCGCCACCTTCGCCAGCAACCTGCTCGCCGCCGGCGGTGTCGCGGTCGAGGTGGCCGGTGCCACCGATGGCGTCGACGCGCTGGTGGCGGCGTACCGGACCGGCGTGCAGAGCCCGGTGGTCTGTCTGGCCGGCGCCGACCCGACCTACGCCGAGTGGGGCGAGCAGGCGGCCGCGGCCCTGCGTGAGGCCGGTGCGAGCCGGGTGATCATCGCCGGCCGGGCCACCGACTACACCGACGACGCGTGCGCGATGGGCGTGGACGCCCTCGCCTTCCTCAACCGGACCCGGGAGGCCCTGGCATGAACACCCCGCAGAGTTCTTCTCCTCCGCTTCGCTCCTCCGAACAACTCAGTGGGGACCCCGCATGAGCATTCCTTCTTCTTTCTCCGGCCTGCCCTCAATGGCGGCACCAGCCCGGACACCGGCGCGCTGCACGGCGACCGGCAGCCCTGGCACAGCCCCGAGGGCATCGAGATCAAGCCCTCCTACGGAGCCGCCGACCTCGAGGGCCTCGACGCGCTGGACACCTGGCCCGGCCTGAGCCCCTTCCTGCGCGGTCCGTACCCGACGATGTACACCACCCAGCCGTGGACGATCCGCCAGTACGCCGGCTTCTCCACCGCCGAGGAGTCCAACGCCTTCTACCGCCGCAACCTGGCCGCCGGGCAGAAGGGCCTCAGCGTCGCCTTCGACCTGGCCACCCACCGCGGCTACGACTCCGACCACCCGCGGGTGCGCGGCGACGTCGGGATGGCGGGGGTGGCGATCGACTCGATCTACGACACCCGCACCCTCTTCGACGGCATCCCGCTGGACCAGATGTCGGTCTCGATGACGATGAACGGCGCCGTCCTGCCGGTGCTCGCCCTCTACATCGCCGCCGCCGAGGAGCAGGGGGTGAAGCCGGAGCAGCTCGCGGGGACCATCCAGAACGACATCCTCAAGGAGTTCATGGTCCGCAACACCTACATCTACCCGCCGGCGCCGTCGATGCGGATCATCTCCGACATCTTCGCCTTCACCAGCCAGCGGATGCCGCGGTTCAACTCGATCTCGATCTCCGGCTACCACATGCAGGAGGCCGGGGCGACCGCCGACCTCGAGCTCGCCTACACCCTGGCCGACGGCGTCGAGTACATCCGCGCCGGCCTCGACTCGGGCCTGACCATCGACCAGTTCGCGCCGCGGCTGTCCTTCTTCTGGGCGATCGGGATGAACTTCTACATGGAGGTCGCCAAGATGCGCGCGGCCCGCGCGCTGTGGAGCCGGCTGGTCCGCCAGTTCGACCCGCAGAACCCGAAGAGCCTGAGCCTGCGCACGCACAGCCAGACCTCGGGCTGGTCGTTGACCGCGCAGGACGTGTACAACAACGTGGGCCGCACCTGCATCGAGGCGATGGCCGCCACGCAGGGGCACACCCAGTCGCTGCACACCAACGCCCTCGACGAGGCGATCGCGCTGCCGACCGACTTCTCGGCCCGGATCGCCCGCAACACCCAGCTCCTGCTCCAGCAGGAGTCCGGTACGACGCAGACGATCGACCCGTGGGCGGGCTCCTACTACGTGGAGAAGCTCACCCACGACCTCGCCGAGCGCGCCTGGGCGCACATCACCGAGGCCGAGGCCGCCGGCGGCATGGCCGCCGCCATCGAGCAGGGCATCCCGAAGATGCGCATCGAGGAGGCGGCCGCACGCACCCAGGCCCGCCTGGACTCCGGGGCGCAGAAGCTGATCGGGGTGAACACCTTCCGGCTGGAGTCCGAGGACCCGCTGGAGGTGCTCAAGGTCGACAACGACGACGTCTACCGCCAGCAGGTCGCCAAGCTCGAGCGGCTGCGTGCCGAGCGCGACCAGAACGAGGTCGACGGCGCCCTGCAGGCGATCACCCGCAGCGCGGAGTCCGGCGAGGGCAACCTGCTCGACCTCGCGGTCGGCGCCGCGCGCGCCAAGGCCACGGTCGGTGAGATCTCCGACGCGATGGAGAAGGTGTACGGCCGCCACCAGGCGGTGATCCGTACCATCTCCGGCGTGTACCGCGACGAGGCCGGCCAGGCCAACGACGGCGCCGGGGACTCCCTGGTCGCCCAGGTCCGTGAGGCGACCGACGAGTTCGCCGAGGCGGAGGGACGTCGCCCCCGGATCCTGGTGGCCAAGATGGGCCAGGACGGGCACGACCGCGGGCAGAAGGTCGTCGTCTCGGCCTTCGCCGACATGGGCTTCGACGTGGACGTGGGGCCGCTCTTCTCCACCCCGGAGGAGGTCGCGCAGCAGGCGATCGACGCCGACGTGCACATCGTCGGCGTCTCGTCCCTGGCCGCCGGCCACCTCGCCCTGCTCCCGGCGCTGAAGAACGCGCTGGCCGAGCAGGGACGTGACGACATCATGGTCGTCATCGGCGGCGTCATCCCGCCGGACGACGTGCCGACCTTGCAGGAGATGGGTGCCGCCTCGGTGTTCCTCCCCGGCACGGTGATCGCGGAGTCTGCGCTCGACCTGCTGGCCAAGCTCCGCGACCTGCTCGAGCACTGATGGCCGGGCCCGGCCTGCAGGACCTGCTGGACGGCATCGCCCAGGGACACCGGGCCGCGGTGTCCCGGGCGATCACCCTGGTCGAGTCGACCGCACCCCGGCACCGCGCCACGGCGCGGGACCTGCTCACCCGGCTGGCGGCCGATGCCGCCGACCGGGAGCCCGCGGCCGTCCGGGTCGGGGTCTCCGGCGTCCCCGGGGTCGGCAAGTCCACCTTCATCGAGGCGCTCGGCGCGCAGCTCACCGCCGCCGGTCACCGGGTGGGGGTGCTGGCGGTCGACCCCTCCAGCGTGCGGACCGGTGGCTCGGTGCTCGGCGACAAGACCCGGATGGCGGCCCTCGCGGTCAATCCGGCCGCCTTCATCCGGCCCTCGCCGTCGGCCGGGACGCTGGGCGGGGTCGCGCGCGCGACCACCCAGGCGATGTCGGTGCTCGAGGCCGCCGGCTTCGACGTGATCCTGGTCGAGACCGTCGGGGTCGGTCAGTCCGAGATCACCGTGGCGGGCATGGTCGACACGTTCCTCTTCCTCACCCTGGCCCGCACCGGCGACCAGCTCCAGGGCATCAAGAAGGGCATCTTGGAGATCGCCGACGTGATCGCGGTCAACAAGGCCGACCCGAGCGACCCCGCGCGGGAGCGGGAGGCCCGCGGTGCCGCCCGCGAGCTCGCCGGTGCGCTGCGACTGGTCCGTGGCCACGACGAGTGGGCGCCGCCGGTGGTCACCTGCTCCGGACTCACCGGCGCCAAGGTCGACGAGGTCTGGGCGCAGGTGCTGCGCCACCGGGAGGACCTCGGGGTCGACGGACTGCTGCGCAAGCGCGCCGAGCAGCAGCTGGAGTTCACCTGGGCGCTGGTGCGCGACGAGCTCGACCAGCGCCTGCGACACAGCCAGGGGGTGCGGGAGGTCCAGGCCGAGGTCCGCTCCGCCCTGCTCGGTGGTGAGCTCACCGCGCCGCTCGCGGCCGACCGGCTGCTGGCCGCCTACGACCGGGACCGCACGTCGGCCTCGGATCGGGCTGCCGCCGGTCCGGACGACGATCCCGTCAATTGATGAGTTCCGAGCCAGTCGCTGGCACCGGAGACCGGACCGGCGGGCGGGTGCCTTCCGGCTGACCCCCGCGGGCACTGCCCGTCGGGGTCGCGAGCGCGGTCCCACACGCCGGTGGACGGGGAGACCGGGACGCACCCGGTTTCCCCGAAACCGGGCATGAGCGGGTGCGGGTGACCGGCTCACGCTCCGAGATACACCATCCACTCTCTCGGAGGGAACCCCATGCGCAGAACCCGAACCGCTGCGGCGACGGCGGTCGTCGCCGCACTCGCAGCCACCTCGGCCGTGCTGGCTCCGGCCACCCAGGCGGCGCCCGCACCCAAGACCAAGACGCTCGCCACCGGCCTGATCACCCCGTTGCGGGCCGCGATCGCGCCCGACGGCACGGCGTACGTGACCCAGAACTTCGCCGGACAGATGCTCCGGATCAAGCCCGGCGGGAAGCCGAAGCGGATCTACCGTGCGCCGCAGGCCGGCGCCGAGGTGGGCGCGGTCTCGGTGCGCGGTGGCACCGTCACCTTCGCGACCACCCCGGCCGAGGACATGCCGCCGGAGCGTGCGCTCGGCCGCGGGTTCCTGACCGCGCGGCCCAGGTCGGCGGCCGAGCCGTCGGCGAAGGTGCTCACCCTGCGGCAGATCAAGAAGCGCGGCAAGACCCGCACCATCGTGCGCACCCTGGCCGACGTCGGCGCCCACGAGGCCAAGAACAACCCCGACGGCGGCGTCACCTACGGCTTCAGCGACCTCGATCCCGAGTGCGCCGCCATGCTGCCGCCCTTCCTGCTGCCGTATCCGGGGGAGACGTACTCGCACCCCTACGCCACGGCGACCATGAAGTCCACGACCTACCTGGCCGACGCCGGGGCCAACGACGTGCTGTCGATCTCCAAGACCGGCAAGGTCCGGACCCTCGCGGTCCTCCCCGCGGTCAAGGTGGTGGCGACCCAGGAGGTCATCGACGCGGCCACCGCGGCTGGCTCCCCGCTGCCTCCCTGCGTGCTCGGCAAGACCTACACCGGCGAGCCGGTGCCGACCGACATCGAGGTCGGGCCCGGCGGCAAGCTCTACGTCTCCACCCTGGGCGGCGGGATCGGGGAGATCCTCCCGGTCGGCGCGGTCTACCGGATCGACCCGAAGACCGGGAAGGCCACCCGTCTGCTCGGCGGACTGTTCACGCCCGTCGGCGTCGCGGTCACCGGAGGCGGCACCATCTACGCCGCGGAGCTCTACTCCGGCCGCGTGGTCCGGGCCCGCAAGGGCGCGAACCGGGCGACCACGTTCGCGACGAAGCCGATGCCGGCGGAGGTCGAGCTCGCCGGTGGCGACCTCTACGCCACGTTCAACGTGCTCACCCCGAGGCCGGCCGGCAAGCTGGTCCGCTTCCGCTGAACCATGATGCGCTGAGTGACAGCGCGGTGGACGCCGGCGGCCCTGGCCGCCGGCGTCCACGGGTGCACCGGGCCGTGCCGATGGCGGCCCGGACTAGGCTTGCCCGGTGGACGCAGCACTGGCCGGGATCGCATCGGTCGTCGAGAAGCACCGTGACGACCTGGTCGACCTGCGCCGTGACCTGCACCGGCACCCGGAGCTCTCCTGGCAGGAGCAGCGGACGATGGACCGCGTCGGCGAGGCCCTGCAACGCGCCGGGTGGACGGTGCGGGCGCTCCCGCGCAGCGGCCTGGTGGCCGACCTCGGCGAGGGGGAGGCCGGCGTTGCGCTGCGTGCGGACCTGGACGCCCTGCCGGTCCAGGACCTGACCGAGGACCCGTGGTCCAGCGCGGTCCCCGGGGTCGCCCACGCCTGCGGGCACGACGTACACACCACCGCGGTGGTCGGCGCCGCGCACGCGCTGGCGGACCTGCACGGCCGGGGAGCGCTGCCCGGACGGGTGCGCCTGCTGTTCCAGCCGGCCGAGGAGGTGATGCCCGGAGGTGCCAAGTACCTGCTCTCCGAGGACGCCCTCGACGGGATCGGCCGGATCTTCGCGCTGCACTGCGAGCCGGCGGTCGACGTCGGCACGGTCGGCCTCCGCCGCGGGCCCCTGACCAGCGCGGCGGACCTGATCGAGGTGCGCCTCGACGGCGACGGGGGACACACCTCGCGCCCGCACCTCACCGGCGACCTGACCTTCGCGCTCGCCAAGGTGATCAGCGAGCTCCCCGCCGTGCTCAGCCGACGGATGGACCCCCGCGCCGGCGTCAGCGTGGTGTGGGGGCTGGTGCGCGCCGGCGCGGCGGCCAACGTGATCCCCGATCGCGGGCTGGTGACCGGCACCGTGCGGATCCTGGACGCCGAGGCGTGGGCCGGCTGCGAGGCGGTGGTGCGCTCGGCGGTGCTCGACATCGTCCGGCCCTACGGCGTCACCGCCAACGTCGACTACCTGCAGGGGGTCCCGCCGGTGGTCAACGACGCGGTCAGCGTGCAGATCCTGCGCGAGACGGTCACCGCCTTCTGGGGCGTGCGCAAGGTCGTCGAGGTCCCGCAGAGCCTCGGCGGTGAGGACTTCGGCTGGTACCTGACCCAGGTGCCCGGAGCGATGTTCCGGCTCGGCACCCGCACCCCCGGGGCCCCACCTTCGACCTCCACCAGGGCGACCTGCGGGTCGACGAGGCGGCGATCGGAGTCGGAGCCCGGGTCCTGGCGGCGGCGGCCCTGCGGGCGCTCCCCGCGTCGCCGACGGCCCGCGGGTGACCTCCTCGTTACCGGTGCGTGACGACCGTCCGCGCGTTTCAGACTCGACTTGGTAACAACTTCGCAAGCCTCCGCACAGCCGGTTGATCTCGCCGTACTGTGACCCGCACATCTGCGCCGGTCTGGGCGCCTGAGACAAGGAGGACATCTTGCGCACTGTGGGCAAGATTGCGGCACTCGCCGCCGTGGCGTCGCTGGCCCTGGCCGGTTGCGCCACCGAGGACAGCAACAGCGGCGACGGGGACGAGACGGCCGCCGAGGGCACCGGGGCCTGCACCGCACCCGACGGCGATGTCCAGGTCGGCCTGGCCTACGACGTGGGTGGGCGCGGCGACCAGTCGTTCAACGACTCGGCGTACGCGGGCCTCGACAAGGCTGTCCAGGAGTTCGGGATCACCGCGACCGAGGGCGAGGCCGCGGACGGCGAGGCCGAGTCGGCTCGCGAGGAGCGGCTGCGCACCATGGCCGACTCCGGCATGAACCCGATCATCGGCGTCGGCTTCGCCTACAGCGAGTCCGTCAACGTGGTCTCCGACGAATACCCGGACACCTGCTTCGCGGTCATCGACGGCTTCGACCCCGACGAGACCGGCAACGGCAACGTCGCCTACCTCGGCTTCGCCGAGGAGCAGGGCTCCTACCTGGTCGGCGTCGCCGCCGCGCTGCAGTCCAAGTCCGGCAAGGTCGGCTTCGTGGGCGGCGTGCACAACGACCTGATCAAGAAGTTCGAGGCCGGCTACACCGCCGGTGTCGAGTCGGTCGACCCGGAGATCGAGGTCATCGTCCAGTACATCGAGGAGAGCGACGTCGCCGGCTTCGGTGACCCCGCCGGTGGCAAGGAGGCCGCGGCCGCCGAGTTCGACCAGGGCGCCGACGTGGTCTACCACGCCTCGGGTGCCTCGGGCTCCGGTGTGTTCGAGGCCGCGACCGAGGCGAAGGCCTGGGCGATCGGTGTCGACTCCGACCAGTACCTGACCGCGCCGAAGGCGCAGAAGGCACACATCCTGACCTCGATGCTCAAGCGCGTCGACGTCGCGACCTACGACATGATCAAGTCGGTCATCGACGGGTCGCCGGTGGCGGGATACCAGGTCTACGACCTCTCGGCCGACGGCGTGGGCTACTCCACCTCGGGTGGGTACGTGAAGAAGTACGTGCCGCAGCTCGACGAGGCCAAGGCCGCGATCACCGGTGGTGAGGTCGAGGTTCCGACCGCACCTGCCGAGTGAGGCGGGGCCGTCGATCGACGGCACTGTTCAGCAGCGATCCGATCTGGTCTGATCGGATCACCTGACGACGGACAGGGGCCCGTCCAGGAGAGATCCTGGTCGGGCCCCTTGTCCGCGAGTTTCCCGGCACCGCGTCGAGGAGGAGACAGCGCATGACCACATCGGTCGAGTCCGGCCCCGGGGGTCCGCCACGGCCCCGTCCGGCGGCATCGAGGTCCGCGGGATCACCAAGCGGTTCCCCGGCGTGGTGGCGAACTCGGACGTCAATCTGACCATCCGTCCCGGCACCGTGCACGCGCTGATCGGGGAGAACGGCGCTGGCAAGTCGACGCTGATGAAGATCCTCTACGGCGTGCAGCGGCCCGACGAGGGCACCATCTCCGTCGACGGCCGACCGGCGCACTTCTCCTCACCCACCGACGCGATCCGCGCCGGCATCGGCATGGTCTTCCAGCACTTCATGCTGGCCGACAACCTGACCGTCCTGGAGAACGTGGTCCTCGGTGCCGAGAGCCTCCACGGGATCGGCGGCAACGCCCGGGCCCGGATCCAGGCGATCTCGGACGACTACGGCTTCGACCTCGACCCCGACGTCCTGGTCGAGGAGCTGGGTGTCGGGGAGCGGCAGCGCGTGGAGATCCTCAAGGTCCTCTACCGCGGAGCCCGCACCATCGTGCTCGACGAGCCCACCGCGGTGCTCGTGCCGCAGGAGGTCGACGCGCTCTTCGCCAACCTGCGCGAGCTGCGCGCCAGCGGGCACACGATCCTGTTCATCTCGCACAAGCTCGACGAGGTCCTCGCCATCGCCGACGACATCACCGTGATGCGCCGCGGCAAGACCGTCGGAGAGGCCGACCCGACCACGGCCACCAAGCACGAGCTCGCCGAGCTGATGGTCGGCTCGGAGCTCCCGGTGCCGCAGACCGAGGAGTCCACGGTCACCACCACCCCGATGCTGACCATGCGCGACGTCGGGCTGGTCGACGCGGCCGGACGCGCGCTGCTGTCCGGCATCGACCTGACCATCCACCGCGGCGAGGTGCTCGGCATCGCCGGCGTGGAGGGCAACGGGCAGGCCGAGCTGGTCGAGACGATCATGGGGATGCGCCGCGCCAGCACCGGGATGATCGACGTCGCCGGCGACAACGTCACCCGCTGGACGACCCGGCGGCGCCGCAAGGCCGGCATCGGGTTCATCCCCGAGGACCGCCACCGCCACGGACTGCTGCTCGACTCCCCGCTGTGGGAGAACCGGGTGCTCGGCCACCAGACCAGCCGGCAGCTCAACCGGCGCGGTATCATCCGCCGCCGAGCCGCCAAGAACGACACCCGTCGGATCGTCGAGGAGTACGACGTCCGCACGCCCAGCATCAACACCCACGCGCGGGCCCTCTCGGGCGGCAACCAGCAGAAGCTGATCGTCGGCCGTGAGATGAGCGGCGAGCCGGTGCTGCTGGTCGCCGCCCACCCCACCCGCGGTGTCGACGTCGGCGCCCAGGGCGCGATCTGGACCCACATCAAGAACGCGCGCCGCGACGGTCTCGCGGTGCTGTTGATCTCGGCCGACCTCGACGAGCTGATCGGCCTCTCCGACCGGATCCAGGTGATCTTGCGCGGGGAGATCGTCGGTGAGTTCGACCCCGACCAGGTCACCCCGCAGCAGCTCGGCGCCGCGATGACCGGTGGCAAGGGAGGAGAGAAGTGAGGACCACCGCCCTGCTGCGCAAGATCGCGCAGGTCGTCGTCGCGCCGCTGATCGCACTGGCGATCGCGCTCGCGGTGACCAGCCTGGTCGTCGTGCTGGCCGGCAACTCGGTCAGCGTCTTCTTCGAGGTGATGCTGACGCCGCCCAGCCAGCGGATCTGGGTCAACATCGTCAACCAGACGGCGATGCTGTTCCTGGCCGGCATGGCCGCGGCGATCGCGTTCCGGATGAACCTGTTCAACATCGGTATCGAGGGCCAGTACACCCTGGCGTCGTACTCCGGGGCGCTGGTCGCCGGGATGGCGCTCTTCCCGGGGACCCTCAACATCCTCGCCGCCCTCGTCGTCGCGATGGCGGTCGGCGCCGCCTGGGCCGCGATCGCCGGCATCTTGAAGGTGACCCGCGGCGTGAGCGAGGTGATCTCGACGATCATGCTCAACTCGATCGCGATCACCCTGGTCGGCTGGCTGCTCAACACCTACGGCGACCAGTACGGCCAGGGACGTCGTACCACCCCGATCCCGGAGTCCAGCCAGCTGCTCGGTCTCAGCCTCGGTGTCTTCGACACCACGACGGGCGGGGTCTTCGCACTCAGCAGCCTCGCGCTGATCGTCGGCATCGTCTTCGCGCTGGTGATCAACCGCAGCCGGTTCGGCTTCGACCTGCGGGCCACCGGCGGCAACGAGGCCGCGGCCGTGGCGTCCGGCGTCCAGGTGAAGAGGATGATCGTGATCGCGATGCTGATGTCCGGCGGTGTCGCCGGGCTGATCTGGATGCCCGACCTCTTCGGCGGCGCGGACTACTACGGCACGCCCTTCCAGTCCGGCCTCGGATTCACCGGTCTCGCGGTCGCCCTGCTCGGACGCAACCGTCCGCTCGGCGTCGCCTTCGGCGCCCTGCTGTTCGCGTGGCTGAGCGTGCAGGCCAACCCGCTGGGTCTCAAGGCGGACATCTCTCCGTCCGTCGTCCAGATCACCCAGGGAGTGGTGGTCCTCGTCGTGGTCGTGGTCTACGAGGTGGTCCGCCGGTGGGGCGCTGCCGCGGAGCAGCGGGCGCTGCGCTCGACGCTGGACGGCGCGACGGCGGGAGGCCAGGCATGAGCAAGGGATCCCGTCTGCTCCTCCTCGGAGTCTCCGTCCTGGTCTCGATCGCCGCGGTGCGCGTGCTCACCGGTGCCCACGAGATCGACTCGCCCGGCAGCCTGCGGGCCGCGCTGGTGGCGACCTGCCCGATCCTGCTGGCCGCCCTCGGTGGTCTGTGGAGCGAGCGCGCCGGTGTGGTCAACATCGGGCTGGAGGGCCAGATGCTCTTCGGCACCTGGGGTGCGGCCTTCTTCACCTACTACTACGACCCCTACATCGGCCTGCTCGGCGCCATCCTGTGCGGCGTCTTCGGCGGCCTGATCCACGCGGTGGCCACGGTGACCTTCGGGGTCGACCACATCGTCTCCGGTGTCGCGTTGAACCTGATCGCGCTCGGGGCGACCACCTTCCTGGCCGAGGCGTTCTTCGCCGACCTCGACTCCGAGGCCGGCAAGGGCGGCGCCCAGCAGCTCACCGGTCTCGCCAAACCGGCGTCGATCACGATCCCCGGCATCTCCGACGCGGCCAACGACATCGCGGACAAGCACTGGTTCGTGATCTCCGACGTCGCCAGCGTGGTCGCCGTGCTGACCACCCGGATCTCGGTGGTGACGATCCTGGTCTTCATCCTGCTGGTGGTGACCGCGCTGGTGCTCTGGCGCACCCGGTTCGGTCTCCGGCTCCGTTCCTGCGGTGAGAACCCGCAGGCGGCCGAGAGCGTGGGCGTCGCGGTGATGCGGCACAAGTACATCGCGGTGCTGATCTCCGGCGGCCTGGCCGGCCTCGGCGGCGGCTACCTGGCGTTGGTCTCCTCGCCCGGGTTCCACACCAACCAGACCAACGGCCGCGGGTACATCGGCCTGGCGGCGATGATCTTCGGCAACTGGCGCCCCGGCGGCATCCTGGTCGGCTCCGGCATGTTCGGCTACACCGACAGCCTCCGGCTGCGCGACCCCGGCACCATCCACGCCCTGCTGCTGCTGGTCGCCTTCTGGTTGATGGTCTTCGCGGTGTGGCGGATCGTCGTCGCCACCCGGACCGCGAACGCGGCACGCACCGACCGCGCCACGATCGTGGCGCTCGCCGTCGGCTCGGTCGGCTTCTTCGCCTGGTGGGCGCTGACCGACTCGGTGCCGCGTGACTTCACCAGCATGACGCCGTACGTCGCGACACTGTTCGTCCTCGCCTTCGCATCCCAACGACTACGCATGCCCGCAGCGGACGGGCAGGTCTATCGGAAGGGGAGTGCGGGCTAGTGACCGCTCCGATGGAACCGGCCGTCCCGGACGGGGACTGGGACGCCCTCCGTGCGGTCGCCGTCGAGGCGTCCCGCCACGCCTACGCGCCGTACTCGTCCTACCCGGTCGGCGCGGCCGCGCGGGTCGACGACGGCCGGGTGGTGTCCGGGTGCAACGTGGAGAACGCCGCCTACGGTGTCGCTCTCTGCGCCGAGTGCGGCCTGGTCAGCGAGCTGCACCGGAGCGGGGCGGACGGCTCACCCACTTCGTCTGCGTGGACGGGCGCGGCGAGCTGCTGATGCCGTGCGGCCGTTGCCGCCAGCTGCTCTGGGAGAACGGCGGGCCCGACCTGGTGCTGTGGACCCGGTCGGGACATCGCACGATGAAGGAGGTGCTGCCCGATGCCTTCAGTGCCGACGACCTCGCTTGACCTGGGCGATCCCGCACTGGTGGCCGACCCCTATCCCCGGTTCGCCGAGGAGCGGGCCCGGCACCGGGTCGCCTGGCACGACGGGCTCGGGATGTGGCTGGCGTTCGACCACGCCTCGGTGAGCGCGGTCCAGCGCGACCGCCGGCTCGGACGGATCTGGAGGGACAAGGAGCCGACCGACTACCTGGAGCCCTTCAACCTGCTGCACCGCAACCAGATGATGGAGAACGAGCCCCCGGTGCACACCCGGTTGCGGCGTCCGGTGGCGCGGGCGTTCGCCCGCGGGCACGTGGAGCGGCTCCGCCCGCGGGTGCGCCAGCTGGCCGAGCAGCTGTTGGACGAGGTCGACCCGGACGGGTTCGACATCATCGGCTCCTACGCTGAGCCGCTCCCGGTGCTGGTGATCGCCGAGCTGCTCGGGGTCCCGTTCAGCCACACCGACGACCTGCGGCGCTGGTCGCAGGCGATCGTGCGGATGTACGAGCCCCGGCCCAGCGACGAGGTGGTGGCAGCGGCGGTCGCGGCGTCCACCGACTTCGCCGACCTGGTCCGCGAGCTCGCCGACGCCCGTCGTGCCCGCCCGGCCGACGACCTGATCACCGACCTGGTCGCCACCGAGCTCAGCCAGGACGAGGTGATCGCCGCCGTCGTGCTGCTGCTCAACGCCGGGCACGAGGCGTCGGTCAACGTGTTCGGCAACGGTCTGGTGGCGATGCTCGAGCGGGGTCTGCGCCCGGCCGAGGACGTGCCGGCGACGGTGGAGGAGATGCTGCGCTTCGACTCCGCGCTGCAGCTGTTCGAGCGGACCGCGACGGAGCCGGTCGAGGTCGGCGGTGTCACCGTGGACACGGGCCAGAAGATCGCCGTCCTGCTGGGCTCGGCGAACCGCGACCCCGCGGTGTTCGAGGAGCCGGACTCGTTCGACCCGGCGCGCACCGACAACCCGCACCTGGCGTTCGGCGTCGGGGTGCACTTCTGCCTCGGCGCGCCGCTGGCGCGGATGGAGCTGGCCGAGTCGTTGTCGGCGCTCGTCGGTCGCTTCGACCGGCTGCGCCTGGACGGCGCACCCGAGTCGCGGGGCACCTTCACCCTGCGCGGCTATCACCGGGTCCCGGTGACGGCCGCGTGAGCAACCCGCCCGATCCGACCTGAGGAGCACGCCTTGTCCGAGCACGCGCACGACGCCGTCGAGGTGATCACCACCAAGCGCGACGGCGCATCGCTCAGCGCCGGGCAGATCGACTGGGTGGTGGACGCCTACACCCGGGGTGCGGTCGCCGACGAGCAGATGTCGGCGCTGGCGATGGCGATCCTGCTCAACGGCATGGAGCGGCGCGAGATCTCCGACTGGACCGCGGCGATGATCGCCTCGGGCGAGCGGATGGACTTCTCGTCGCTGTCCCGGCCGACCGCCGACAAGCACTCCACGGGCGGCGTGGGCGACAAGATCACGCTCCCGTTGGCTCCGCTGGTCGCCTCGTGCGGGGTGGCGGTGCCGCAGCTGTCGGGGCGCGGCCTGGGCCACACCGGCGGCACGCTGGACAAGCTCGAGTCGGTCCCCGGCTGGCGGGCGGCGATGTCCAACGCGGCGATGCTCGACCAGCTCGAGCAGGTCGGCGCCGTCATCTGCGCGGCGGGTGACGGCCTGGCGCCCGCGGACAAGAAGCTCTACGCCCTGCGCGACGTGACCGGCACCGTGGAGGCGGTGCCGCTGATCGCATCCTCGATCATGAGCAAGAAGATCGCCGAGGGCACCGGCGCACTGGTGCTCGACGTGAAGGTCGGCGCCGGCGCCTTCATGAAGGAGCTGGACCGGGCGCGCGAGCTGGCCGAGGTGATGGTGGCGCTCGGCACCGATGCCGGGGTGCGGACCGTCGCGCTGCTCACCGACATGGACACCCCGCTGGGCCGGACCGCCGGCAACGCGATCGAGGTCGCCGAGTCGGTCGAGGTGCTGGCCGGCGGCGGACCGTCCGACGTGGTGGAGCTGACCCTCGCCCTGGCCCGGGAGATGCTCGCCGCCGCGGGGGTGAACGACGTCGACCCGGCCGACCGGCTGGCCGACGGGTCCGCGATGGACGTGTGGAAGCGGATGATCCGGGCGCAGGGCGGTGACCCGGACGCCGACCTGCCGACCGCGCGGGAGTCCCACGTGGTCACCGCGGACGCGCCGGGCGTGCTGACCCGGCTCGACGCGATGGCGGTCGGGGTCGCGGCCTGGCGACTGGGCGCCGGGCGGGCGCGCAAGGAGGACCCGGTCCAGGCCGGGGCGGGGGTGGTCTGGCACGCACGGCCGGGCGACACCGTCGCCGCGGGGGACCCGCTGTTCACGCTGCTCACCGACACGCCGGAACGGTTCGACCGGGCACTGGCCGCGCTGGAGGGCGGGTATCAGATCGCGGAGCCGGGGACGTCGTACGACGCCCGGCCGCTGGTCATCGACCGGATCGGCTGAGCCACCGGGCGGACCAGCCACCGGCCGTTCGGGCCGGGCCGGCGTCTGCCGGTCAGGGGAGCAGCAGGACCACGGTCTCCGCGACGCAGGCGGGCTTCTCCTCGCCCTCGATCTCGATGGTGTGCTGCACGGTGAGCTGCTTCCCGGCCGGGATGTCGGTCACCGCGGCGATCTTCACGTGTACCCGGAGCCGCGAGCCGACCTTCACCGGGTTGGGGAAGCGGACCTTGTTGACGCCGTAGTTCAGCTTGGCGCCGGGCGTCTGCAGCGTGAAGACCTGGCTGCCCAGCCACGGGACCAGGGAGAGCGTCAGGTAGCCGTGCGCGATGGTGCCGCCGAACGGGCCCTCCTTGGCGCGCTCCACGTCGACGTGGATCCACTGGTGGTCGCCGGTGGCGTCGGCGAACTGGTTGACCCGACGCTGGTCGATGGTCACCCATTCGCTGGTGCCGAGATCGTCGCCGGCTGCCTGCTCGAGCTCCTCGAACGTCGTGAAGACCCTCATCGCCACTCCTTCGTGCGTCACCCACGGGTGCTGGAACAATGCCGCCATGGAACCTACACCGACGACGCCGACCCCGTTGCTGCAGTCCGCGCCGAAGGTGCTGCTCCACGACCACCTCGACGGCGGGCTGCGACCGGCGACCATCGTCGAGCTCGCCGCGGACGCCGGCCACGAGCTGCCGGAGACCGACCCGGCCGCGCTGGCCGACTGGTTCGCCGCGGCCGCCGACTCCGGCTCGCTGGTGCGCTACCTGGAGACCTTCGCCCACACCGTCGGGGTGATGCAGACCGGACCGGCGCTGACCCGGGTGGCCCGGGAGTGCGTCGAGGACCTCGCCGCCGACGGCGTCGTCTACGCCGAGATCCGCTACGCCCCCGAGCTGCACGTGGAGCAGGGGCTGACCCTGGACGAGGTCGTCGGGGCCGTGGAGCAGGGGTTCGCCGAGGGGATGGAGGCCACCGGCGGCCGGATCGTGGTCCGTGCCCTGATCACGGCGATGCGGCAGGCGGCCCGGTCCAAGGAGATCGCCGAGCTCGCCATCGCCTGGCGCGAGCGTGGGGTCGCGGGCTTCGACATCGCCGGTCCCGAGGCCGGCTACCCGCCGAGCCGCTTCCTCGACGCCTTCGACTTCGTACGACGCAACAACGGCCACATCACGATCCACGCCGGTGAGGCGTTCGGGCTGCCGTCCATCTGGGAGGCGGTGCAGTGGTGCGGGGCGGACCGGCTCGGCCACGGGGTGCGCATCGTCGACGACATCAGCGTCGGCAACGACGGGGAGGTGCGGCTGGGCCGCCTGGCGTCGTACGTCCGGGACAAGCGGATCCCGTTGGAGATGTGCCCGTCGTCGAACGTGCAGACCGGCGCCGCGGCCTCGATCGCCGAGCACCCGATCAAGCTCCTGGCCGACCTGCGGTTCCGGGTCACCGTCAACACCGACAACCGGCTGATGAGCCGCACCTCGATGACCGAGGAGTTCCGGCTGCTCGGTGACGCGTTCGGCTACGGCCTGCACCAGGTCGAGTGGTTCAGCGTCAACGCGATGAAGTCGGCCTTCCTGCCCTACGACGAGCGGTTGCGGCTGATCATGGACGTGATCAAGCCCTGGTACGCCGATCACGCCTGACCCGCACCCGGGGTGGCCCGGTGCGCCCTAGACGACGAACCAGAAGTAGTCGCCGCCGCTGACCCGCAGCCGGTGGGTGCGCCAGCGCTCGGCCTCGACCAGGTGGATGTCCCCGGTCCACGGGTCGAAGAGGCGGATGGACAGTCCCGCGTCCGGCGCCTCGAGGGCGAGCAGCACGTGCGTGGGGACCCACCGGTTCCCGACGTAGACGGCGGTGGGCCGGGTGTCCAGCTGGGCGACCAGCACCTCGAAGGCGAGCGCCGGCCGCGGGCGGGCGTGCACGGTGGCGACCCGCTGCTCGCTCAGCACGCCCAGGGCGCTGGCCACCGCCCACGGCGGCGTGCCGAGCCGGCGCGGCCAGGGCATCTGCAGTCGCCCCCGCGGGGTCCGGGTCGAGGTGAGCGACCGGTGCTCCGCGCGGATCTCCGTGGCCGGGTCGGCGGGCCGCCACGTCGGCCGCAGCAGGACCCGGGCGGCGACGACCGAGGAGGCTCCGCAGCTCACCGGGTCGGGCTGCCGCAGGCGCTCCGGCGGGAGGTCCTCGGGCCAGCGCACCGGCCAGGCCGGACGCAGCGACCGGTCCGGCTGGTGGCCCCGCTCAGGACGGCGCACGGGACCCCGCCCAGCGCTCGACGATCTCCTCGAACGCGGCGTCGCCGGTGGAGACCCGGCACCCCGCCGCGACCGCACGGCCGACCACGGCGCGCTGCGCCCGGGCCAGAGCCACCCCTCGCCGCAGCAGCACCGGCGGCGGCTTGCGGTGCTCGCGGAGGTCGCGCTGCAGCCGTCGGCCGAAGGTGATCACGGGGTGCTGGGTGATGCAGTACGCCGACTCCAGCACGCCCGCCTCGGCGCAGCCGGCGACGACGTCCGGCGCGAAGATCCCCTCCGCGCAGAAGACCGGGGCGCCACGCAGGTCCAGGTGGCGCTCGCCGGTGCGCCGGCTCTGGGCGATCGAGTAGTCGGGGACGTCGGTGGTCCCGGTGCGGCACAGGTCCAGCAGCGCGGCCAGTGCGTCCGCGCAGTTCCACGAGCCCGGGTCGTCCCAGTCGACGAGCCCGGCGTTCGCGCCCTCGGCGATCACCGGGAGTCCGGGCTCGTCGTGGTCGCGGTAGAAGTCGTCGAGGCGCAGCGTCGGCCACCCGAACCGCTCCTCCAGCCGCTCGGCCAGCCGGGACTTCCCGGCCCCGGAGGGACCGGCGAGGACGATGACGCGGGCGGGCACCCAGGGATTCTAGTGGCGGGGTCCGCCCCGGTCGCCCCGGCGGGGCCGCGCAGCCCCGCCGGACGACCGTCAGACGCCGACCGGGTGCCAGACCGTCTTGTGCTCCAGGAAGGTGGTCATCGGCGACAGCCCCGGGTCGGCGGTCCAGTCCGGCTCGGCGTCCGGCGCGCGTCGTACCCGCTTGAGGTTGTCGGCGGCGGCGACCTCGAGCTCGGTGGCCAGGTCGGCGTCCCCGGCGACCCCGGCGAGGTCGATCGCGTTGACGTCCATGTGGCCGGCCAGCCAGGGTCCGAGCGCGGCGGCGTCACCGGTGAGCAGGTTGACCACGCCACCGGGCACGTCGGAGGTGGCCAGCACCTCGCCGAAGGTGACCGCCGGCAGCGGACGCCGGTACGACGTCACCACGACCGCGGTGTTGCCGCTGACCACGACCGGGGCGACGGTGCTCACCAGGCCGAGCAGCGAGGAGCCCTGCGGCGCCAGCACGCCGACCACGCCGGTGGGCTCGGGGCGGTGTGGTTGAAGAACGGGCCGGCCACCGGGTTGGCGTTGCCGACCACCTGGGCGAGCTTGTCGGCCCACCCGGCGTACCAGACCAGCCGGTCGACGGCGGCGTCGACGTGGCCGCGTGCGGCTGCGGCGGTGAGTCCCTCGGACTGGCGCACCGCATCCTCGAACTGGGGGCGCCGGTCCTCCATCACCTCGGCGATCCGGTAGAGGATCTGGCCCCGGTTGTAGGCGGTGCGACCGGACCAGCCGGCGAACGCCTTGCGGGCCGCGGTGACCGCGTCCCGGACGTCCTTGCGCGACGCCAGGGAGGCGTTGGCCACGAACCTCCCCGCGCTGTCGGTCACCTCGTAGGAGTGGCCGGACTCCGAGCGGGGAAGGCGCCGCCGATGTAGAGCTTGTAGGTCTTGCGCACGTCCAGGCGAGCCATCAGGCCTGCCCTCCCTTCAGGTAGGCGGCCAGGCCCTGCCGGCCACCTTCGCGGCCGTAGCCGGACTCCTGGTAGCCGCCGAACGGACTGGTCGGGTCGAACTTGTTGAACGTGTTGGCCCACACCACGCCGGCGCGCAGCCGGTCGGCCATGTGCAGGATCCGCGACCCCTTCTCCGTCCACACCCCGGCGGAGAGCCCGTAGGGGGTGTTGTTGGCCTTCTCGATCGCCTCGGACGGCGTGCGGAAGGTCAGCACCGAGAGCACCGGGCCGAAGATCTCCTCGCGGGCGATCCGGTGGGCCTGGGTGACGCCGGTGAAGAGCGTGGGCGGGAACCAGAACCCCGAGGCGGGCAGCTCGCAGTCGGGCGACCAGCGGTCGGCGCCCTCGGCGTCACCGATCCCGGAGAGCTCGGTGATCCGGGCGAGCTGCTCGGCGGAGTTGATCGCGCCGACGTCGGTGTTCTTGTCCAGGGGGTCGCCGACCCGGAGCGTGGACATCCGCCGCTTGAGGCGGTGCAGCACCTCCTCGGCGACCGACTCCTGCACCAGCAGGCGCGAGCCGGCGCAGCAGACGTGGCCCTGGTTGAAGAAGATGCCGCCGACGATGCCCTCGACCGCCTGGTCCAGGGCAGCGTCCTCGAAGACGATGTTGGCCGCTTTGCCGCCGAGCTCGAGGGTGACCTTCTTGTCCGACCCGGCGACGGCGCGGGCGATCGCCTTGCCCACATCCGTGGAGCCGGTGAACGCCACCTTGTCGACGTCGGGGTGGGAGACCAGCGCCTGACCGGTGGCGCCGGCGCCGGTGACGATGTTGACCACGCCGGGCGGCAGGTCGGCCTGCTGGCAGATCTCGGCGAACAGCAGCGCGGTGAGCGGGGTGGTCTCGGCTGGCTTCAGCACCACGGTGTTGCCGCACGCCAGGGCCGGCGCGACCTTCCAGGCCAGCATCAGCAGCGGGAAGTTCCACGGGATCACCTGGCCGGCGACGCCCAGCGGCTGCGGGTCCGGCCCGAGCCCCGCGTGGTCGAGCTTGTCGGCCCAGCCGGCGTGGTAGAAGAAGTGCGCGGCCACGGTCGGCACGTCGACGTCGCGGCTCTCCTTGATCGGCTTCCCGTTGTCGATCGACTCCAGCACGGCCAGCTCACGGGAGCGCTCCTGGAGGATCCGGGCGATCCGGAAGAGGTACTTCGCGCGCTCGCGCCCGGGCATCCGGGACCAGGAGCGGAAGGCACGCCTGGCCGCCTTCACGGCGGCGTCGACGTCCGCCTCGTCGGCCTCCGCGATCTCGGCGAGGGTCTCCTCGGTCGCGGGGTTGATCGTCTTGAACGCGGCGCCGTTGCCGTCGGTGAACTCACCGTCGACGAAGAGCCCGTAGGAGGGCTTGATGTCGACGATGCTGCGCGACTCCGGGGCCGGGGCGTACTCGAAAGCCATGTCGTGTGCGCTCCTCAGTCGAGGGTGAAGTAGTCGGGACCGCTGTAGCGGCCGGTGGTCAGCTTGGTGCGCTGCATCAGCAGGTCGTTGAGCAGCGTCGAGGCGCCGAACCGGAACCAGTCCGGCGTCAGCCAGTCCTCGCCGGCGATCTCGTTGACCATCACCAGGTACTTGATCGCGTCCTTGGCGGTCCGGATCCCGCCGGCCGGCTTCACCCCGATCTGGACACCGGTCGCCTCGCGGAAGTCGCGCACCGCCTCCAGCATCACCAGGGTGACCGGCAGCGTCGCGGCGGGCTGCACCTTGCCGGTGGAGGTCTTGATGAAGTCGGCGCCGGCCAGCATCGCCAGCCAGGAGACCCGTCGCACGTTGTCGTAGGTCTGCAGCTCGCCGGTCTCGAAGATCACCTTCAGGTGGGCGTGACTGCCGTCGGGGCGGCTGCAGGCCGCCTTGACCGCGACGATCTCGTCGAAGACCTGCTGGTAGCGACCGGCCAGGAAGGCGCCGCGGTCGATCACCATGTCGATCTCGTCGGCGCCGGCCTCCACCGCGTCCCGGGTGTCGGCCAGCTTGATGTCCATCGCCGCCCGGCCGCTGGGGAAGGCGGTGGCCACCGCCGCGACGTTCACCGCGTCACCGACGACGCTCTTCACCTCGGACACCATGTCGCCGTAGACGCAGACCGCGGCGACGCTCGGGCAGGACGGGTCCGCCGGGTCGGGGCGCAGCGCCTTCGCGGCGAGTGCCCGCACCTTGCCCGGGGTGTCCTGCCCCTCCAGCGTGGTGAGGTCGACCATCCGGATGGCGAGGTCGAGCGCCCACTCCTTCGCGGTGGTCTTGATCGAGCGGGTGCCGAGACCGGCTGCGCGGGCCTCGGCGCCCACCTGGTCCACGCCGGGCAGGCCGTGCAGGAACCGGCGCAGGGCGCTCTCGTCCCGGGTGACCTCGGAGAACGATGCGAGTCCGGGGGCCGGCTCGTTCGGTGCGGTGGTCGGCATCGTCCCAGCATAGGGTCGCGCGGTGCGCGGAGCGAAGGCGTCGCGCAGGGTGCCCGGCGGGCCGTACGGCGGGTGCTCGGCGCCGCGGCGGGTCAGCCCGGCAGCCCCGCCGCGTGCGCGATGTCGGCCCGCAGCGCGGCGAGCCGATCGGCCGCCTCGGCGCGGGCGGCCGGCAGCTCCTCGCGGGTGCGGTCCTGCGTCGGTACGACGGCCTCGAGGTAGCACTTGATCTTCGGCTCGGTGCCGCTCGGCCGGACGATCACCCGACTGCCGTCGTCCGTGCGGTAGCGCAGCCCGTCGGTCGGCGGAAGGTCGGCGCTGCCCTCGCTCAGTTCGTCGGCCTGGACGACCGGGGAGCCGCCGAGCCGGGTCGGCGGGTGTGCGCGCAGCCGCTCCATCGCCGCTCCGATCGTGGCCAGGTCCTCGACCCGCACCGAGAGCTGGTCGGTGGCGTGCAGCCCGTGCGCGAGCGCGACGTCGTCGAGCAGGTCGAGCAGGGTGCGGCCCTCCGCCTTCGCCGCCGCGGCGATCTCGGCCAGCAGCAGCGCGGCGGAGACGCCGTCCTTGTCCGCGACGTGGGCAGGGTCCACGCAGTAGCCCAGGGCCTCCTCGTAGCCGAAGACCAGGTCCGGCAGCCGGCCGATCCACTTGAAGCCGGTCAGGGTCTCCGCCGCACGCTGCCCGTGGGCGGCCGCCTGCTTGGCCAGCAGCGACGAGGAGACGATCGAGGTGGCGTAGGTGCCGCAGCGTCCGGCGCGCAGCAGGTGGTCGGCGAGCAGCGCGCCGACCTCGTCGCCGCGCAGCATCCGCCACCCGTCCTGCCCGGCGACCGCGGCCGCGCACCGGTCGGCGTCGGGGTCGTTGGCGAGCACCAGGTCCGCACCGGTCCGGGCCGCCAGGTCCAGGGCCAGGTCCATCGCCCCCGGCTCCTCGGGGTTGGGGAAGGCCACCGTCGGGAAGTCGGGGTCCGGCTCCTCCTGGGCGTCCACCACCTGCGCGGCGGGGAAGCCGGCGGTCTCCAGCACCTGCAGCAGCGGCCCGGCGCCGACGCCGTGCAGCGGCGTGTAGACGATCCGCAGGTCGCGCGGGCCGTCGCCGGCCAGGCCAGCAACGGTGTCCAGATAGCTGTCCACCACCTCCTCGTCGAGCACCCGGCCGCCGGTCTCGGCCGGGTCCCGGCGGGGCACCGTCGCCAGGTGGCCGACCGCCCGGATCCGGGCGGCGATCTCGCTGTCCGCGGGCGGCACGATCTGCGATCCGTCGCCGAGGTAGACCTTGTAGCCGTTGTCCTGCGGCGGGTTGTGGCTCGCCGTCACCATCACCCCGGCCACCGCGCCGCGCTCGCGGATGGCGTAGGCCAGCACCGGTGTCGGCAACGGGCGGGGGAGGAGCAGCGGGCGCAGGCCCGCTCCGGCCATCACCTCGGCGGTGTCACGGGCGAAGACCTCGGAGTTGTGGCGGGCGTCGTACCCGATGACGACGGGGCTGCCGGGCGCCGCGCCGCCATCGACCAGGTACGACGCGAGGCCGGCCGCCGCGCGGATCACCACCACCCGGTTCATCCGGTTGGGACCGGCGCCGAGGGTGCCGCGCAGCCCGGCGGTGCCGAACTCCAGCGTGCCGTGGAACCGGTCGGCCAGGTCGGCGGCGGCGTCTCGCTCGCCCGCTTCGACCGCGGCGACGGCGGCCTCCAGCTCGTCACGGGTGGCCGGGTCGGGGTCCTCCCCGATCCAGCTCCGGGCACGGGTCAGCAGCACGTCGACGTCGGGTGTCGTCATGCTCGAACGCTAGCGCTCAGCCGTCGATGCTGCTCATGTCGCCGTACCGAGCCCCGGCGACGGCCGCGCGCGGGACGGCCTCCTCCAGCGCGGCGAGGGCCTCGTCGTCGAGCTCGACGGCGAGCGCGCCGAGGTTCTCCTCCAGGTAGCGGACCCGCCGCGTCCCCGGGATCGGTACGACGTCGGGGCCCGCCGCCAGCACCCAGGCCAGCGCCAGCTGGGCCGGGCTGCACCCGTGCTGCTCGGCGACCGCGCCGATCCGGTCGACCAGGGTCAGGTTCCGGGCCAGGTTCTCCCCGCTGCTGCGCGGGAAGTAGCCGCTGCTGCGGCTGTCGCCGTCGGCGAAGCCCGTCCGGCCCACGGCGCCGGTGAGCAGGCCGCGCCCGAGCGGGGAGTAGGGGACCAGGCCGATGCCGAGCTCGCGCAGCACCGGCAGGATCTCGTCCTCGAGGTCCCGGGTGAAGAGGGAGTACTCGGTCTGCAGCGCGGTGATCGGGTGGACCGCGTGCGCCCGGCGGACGGTCTCGGCAGAGGCCTCGGACAGGCCGAGGTGGCGGACCTTGCCGGCGTCGACGAGCTCCTTCATCGCACCGACCGTCTCCTCGATCGGCACGTCCGGGTCGACCCGGTGCTGGTAGTAGAGGTCGATGTGCTCGACGCCGAGCCGCTGCAGGGAGTCGTCGCAGGCACGCCGCACGTAGGCGGGGGTGCCGTTGATCCCGACGCGGGTGCCGTCGGGGCGCCGTTCGTTGCCGAACTTGGTGGCCAGCTGGACACGGTCGCGCCGGTCGGCGATCGCGGCGCCGACCAGTCGCTCGTTGGTGAACGGCCCGTACATGTCGGCGGTGTCGAGGAAGGTCACGCCGAGGTCGACGGCGCGGTGCAGCGTCGCGATGCTGCTCGCCTCGTCGGAGGGCCCGTAGAACTCCGACATCCCCATGCAGCCGAGACCGAGGGTGGAGACGGTGAGGGGTGCGTGGGTGCCGAGCGTCCGGGTGGGGACCTCGGCCGGCAGGGGGCGGATGGAAGTGGTCATGCCTCCAGGCAACAACCTGGAGCGCGCTCCAGGTCAAGCCCCAGGTCAGGTGCCCCGGGTCAAGCGCTCTGCGCGCTCCGTTCGATCCGGTCGGTGTAGATGCCGATCTTGTGGTCGATCGCGCCGAGGTGGGCGGTGACCTCGGCGAGCTGGCGCAGCACCGCGGCGCGGTGCGTGCGCAGCAGCGCGAGGCGCTCCTCCTCGTTGCCGTTCCCGGCGCGCACCAGGTCGGCGTACCGGTGCACCTCGCGGATCGGCATCCCGGTCGACCGCAACCGGGTGATCAGCTCGATCCACCGCAGGTCCTCGGGTGGTAGCGACGGTGGCCGCTCGCGGAGCGCGGGACCGCGCGCAGCAGCAGCCCGTCGCGCTCGTAGTAGCGGAGGGTGTCGACGGTGAGGCCGAGACGATCGGCGGCCTCGGCGATGGTCACGCCGGTGGGGACAGGGGGCACCCCCGGATCCTCGCTCCTGGAGTGCACTCCAGGTCAAGGGGGAGCCGGTCCCCGGTGGCCTGCGCGGAGCCGGGCGAGGCGCGGTGACGCCGGCCGACCGGGACCGGCACCATGGAGGCGTGCGCGCGAGCTATCGGTTCACCGAGTCGTGGGAGGTCCCGGGGCCGCCGGCGGCCGCGGCGGCGATCCTGGTCGACGTCGAGCGCTACCCGAGCTGGTGGCCGCAGGTGCGCGCGGTGGCCCGGATCGACGACGACCACGCGCGCCTGCTGTGCCGCTCGACCCTGCCCTACACCCTCGACCTGGTGCTGGAGCGGGTCTGCGACGACCTGCCCGAGCTCGAGGTCGCACTCGCCGGGGACCTGGCCGGCTGGGTGCGGTGGCGGTTGACCGAGACCCGGTCGGGCGGCACCCGGATGGAGCTGGAGCAGGAGGTCACCGTCGCCGGCCTCCTCGCCGCCGCCTCGTGGCCGGCGCGACCGGTGCTGCGGTGGAACCACCACCGGATGATGGCGGGGTGCCGGTCCGGTCTGGTCGCCCGGCTCAGCGGGCCGCCGCCCGCTGCTGCGCGATGAACTTGGTCGCCATCCGGTTCACGAACCGTGGGGAGAAGCGACCGACCCGCCACGCGATCCGCGCCTGCACCGGCTCCACCACGAAGGGCTCGTCGCCGGCGACGCCCTCCAGGATCCGAGCCGCGAGGACGTCCGGGTCGACCGGGTGCTTCACCCCCTGACCCTCCAGGTAGTAGTCGCGCCCGCGGAACCGGCCGATCTCGCCCTTGTCCAGGATGGGGGTGTCCACCGCGGCGGGGCAGACGACGGTGACGCCGACGCCGTAGGCGGCCGCCTCGGTGCGCAGTGCCAGCGACATGCCCACCACGGCGTGCTTGGTGGTCACGTACGACGTCATCAGGCCGGCCGCCATCAGACCGCCCATCGATGCGGTGTTCACGATGTGTCCGCCGCCGGCCTCGATCATCCGCGGATAGGCCGCGTGCACGCCGTGGACGACGCCGCGGATGTTGACGTCGATGATCGCGTTCCACTGGGCCAGCGTCAGGTCCTCGGTGTTGCCGAGGAAGGTGATGCCGGCGTTATTGAAGATCAGGTCGAGGCGACCGTGGGTGGCCACCACGTCGTCGACGGCCGCGGCCACGGCGTCGGCATCGGTCACGTCCACCCGCGCCGGCCGCGCGGTCCCGGGTCCGGCCGGGCCGGCACAGGTCCGGGCGGCGGCCTCGGCGTCGAGATCGGCGCAGAGCACGTGCGCGCCGGCGGCGACCAGTGCCCGGGTCAGTGCGGCGCCGATCCCGGAGCCGCCACCGGTGACGAGCGCGGTCCGTCCGGCGAATTGGCCGGTGAAGGCCTCGGGGCCGGCGTTGTCTCGGGCGGTGTAGCCGGTCCCGCGCGGGCCGCTCACCCGAACGCCCTGGTGACCAGCCCGACCAGGTCGGGGTAGCGCTGCAGGTGGGCACCGCCGTTGATGTCGATCGTCTCCCCGGTGATCCAGGCGGCCTCGGGGGAGAGTAGGAACCGGCACAGTGCGCCGATCTCGGCCGGCTCGCCGGGGCGGCCGAGCGGCGTGTTGGCGACGTACTCCTCGCGCACGCCGGGGATCTCCATCGCCGGCGCGGTGAGCGGCGTGACCACCAGGCCGGGTGCGACCGCGTTCACCCGGATCCGGCGCGGCCCGAGCTCGAGCGCGGTCACCTCGGTGAGGGCGACGACCCCCGCCTTCGCGGCGCAGTAGGCGGCCAGGCCGGTCCCGGGCTGGCGGGCGTTGAGCGAGCTCAGGGTGACCAGCGACCCGCCGTCGGCCACCTGACGACCCGCGTGCTTGAGCACCAGGAAGGACCCGGTCAGGCACACGTCGACCACCCGGCGCCACTCGGCCGCGTCGTGGTCGACCACCGAGGCGAGTGTGCTCACCCCGGCGCAGTTGACCACCCCGTCGCACCGGCCGTGGGTCCGCACCACCTCGGTGAAGAGCGCGGCGACGGCGTCCTCGTCGGTCACGTCCACGGCACCGCTGCCGTGTCCGCCGCCGACCAACCCGCTCGCGGCCCGGGCGGCAGCCTCGCCGTCCAGGTCGGCCACGACCACCCGGTGGCCGGCCTCGGCGAGCGAGTGCGCGGTCGCCAGACCGAGCCCGGAGGCTCCGCCCACCACGACGCTGGTCGGTGGGCCTCCGGTTGCCCCCGTCGCCTGGCTCTGCTCACCCTCGACCATCGCGCCCCTCCTGCTTCTCTGTTTGACGTCTGTCAGAGATCGTTGACACCTGTCAGATCCGGGGCCTAACGTGACGCCCATCACAGTCATCTGTCAAGGGGTCGGTCCATCGGGGGCCGACGCCGGCGACCGACCCGGAGGAAGTCGTCCATGACCACCAGCGCACCCCCCACCACCGCGATCATCGGCGCCGGCATCAGCGGTCTCACGGCTGCCAAGATGCTCGAGGACTACGCGATCCCCTACACCGTCTTCGAGACCTCGGACCGGGTCGGTGGCAACTGGGCGTTCGGCAACCCCAACGGGCACAGCAGCGCCTACCGGTCGCTGCACATCGACACCTCCAAGCACCAGCTGTCCTTCAAGGACTTCCCGATGCCCGCGGAGTATCCCGACTTCCCGCACCACACCCAGATCAAGGAGTACCTCGACTCCTACGCCGACACCTTCGGCCTGCGTGACCGGATCGAGTTCCGCAACGGCGTCGTCCACGCGCAGCGACGTCCCGGCGGGGGCTGGGAGCTCGAGGACCAGGCGGGGGAGCGCCGGTCGTTCGACCTGCTGGTGGTCGCCAACGGGCACCACTGGGACCCGCGCACGGCCGAGTTCCCCGGTGAGTTCACCGGGGAGACGATCCACTCGCACGCCTACGTCGACCCGTGGACGCCGCTGCACCTGATGGACAAGCGGATCCTGGTGGTCGGCCTCGGCAACAGCGCCGCCGACATCACCGTCGAGCTCTCCCAGAAGGCGATGCGCAACGAGGTCACGCTCTCCACCCGCAGCAGTGCCTGGATCGTGCCGAAGCTGATGTACGGCAAGGCCGCCGACATGAACTACCGCACCAACCCCCACCTTCCGCTCAGCTGGCAGCGGAAGGCGGCACAGTGGGGCCAGCGGTTCACCGCGTCCGACCCCACGCTCTACGGGCTGCCGAAGCCCAACCACAAGTTCTTCGAGGCCCACCCGACCCAGTCGGGCGAGCTCCCGCTGCGGCTGAAGTCCGGCGACGTGACCCCGAAGGGGAACATCGCCCGCCTGGACGGCGAGACCGTCCACTTCGAGGACGGCACCAGCGCCGACTTCGACGTGATCATCTACGCGACCGGCTACAACATCACCTTCCCGTTCTTCGACCCCGCCTTCATCAGCGCGCCGGACAACGACATCCGACTCTTCAAGCGGATGTTCAAGCCCGGCCTCGACGACGTGGTGTTCATCGGGTTCGCCCAGGCCACCCCGACGCTCTTCCCGTTCGTCGAGTCCCAGGCCCGGCTGCTCGGCGCCTACGCCGCCGGGAGGTACGCGCTCCCGCCGGCGGAGCAGATGGAGCAGGTGATCGACGCCGACCGGCAGCTCTACACCGGACACGTCCTGGACCGGCCGCGGCACACCCAGCAGCTCGACTACTTCGTCTACGAGCACGACCTACGGGCCAAGGAGCTGCCGGCGGGGATGGACCGGCTCGCCGCCGGTGCACCCGGATACGTGCCCGCGACGTCGTCGGTGGCAGCCGGGTGAGCGACCGCTCCTGGGCCCGGATGGTCGACCGCCGTGGCGACGCCCGCGGGGACGCCCGCCGCGCCGCCCTGCTGCAGGCGCTCGACGAGCTCCTCCGCGAGCAGGTCCTCGACGAGATCAACGTCGCCGAGATCTCCCGCCGCGCCGGCGTCACCCGCTCCGCCTTCTACTTCTACTTCGAGTCCAAGGCGATGGCGGTGATGGCCCTGATGGCCGACCTGTACGACGCCGCCTCGCTCGCGACCGAGGACCTGGTCGCGGCCGAGGGGGAGCCGCAGGCCCGGATCCGCGCGGTCATCACCCGGCTCTTCGACTCGGTGGACGCCACCCCGCACGCCTACCGGGCGCTGCTGGCGGCGCGGGCCACCAGCGCGACCGTGCGGGACACCTGGGACGCCGGACTCCTCGACCTCGCCGGCGACGTCGCGGCGATGATCGCCGCCGAGCGGGAGGCCGCCCGGGCGGCGCCCGGCCCGGACGCCGTCGCGATCGCGGCGGTGCTGCTCGACCTCAACAACCACGCGCTCGAGCGCCACGCCCTGGGCAGCGGCCCGCCCCGGGCCGACCACATCGAAGCGCTCACCGCTGTGTGGGTGCGGACCATCTACGGCGCCGCCGCGCCGAACGCCGCCAACGACCCCGGGAGCACCCCATGACCGTCCCCGCGACCCCCACCGCCACCACCTTCACCTCCGGCGGCACGATCTGCGCCGCCGACCACTACCGTGCGACGAGCGACGCGCTCACCGGCCCGGGCGGTCGTCCGGTCATGGTGATGGCGCACGGGCTCTCCTGCACCAAGGACAGCGGCCTCGCCCCGTTCGCCCACGCCTTCGCGGCGATCGGCCTGGACGTGCTGACCTTCGACTACCGCGGCTTCGGCGAGAGCGCCGGGGAGCCGCGGCAGGTCGTCACGCTGGGCGGTCAGATCGACGACCTGCGGGCCGCGGTCGCGCGCGCGGCGGCCCTGCCCGGGATCGACCCCGGCCGCATCGTGCTGTGGGGGGACTCGCTGGGCGGCGGCCACGTGATCACCGCCGCGGCCGGCAGGACCGACCTCGCCGCGGTGATCTCGGTCGTCCCGATGGTGGACGGCCTCGCCGCGGCCCGGCTCGCGGCCAAGCACCACGCTCCCGGGCAGCTGCTGCGGTCCACCGCGCTGGGGGTCGGGTCGAAGGTCCGCAGCGCGTTCGGCGGGCAGCACCGGATGATCCCGGTGGTGGCCCGGCCCGGTGAGGTCGGTGCGCTCACCCTCTCCGGGGCCCTGGAGGACCTGACCTCGATCGCCGGTCCCACCTGGCGCAACGAGATCGCCGCCGACGTGGTCACCGAGCTCGGTGGCCGGGGGCCGGCCAAGGACGCCGCGGCGATGCCGTGCCCGTGGCTGGTGCAGATCGCGGACTTCGACCGCAGCGCTCCGCCGCACGCCGCGGCCACGGCGGCGTTCGCCGGCCGCGCCGAGGTGCGGCACTATCCGGGGGACCACTTCGACCTGTTCGCGGGCAAGCGCTGCCACGAGGCCGCCGTACGGCATGCGGTGCACTTCCTGACCCGCCACCTGACGCCGTCGGACTCGCCGGAGGGGCGGAGTCGCGCGCCGCCGTGGGGTGAGCCGTCTGGGTTAGTGTCGCGGGACCGTCTGCTGTTCTCGGGAACCAGGAGGGTCCATGATCGCCCTGCACACGCTGATCGCCATCCTCGTGGTGGTCGGCCTCATCATCCGGCTGCGGGTGGAGCCGGTCATCGCCCTGGTGATCGGCTCCCTCTACCTGGGGCTGGCCGGAGGAGTGGGCTTCGCCGGGACGGTCGAGGCGATCACCCTCGGCTTCGGCGACATCATGGCCGAGGTCGGCCTGCTGATCGGTTTCGGCGTGCTGATCGGAGCGTTGCTGCACGCGTCGGGGGCCTTCCGTCGACTGGTCGCCGTGCTGGTGCGCGGGGTGGGCGCCGGGCGACTGCCGTATGCCCTCACCTCGTTGCTGGCGGTCGTGATGCCCTCGATCTACGTCGACGTGCAGGTGGTGCTGGCCTCGCCGGTGGCCCGGTCGGCGGCGCCCTCCCTGGGGGCGCGCGGGCTCCCGCTGCTCGCCTCCGCGCTCGGCGTGGGGATCTTCGCCGGCTACGTCTTCGTGATCCCGGGACTGGCCGCGATCTCCATCGCGGGGTTGCTCGACGTGCCCCTCGGCACCTGGCTCCCGTTCGGCGTGGTGATCGGCCTGCTGACCGCGCTGATCACCACCGTGCTGATGTCGTTGGTGCTGCGCACCGGGTACTGGAAGCCCGCGGCCGACGAGGAGGTCGACGAGGCGCTGGCCCAGCAGGAGGCCGAGCAGGAGGCCGAGCAGGAGGCCGAGCAGGAGGCCGAGCACGCCCGGGCCGACGAGGACGCCGAGCACGCCTCGTCGCAGCTCCCGCTGCTGGTGCTCTTCCTGCCGATCCTGGTGCCGCTGCTGCTGATCGCGTTCGCCGCGTTCGCCGACCTCTGGGACTTCTCCAACGCGTTCATCGCCTTCGTCGGCGACGCGAACATCGCCCTCTTCATCGGCCTGCTCGGCGCCTACCTGCTGGCCCGATCGACATCGGGCGAGGCGGCCACCAAGGACGCCATGGAGGGCGGGTTCCACACCACCGGCGAGATCCTGCTGATCACCGGGGTCGGCGGTTCGCTGGGCGCGGTGATCACCGAGACCGGGCTGGACGGCGTGCTCGCCGACCTGTTCTCCGCCGACGCCGGGGCGCCGGTGGTCCTCAGCGTGCTGCTCGCCTGGTTCGTCGCGGCGGTGCTGCATCTGGCGATCGGCTCCGTCTCGGTCGCCGCGATCACCGCGTCGGGGATCATCGCCCCGGTGCTGGCCAGCATCGACGTGGCGCCGATCGCGATCGGTCTCGCCATCGCGTCGGGTGCGATGTTCGCCCTCCAGGTCAACAGCAACTTCTTCTGGATGTTCAAGGCGCTGCTGGGTCTCTCCACCCAGGGGACGCTGAAGACCCTCACCGTGGTGACCTCGATCGGCTCGCTGGTGTCGCTGCCGATGGTGCTGGTGCTCGCCCTCCTGGTGCCGGCCTGACCATCGGTCGGGGCCACGTCCTACTTTCGGAGGGTGCGCGGGCGGTGGCCCCCGGGCAGACTGGACGGATGGACGACTCGGACGATCCGCTCAAGAAGATCCTCGTGGACTACCTGCGGCGCACCCGCACCGCGATCCTCTGGAAGCTGGACGGGCTCGACGAGCGCCAGGTCCGGTTGCCCCACACCGAGACCGGCCTGAACCTGCTCGGGATCGTGAAGCACTGCCTCAACGTCGAGGTCGGCTACTTCGGCGCCACCTTCGGCCGCGCCTGGCCCACCCCGAGGAGATCGTCGCCGAGGAGCGCTACGACGAGGACCCCAGGCGGACTGGTACGCCACCGAGGACGAGACCCGCGACGGGGTCGTCGACCTGGCCCGCCGGGTCGCCGCCTTCGCCGACGAGACCATCGCCTCGCTGCCGCTGGACGCACCCGGTCGGGTGCCGTGGTGGCCCGCGGAGCGCGCCGAGGTGACCCTGCAGCAGGTGCTGGTGCACGTGCTGGTCGACCTCAGCCGCCACGCCGGCCACGCCGACGTCGTACGGGAGAAGATCGACGGCACGGTCGGGATGCTGCCGCACGCCACCAACGTGGTGCCGGAGACCGACTGGACGGCGTACCGGGCGATGTTGACGCGGATCGCGATCGCCTCGGCCTGACCCCTGACCGTTGGCCGTTGAATCTGGCGCGCGGCCCGGTCGCGGTCAGGCGCGGTAGGTGTCGAGCTCGGCGGCCAGCTCGCCGAAGAGCGCCTGGTTCATCCGGAAGGCGACCTTGACCTCCTCCACCACGCGCTGCACGTCGGCGGCGTCGAGCGGGAGCGAGTCCAGGGCGGCGCGGTAGGAGTCCTTGTAGGGCTTCGGCTTGGGGATGGCGTCGAACTCGTAGAACGCGACGCCGCGACCCTCGGGAAGGTCGTAGGTGCGCTGCAGCAGCCGGCCGATCACCTGACCGCCGGAGAGGTCGCCGAGGTAGCGCGTGTAGTGGTGGGCGACCAGCAGGCCACCCCAGGCGCCGGCGGCGCGGATCCGGTCCGCGTAGGCAGCCGCGGCGGGGGAGGCGACCTCGTGCGCCGCGACGCCGGGCGCCCAGTGCCGCAGGTCGGTGTCGATCGCGGCCAGGCGCTCGAGCGCGGGGTCGTGGAGCGGGGCGACCAGCGGGTCGACGGCGTGCTCCCGCGCGGTCTCCTCGAGCGCGGCGTAGATCGGGCGCAGTCGCAGCAGCAGTGCCGCGTAGCCGGCCGCGGTGAGCCGACCCTCGAGCAGCTCGCTCATGTACGGCGAGTGCTCGGCGGCCTCGTGCTCGGCGCGGGAGCCGTCGCGCATCGCCGCGGACAGGTGGGGGACGACGTCGCTCGCTGCAAGTGCGGTCATCGGGGGGCCTCCGGTAGCTGGGCCGCTGGGTGCGGTCTTCCTGACATGTTGTCGGGAAGATCTTGACACATTGTCGGCAAGATGTGGACACTTCGTCAGGAACATGAGACAGGGGAGCCTGACCTAAGTAAGCCAATGCTAACCTAATGCAGCGCTCTCGGAGCCCAGCGCACCTGACCCAAGATCGGAACCGAACCGCGTGTCTTCCCCCTCGACCCTCGTCGGTCGCTCGTCGACGACGAGCCGCCGCTCCGCCCCCGGCCGGTCCCGCCGACTGCGCACCGCCGCAGCCGTCGTCGCCGGATCGCTCGCGCTGGCCCTGTCCGGCTGCGGCCTGGAGGCGCCCGCCGCCGACGGGACCGGAGGTGCGGAGAACGCCGGGACGGTGGCACCGCCCTTGGCCGACGTGGACCCGCTGAGCGACGTCCGCGACTGGACCGGGGCCGCGACGGCGGTCACCGATCCCGCAGGGGTGGACCCGGTCGCCGAGGCTCCGGCTCCGGACCTCCCGGTCACCGTCACCGACAGTCAGGGCACCGAGGTCACGGTCGACGACGTCAGCCGGATCCTGGCGCTCGACGTCTACGGCACGCTGTCCCGCACGGTCTACGAGCTCGGGCTGGGCGACAACCTGGTCGGACGGGACGTCTCCACCCAGTTCGCGCCCGCCGACGAGCTGCCGCTGGTGACCCAGAACGGCCATGACCTCAACGCGGAGGCGATCCTCGACCTGGACCCGTCGGTGATCCTGACCGACACCTCGCTCGGCCCGTGGGACGTCGTGCTGCAGATGCGGGACGCCGGCATCCCGGTCGTGGTGGTCGACAGTCGGCGCGCACTCGACAACGTCACCGAGCTCACCGAGCAGGTCGCCGTTGCGCTCGGCGTGCCCGACCAGGGCGCTGAGCTGGCCGAACGGATCGAGAACGAGGTCGACCAGGTGGCCCGGCAGATCGCCGAGGTCGCACCGACCGACCAGACCGAGCAGCTGCGCACGGTCTTCCTCTACGTGCGGGGCCAGGCAGGCGTCTACTACCTGTTCGGTGAGGAGTCGGGCGCCGACGCGCTGATCGAGGCGCTCGGCCTCTACGACGTCGCCGACGAGATCGACTGGTCCGGGATGAAGCCGGTCACGGACGAGGCGATCGTGGCGGCGCAACCCGAGCTCGTCCTGATGATGTCGAAGGGTCTGGACTCCGCGGGCGGCGTCGACGGTCTCCTGGAGCGACTGCCGGCGCTGGCGAACACGCCTGCCGGGGACAACGAGCGGTTCGTCGACATGTCGGACGCGGAGATCCTGGGCTACGGGCCCGACACGGCCGACGTCCTCAACGCACTCGCGGTCGCGATCTACGCCCCGGACGCAGTGTCGTGACCGCGGCGGTGACCACGCCGGCCCTCGCCGGCGGCTGGATGCGCGGGATCGCCGCGCGGGTCGGGCTGATCGGCGGACTCACCGTCGCGCTGATCATCGCACTGCTGGTCAGCGCCGGCGTCGGTCAGCTCTCGATCCCACCGGCCGAGGTGCTCGGCTCGGTGCTGCACCGGATCGGCCTCGACATCGGGCCGATGCCCACCCACCCGCGCGGCGACGCCACCCTCTGGGAGGTGCGGTTCCCCCGGGTGGTGCTGGCCGCTCTCGTCGGCGCGTCGCTGGCCACCGCCGGCGCCGTGATGCAGGGCGTCTTCGGCAATCCCCTCGCCGAGCCCGGCGTGGTCGGGGTCTCGTCGGGAGCGGCCGTGGCGGCGGGCGCCGTGATCGTCTTCGACATCGCGCTGCTCGGCACCTGGACCATCGCCGCGGCCGCGTTCCTCGGTGGTCTGGTCACCACCCTCCTGGTCTATCTGCTCTCCCGCGACGGCGGGCGCACGGAGGTCGTCACCCTCGTGCTGACCGGCATCGCGCTCAACGCGATGACCAGCGCCGGCCTGGCCTTCCTGCTCTTCCTCGGTGACCAGCAGGCGCGGGAGGAGATCGTCTTCTGGACGCTCGGCAGCCTCAACGGCACGCGCTGGGCCGCCGTCGCCGTGGTCGCGCCGATCGCGCTGGTCGGGATGGTCGCCGCGCTGATGCTGGCCCGCCCGCTGGACCTCCTCTCACTCGGCGATCGGGCCGCGCGCCACGTCGGCGTGGACGTCGAGCGCCTGCGCCTGGCCGCGATCGTCGTGGTCGCGCTGCTGACCGCCGCCGCGGTCAGCTTCTGCGGGACGATCGCGTTCGTCGGGTTGGTGGTCCCGCACCTGATCCGGATGCTCGCCGGCCCCGGCCACCGGATGCTGATCCCGGCCAGCGCACTCGGCGGTGCGCTGCTGCTGGTCAGCGCCGACCTCTGGGCCCGCACCGCGATCGAGAACGCCGACCTGCCGATCGGCCTGCTCACCTCGCTGGTCGGCGGCCCGTTCTTCTTCTGGCTGATCCGCCGGTCCCGGCGCAGTGCGGGGGGATGGGCATGAGCACGGTGACGGACGTACCCCTCCTGGAGGCCCGCGACGCCACGGTGGTGCGCGGCGGCTCCCGGATCCTCGACGGCGTGACCGTCGGGTTCTCGGCCGGCGAGCTGGTCGTGCTGGTGGGCCCGAACGGCGCCGGGAAGTCGACGCTGCTCGGTGTGCTCGCCGGAGATCTCGACCCCGACGAGGGAACCGCGCTGCTGTCCGGCCGCCGCCTCGACGCCTACGGCGCTCGTGACCTGGCCCGGCGTCGAGCGGTGCTGCTGCAGCACCAGGGCCTCGCCTTCGGCTTCCAGGTCAAGGACGTCGTCGCGATGGGCCGCGCTCCGTGGCACCGGACCGCCGCGGCCGATCGGGACGAGGAGATGGTCGGCGAGGCGATGCGCCGCGCCGAGGTGGTCCCCTTCGCCGAACGGCTCTTCCCGACCCTGTCCGGGGGTGAGCAGTCCAGGTCGTCGTTCGCCCGGGTGCTCGCGCAGGACACCCCGATCGTGATGCTCGACGAACCCACCGCGGCGCTGGACATCCGGCACCAGGAGGCCCTGCTCAGGGTGGCGCGTCAGGAGGCCCGCCAGGGCGCGCTGGTGGTCGTCGTACTGCACGATCTCTCGCTGGCCGCGGCCTACGCCGACCGGATCTGCCTGTTGGCCGGGGGCCGGTTGCGCGCGGACGGCACGCCGCGCGACGTCCTCGACGACGAGCTGCTCAGCGAGGTCTACCAGCACCCGGTCCGGGTGATCGACCATGACGGCATCCCGGTGGTGCTGCCTGTCCGGGAAGGACTGCCGTGCGCGCCCTGACCCTGCTCCTCCTCGCCGCGACGCTGACCGTCCTCGGCCCGGTGCCCCGAGCCGATGCGGCCGCCCGGATCTCCCTGGCGAACTCGGCCGGCACCGCGGCGATCGACCCGACCTACGCCACCGAGCTCCGCGTCTCCGGCTCCGGGTTCCAGGCGGTCGAGGGCGGTCACGGAGGCGTCTACGTCTTCTTCGGCACCGTCAGCGGTGGCTGGCGCCCCAGCCAGGGCGGGGCCACCGGGAGGGACTACTTCTACGTCCCCGACAGCGAGGCCCGGAACAACAACGGCTACCAGCGCTACGTCGCGTTCCCGGGCTCGGACACCGCCGGCTCCGCGAACGGAGGCACCATGTCGGCCGCCGGCACCTTCTCCACGACGGTCACCGTCCCTGGTGCCGTCTTCAAGGCGGTCGACCGCAACGGCGCCACCCGCACCATCGACTGCCGCACCACCACCTGCGGGATCATCACCGTCGGTGCCCACGGCGTGGTCAACGCAAACAACGAGACGTTCACGCCGGTCCGGGTCACCGACCTGGTCGATGACGACGAGGCCGGGCCGGGCGAGGACGCGACGACACCGGCCGATCCCGGCGAGGTCGGCACGACCCCCGCCGACGGTGCCGTCGGGACCGAGCCGGAGAAGGTCAAGCTCGGTCCGGTGAGGCTCGAGGTCGACCGCACCTCGGCGAGGGCCGGCAACGTGCTCTCCTTCACCGCGTCCGGACTGACCCCGCGGGCCCAGGTCACCGCGATCCTCGACGACGGAGTGGCCGCGAACGGTCCCTTCGTGGTCGGCGACGACGGTCGGCTCGCCGGCGTGGTGGCGGTGCCGGCGTCGGCGGGCGCCGGCACCCACGAGCTGCGCCTCTACGGTCAGGGCGAGGGGAGCAGGACCCCGACCGTCCGGTTCGCCCTCGCGGCGGCGGACGCGGAGGCCGAGCCGATCGAACCGGTGGCGGCGCAGAGCACCGACGACGAGCAGATGACCGCCGCCGAGCTCGCCCCCTGGTTCTTCGGAGTCGCCGCGGTGGTGTTGCTGCTCGCGCTGGTGCGGCTACTGGTGGCGCGACGGTCGCGCCCGAGGACAGGAGGGGCCGGTGTCTGAGCCGACCGCGCGGCGGGCGGTCGCCGTGCTCCTCGCCGTCCTCGGACTGGTGCTGACCCTCGTCGGACTCGGCTCCGCGGTGGTCGCGCCGGCCGGTGCCGAGGAGCCGAGCGCGGCGGCCGACACGTCGGCGCCGACCAGCGGGGCGACCAGCGGGTCGCCCGCCGAGTCGACCGTCCCCAGCGCCGACCCGACGGACGTCCCCACCCACGACCCGACGGAGGGACCGACCGACCCCGGCACCGTCCCGACGGACGGGACGACGGGACCCACCGCGCTGCCCACCGACCCGACCACCGACCCCGGGACCACGGTCGCCGTCGACGACGCCGAGCTCCGCTGGGGCATCAACCTGGAGTCCAACACAGCGGCGTACGCACCGGGCACCTACAACTTCTTCTCGGCGGGTCGGATCGCCGACCCCGGCAAGGGCGGGCAGCAGCTGCCGCGCCGGCAGTGGCGGCAGAGCTCCGGGGACGTCCGGGTCGAGAAGTGGTCGACGCGGACCAGCGGCTGGCGCGCTGCGACCTGGTCCGGCCTGCGCCAGGACCTCTCCGGGGGGAGCCTGAGCGTCGGGGAGGACAGCGGACACACGTTCGTCTTCTCCGGCGGTGTCGGCGAGGTCGACACGTCCGCCGGAACCGCGAGGATCGCCTGGGAGGGCGACGTCACCGTCCTCTACTACTCGGGCTACTCGTTCTTCTACCTCTCCGCTCCCGTCCTGGAGGTGGCCGGCGGTCGCGGCACGATCACTGCGGAGCTGAGCGGCTTCGCGTCCTCGCTCGAGGACCAGACGAAGTGGGAGGCGGTCCCGGCGCAGCGGGTCCGCATCGCGACCCTCCCCGCGGTGGAGGTGACCGGCGACGGGTTCTCCGTCGAGCCCGCCTACGCAGGGGTCCGGGTCAGCCTCACCCAGGGGACGCAGGTCACCGACGTCGCCGGATGGGGCGCCTTCCCGCAGGCGTTCGTGAGCTACATGGAGCGTCTCGGCACCGGTGCCTTCTGGTACTCCTCCGGAGGCGCTGCCGACTCGCGCAAGGCGGCACGCCCGGTGACCGTCTCCTTCGACGCCGCGACCGCCGTGCAGCCCACCCCCACCGTCGAGCCCACCGACACCCCGACCGTGGAGAACACCGCCCCGACACCACCGATCCCCTCCGCGAATAACGCGCCGGGGCCGGCCGCCGACCCGCTCGCTCCCGGGCAGCCCGCGCCACCGGTCGCCGGCGTACCGGGGGAGAGCAGCGACCTCCTGCTCGCCGGCGCTCGCCCGGTGACACCGGTCGCCCTCACCGCCGCCGGTACGACGCCGGCAGGACCTGTCGGCGAGAACGCCTGGATGTGGTGGGGCGGAGGTCTGCTCCTCCTCGCCGCCGCCGGACTGCTCCTGCTGCCACCAGCCGGCTCACGCCGCTGACCCGACCTGTTCCACCCCGCCGGGGCACCGCCCCACACCCATCTCTCGGGACCCACCACAGAAGGGAAACACCCCCATGACCACCACGACGATCGGCCGGCGCACGCTCCAGCGCGCGCTGGCCACGACCACTGCGGCCGGCGTCGCGGCGGCCGGCTTCGCGCTGCTGCCGAGTGCGCCCGCGCAGGCCGCCGACGGTGAGCTGACCTTCGCCTGGGAGATCTCCCAGCAGTTCGACGACCACCTGAGCACCCACACGCTGGCCGGCGGAGCGACCGAGGCCGAGGACGGGGTGGTCACCTTCGGTGGTGGCGAGGGCAGCTTCGACACCGAGTCCGGAGCGACGGAGGTCGCCTACCAGGGATCGGTCCAAGGGGCGTTCGGGTTCGGCGGCACCACGCTCTACCAGGTCACCATCGCGGAGCCCGTGGTGACCGTGGACGGCGACGGCAACGGCCAGATCTCGGCCGTCGTCTCGGCCTCCAACGCGGCGTCGGGGGGCAACCCTGCGGCCAGCACCGAGCCCGCCCGGGTGCTGGTGACCACCTTCGACGCCGAGGCGGCCGACTGGGCCGTCGCCGACGGCATCGGCTCCCTGACGGCCGTCCCGCACTGGGACGGGGTACTGCCCGAGGGCGCGGAGTCCACGGCGCTCGGCATCACCAGCGGCAAGCCGGTCGGCGGACGCTCGTTCGCGCCGTCCTTCCTGGGCCAGATCACCTCGGGCGTGCGGGCGCACTTCTACGCGAGCGCCGAGGACCAGCCGAAGAAGGCTCCGTCGCCGTTCGTGATGACGGCCGCGGTCGCCGCCGAGCCGACGATCGAGGCCGGCACCTCGGTCTCCGGCAACCAGCTCATCGTCGACATCTCCGGCTCCGGCTTCACCGCCGTGACCAACCCGGGCGACGCCGGTGTCTATGTCGGCCTCGCCGAGGCCGGCGGGATGCCCGACACCGGCAGCTTCGAGGACCAGGACGCGTTCGCGGCGGCCGACTGGATCATGCCGGCGCGGATGCCGGAGGGCAGCTTCACCAGCAGTCTGACCGTCGCCCGCGGCAAGCTGGACCCGCGCAAGGACTACGCGGTCTACACCTGGCAGGCGCACGCCCACTCCAACACCACCCAGGACACCGAGACCGCGGTCGAGATCGACTGGCGTGCCCTCGGGTTCCCGCAGAAGGCCCGTGCCGTGGCCAAGGTGAAGGCGCCGACCACGAAGAAGGCCGGCAAGGTCTCGCTCACCGTCAACGGTGGCCGTCTGGTCCCGACCGGGAAGGTGAAGGTCGCCTACAAGTCGAAGGGCAAGAAGGCCTGGACCCGGACCCGGAGCCTGCGCAAGGGCCAGACCGCCGTGATGCTGCCGCGCTCGAAGAAGGGCAAGGCCCGCCTGGTCGTCACCTACTGGGGTGACGACGCCTTCAAGCGCGCGGTGGTGAAGCGGACCATCCGGATCAAGCGCTGACCCCCGCCGGGTGGGGTCGCACCCACCCGGCTCAGCTTGCCTCCGGGCTCAGCCTGGAGTCAGGTCGTGACGGGGCCCTCGGCGCCGACCGCCCGCAGCACGAACTCCTCGATCGTGGCGGGCGGGAGGTGCCGGGGCTCAGGCACGCATGGATCAGGGAGAGCGTCGCATCGATGTCGTCGACCCGGAAGACCCCGCTGTCGCGACCGGTGGTCACGATGGCCCGCAGCACGTCCTCGACCGCGGTGATGTGGTCGCGGATCTCCAGCCGGGCGGTCTCCGAGAGACTCCCGGCCATCGCCGGCCCGAGTCCCATGTGGAACTTCTCCCCGGCGGCCAGGTGGTGTCGGACGTAGGTGCGCAACATCGCCTCGGGGTCCTCGGTCGGCTCCAGTGCGGCGCGCAGCTCGTCGACGTAGCTGGCCGTCTCGTGGGTGGCGAACGCCACCAGCACCGACTCGGTGTCCGCGAAGTGGTGGTAGATCGCGGTCCGACCGATGCCTGCCCGCTCTGCGATCGCGGACATGCTGATCGCGTCGAAGCTCTTCTCACCCATCAGCTCGGCGAACGCGTCGAAGACGCTGGCCCGCACCAGTGACCGGTGGTCGGCCAACGAGCTCCCGAGGATCTTCGGCATCCGACCAGGATAGTCAGCGCTCGATCATCGCGCGCACCGATCGGTCGCCGACCCGCCGGCACCCCGACCCCGCCGCAGTCAGGGCCGACGGCGCGCGGGTCATATCCGCGGCACCACCTGGCTGAGCAGCCCGCCCATCCGGGTGGCCGCTGCGCGGCCGGCCTCCAGCACCTCGGCGTGGTTGAGCGGCTCCCCGGTGATCCCGGCGGCCAGGTTGGTGACCAGGCTGATCCCGAGGATCTCCATCCCGGCCTCGCGGGCCGCGATCGCCTCCAGGGTGGTGCTCATGCCCACCAGCTGGCCGCCGATGGCGCGGACCATGCCGATCTCCGCGGGCGTCTCGTAGTGCGGCCCGGGGAACTGCACGTAGACGCCCTCGTCGAGGGTCGGATCGACCTCGCGGCACAGGTCGCGCAGCCGAGCGGAGTAGAGGTCGGTGAGGTCGACGAAGTCGGCGCCGACGATGGGGGAGCGGCCGGTGAGGTTGATGTGGTCGCTGATCAGCACCGGCTGGCCGGGGCTCCAGGTCTCCTTCAGGCCCCCGCAGCCGTTGGTCAGCACGATCGCGCGGCATCCGGCGGCGGCCGCGGTGCGCACGCCGTGCACCACCGCCTCGACGCCCTTGCCCTCGTAGTAGTGGGTCCGGCTGAGGAAGACCAGGAGCTGGCGGTCCCCGGCGGCGACCGACCGGATCTTCCCGCTGTGCCCGGCCACCGCGGCCGCGCTGAAGCCCGGCAGCTCGGTGGTGTCGATCTCCGCGGTCGGCGTGCCCAGGGCGTCGACCGCCGGGAGCCACCCCGAGCCGAGCACCAGCGCGACGTCGTGGCGGGCGACGCCGGTCAGCTCGGCGAGGCGGGCGGCGGCCTGGTCGGCCAGGGCGTACGGCGTGGGCTGCTCGGTCACGGAGCGAGCCTAGGACACCCGGACGGGCGCCGCGTCGCCCCCGGGCGGGGTCACAGACCGGTGGAGCGGCAGTCCCGCCGGCGGAGGGCGGCGACGTAGTCGGCCGGGGCGTCGGCGGCCTCGGCCGCGTTGGCCAGCACCCCGAGGTAGGAGGCCGACGGCAGGCCGCCCTCGTAGGCGTCGAGGACGTAGGTCCACGCCACCACCTCGCCGGTGAGGGTGGAGAGGCGCACCTTCGTCCGGCGGTAGAGGCCGGAGTCGGCGGACTCCCACTGGTCCAGCGCGACGGCGTCGGCGGGGGTGACGTCGTACACGGCGACGAAGACCTGCTCGATCGGGTCGGGGACGATCGTGGCCAGCGCGCCGTCCCAGCCGTGCTCCTCGCCGCCGAAGGTGAGCCGCCACCCGGTCAGCCAGCCGGTGGTCTGCAGCGGGGAGTGCGGGCACCGCTCGCCCATCCGGGCGGGATCCAGGTTGGTCCCGTAGGCGGCGTAGGCGGTCACGCACGCCAGGGTAGTGGTCATGGTCCGGGCGCGGTGGAGGCCCTCGGCGAGGGGTTGGTCACGCCGCCGCGCCGGAGCCGGTGAGATGGATCTCCCCGACAGGCGCCGTCCGGCCCGGGGCAACTAGGCTGGGTCCGTGACCCACTTCGATGTCCTCGTCCTCGGTGCCGGCCCCGGTGGGTACGTCGCCGCGATCCGCGCCGCCCAGCTCGGCAAGTCCGTCGCCGTGGTGGAGAAGCAGTACTGGGGCGGTGTCTGCCTCAACGTCGGCTGCATCCCCTCCAAGGCGCTGCTGAAGAACGCCGAGCTCGCCCACACGCTGACCCACGAGAAGGCCAAGTTCGGCATCGAGGGCGACGCCACGATGTCCTACTCGCCGACCCACAAGCGGTCGCGCCAGGTCAGCGCCGGCATCGTCAAGGGCGTCCACTACCTGATGAAGAAGAACAAGATCACCGAGATCGACGGCTGGGGCACCCTGACCGGCCCGAAGGCGATCGACGTGGCCGCCGACAACGGCGACGTCACCTCCTACACCTGCGACAACCTCATCATCGCCGCCGGCGCCACCGTGCGCACCGTGCCCGGCGTGGAGGTCAACGGCAAGAACATCGTCAGCTACGAGGAGCAGATCCTCGACGAGAACCTGCCCGGGTCGATGATCATCGGTGGCTCCGGCGCGATCGGCGTCGAGTTCGCCTACGTGATGAAGAACTTCGGCGTCGACGTCACCATCGTGGAGTTCCTGGACCGGATGGTGCCGACCGAGGACGCCGACGTGTCCAAGGAGCTGGCCAAGCACTACAAGAAGCTCGGCGTGAAGGTGCTGACCTCGACCGCGGTGAAGGGCGTCGAGGACACCGGCAGCGGCGTCAAGGTCCGGGTCGCCCCGGCCGACGGGTCCGGCGAGGAGCAGGTGCTCGAGGCGGACAAGTTCCTGGCCGCCTTCGGCTTCGCCCCGCGGGTGGAGGGCTACGGCCTGGACAAGGCGGGTGTCGAGCTGACCGAGCGCGGCGCGATCGCGATCGACGACTACGGCCGCACCAACGTCGAGGGCGTCTACGCGATCGGCGACGTCACCGGCAAGTTGATGCTCGCCCACGTCGCCGAGGGCATGGGCATCGTCGCGGCGGAGACGATCGCCGGCGCGGAGACCATGCCGATCGAGTACGACTTCGTCCCGCGGGCGACGTACTGCCAGCCGCAGATCGGCTCCTTCGGCTACAGCGAGCAGCAGGCCAAGGAGCTCGGCTACGACGTCAAGACCTCGTCGTTCCCGTTCTCGGCCAACGGCAAGGCGCAGGGCCTCGGTGACGCGGTCGGCTTCGTCAAGATCGTCGCCGACGCGGAGTACAACGAGATCCTCGGTGCGCACATGATCGGCCCCGACGTGACCGAGCTGCTGCCGGTGCTCACCCTGGCGCAGAAGTGGGACCTCACCGCGGACGAGGTCGGTCGCAACGTCTTCGCGCACCCGACCCTGACCGAGTCGGTCAAGGAGGCGATCCACGGGATCGCCGGTCACATGATCAACCTCTGACCCGCCGCCGCGCCCGCGAGGCGCGGCCGGTCCGTCCGGGGCCCCGTCTCCAGCACGGAGGCGGGGTCCCGTGCGTCCTCGGGCCGTCCACCACTCGTCCCGGCGCGCGGGTGCGGCTCCGCAGCGCGGTGGGTCCGGCACGTCTCCGCCGTCGAACTCGGACCGGGCCGTCGGCCTGGACCGGCCCGGCGGGACCGGCACTGCAACAATGGCCGCCATGGCACGCGTGGTGATCGTCGGTGGCGGACCTGGTGGGTACGAGTCGGCGCTGGTCGCCGCGCAGCTGGGCGCCGAGGTCGTGGTCGTGGACTCCGACGGCATCGGAGGCTCCGCGGTGCTGACCGACTGCGTGCCCAGCAAGACGCTGATCGCCACGGCCGAGGTGATGACCGACCTGGCCGCCGCCGGCGAGCTCGGTATCCACTCCGACCCGCCGCGCGTCGACCTCGCCGACGTGAACCGGCGGGTGAAGGCGCTGGCCCTGGCCCAGTCCGCCGACATCGGGCGACGGCTGGCCAGGGACGGGGTCACCGTGGTCCGCGGCCGTGGGCGGCTGGACGGTCCCGGACGGGTGATCGCGGTCGCCGACGACGGCACCGAGACGCCGTACGACGCCGACGCGGTGCTGATCGCGACCGGCGCCGCTCCGCGCACCCTGCCGTCGGCGCGGCCCGACGGCGAGCGGATCCTGACCTGGGAGCAGGTCTACGACCTGGACGAGGCGCCCGAGCACCTGATCGTGGTCGGCTCGGGGTCACCGGAGCCGAGTTCGCCAGCGCCTACCAGGCCCTCGGCATCCCGGTCACCCTGGTCTCCTCCCGGGACCGGGTGCTGCCCGGTGAGGACGCCGACGCTGCGGAGCTGCTCGAGGACGTCGCGCAGCGCCGCGGGATGACCGTCCTCGGACGCTCCCGGATGGAGTCGGTGACCCGGGACGGCGACACCGTGACGGTGAGTCTCACCGACGGGCGCACGGTCACCGGGTCGCACTGCATCCTGGCGCTGGGCTCGGTGCCGAACACCGCCGGGCTCGGTCTGGAGGAGGCCGGGGTGATCCTCAAGGACGGCGGTTTCGTCAACGTCGACCGGGTCTCGCGCACCTCCGCCCGGGGGGTCTACGCCGCTGGCGACTGCACCGGCGTGCTGATGCTGGCCTCGGTGGCGGCGATGCAGGGACGCATCGCGATGTGGCACTTCCTCGGTGACGCGGTGCAGCCGCTGGACCTCTCCAAGGTCGCCTCGAACGTCTTCACCGCCCCCGAGATCGCCACCGTGGGGTGCTCCCAGCGCGCCGTCGACGCCGGCGAGATCCAGGCGGAGACGGTGAACCTGCCCCTGCGCGGCAACCCGCGGGCGAAGATGCAGGGCGTGGCCGACGGCTTCGTCAAGCTCTTCTGCCGGCCGGGCATCGGCATCGTGGTCGGGGGAGTGGTGGTCGGTCCGCGGGCCAGCGAGCTGATCCACCCGGTGGCGCTGGCCGTCGCGGAGTCGCTGACCGCCGACCAGCTCGCCCATGCGTTCACGGTCTATCCGTCGATGAGCGGCTCGATCGCCGAGGCCGCACGACGGCTGCACCACGCCTGAACCGGCCCGCCGGGCACGTTTCGTGCCCGGCCGCGGCCGGTGAGAGGATGCGCCCATGCGCGTCCACCTCGGCTGCGACCACGCCGGTCTCGAACTGAAGTCCCACCTCACCGCCTGGCTGACCGACAACGGCTACCAGCCGGTCGACCACGGCCCGTTCCTCTACGACGCCCTCGACGACTACCCGGTCTTCTGCCTGCGCGCCGCCGAGGGCGTCGCCGCGGACCGGGCCGCGGGCCTGGACAGCCTCGGCGTGGTGATCGGCGGCTCCGGCAACGGCGAGCAGATCGCGGCGAACAAGGTCGAGGGCGTCCGCGCCGCGCTGGCCTGGTCGGAGCAGACCGCCGCTCTGGCGCGCGAGCACAACGACGCCTGGGTGGTGGCGGTCGGCGGGCGGATGCACCCGCTCGAGGAGATGACCCGACTGGTGGAGGTCTTCCTCACCACCGAGTTCTCCGGCGACGAGCGGCACGTGCGGCGGATCGGTCAGATGGCCGCCTACGAGAAGACCCGCGAGCTGCCGCCGCTCCCCGCCTCGGCGCTCGATGCCTGAGGGGCACACCCTCCACCGCCTGGCGCGCGACCTCGGCCACACCTTCGGTGGGCACACGGTCCGGGTCGGCAGCCCCCAGGGACGGTTCGAGGACGCGGCGCGCCAGCTCGACGGTGCCGACCTGCTCGGCGCCGAGGCCTGGGGCAAGCAGCTGTTCATCGGGTTCTCCGGTGAGCGGTTCGTCCACGTCCACCTCGGGCTCTACGGGACGTTCCTGGTGCACGACGAGGTGGACGAGGTGCCACCGCCCGTCGGCCAGGTGCGGCTCCGGCTGGTCCGTCCCGCCTCCGCCACCAGGCCGGCCGGGTACGGCGACCTCCGCGGCGCCACCACCTGCGCCCTGGTCTCCACCGCCGAGCGGGACGCCGTGGTCGCCCGCTCCGGGCCGGACCCGCTGCGCGCCGACGCGGACCCGGATCGGGCCTGGCAGCGGATCCGGCGCAGCGCCGCCCCGATCGGGACGCTGCTGATGGATCAGAGCGTCCTCGCCGGCGTCGGCAACGTCTACCGGGCCGAGGTGCTCTTCCGGCACCGGATCCATCCGTTGCGACCGGGGCGCACCGTTCGGGTCTCGCAGTGGCGGGCGATCTGGGACGATCTGGTGGTGCTGATGACCGAGGGGGTGGCGACCGGACGCATCGACACCGTCCGGCCCGAGCACACCCCCGAGGCGATGGGCCGTCCGCCGCGGGTGGACGACCACGGCGGCGAGGTCTACGTCTACCGCCGGACCGGGATGCCCTGCCACGTGTGCGGGCGACCGGTCCGCACCGAGGTCCTCGGGGGCCGCAACCTGTTCTGGTGCGCTCACTGCCAACCGGTGTTCCGGTCGCGGGCGGTCGCACGATGAGTCGACCCCGTTCCCAGTTCCTGGGCCCCGACACGATCACCACCCTGGTGCTCGGCGCCGCGTCGGCGGTCGTGGTGGTGCTGGTCGCGTTCTTCCCCTCCGACTTCCCGTTCACCCCGCTGACCGTCCCGCTCTTCCTGAGCACGCTGCTGCTGAGCCGGCAGCGGATGGTCTCCTTCGCGGTCTACACCGCGCTGTGCCTCACCCTCGCGGCGATCTTCCAGGAGTCCCACTCGGCCCGGACGATCGCCGCGTTCGCCGTCCAGTACGGCCTCTGCCTCACCGTGGTGATGATCGGGCTGCGCGACGGCCTGGGCATCGGCCGGCTGCGGGGGGAGTCGATGCTGGTCGACCTCCGCGACCGGATCCGGGCCCAGGGGGAGCTGCCCTCGATGCCCGAGGGCTGGCTGGTCGAGTCGGCGATGACCTCGGCCGGCGGGGCGCCCTTCGCCGGCGACTTCGTGGTGGCCACCACCCGCGAGTGCGGCACGGTCCTCGAGGTCGCCGTCGTCGACGTCTCCGGCAAGGGCGAGGCGGCCGGGACCCGGGCGCTGCAGCTCTCCGGCGCGATGAGCGGCCTGCTCGGCGCGCTGCCCTCGGACCGCTTCCTGCCCGCGGCCAACGAGTTCCTGATCAAGCGGGCGTGGGAGGAGGGCTTCGCGACCGCGGTGCACCTCTCCGTCGACGTCACCACCGGCGAGTACGCCGTCCGCACCGCCGGCCATCCGCCGGCTGCGCACCGTCACGCCGGCACCGGCCGCTGGAGCGTGGTGGAGGCGGAGGGGACGGTGCTCGGCCTGTTCGAGGGCAGCGCCCCGGAGCCGGTGACGGGGCAGCTTCTGCCCGGTGACGCCCTGCTGCTCTACACCGACGGCATGGTCGAGGAGCCCGGGCGCGACATCGAGTTGGGCATCGACGCCATGCTCGGCGCCGCCGAGGCCCTCGCGGTGGACTCGTGGGACGGCGTGGTCACCGACCTGGTCGCCGCGGTCGGGTCCCCCGAGGACGATCGCGCCGCGCTGCTGGTGCACCGGCGCGCCCGCTGACCGACCGGTGACGGCGACCCCGCCCGGTAGGCCGGCGGGAGGCGGTGCTCGCAGACCGGCGCCGGTTGGGGCCGGTGCAGCGCCATGTGGCACCATGACATGCGCATCGTGACCTGCAGCATCGTCGCCGGTCCCGACGCGGGGATGTAGCTCAATGGTAGAGCCTCAGTCTTCCAAACTGATTACGCGGGTTCGATTCCCGTCATCCCCTCTCAGAGGGGCCGCATCGGCCTCTTTGGCGGGGCGTAGCGTAGTGGCTAGCGCGCCTGCTTTGGGAGCAGGAGACCGCAGGTTCGAGTCCTGTCGCCCCGACCGGACGACGTACCGGACTGCCCCGCACCACCCCCTGATCACGTAGGAGAACCACCTGTGAAGAGCGCCGTCGAGACCTTGAGCCCGACCCGGGCCAAGCTGACCGTCGAGGTGCCCTTCGAGGAGCTCAAGCCGAGCCTCGACGCGGCGTACCAGCAGATCGCGAAGCAGATCAACGTTCCCGGCTTCCGCCGCGGCAAGGTGCCGCCGCAGGTCATCGACCGTCAGGTCGGCCGCGGCGCGGTCCTGAACGAGGCCATCAACGATGTGCTGCCGAAGGCGTACACCGAGGCCCTCCAGGAGAACAACCTCACCCCGCTGGCCCAGCCGGAGATCGAGGTCACCAAGCTGGAGGACAACGACTCCCTCGAGTTCACCGCCGAGGTGGACATCAAGCCGGAGATCACCATCCCCGCCTACGACGGCCTCGAGGCCTCGGTGGACGACCTCGCGGTCTCCGACGAGGACATCGACGAGCAGGTCGAGGCGCTCCGCGGCCGGTTCGGCACGCTGAGCGACGTCGAGCGCGCCGCCGCCGACGGCGACTTCGTGGTGATCGACCTGGCCGCCTCCCAGGACGGCGAGGCCGTCGAGGGTGGCGAGGTCTCCGACTTCTCCTACCAGGTCGGCAAGGGCGGCATGATCGACGGTCTGGACGAGGCCCTCACCGGCCTCTCCGCCGGCGAGAGCGCCACCTTCACCTCGCAGCTGGTCAGCGGCGACCTGGTCGGCCAGGACGTCGAGATCGCGGTCACCGTCAAGCAGGTCCAGGAGCAGGAGCTCCCCGAGCTGGACGACGACTTCGCGCAGGAGGCCTCGGAGTTCGACACCCTGGCCGAGCTGACCGACGACGTCCGCGAGCGGCTCACCCGCGGCAAGCGCCTGGAGCAGGCCGCCGAGGCCCGCGACGCGGTCCTCGAGGCCCTGCTCGAGAAGGTCGAGATCCCGCTGCCGGAGACCATGGTCACCGAGGAGCTCAACGCGCGCCGCCAGAGCGTCGAGCAGCAGCTCGGCTTCGCCGGCATGACCCTGGAGAAGTACCTCGAGGACGAGGGCCAGACCCAGGAGGAGTTCGAGGCCGACCTGGAGCGCCGGGTCCGCGACGCCGTCGCCGCCCAGTTCCTGCTCGACGAGATCGCCGAGAAGGAGGAGATCGGCGTCGACCAGAACGAGCTCACCCAGCACATGGTCCGCCGCGCCCAGCAGTCCGGTCAGGACCCGCAGGAGTTCGTCAACCACATGCTCGAGCACAACCACGTGCCCGAGCTGGTCTCGGAGATCCGCCGCGGCAAGGCGCTCGCGGTGCTGGTCGAGACCGCCGAGGTCAAGGACGCCTCCGGCAACCCGGTCGAGCTGAAGAACCTGCTGCCCGACGGCTCGATCGGTGACCCCGAGGCCGTCGAGGAGGTCGAGGCCGCCGAGGCTCCTGAGGTCGCCGAGGCTCCTGAGGCCGCCGAGGAGAAGACCGAGGACTGATCCTCGGCCCTGCAACGCTCGCGATGGGCGCCGATCCCGGGGGATCGGCGCCCATCGCGCATCTGCGCCCTTGATCGACGCGCTTCCGGTGCACAACTGTCCACTGGATCGGCTACCGTCGGCGTCATGGCCACCGCCACCGGTCCGCGGCTCGCGGACGCCCTCTCCCTGCTCGCCGAGATGACCGACGAGCTGGTGGTCGCCACGGCCAGGGACACCCACGCCGCGTGGGCACGGCGGTCGCACGGGGCCGTACGGCGGGTGACCGGCCGGGCCGGCGTCGTACCGGAGGCGGTGCACGGGGCGATCGCCACGGCGGTGTACGGCGGGATCGGTGCGGGCCTGCGTGCCACCTCGGCCGGGCTGGACCGGGCCGCCTCCGCCGGTCTCGGCCCGGTCTGGGAGCAGGGACCGCGGGCACGCTTCGTCGCCAGCGCGGTCAACGGGCTGATCGGCGACCGGCTGGTGGCCGAACGGCCGCGGCTGGCCATCCCGGTGGCGCTGCGAGACGACGGGCGCGACGTAGCGCCGACCTCCGCAGCGCTGGCCGCGGCACACCCGGAGGCGACCGGGAGGCTGGTGGTCTTCGTCCACGGCCTGTGCGAGAACGAGTCCTACTGGCGGCTGCACGCCGAGCGCACCGGCACCACCTACCCCGAGGCGCTCGCCGCGCACGGCTGGACCCCGCTGCTGGTGCGCCTCAACACCGGCCTCGGGCTGCGGGAGAGTGGAGCGGGACTGGCCGGGCTGCTGCAACAGGTCGTGGAGGCGTGGCCGGTGCCGGTGACCCGGATCGCGCTGGTCGGGCACTCGATGGGCGGGCTGGTCGCCCGGGCGGCCGTAGCGGTCGGCGTCGAGCCGGCCGCGGGCGCCGAGCGTTGGACGGAGCTGGTCAGCGACCTGGTCACCCTCGGCACCCCGCACCTGGGCGCCCCGATCGCCCGCGGGATCGGGCACGGTGTCCGCGGGCTCGACGTGCTGCCCGAGACGGCCGCGTTCGGCCGGATCCTGGACCGGCGCTCGGTCGGGGTCCGGGATCTGGTGGACGGACTGGGGGACGACGTGGCGCCGCTGCCGCGGGCCCGCCACCGGCTGGTGTCGGCGACGCTCTCCCGCTCGCCGCGGAGCCCGGTCGGACACGTCCTCGGCGATCTCCTGGTGCGTCCCGGGTCCGCCGTCGGACGGGCGCCGGGCGGCCGCACCCTCTTCCCGGACGCCGACCTGCTGCACGTCGGCGGCACCGACCACTTCGGCCTGCTCAACCATCCCGAGGTGCTGCGCGCGCTCGAGCGCTGGCTGGACGAGCCGGCCGGGTGAGTCGGAGGAGGGAGCGCCGGCCCGGGAATGAGCACGCGCGCTCACGCGGTCCGGTGCCCCGGTCGGTGAGGCTGGTGCCATGAGCGAGCACTCCGAACCGCACACCGAGTCCCGCCCCTCCACCGGCCACGATCCGGGCGCGGGCCGGGACGCGGGGCGCGACGACGCGCCCGGGTGGGGGAGCGGACCGGTCGACGGGGCGTCGCGGCCGGCGCCGCGTCGTACCGCGACCGTCGTCTGCGCGGTGATCGCGCTGGTCGTCGCCGTCGCCCAGGTCGTCGCCGCTGCCGCGTTGTGGATCGCCACCGACAACGACACCACCGACGACCCGCTGGTCGGCCTGGGTTACGTGCTCGCCATGATCGTCGGGGCGCCGGGGGTGCTGGGCCTGCTCTGCGGGGTGCCGGCCCTGCTGCTGGCCCGGCGCCCCGGCGGGCTCACGCTCGCCGTGCTGGCGCTCGTGGCGGTCGGGTTGCCGGTGGCGTTCTTCCTCTTCCTGGCGGTGCCGACCCTGGGGATGTGACCGCGGACGCGGTCGCGGAGCCCGCGTCGACCGGCGCGCGGCGAGAATCCGCTGTCGGCGAACAGGGCCCCGGATCGCGTGGTTCCGACGGCCCTCACGGCTAGGGTCGCAGCGTGACTCCGAATCCCGAGATGGCCGCGCCGCAGATGAACGGCGGAGGGGGCCTCAACCTGCTCGACGACAACATCTACAGTCGCCTGCTGCGCGAGCGGATCGTGTTCCTCGGCTCCGAGGTCCGCGACCAGAACGCGAACGCGATCTGCGCGCAGCTGCTGCTGCTCTCCGCGGAGGACCCCGAGGCGGACATCTTCCTCCACATCAACTCCCCGGGTGGGTCCGTCGACGCCGGCATGGCGATCTACGACACCATGAACTACATCCCCAACGACGTCGCGACGGTGGGCATGGGCCTCGCCGCCTCGATGGGTCAGTTCCTGCTCTGCGCCGGCGCGAAGGGCAAGCGCTACGCGCTGCCGCACGCGCGGATCATGATGCACCAGCCCTCCTCGGGCATGGGCGGCTCCGCCTCCGACATCAAGATCCAGGCCCAGCAGTCCCTGCACATCAAGAAGGTGCTGCTCGACCTGATCGCCGAGCACACCGGTCAGACGGTCGAGCAGGTCACCGAGGACGCCGACCGCGACCGTTGGTTCACGGCCAAGGAGGCGCGTGAGTACGGCCTCGTCGACCAGGTCATCACCAGCGCCCGCGAGGCGTCCGACCAGGGCCGCCCCGCCCACAAGAAGGACTGAGGCAACGATGAACTACTACATCCCGCAGTGGGAAGAGCGGACCTCCTACGGCGTCCGTCGGATCGACCCCTACGCCAAGCTGTTCGAGGACCGGATCATCTACCTCGGCACCCCGATCTCCGACGAGGTCGCCAACGCGGTCATCGCGCAGCTGCTGTGCCTGCAGTCGATGAACCCGGACCAGGACATCAGCATCTACATCAACTCGCCGGGCGGTTCGTTCACGGCGCTGACCGCGATCTACGACACGATCCAGTTCATCAAGCCCGACGTGCAGACGACCTGCATCGGGCAGGCCGCGTCCGCGGCCGCGATCCTGCTCGCCGCCGGCACGAAGGGCAAGCGCCTGGCGCTGCCCAACAGTCGCATCCTGATCCACCAGCCCTACACCGAGGGCACGTTCGGCCAGACCTCGGACATCGAGATCCAGGCCAACGAGATCCTGCGGATGCGGGAGCTGCTGGAGAAGATGATCAGCGACCACAGCGGCAAGTCGATCGACGAGGTCAGCAACGACATCGAGCGCGACAAGATCCTCACCGCGGCACAGGCGATGGAGTACGGTCTGATCGACTCGGTGCTCAGCTCGCTCAAGACGCCGGCCCTGGCCTGACCGGTCACCACAACTGATGACGACCGCTCCGAGGTCCCCCTCGTGTCGCCCCCGTGGTCGGGGCGACCAGGGGTACCGTCGGGGAGTTCACACCTGAGGAGGACCGTCCGTGGCACGTATCGGTGACGGAGGCGACCTGTTGAAGTGCTCTTTCTGCGGAAAGAGCCAGAAGCAGGTGAAGAAGCTCATCGCCGGCCCCGGCGTCTACATCTGCGACGAGTGCATCGACCTCTGCAACGAGATCATCGAGGAGGAGCTCGCCGAGGGATCGGACGTCGAGCTCGCCGAGCTGCCCAAGCCGCGCGAGATCTTCGAGTTCCTGAACTCCTACGTGATCGGCCAGGAGCAGGCGAAGAAGTCCCTCGCCGTCGCCGTCTACAACCACTACAAGCGGGTCCAGGCGGGCGTGCAGCCGGCCGGCGGCAAGCACAACAAGGACGAGATCGTCGAGGTCGCCAAGTCCAACATCCTGGTGATCGGCCCGACCGGTTGCGGCAAGACCTACCTGGCGCAGACCCTGGCCCGGATGCTCAACGTGCCGTTCGCGATCGCGGACGCCACGGCGCTCACCGAGGCCGGCTATGTCGGTGAGGACGTCGAGAACATCCTGCTGAAGCTGATCCAGGCGGCCGACTACGACGTGAAGAAGGCCGAGACCGGGATCATCTACATCGATGAGATCGACAAGGTCGCCCGCAAGGCGGAGAACCCGTCGATCACCCGCGACGTCTCGGGCGAGGGCGTGCAGCAGGCGCTGCTGAAGATCATCGAGGGCACCACGGCCTCGGTGCCGCCCCAGGGCGGGCGCAAGCACCCGCACCAGGAGTTCATCCAGATCGACACCACGAACATCCTGTTCGTGGTCGGCGGTGCCTTCGCGGGGCTCGAGCACATCATCGAGCAGCGGGTCGGCAAGAAGTCGCTCGGCTTCACCGCCGAGGTGAGGGGCAAGGCCGAGCGCGACGCCGACGACCTCCTCCAGCAGGTGCGTCCCGAGGACCTCACCAAGTTCGGACTGATCCCCGAGTTCATCGGTCGGCTGCCGCTGATCGCCTGCGTCAACAAGCTCGACCGCGAGGCCCTGGTGCAGATCCTGACCGAGCCGCGCAACGCCCTGGTCAAGCAATACCGCAAGCTCTTCGAGCTCGACGGCGTCGAGCTCGAGTTCACCGAGGACGCCGTCGAGGCGATCGCGGACAAGGCGATGGAGCGGGGCACCGGAGCGCGGGGCCTGCGCGCGATCATCGAGGAGGTGCTCCTCCACGTGATGTACGAGGTGCCCTCCCGCGGTGACGTGGAGAAGGTCGTGCTCACCCGCGAGGTGGTCGACGACGACGCCGCTCCGACGCTGGTGCTGCGCGAGACCAAGAAGAAGAAGTCCGCCTGAGCCAGCACGGTCTCAGCCGGCACCGCCTGAAGCAACACGGTCCGAGCGAGTCCGGCCCAGCGACGCCGGGCTGATCCCGGTCGGCGTGAAGGCCGAGGACGCAGAAACGGCGGCCGCCCCCTCCGGGCGGCCGCCGTTCCTCGTGGTCGGCAGAGATCGGCAGGGGCCGGTCAGGCCTTCTGGTCGGTGTCGGGCTGTTCGGCCAGCTCGGCGGCGACGGCGAGCTCGTCGGCGCCAGCGTCGACGGTGAAGGTCAGCTCGCCGACGACCTTGCCGGCGGCTCGCAGGTCGGCCGCGGCGAACTCGGCGTCGCGGACCGCCTTCTCCGGGCCGGTCACGGTGACCGAGGCCAGCGGCGTCTTCATCGCGACCTTGGCCTGCGACTTCACGCCACGGATGCCGGTGAGCGCGGCCGCCACCGCGTCGATGATCCGGGCGTCCTCCGCCGCCGCGGAGCCGAGCGCGCCGACCACCGGCCACGGGGCGCGGTGCACCGAGCCGGGCCGCCACCAGGACCAGACCTCCTCGGTGACGTAGGGCAGGAAGGGCGCGAGCAGGCGCAGCTGGACCTCCAGCGCGACGGCGAGCGTCGCCTTGGCCGACTCGGTGGCCTTCTCGCCCTCCTCGCCGTAGGCGCGCTCCTTGACCAGCTCCAGGTAGTCGTCGCAGAACTCCCAGAAGAACTTCTCGGTGACCTCGAGCGCGGTCGTGTAGTCGTAGGCGTCGAAGGCCTCCGTCGCCCGCACCACGATCTGCGCCAGCCGGCCGATCAGCGCGCAGTCGACCTTCTCGGTGATCGCGACGGTCGAGAGCTCGGTGGCCTTCACCCCGCCGAGCACGAACTTCGACGCGTTGAGCACCTTCATCGCCAGCCGGCGGCCGACCTTCATCTGCTTCTCGTCGAAGGGGGAGTCCAGCCCGGGCCGGGCGATCGCCGCACGCCACCGCACGGCGTCGGCGCCGTACTTGTCCAGGATCTCGTTGGGCACCACGACGTTGCCCTTGGACTTCGACATCTTCTTGCGGTCCGGGTCCACGATGAATCCGGAGATCATCGCGTGCGACCACGGAGCGGCGTCGTTCTCGAAGTGCGCGCGCACCACGCGGGAGAAGAGCCAGGTGCGGATGATGTCGTGCGCGTGGGTGCACAGGTCCATCGGGAAGATCCGCTGCCACAGGTCGTCGTCGCTCTCCCAGCCGCCGGCGATGTGCGGGGTCAACGACGAGGTCGCCCAGGTGTCCATCACGTCCGGGTCGCCGATGAAGCCGCCCGGCACGCCGCGCTGCTCCTCGGTGTAGCCCTCGGGCGCCTGCGTCGACGGGTCGATCGGCAGCTGCTCCTCGGTGGGCAGCAGCGGGTTGTCGTAGTCCGGTTCGCCCTCGGCGTCGAGCCGGTACCAGACCGGGAAGGGGATGCCGAAGAACCGCTGGCGGGAGATCAGCCAGTCGCCGTTGAGGCCGCCGACCCAGTTGTCGAAGCGGTGCTTCATGTGGGTGGGCAGCCACTCGATCTCGGCGCCGCGGGCCAGCATCGCGTTGCGGATGTCGGCGTCGCGGCCGCCGTTCTTCACGTACCACTGGCGGGTGGAGACGATCTCGAGCGGCTTGTCGCCCTTCTCGTAGAAGTTCGCCATCCGCTGGGTGCTCTTCGGGTCGCCGTCCAGGTCACCGGTCTCGCGGAGCTTGGCGACCATCGCCTCGCGGGCGGAGTGGACGGTCTTGCCCTTCAGGTCCTCGTACGCCGCGGCGGCGGCCTCGCCCGCGAGCCACTCCGGGGTGTCCCGGGTGAAGCGGCCGTCGCGGCCGATGACGGTGCGCACCGGCAGCTGCAGCTCGCGCCACCACTGCACGTCGGTGAGGTCGCCGAAGGTGCAGCACATCGCGATGCCGGCGCCCTTGTCCGGCTCGGCGGCCGGGTGCGCCAGGACGGGCACCTCCACCCCGAAGACCGGCGAGGTGACGGTGGTGCCGAACAGGTCGGCGTACCGCTCGTCGTCGGGGTGCGCGATCAGCGCGACGACGCTGGCGATCAGCTCCGGGCGGGTGGTCTCGATGTAGAGGGGCGATCCGTCGGGGCGGTGGTAGGCGACCCGGTGGTAGGCGCCGGCGTACTCCCGCGCCTCGAGCTCGGCCTGGGCGACCGCGGTCTGGAAGGTGACGTCCCACAGGGTCGGCGCCTTCTGCAGGTAGGCCTCCCCACGCGCGAGGTTGCGCAGGAACGCCCGCTGGCTGACGGTCTGCGCCTTCGGGCCGATCGTGGTGTAGGTGGTGTCCCAGTCGACGCTGAGGCCGAGGGTGCGCCACAGCGACTCGAAGACCTGCTCGTCCTTCTCCACCAGCTGCTCGCAGAGCGCGATGAAGTTCGGACGGCTGATCGGGACCTGTCGCTTCGGGTCCGGCTTCTCCGGCGGGGTGAAGTCGGGGTCGAACGGCAGGCTCGGGTCGCAGCGGACGCCGAAGTAGTTCTGCACCCGACGCTCGGTGGGCAGACCGTTGTCGTCCCAGCCCATCGGGTAGAAGACGGACTTGCCCTGCATCCGCTGGTAGCGGGCGATCAGGTCGGTGTGGGTGTAGGAGAAGACGTGGCCCACGTGGAGGCTGCCGGAGACGGTCGGCGGCGGGGTGTCGATGGCGTAGACGTTGTCCCGCGGCTGCGTCCGGTCGAAGGCGTAGGTCGCCTCGTCCTTCCACCGCTCGGCCCACTTCTGCTCCAGGCCCTCGAGCGCAGGCTTCTCGGGTACGGCGACGACGGGGGCCGTCGTGGCCGGTGTCGTCTCCGCTGCCTGGCTGTCCTGGGTCGTTTCCATGGACACAAATCCTAGAGCGCTGCAGGTCGGAGCCCGAATCGGACCGCGTTACCATCGCCCGGTGCGTTCACTCCTGCTCCCGATCGCCACCCTGTTCGCCCTCGTCCTGACCGCCCTCCCGGGCGCCCCGGTGCAGGCCGCGACGGCCGATCCCGCCGGACCGGCGGCCGCTGGGGCGGGTGTCGCGATGGCCGTCGACGACCCGCCCGCGCGCCGTCCGGTGGGCCGGGCGAGCGCCCTGACGCTGCAGGGACGCGGCTACGGCCACGGCCACGGGCTGTCCCAGTACGGCGCCCAGGGCGCCGCCAGCCAGCACGGCAGGAGCTATCGCCAGATCCTCTCCTTCTACTACCCGGGGCTGCGGCTCGGTCGGGCCGGCGGCAGCATCCGGGTGCTGATCACCGCGGACACCACCGACGACGTGGTGGTGCGCCACGCGGCAGGCCTCCGGTTCCGCCAGGTCGCCGGCGGCCGGACCTGGAAGCTCGGCCGCGCCGGCGCCGAGCGCTGGCGGATCACCGCGGTCGGCGGGCGCAGCCGGCTCTCCGTGCTGGACGGTGGCTGGCACACCGTCCGCACGGTGCGCGGCGAGGCCGAGTTCGCCAGCAGCGGCAAGCCACTGCGCTTGGTCACGCCGTCGGGGACGCGTGCCTACGCCGGCGCGCTGCGATCGAGCATCGTCGCCGGCGGCCGGGCCACGGTCAACGTGCTCAGCATGGAGGCCTACCTGCGCGGCGTCGTACCGCTGGAGGTGCCGGCGCTGTGGCACCCCCAGGCGGTGCGGTCCCAGGCCGTCGCGGCGCGCACGTACGCCGCCTTCGAGCGAGCGTCCAACGCCAAGGACGCCTACCACCTCTGCGACACCTCCTCCTGCCAGGTCTACGGCGGCGTCGGGCAGTCGCACCCGGCCTCCGACCGCGCGATCAGGGCCACCCGCCGGCAGGTGCTGCGCACCAAGGGCGGCGCCCTGGCCTTCACCCAGTTCTCCGCGAGCAACGGCGGCTGGACGACGAAGGGCTCGTTCGGCTACCTGCGGGCCCGGCAGGACCCGTGGGACCGGTGGTCCGGGAATCCCTACCGGAGCTGGAAGCACGGTCTGGCCGCAGGCGCCATCGAGAACGTCTATCCCGGGATCGGCGACTACCGGCGGGTGCGGATCGTCAAGCGGGACGGCAACGGGGCCTGGGGCGGCCGGGTGGTCTCGATCCGGGTGATCGGGTCGGCCGGCTCCACCACGGTCAGTGGCGACGCCTTCCGGATCGCGTTCGGGCTGCGGTCGACCTGGTTCAGGGTCGCCTGACCCGGCGCGGCGGCGGTGACGCCTGGCTCGCCCGCCACCGCAGCACCCAGCGCAGGGCCAGGCCGACGACCAGTGCCCAGAACGCGGCCCCGACGCCACCGAGGGTGACGCCCGAGGCGGCGACGACCACCGTGGCGGCGGCGGCCTCGCGGTCGGCGGGGTCGGCCAGCGCGTCGGAGAGAGACGCGGCCAGGGTGCCGAGCAGGGCGAGGCCGGCCGCGGCCTGCATCACGCCTCCCGGGGCGGCGACCACCAGCGCGACCAGGCCGGTGCTGCCGACCGCGATCACCAGGTACGTCGCCGCCGCGGTGACGCTGGCGATCCACCGGCGCGACGGATCACGTCCTGCGCTCGGGCCGGCGGTGAGGGCGGCGGTGATCGCGGCCAGGTTGATCGCGTGCCCGCCGGTGCCGGCTCCGGCCAGGGTGCCGAGGCCGGTGACGGTCAGCGTCTCGCGCCAGGGCACCCGGTAGCCGAAGCCCGCCATCACCGCGACGCCCGGCACGTTCTGCGAGGCCATGGTGACCACGTAGAGCGGCAGGGCGATACCGATCAGCGCGGCCCACGACCACTGCGGGGTGGTCCATTCCAGGTGGGGCCACCAGGAGTCGGCGCTGACGTCGGCGGTCAGGGCGACGGCCACCAGCGCGACGAGCAGGGCGCCCGGCACCGCCCAGCGCCGAGCGACGGCGAGCAGCACGACCCAGGTCCCGACCACCGGGCCGACCACCGCGGGGTCGTCCACCAGGGCGGTGACCGGCGCGACGCAGAGCGGGAGCAGGACGCCGGCGAGCATCGCCTTGGCCAGGCTCGGCGGGATCGCCGCGACCAGGTCGCCCAGCCGGGGGAGCGCGGCGGTCAGCACGATCAGGACGCCGGTGACCGCGAAGGCGCCGACGGCGACGGGCCACCCGCCGGCGACCCCGGCCGAGGAGGCGAGCAGGGCCGCCCCCGGGGTGGACCATGCCAGCGAGATCGGCAGCCGGTGCCGGAGGCTGAGCCAGAGCATCCCGAGCGCCTGGGTGACGCAGAGGGTGAGCAGGCCGGATGCGGCCTGGGTGGGGGTGGCGCCCATCGCGGCCAGCCCGGCGAGCACGACGACGAAGGAGCTGCTGGTGCCGACGACGGCGGTGATCACGCCGGCGACGACGGGCCCGTGGTCGGTCTCGGTGGTCAACGCGTCTCCCGGTGGCTAGGGTTCTGTATACAGAACGGTTCCGTTCACGGAACCCTAGTCGGAGGGGAGTCGGGTGGCGAACCAGGAGTCGGGGAGTGGAACGGCCGCCGACGACCTGCCGGCGACACGGGTGGGCGCGCGGATCCGCGCGTTGCGCTCCTCGCGCCGGCTCTCGTTGAGCGCGCTCGCCGAGCAGGCCGGGATCGGCAAGGGCTCCCTCTCCGAGCTGGAGACCGGTCGTCGCAACCCGACCCTGGACACCCTCTACGCCGTCGCCCGGCCGCTCGGCGTGCCCTTGGCGGCGTTGCTCGACGACCACGACGGCGCGACGATCACCTCGGCCGAGGGGGAGCGGGGCGGCATGGTGGCCACCCGGGTGCGAGTGCTCCGTGGCCCCGCGACGGTCACCGAGGTCTACCTGCTGCGCCTCGCCCCGGGGGCGGTCCGCTCGTCACCGGCCCACGTGGACGGCGTCGTCGAGCAGGTCGTGGTGCTCGCCGGCACCGCCGTGATCGAGTACGGCGACCAGCGCGCCCGGGTCGTCGCCGGTGAGCACCTCGCCTTCCCCGCCGACCGGCCGCACTCCTACCGGGCGGGCGAGGAGCCGGCCGAGATGGTCAACGTGATCGTCACGCCGACCTCGGGCGCTCAGGCGTAGCGGGCGCGCGCGGCCAGCACGGCCGCGTAGATCTCCGGCGCCAGCGCCGCGCCCTCGCGCCGGACATCGGCCTCCCGGAGCACCACCAGTCGGTTCAGGCGCACCTCGCTGGGCCGCCGCTCGCGGTCCCAGCCGCCCGACCCGACGTCCATCCAGAATCGTCCGGCCGCGGCCTCCTGGGCCGCGTCGCGATCGTGGTCCTTGCTGGTCAGCACCAGGCACTCGACCAGGGTGGTGCCGTCGCCGGCGCTCGTCGTACCGATCACCAGGACGGGGCGGTCCTTGCCCTGGCTCGGGTCGTCCTCGTAGGGCACCCACGCCCAGCAGACCTCGCCGGGGTCGGGGCGGCCGTCGGCCTCGGGACGGTACGACGCGGGCTCGGTCACGAGGCCATCCTGCCTCCCGCGGAGTCCTGTCCACGCCACCAGTCCACCGTGCGGCGAGCCGCCTCGGGGTGGGGGTCGGGGCGAGGTCGAGGGCGGTCTCGCTGGCCGCGGAGCTCATCACGAACGGGGCGGTGAACTGGAAGGACAGCTCGGCCAGTTCGCGGGTGTCGGTGTGGACCAGGCCGAGCGCGGTCATCGCCCAGGCCGGGATCGTGCCGAGCGGGGGGACCGGGAGATCGGCGGCGTCGGCGAACGCGGTGACCAGCTCGCGCTGGGTCCGTGGCGCGGCGGTCGGTGCGTGCAGCACCCGCCCCCAGAGGTCCTCGCGGCCGGCGGCGCGGATCATCGCTGCCGCGAGGTCGGGCACGTAGGTCCAGGAGTGGGGCTGGTCCAGGGAGCCGACCACGCGGATCCGGCGGCCGGCGAGCACGGCCGGGACCATCCGCTCGCCGGCGTGGGAGGTGCGCACCCGGGGGCCGAAGAAGTCGGCGGCCACCACGCTCACCGTGGCGGTGTCGCTGGCGCGGCGGGCGGCGAGCAGGGCGGTGCGCACGCCCTGCTTGCCGTGGGTCGCCGTCCGCGGGGTCTCCTCGTCGATCGTGCCGCGCGCCCGCCCGTAGGAGTAGAGGCTCTCGGGGAAGATCACCGGCGCCCCCACCTTCCCCGCCGCGGCCAGGACGACCCGCTCGGTGGCGGGCAGCTCGGCGCGCCAGGTGGCGGCCCGGTAGCGCGAAGCGTGCACGCAGTGGTGCACCGCGGCCGCGCCGTCCAGGGCCGGTGCGATCGCCCCCGGCCGCGAGGCGTCCGCGCGCACCCGTTCGATCAACGGGTGGTCGGGTCCGCTCCCGGAGCGGGTGAGCAGGCGGACCGGGGTGCCCGCCCCGGCGAGCTGGGTGGCGACGGTGCTCCCGACGGGGCCGGCGCCGATGACGACGTGCAGGCGGTGCATGGTGGGTCCTCTCGACGATGGAGAGAGCAGTGCTCTCACTTGCAGTCTGTGCGGGAGGGCCGGGAAAAGCAAGAGCACCGCTCACATTTGTTGACGTCGCTCTCTCGGATCGGGACGATGGCGGCATGACCACCCCGCGCCAGCGTGCCCGTGCCGCGACGATGCAGGAGATCATCCGGATCGGCCGACGCCACCTGGCCGAGCACGGTGCGGCCGCCCTCTCGCTGCGCGCCGTCGCTCGCGACCTCGGCGTCGTCTCCTCGGCGGTCTACCGCTACGTCGGCAGCCGCGACGAGCTGCTCACCCTGTTGCTCGTCGACGGATACGACGAGCTCGGGGCCAGTGTCGACCGCGCGCTGGCCGGCGTCGCCGCCGACGCCTTCCGCGAGCGGTTCCTGGTCGTCGGCCGGGCGGTGCGCGAGTGGGCGCTGCGGGAGCCGTCCACCTATGCGCTCCTCTACGGAGCGCCGGTCCCCGGCTACGCCGCGCCCGCGGAGCAGACCACCGGGCCCGGCACCCGGGTCCCCGCCACCCTGCTCGGCATCACCGCCGCCGCCGACGCCGCCGGGTGCCTGGACCCCGTCGACCCGGCGCCGGTCGGTGCGGGTCTCGCCGCCGGCCTCGCGGCGGTCCGCACCGAGTTCGACGCGCCGCTGCCCGACGAGGTCCTGGTCCGCGGCGTGCTGGCCTGGGTCTCGCTGTTCGGCGCGGTCAGCTTCGAGGTGTTCGGCCAGTACGGCCCGGATCGGATGGGCGACCCGGGCGAGCTCTTCGAGCACCACCTGGCCGGGCTCGCGGACCGGGTCGGGCTGCGCGACGCCTGACGCCGGTCGGCGCTGCCCGTCGCGGACCGCCCCGGGCCGCCGCGGTCAGACCCGCTCGGCGTGGAACTGGGCCAGCAGCCCGGGGGTCGCCTCCTCCGCCAGCCGGTAGGCGGCACCGGTCGGGACGTCGTCCACCTCGGTGCGGCCCGATCCGCCGGCGGTGGTCGCGGTCAGCGTGACCAGCCCCGCGCGCCGCTGGAACCAGCTCTCCCGCAGCGTCCAGCCGATCACGTGCCGCCCCCGAGAGCCGTACGACGCCGGGCCAGCGACCCCGACCGCATCACCACGTGGCCGGCCAGCCAGGCGTGGCCCAGGCCCCGGCTCCGGTCGGCCGCCAGCGCGGCGGCGAGGACGAGCACGACCGGGATCAGTGCGAGCAGGGCCGTCGGCGCGTCGAGCAGCAGCACGGCCGCGAGCACGAGCAGGTGGACCGGGAGGGTGCCGGCCGCGGCGCGGGTCCAACGGCGTCGTACCGCGGCCGCGCCGTGCGGGCGCAGGTCTCCGGTCACCGGCTCCGCCGAGCCGAGCACGGCGGCCGCGGCGCCGCGCACCACCGGACCGGGCGCCGGCGGCACCAGCACCGCGCTCTCCGAGCCGCCGGAGCCGAGCCCGGTCACGATCGCGGCCAGGCGGGCGCCGCGGGCGGCCCGTAGCGCCGCTCCCTCGGTGATGCTGACCCCGGCCAGACGGTCCACGTCCAGGCTGGTCTCCCGGGTGGTGGTCAGGCCGCGGCGGATGTGCCACGAGGCATGGTCGCGGCTCAGCGTGAAGCCCCAGTTGGTGAACAGGTAGCCGGCCAGCGTCAGTGCCGCCGAGCCGACCAGCACCACGCCGACCACCACCGCGACCAGGAGCGCGTCGATCCGCGGCAGGTCGCCGTCGTCGACGCTGACCTCGAACGCGGAGGAGGGGATCGCCTGGCTGACGACACCGACCAGGGCCGCCGCGGCGATGAACCCGGCGGAGGTGAACGGCGCATACAGCAGCCAGCGCGGGGAGAACCGGGCCACCACCCGGGCGGCGCGGCGGCCACGGGCGGGACGGCGTCGCCCGGGCCGGTCCCGACGGTCCTAGAGTCGATCGGGCCGGGGCGGCCGACGCCGGTCCGGCGCCCCAGCAGTCCGCTGCGCATCGCGGTGGCGCGATCGCGGGCGAGGCCGTCCAGCTCGAGCCGGTCGTCCTCGTCTCCGGCGCCCCCGGTGCCGACGACCAGCTTGGCGACGCCCAGCACCCGCTGACCCAGGGTGGCGGTCATGTCCACCGTGCGCACCCGCTCCAGCCGGGCCGAGGTGGTGCGCCGCTGCAGGACGCCGCGGCGCAGCTCGATGCGGCCGTCGCTGATCCGGTACTCGGTGGTCAGGTAACGGGCCACGCCGAAGGCCAACGGGGCGACCACGCCGATCACCGCCCACGGGCCGAAGCCGGACGCCGTGCCGAACAGCAGCAGGGGGATCAGGGCGGGGAGGAACCGGGCGAGCTCGGTGAGCGGCTGGAGCAGCAGCATCCGAGGGTCCAGGCGCAGCCAGGGCGTCGGCGCGACCGCCGGGGGTGGCGGAGGAGGCGCGGCCGGCGGAGCGGTCGGGTCCGGCGAGCCGGTCGGGCCGGCCGGGGTGATCGGTGCCTGCGGGGGAGTCGGGTCGGGTGGCGGGGCGGGCCGGCCGTCGTCATGTCGCGTCGCCCTCGACCAGGTCCGCCTTGCGGGTCAGGTCGTCGACCAGGTGCAGCGCCACGTCCGCCTCCAGGCCGTCGATCTGCAGCGGTCCGGCCGCCGAGGCGGTGGTCACCGTCACCGTGGCCAGGCCGAGCAGTCGGGCCAGCGGCCCCTGGGTGAAGTCGACCGTCTGCACCCGCGACATCGGGGCGATCCGTCGCTCGCGGCTCCACCAGCCCCGCTGCGTGTACACGGCGGTGTCCGTCGCCTCCCAGCGGTGGACCAGGTAGCGCCACTGCGGCACCATCAGCACGTCGACGACCGCCCAGACCAGGCTGAGCGCGATCGCCGGCCAGGTCCACCAGCCGGTCAGCCACAGTGTCGTCGCCAGCGTCACTGCGGCGACCAGGACGACGCTGGTGACCGCCGAGCTGACGAACCACATCACCCGTGCCCGGGGACTCACTCGGTGGCGTGGATCGCGGAGCTCGTTCACGTGACCGATGCTACGGACGCGCCCGCGCGGCACCCCGCCCGGCCGACCGTCCAGACATTTCGGCCCCGCGGCACTACTGTCGATGGGCATGTGGAAGGACTCGGTCAACAGCGTGCTCCGGTCGACGACCGGCTACGAGCTGCGCAGGCCGGTGGACGCGACCCCCGGCGCGACGGCCGACACCGCGCGCGAGCGGAAGGCGCAGGCGGCGCGGCTGCGAGCGGTGCGGCGGCGAGCCCGGGCGCTGCGCCAGGCCAACCAGCGACTGCGGGAGCGGGTCGAGGCGGCGGAGCAGACGGCGCGGCTGTCCCACCGCGGGATCTCGATGCCGGCCGATCAGGCCGAGCGTGCGCTGGCCGAGCTCCGGCCGATCCCGTCCGAGCGCCTGAGTCTCACCGACATCGCCAACCTCGAAGGCACCGACAAGGGCACGATCGGGCCGAGCGAGGAGTGGCCCGCGCACAACTACACCGACGTCTACGGCGCCTACCTCGCCCCGTGGCGCGACCGGTCCATCACCATCCTCGAGATCGGCCTCGGCGTGCCCGGGGACGCCTGGGAGGCGCAGATCGCGCACGGCCGCAACGAGCAGGGCGGCGGGTCGCTGCGGGCCTGGTACGGCTACTTCCCGCACGCGCGGATCTACGGCGTGGACATCAACCCGGCCACCCACCTGGACAACGACCGGATCTCCACCCACGTGGTGGACCAGGGCGATCCCGCCGCCATCGCCGCCTTCCTGGCGTCGATCGGTGAGGTGGAGTTCGACCTCGTCGTCGACGACGGGAGCCACCGACCCGACCACCAGCAGATCACCCTCGGCTGTCTCCTGCCACGAGTGCGCGCCGGTGGGCTCTACCTGATCGAGGACCTGCTGAGCAACGGGCGCGGTGACGGCGGACGTGGCCGCCGCTCCTACTCGGCAGACGTGCTCAACACCCGCCGTGTCCTCGACCGGTTCCGGCTGCACGGCGCCTTCGCCGAGCCGCACGCGATCGTCGACCCGGACTACTGCGCCGCTCACATCGCCGAGATCACCTTCCACGTGCCGCGCCGCGCGGCGCCGCACACCGAGGCGGTCTGCGCGATCCGGAAGTCCGCGGGCCCGGGGCAGTGAAAACCCGACGAGCCGCGGGCGGCTGCCCACGGCTCGTCGTCACCTGCCGGTCGGTGACCGGCAGGTGATCAGTCCTTCAGCTCGCAGATGACCTCACCGTTGGTGACGCCACCGCCGACCTCGACGGTGAGGCCGGTGACGGTGCCGGCCTTGTGCGCCTTCAGCGGCTGCTCCATCTTCATCGCCTCCATCACCACGATGACGTCGCCCTCGGCGACCTCGGCACCCTCCTCGACGGCCACCTTGACGATGGTGCCCTGCATCGGGCTGGTCACCGCGTCGCCGGAGGCGGCCGCGCCGGCCTTCTTGCCGGAGGCGCGCTTGGGCTTCTTCGCGCCACCGCCCGCACCGGCGCCGATGCTGCCCAGACCACCGGGCAGCACGACCTCGAGCCGGCGACCGCCGACCTCGACGGTGACCTTCTGCCGCTCACCGGCCTCCTCGGCCTCGCCGAGGTCGCCGGAGTAGGGCTCGATCTGGTTGTCGAAGTCGGTCTCGATCCAGGTGGTGTAGACGGTGAACTCGCCCTCGCCGGACGGGTTCGACGCGGCGACGTACGCCGGGTCCTCGATCACGGCCTGGTGGAACGGGATCACGGTCGGCATCCCGTCGACGACGAACTCGTCGAGCGCCCGGCGCGAGCGCTCGAGTGCCTGGGTGCGGTCGCGTCCGGTGACGATCAGCTTGGCGATCAGCGAGTCGAACGAGCCGGGCACCGTCTCGCCCTTCTCGTAGCCGCCGTCCACGCGGACGCCGGGGCCCTGCGGCGGGGCCCACTCGGTCAGCGTGCCGGGGGCCGGCATGAAGTTGCGCCCGCCGTCCTCGGCGTTGATCCGGTACTCGATCGAGTGGCCGATGATCTCCGGGTCGCCGAAGCCGAGCTCCTCGCCGGCGGCGATCCGGAACATCTCGCGGACCAGGTCGATGCCGGTGACCTCCTCGGAGACGCAGTGCTCCACCTGGAGGCGGGTGTTCACCTCCAGGAAGGAGATGGTGCCGTCCTTGGCGACGAGGAACTCGCACGTGCCCGCGCCGACGTACCCGGCCTCCTTGAGGATCGCCTTGGAGGAGTCGTAGAGGCGCTGGATCTGGTCGTCGCTGAGGAACGGCGCCGGGGCCTCCTCGACGAGCTTCTGGTGACGGCGCTGCAGCGAGCAGTCGCGGGTGGAGACCACCACCACGTTGCCGTGCTGGTCGGCCAGGCACTGGGTCTCGACGTGGCGCGGCTGGTCGAGGAACTTCTCCACCAGGCACTCGCCGCGGCCGAACGCGCCGACCGCCTCGCGGACCGCCGACTCGTACAGTTCGGGGATCTCCTCCAGCGTGCGGGCCACCTTGAGGCCGCGGCCGCCGCCGCCGAAGACGGCCTTGATGGCGACGGGGAGGCCGTACTCCTGGGCGAACGCGACGACCTCGTCGGCGTCCTTGACGGGGTCCTTGGTGCCCGGGGCGAGGGGGGCGTCGGCCTTCTGCGCGATGTGCTTGGCCTTCGCCTTGTCGCCGAGGGCGTCGATCGCCTGCGGCGAGGGGCCGATCCAGATCAGGCCGGCGTCGAGCACGGCCTGGGCGAAGTCGGCGTTCTCGGCGAGGAAGCCGTAGCCGGGGTGCACCGAGTCGGCGCCGGACTTCTGCGCGACGGCGATGATCTTGGCGATGTCCAGGTAGGAGTCGGCCGGCGTGGCGCCGTCGAGCGAGTGGGCCTCGTCGGCCAGGCGCACGAAGAGGGCGTCGCGGTCGGGCTCGGCGTAGACGGCGACACTTCCGATACCGGCGTCCTTGCAGGCACGGATCACGCGGACCGCGATCTCACCGCGGTTGGCGATCAGCACCTTCTGCAGCGGCTGGGGCACGAAGACTCCTCGAACGTACGGGGGTGTGTGGACAGCGCTGACCGGCCGGAGGCGCGGGGCACCGAGCGGATTCTAGGACGTCCATCCTTTCGGCGGCGCCGGGGACCGCACAGCGGTCGTGTGACGGCCGCCTCGCCCGTGGTTAACAAACGCTAACCGTGGGGCTACGATGCCCTTCATGACTGGCTTCGAGTTGTCCCGCGAGCACGAGGAGTTCCGGCGCAGCGTGCGCGAGTTCGCCGAGGCGGAGATCGCCCCGCACGTCGCCGGCTGGGACCGCGACCACCACTTCCCGGTCGAGGTGGTGCAGAAGATGGGCGCGCTCGGGCTGATGGGCCTCTCCGCACCGGAGGAGTACGGCGGCGCCGGGGAGGACGGCGACTTCACCTCGCTGTGCGTGGCGATCGAGGAGATCGGCCGGGTCGACCAGTCGCTCGGGATCACCCTCGAGGCGGCGGTCGGACTCGGGATCAACCCGATCCTCACCTACGGCACCGAGGCGCAGCGGCAGGCGTGGCTGCCCGATCTGGTGGCCGGTCGGCGCCTCGCCGGCTTCGGGCTCACCGAGCCCGGCGCCGGATCGGACGCCGGCGCGACCAGGACCAGGGCCGAGATCGATCCGGCCTCGGGGGAGTGGGTGGTCAACGGCGGCAAGCAGTTCATCACCAACTCCGGATCGGAGATCACCTCGGTGGTCACCGTGACCGCACGGACCGGCACCCGCGGTGACGGGTCGGCGGAGATCTCCGCGATCATCGTCCCGGCCGGGACCCCCGGCTTCGTCGCCGAGCCCGCCTACGACAAGCTCGGGTGGAACATCTCCGACACCCACCCGCTGACCTTCACCGACGCCCGGGTGCCTGCGGACAGCCTGCTCGGCGAGCGCGGTCGGGGCTATGCCCAGTTCCTGGCCACCCTCGACGACGGGCGGGTCGCGATCGCCGCCCTGGCCACCGGGCTGATCCAGGCCTGCCTGGAGCAGTGCGTGACCTACGCCGGCGAGCGGCAGACCTTCGGCGGCCCGATCGGGCGCAAGCAGGGCGTGGCGTTCCAGATCGCCGACCTCGAGGTGATGCTGCAGGCCTCCCGGCTGCTGACCTACAAGGCGGCGGCGATGAAGGACGCGATGCTCCGCGGATCGGGGCCGTCGGTGGGCGAGTTCAAGCGTGCCGCGTCGGTCGCGAAGCTCTACACCTCCGAGTCCGCGGTGACGGCCACCCGGATCGCCACGCAGGTCTTCGGCGGGTACGGCTTCATGGAGGAGTACCCGGTCGCCCGCTTCTACCGCGACGCCAAGATCCTGGAGATCGGCGAGGGCACCTCGGAGGTGCAGCGGATGCTGATCGCGCGGGGGCTCGGGCTGCCGGTGGAGTGATCCCGGACGATGGCGGGTGCGCGGGTGCGCGAGCCGTCAGGGGCGGGACCAGAGTGCGGGCCAGGAGTGTCCGAGGTCGCGCACCATCCTCCGGAGCAGCGGGAGGCTGACTCCGACCACGTTATGGTGGTCGCCCTCGATCCGCTCGACGAACGCGCCGGCGAACCCGTCGATGGTGAACGCGCCCGCCACGTGCAGCGGTTCCTCGGTGGCGACGTAGGCCTCGATCTCGGCGTCGTCGACGTCGGCGAAGTGGACCGTGGTCGATCCGGTGCCGGTGCGCTCGGCGCCGGCGGCCACGTCGATCAGGCAGTGCCCGGAGTGCAGCGTGCCGGCCCGCCCACGCATCGAGCGCCACCGTGCGGTGGCCTCCTCGACATCGACGGGCTTGCCGAGCGCCTCTCCGTCGAGCTCGAGGACCGAGTCGCAGCCGAGCACCAGGGCGTCGGCCGGCAGGTCGTCGCGTCCGGCCACGGCGCGTGCCTTCAGCTCGGCCAGGCGCTGCGCCAGCACGGACGGAGGTACGTCGACCACCTGGCTCTCGTCGACCCCCGACACGATCACGCTCGGGTCGATCCCCGCCGAGCGCAGGGTCGCCAGGCGAGCGGGGGAGGCGGAGGCGAGCACGAAGGTGGGCACGGGCAGACCCTATTCGCAGGACCCTGATTGAAACGTTCTCCTCCGTGGAATGGTGCGGGAGCCTCCGCGTCGCCGTGGCGCGGAATCCACCCCGACCACGTCTGGAGTCTCCCGTGCCCCGTCGCCGGCTGCTCGCCGCCTCGTTCCTCGCCTCCGTGCTCGCCGCGAGCCTCTCCGCCTGTGGAGCGGGCTCCGTCAGCACCGACGACCTGGAGAAGCAGGTCGCGAGCCTGCTGGAGGAGCAGACCGGCAACACCCCCGACACCGTCGACTGCCCCGACGAGCTCCCTGCCGAGGAGGGAGAGACGGTCCGCTGCAGCTACGAGATGCTCGGCTACGAGGTCGGGGTGAGCGTCACGGCCGAGAGTGTGGACGGCGGCGAGGTGAACTTCTCGATCCAGGTCGACGATGAGCCGACCAGCGGGCCCGACGACACCGACACCGGGGACACCGACACCGGGGACACCGACACCGGGGACACCGACACCGGGGACACCGACACCGGGGACACCGACACCGGGGACACCGACACCGGGGACACCGACGCGCAGGGCGGCACGACGATCCCCGGCGACCACGTGGCCGCCGAGGTGACCCGATCTCTCACCGAATCGGTCGGCGAGGAGCCGGACGCGGTGGAGTGCCCCTCGCCGCTGACCGCCCGGACCGGCAGCACGACCCGGTGCACGTTGAGCGCCGACGGCACCGACTACGGCGTCACCGTCGAAGTCACCGAGTTCGACGAGGCGACGGGGAACTACCACCTCGACATCCAGGTCGACGATCAGCCGTTGCCCTGACCCTGGCTCACCGGACCACCTCGACGCCCAGCCACGCGGCCAGCGCGTCGATCTCGGCCGCCACCGCGTCGCCGGTCTCCGGAGACCACGGCTCGTCCTCGTGGACCGCGAAGACCCGCAGCAGCCCCTTCTTCCGGTCGGCCTTCGCGTCGAGCTTTCCGACCAGGAGATCGCCGACCAGGATCGGGAGGGCGAAGTAGCCCCACCGTCGCTGGGCGGCCGGCTTGTACATCTCCAGCACGTACTCGAAGCCGAAGAGGTCGGTGGCGCGGTCGCGGTCGTAGACCAGCCGGTCGAACGGGGAGAGGAACGCGGTGCGTCCCTCGAACGGCTCGCTCAGCGCGTCGAGCGCGTCCGGGTCGACCCGCCAGGTGCCGTCGAGTCCCTCCACCCGGACCTCGGTGCCGAGCGCCCCGATCGGTGAGGCCTCGCCGGGGGAGCGTTGCGGCTTGGCGCGGGCGATGCCGAGCGAGGTCAGGCGCTTGTTGTCACGCAGGCGCCGGGCCTCGCTCGGCCCCGGGCGGAACAGGTCCGCAGGGTAGGCGCGTTCGGCGACGTCCCACAGCCGGGTCCGGCCGTCGCGGCCGACCACGCCGACATCGCCGCGCAGGCACAGCACCTCCAGCAACCGACGCGCGCTCTTGTCGTCGTCCCACCCGCTGGAGGCGTAGGGGACGTCGGGGTCGTGGGGCAGCGCGCCGGCAGCGACCGGCCCCGACGCCGCCAGCTCGGCGAGCACCCGCCGGCGGTACCCGTCGTTGGCCTCCACCCAGGCGGCGACGCTCGGGTTGATCCACTCGTCGGCGACGCCGAGGTGGATGCCGATGTCCTCCATGGTCCGGATGAAGCTGACGTGCTCGACCAGCGACCGCTCGGTCTCCAGCGCGAAGACCAGGTCGGAGGGTCGTAGGCGCTGCCCAGGCGCGACCAGGCGACCAGGTCGGGGCTGCGGACGATGGCCGTGGTCGGATCGATCTGCAGCAGCGTCAGGTGGTCGACCATCGGCACCAGCGCATCCGGGCGGACCGCGTCCAGGAGCTGGGCCCGCACGGCGATCCGGCGCGCCTCGCTGCTGCTGAGCTCGTCCACCGCGGAGCCGGTCTCAGAGCCGGGCCAGCGCGGCGCGGAGCGGGTCGAGCCCGAGCGCGCCCAGGTTCAGCGCGTCGGTGTGGAACTGCTTGAGATCGAAGGCGGCGCCCTTGCGCGCCCGGACCTGCTCGCGCGCGTCGAGCCAGATCCGCTCGCCGACCTTGTACGACGGCGCCTGCCCCGGCCAGCCCAGGTAGCGGTTCACCTCGAACCGCAGCGTGCCGTCGTCCACCCGGGTGTGGGCCCGCATGAACTCCAGCACCCGGTCCGCGTCCCAGACCTCGCCACCGCGCCAGCCGAACGGGTTGTCGGCAGGGATGCTCAGGCCGAGGTGCACGCCGATGTCGACCACCACCCGGGCGGCCCGCAGGCCCTGGGCGTCGAGGAAGCCCAGCCGGTCGCCGGGATCGGCGAAGTAGCCGAGCTCGTCCATCAGCCGCTCTGCGTACAGGGCCCAGCCCTCGCCGTGCCCGCTGACCCAGCACAGCAGGCGCTGCCAGCGGTTGAGCAGGTCGGCCCGGTACGTCGCCTGGGCGCACTGCAGGTGGTGGCCCGGCACGCCCTCGTGGAAGACCGTGGTGGCCTCACGCCACGTCGAGTAGATCTCGTGGTCGTCGGTGAAGGAGAACCACATCGTGCCGGGCCGGGAGAAGTCCTCCGAGGGAGGGATGTACCAGGCGCCTCCGTCGTTGACCGGCGCCACCTTGCAGGCCAGCGTCCGGATCGGCTCGGCGATGTCGAAGTGGACGCCGTCGAAGGAGGCGAGCACCTCGTCCGCCTTGGCCTGCATCCAGCGCTGGTAGGCCTCGCGGCTGCCGCAGTCGCGGGCCGGGTCGGCGTCGAGCGCGGCGACCGCGTCGTCGACCGACCCGCCGGGCACGATCCGGCCCGCCGTGGCCAGCATGTCGTCCTCGATCCGCTTCAGCTCCTCCCAGCCCCAGCGGTAGGTCTCCTCGAGGTCCACCTCCGCCCCCAGGAAGTAGCGCGAGGCCAGGGCGTAGTGGTCCCGCCCGACCCCGTCGCGCTCCCGGCCGCGCGGGGCGAGGTCGGTCTCGGCGTACCGGCCGAACTCGGCGACCGCCGCCGACGCCCTGCCGGCGGCGGCGGTGAGCGACCTCTGCAGGCGGTCGGGCGCGGCGGCGACCAGGTTGGCGAAGAAGTCGCCACCGGTGCCCTGCTGGCCGGTCCAGCCGCGCACCTGGTCGGCCACCTCGACGTACTGCCGGCGGGCGGCGACCCGGCCGGCGTCGGCCTCGGTGGTGAGGGTGGTGCGGTAGCCGTCCAGGGCGCGGGGGATCGCGGCCAGCCGCTCGCCGATCACCTGCCACTGCTCGTCGGTGTCGGTCGGCATCAGGTCGAAGACCTCGCGCACCGCGTGCAGCGCCGAGCTGATCACCGAGAACTCGCTGCGCTCGACCCGCTGGTCCGCGCGTTCGACGGCCAGCCCGACCCGCTCCAGGAAGGCGTCCTTGGCGACCTGCTCGCGCTCGTCGGTCGGGCTCATGGCGGCCACGTCGGCGACCGCGCGGCGGTGCAGCTCGTCGAGCGCGTCGCAACCCTCCGGGCTCAGGTCGGGCAGCAGGTGGTCGTAGCCGGGGACCCCGGCGTAGGTGGCCTCGAGCGGATCGAGGGCCACCAGGTCCTCGACGTAGGCATCCGTGCGGGCATCGACCGGTCGCGTCATGCCGGTCAGCCTAGGACGGCGCGGGAGTAGCGCTGTGCCAGCACGCGCAGGTGGTCCACCAGTTCGCGGGCGACGCGTCTGCCGCCCGCTACTACGACGACGAGCAGCGCGCCGGGCACGAGCCGGTGGTGAGCGGGGGCGGATCGGGGTCGCGGTCTTCAAGGACGACTTCCGGACGATCCGCTCGCTGGCCGAGCGGGACAACAAGGGCATCGTGCACTGGAGCGAGTTCGGCCGCGGCGGTCACTTCGCGGCGATGGAGGTGCCCGCGGACGTCGTCGCCGATCTGCGGGTCTTCTTCTCCTGACCCACCCGTCCCCGGTACGACGACGGCCCGAGGCGATCGCCTCGGGCCGTCGTGCGGGTGCTCGTGCGTGCTCGGGTGGAGCCGCCGGCGGTCAGCGGGGCAGGCCGCTGGCCCGCCAGGCGCCGCGACCGTGCGGCAGCCCGCGGCCCGGGACGTGCCGGTGCCGACGCGTCGGTGCGGCCCACAGCGACCTCGGCGGCTCCGGAGCCGCCTCGCCACCGCCGAGCGCGGAGAAGACCGCGACCAGGGCGGCGATCTCCTCCGGGGTGGCGTCGGGGTTGACCACGCGCAGCACCGGCTTGGCCGGCTCCGCCGCGAGGCCCTCCTGCTCGGCCGCGTCGTCGCCGGTCACAGCGGGATGTTCCCGTGCTTCTTCGGCGGCAGCGACTCGCGCTTGGTGCGCAGCAGACGCAGCGCCCGGACCACCTCGACGCGGGTCTCGTGGGGCTGGATGACCGCGTCGACGTAGCCGCGCTCGGCCGCGATGTAGGGGTTGGCGAGCGTGGTCTCGTACTCGTCGATCAGCTCGGCCCGCTTGGCCTCGACGTCCCCGCCCTCGGCCTCGACCGCCGCGAGCGTCTTGCGGTGCACGATGTTGGCGGCGCCCTGAGCGCCCATCACGGCGATCTGGGCGGTCGGCCACGCGACGTTGATGTCGGCGCCGAGGTGCTTGGAGCCCATCACGTCGTACGCGCCGCCGTAGGCCTTGCGGGTGATCACGGTGACCAGCGGCACGGTGGCCTCGGCGTAGGCGTAGATCAGCTTGGCGCCGCGCCGGATGATGCCGGTGTGCTCCTGGTCGACGCCGGGGAGGAAGCCCGGCACGTCGACGAAGGTGAGCACCGGGACGTTGAACGCATCGCAGAACCGGACGAACCGCGCGGCCTTCTCCGAGGCGTCGATGTCCAGGGTGCCGGCGAACTGCATCGGCTGGTTGGCGACCACGCCCACGGTCTGGCCCTCGACCCGGCCGAAACCGACGATCAGGTTGGGCGCGAACAGCTCCTGGACCTCCAGGAAGTCCTCGTCGTCGACGACCGCGGTGATCACGTCGTGCATGTCGTAGGGCTGGTTCGGCGAGTCCGGGATGATCGTGTCCAGGGCCCGGTCGGCGTCGTTGATCTCGGTGTCGGCGACGTCGTCGAAGGACGGTGCCTCGTCGAGGTTGTTCTGCGGCAGGAAGCTCAGCAGCGCCTTGACGTACTCCAGCGCGTCGTCCTCGTCGGAGGCCATGTAGTGGGCGTTGCCGGACTTGGTGTTGTGCGCCCGCGCACCGCCCAGCTCCTCCATCGTGACGTCCTCGCCGGTGACGGTCTTGATCACGTCGGGGCCGGTGATGAACATCGCCGAGGTCTGGTCGACCATGATCGTGAAGTCGGTGACCGCGGGGAGTAGACGTGGCCACCGGCGCAGTTGCCCATGATCAGGCTGATCTGCGGGATCACGCCGGAGGCGTGCACGTTGCGCTTGAAGATCTCGCCGTAGAGGCCGAGGGAGACGACCCCCTCCTGGATCCGGGCGCCGGCGCCCTCGTTGATGCCGACGATCGGCGAGCCGGTCTTGATCGCCAGATCCATCACCTTGGTGATCTTCTCGCCGTACACCTCGCCCAGCGACCCACCGAAGACGGTGAAGTCCTGGGAGAAGACGCAGACCTGGCGGCCGTTGATGGTGCCGTAGCCGGTCACCACGCCGTCGCCGTAGGGCCGGTTCTTCTCCAGGCCGAACGCGGTGGAGCGGTGGCGGGCGAGCTCGTCGATCTCGACGAAGCTCCCCTCGTCGAAGAGGATCTCGATCCGCTCCCGGGCGGTCTTCCGCCCCTTGGCGTGCTGCTTCTCCACGGCGTTGGCGGAGCCGGCGTGCACGGCCTCGTCGAGGCGGCGGTCCAGGTCGGCGAGCTTGCCGGCCGTGGTGTGGATGTCGATGTCGCTCGGGGTCCCGGAATCGGGCTGCGCAGTCACTTGGCCTCCTAAGTCTTCGTGCGTCAGGGTAGTGCCCGTGACGGACCAGCCGATCCAGCGCCCACCCTTCGAGTCCACCGCGCTCACCGAGGCGTTCGCGGGCCAACCCGATCTTCGGGTGGAGCTGCACGCGGTGGCGCCGTCCACCAACGCCCTGGCCGGTGAGCGGGCCCGTGCGGGGGCCGCGGAGGGCCTCCTGGTGGTCGCGGACCACCAGGCCGCGGGCCGGGGCCGGCTGGATCGCACCTGGGAGACCCCGCCGGGGGCGGCGGTGACGTTCTCGCTGCTGCTGCACCCCACCGTCCCGGCCTCCGCGTGGCCCTGGATCCCGCTGCTGGTCGGCCACAACGTGGCCAAGGCGCTGACCTCGCTGGGCAGCCGGGCGCAGGTCAAGTGGCCCAACGACGTCCTGCTCACCGACGACTCCGGCACCGCCCGGAAGGTCGCCGGGATCCTGGTCGAGCGGGTCGAGACGCCCACCGGCCCGGCCGTGGTGGTCGGCGTCGGGATCAACGTCTCCACCACCGCCGACGAGCTGCCCGTCGACACCGCGACCAGCATCGCGCTGGCGGCCGGTCCGGATGCCGACCCGGTCGACCGGACGACGGTGCTGCTCGCCGTGGTGACCACGGTCCGCGAGGCGTTCGACGTGTGGCAGGCCGGCGGGCCGGAGGCGGCTCAGCGGCTGCGTGCGTCGTACCTGGCCCGGTGCGCGACGGTGGACGTCGACGTCCGGGTGCACCTTCCCGGTGGTGGCACCCTGGTCGGCCGGGCGGTCGACGTCGATCCCGAGGGCCGGTTGGTCGTCGAGACCGCCGACGGCGTCGAGCGGGTCGGCGCCGGCGACGTGATCCACGTGCGCGCCACTGCCTGACCTGCTTGCCGATCGGTGGGATGATCGCGACGTGGCCATCTCGAAGAAGCTGCTCAACCCGGACGAACGTCTGCTGATCAGCACCCGACAGCACCCGAAGGCGCTGTTCGGGCCGCTGCTGGCGCTGGTGCTCCTGCTGGCGCTCGGCGTGTTCGTCCAGGTCGCGGCGGACTCGACGCTGCTGCACCAGGTCGTCTGGGTGGTCTGCGCGATCGGCATCGCCTGGTTCACGGTCCGACCCTTCCTGGGCTGGCTGACCACGGTGCACGCGTTCACCGACCGGCGGCTGATCACCCGCAGCGGCATCATCACCCGCCGCGGTCACGACATCCCCCTGGCGCGGGTCAGCGACGTCTCGATCGAGATCCATCTGCTGGACCGGCTCTTCGGCTGCGGCAGCCTGCTGATCGCCGACGCCTCGACCCACGGTCTGGTCCGGCTCAACGACATCCCGCACGTCGAGGACACCCAGCGCACGCTCAACGAGCTCCTGCACGACCTGCACATCGGCCGAGGTGGCAACGAGGGTGTCTGAGCTCCGCACCGTTCCGCGGTCCCGTCGGCCCGCCCGGGGGATCACGCCGTGACGGCCGACCACACGGGCCCCTCGCAGTACGACATCGACGCCTCGTTCCTCGGCTCGGCCCCCGGTCTGACCGCCGAGGAGGTGGCCGAGCGCGCGGGCATGGACGTCGACCAGGCCCGCCGGCTGTGGCGCAGCCTGGGCTTCCCCGAGCGGGGCGGCGACGCGGCCTACACCGAGGCCGACGTCCAGGCGTTGACCACGATGTCCGGCCTGATCGATGCCGGCCTCCTCGACATGGACTCGGCGCTCAACGTGGCACGAGGCGTGGGCCTCTCCATGGCGCGGCTGGCCGACTGGGAGGTCGGGGCCATCTCGCAGCGTGCCGAGGAGCTCTATGCCGAGACCGATCCGCGCGACGAGACCGAGTCGGTGATGGCCCGGATGTTCGCCGACTACGGCGGGCAGTTCGAGCGGATGATGCTCTACGCCTGGCGGCGCCACCTCGCGGCGGCGGTGGCGCGGATCGAGTCGGCACGCGGAGTCGACTCCGACCCCGGCACCACCGAGCTCACCGTCGGCTTCGCCGACATCGTCGGGTTCACCGCGCTCTCCAACGAGGTGAGCCGCGAGAAGATCGGCGACATCGTGGAGCTCTTCGAGTCCCGGTGCGGCGACGTGATCAACGCCAACGGCGGCCGGCTGATCAAGTCGATGGGCGACGCGGTCCTCTTCGTCAACGACGCTCCGATGCCCGCCTTCGTCACCGCCGAGGGGATCATCAACGTGATCGGCCGCGACCAGCGGATGCCCGACGTCCGGGTCGGACTGGCCTCCGGCTCGGTGGTGCTGCGGCTCGGCGACGTCTTCGGCCCGCCGGTGAACATGGCCTCACGGCTGACCGCGGTGGCCCGTCGCAACCGGATCATCGTCGACCACGCGACGGCCGACCGGTTGCCGAGCGACGTCGTGGAGTCGCGGCCGCTGCCCCGCGTCCGGTCCGGGGCTTCGGGGTGGTCGAGCCGGTCGCCGTACGGCGTCCGTGAGGCGAACACCCTCCGGAACGTGGAATCCGGGCAAAAGCCCGGTGCCGGGTTGCCGGACTCTCTAGGTTCGTTCATTGTGATCGAGGTGCAGGACGTACGGCTGGATCCCGTCGCGCGGCGCTCCTGGCGCGGGGAACGGGAGATCCGGTTCTCCCGGATGGAGTTCGACCTGGTGCAGGCGCTGATGGCGCGGGCGGGGTCGGTGGTCTCCCGGGACGATCTGATGCGCGAGGTCTGGGAGACCACGTTCTGGACCTCGTCGAAGACCATCGACGTCCACCTCGGCTGGGTACGGCGCAAGCTCGGCGACGACCCGCGGCGACCGGTCCTGATCACCACCGTCCGCGGGCAGGGCCTGCGGTTCGAGACGGGCTGCGGCGCCACGCCCGCCACCGCCGAGGGGGAGCGCGTCCGGTAGCGTTCCGGCCGTGCCAGAGCTCGCCCCTCGGATCGCCGTCATCGGCGGCGGTCAACTCGCACGGATGATGGCTCAACCCGCGGTCGCGCTGGGGGTCCCGCTACGGCTGCTCGCCGAGGGCGAGGGGGTCAGCGCGGCCCAGGTGATCGGCGACCACGCGGTCGGCGACTACCGCGACCTCGACACGCTGCGCTCGATCACCGAGGGGTGCTCGGTGGTCACCTTCGACCACGAGCACGTGCCGACCGAGCACCTGCACGCGCTGGAGGACGCGGGCCTGGCGGTCCGTCCGGGGCCCGACGCGTTGGTGCACGCCCAGGACAAGATCGTGATGCGGGAGGCGATGACCCGCCTCGGCGCCCCGCAGCCCCGGTGGGCCGAGGTGGCCACCGCGTCGGACGTGGTCGAGTTCGGGCTGCCCTGCGTGCTCAAGGTGAGCCGCGGCGGCTACGACGGCAAGGGTGTGTGGGTGGTGCGCTCCGAGGCCGAGATCGCCGAGCCGCTGGAGGCCGCCGCCCGCACCGGCGTCCGACTGCTGGCCGAGGAGCTGGTCGACTTCTCCCGGGAGCTCTCCGCGCTGATCGCCCGCGCACCGAGCGGCCAGGCCGCCGCCTATCCGGTGGTCGCCACGCTGCAGGTCGACGGTGTCTGCAACGAGGTCATCGCGCCGGCGCCCGACCTGGACCCCGAGCTGGCCGCGGCCGCGCAGCAGCTGGCGCTGCGGATCGCCGGGGAGCTCGGCGTGACCGGCGTGCTGGCGGTCGAGCTGTTCGAGGCGCGCGACGCCGAGGGGAAGGTGGTCGTGCTGGTCAACGAGCTGGCGATGCGGCCGCACAACACCGGCCACTGGACCCAGGACGGTGCGGTCACCTCCCAGTTCGAGAACCACCTGCGGGCGGTCCTCGACCTCCCGCTGGGATCGCCGGAGCCACGCGCCTGCTGGTCGGTGATGGTCAACATCCTCGGTGGGAACGACTCCACGGTGGGGCGGCTCTACGACGGTTACCCGCACGCGATGGCCCGTGACCCGCGGCTCCGGGTGCACCTCTACGGCAAGGACCTGCGCCCGGGCCGCAAGGTGGGCCACGTCAACGTCTACGGCGACGACCTCGCGGACTGCTTGGAGCGCGCGCGCCACGCGGCCGCGTGGTTCCGCGGCGATCTCGGCGACGAGAGCGAGTAGCCCCCGCCGGGGCCGCGCCCGCGGTCCTCTAGGGTTCGGCCCATGACTGCGCGTGTCGGCATCGTGATGGGTTCGGACTCCGACTGGCCGGTGATGGAGGCCGCGGCCGACGCGCTGGGCGAGTTCGACGTGACGTTCGAGGCCGATGTCGTCTCCGCCCACCGGATGCCGGAGGAGATGCTCGACTACGGCAAGCGCGCCGCGGACCGCGGGCTGTCGGTGATCATCGCCGGCGCCGGCGGGGCGGCCCACCTCCCGGGCATGCTCGCCTCGGTCACCCCGCTGCCGGTGATCGGGGTGCCGGTGCCGCTGAAGTACCTCGACGGCATGGACTCGCTGCTCTCCATCGTGCAGATGCCCGCCGGGGTGCCGGTGGCCACCGTCGCGGTGGGCGGGGCCCGTAACGCCGGACTGCTGGCGGTGCGGATCCTCGCCGCGACGGACCCGTCGCTGCAGCGGCGGATGCTGGACTTCCAGGCCGATCTGAAGGCGGCCGCGCACGCGAAGGGCACGGTCGTGCGCGAGCGGGCCACCCGTGCTCCCGTGGTGGAGTAGGCCCGATTCACCCCTTCGGACCCTTGTCTTGACTGATTCAAGTCGGTAAACATGAGGGTATGGCCTCACATGCGAAGTTGCACTACACGACTCCCGGCCTCACCACGGAGGTGGCGCAGCGCGTCGTCGACCTCCTGCAGGACCGGCTGAACGCCACCAACGACCTGCACCTCACGCTCAAGCACGTGCACTGGAACGTGGTCGGACCGCACTTCATCGCCGTCCACGAGATGATCGATCCGCAGGTCGAGACCGTGCGCGGGTTCGCCGACGACCTCGCCGAGCGGATCGCCACTTTGGGCGGCTCGCCCTCGGGCACCCCGGGCGCGATCGTCGATCAGCGCACCTGGAACGAGTACAGCATCGGGCGGGCGACCACCCAGGAGCACCTCGCCGCGCTCGACGTCGTCTACCAGGGCGTGATCGAGTCCTACCGGTCGGGGATCAAGGTCCTCGAGGAGCTCGACCCGGTCACCCAGGACATGTTCATCTCCCAGACCGAGCAGTTCGAGCTCTTCCACTGGTTCATCCGGGCCCACCTGGAGGACAAGTCCGGCTCGCTGTCGACCGGCGACGCCACCACCGAGAAGGGTGCTGCGCGCGCCGCGGAGTGACCCACTCCGTCCGGCAGCGCTGACGCTGCGATGACGAGGCCGCCGTCCCGGGTACGCCGGGGCGGCGGCCTCGTTCGCTCGGGCCGGGCCGTGTGTTCGCTGGGGCCTGCCGGGGGCCTGTCGGTGGGCGGCCGGGCTCAGGCGCCCCGGCTGCCCCACTCGATCGCGGGACAGGTGTCCATCACCATCGGGGTGCCGGCAGCGGTGGTCCGCGCGAACGCCGCCTCGTCGACCACGCCGAGCTGGAACCACACGCCCTTTGCGCCGATCGCCACCGCCTCGTCGGCCACCTCGCCGGCGTGCTCGGAGCGGCGGAAGACGTCGACCACGTCGATCGGGAAGGGGATCGCTGCCAGCGTCGGGTAGGCCTTCTCGCCGAGCACCACCAGCTCCTCCTCGGCGGCCGCGGGGTGCACCGGGACGATCCGCTTGCCGCGCTCCTGCAGCAGCGCCGCGATCCGGTACGCCGTGCGGCGGGGGTCGCCGGAGAGTCCGACCACCGCCCAGGTGTCGGCGGCCAGCATCTCCTCGACGACGGCGGGGTCCTGCCAGGTGCTCGTGGTCATGTCCGGCGTAACCGGCGCACTGGGCCGGTTCTTCCCGGGCCGGTTCTTCCCGGGCCGCGGGACGGTCGGGGTCAGGCGTCGTCGGCCAGCAGGCGACGTACCTGGGGGAGGACCTCGTCGAACGGCCGCCGCGAGCGGACCACGACCACCTGGGTCTCGGTCGCCTCGCTGGCCTCGAGGCCCAGGCGGCGGGTCACTGCGGCGACGGCGTCGGCCAGCTCGGAGCGGGCGTCGGTGCTGGTGCCCCGCAGCCAGCGTCGCAGCACGTGGTTGTGGGCGGTGACCACCGCGTTGGCGAGGACCTCGGCGATCAGGTCGTCCCTCAGCTCGCCGTCCGGCGGGGTGAGCCAGCGGCGCACGTGGTCGCGGAAGAGCTGCTGGTAGGCACGTTGGTTGGCCGACTCGGTGGCGCGGAGGGCGGGGACGCTGCTGGTCAGCGCGTAACGGGCCCGGGCCACCTCGCCGTCCGCGAGGTAGTTGTCCAACACGATCCGGGACGCCTCCAGCAGCGCCAGGTCACCGGTGTCGCGGGTGGCGCTGGACAGGCGCGCGTCGACGGCGGCCAGGATCGGCGCATGGTCGGGGAAGACCACCGCCTCCTTCGTCGGGAACGAGCGGAAGAACGTGGTGCGTCCGACGCCGGCCTCGGCGGCGATGTCGTCGACGGTGGTGGCTTCGAAGCCGCGGTCGGTGAAGAGGCGGAAGGCCGCGGCCACCATCCGCTCCCGGGTGCTCGTCGCAGGCATCGGGCGCTCCGTTCTTTGGATCGTTAACTGGTACGAAGTACCGTATAGGAAGAACTCAGTATCAGGAACGAGGACAGGTGGCGACGGTGGGCAACGACTTCACGTACTACGGACTCTCCGAGGAGCACGACGCGATCCGCGAGGCGGTCCGCGCGCTCTGCGACGACAAGGTGGCGCCGTACGCTGCCGACGTCGACGAGGAGGCTCGCTACCCGCAGGAGGCGCACGACGCGCTGGTGGCCGCCGACTTCCACGCCCCGCACGTCCCGGAGCAGTACGGCGGCGCCGGCGCGGACGCGCTCGCCACCTGCATCGTGATCGAGGAGGTCGCCCGTGCGTGCGTCTCGTCCTCGCTCATCCCGGCCGTCAACAAGCTCGGCTCGCTCCCGCTGCAGCTGGCCGGCAGCGAGGAGCTCAAGCAGGCCTACCTGCCGCGGCTCGCCGCCGGCGAGGGCGGCTTCTCCTACTGCCTCTCCGAGCCCGATGCCGGCTCCGACTCGGCCGCACAGAAGACCCGTGCGGTACGCGACGGCGACGACTACGTCCTCAACGGTGTGAAGCGCTGGATCACCAACGCCGGCGTCTCGGAGTTCTACACCGTGCTCGCCTCCACCGACCCCGACGCGCGCTCGCGCGGGATCACCGCCTTCGTGGTGGAGAAGTCCGACGAGGGCGTCACCTTCGGCGCGCCGGAGAAGAAGCTCGGCATCAAGGGCTCGCCGACCCGCGAGGTCTACCTCGACAACGTGCGGATCCCGGCCAGCCGGATGATCGGCGCCGAGGGAGAGGGCTTCGAGATCGCGATGCGCACGCTGGACCACACCCGGGTGACCATCGCCGCCCAGGCGGTCGGCGTCGCCCAGGGCGCACTGGACTACGCGCTGGGCTACGTCCAGGAGCGCCAGCAGTTCGGCCGCCCGATCGCCGACTTCCAGGGCCTGCAGTTCCTGCTGGCGGACATGGGCATGAAGGTCGAGGCAGCGCGGCAGTTGACGTATGCGGCGGCGGCGAAGTCCGAGCGCGGCGACGCCGACCTGACCTTCTTCGGCGCCTCGGCCAAGTGCTTCGCCTCCGACGTGGCGATGCAGGTCACCACCGACGCGGTCCAGGCGCTCGGCGGCTACGGCTACACCCGCGACTACCCGGTGGAGCGGATGATGCGCGACGCCAAGATCACCCAGATCTACGAGGGCACCAACCAGGTGCAGCGGATCGTGGCCGCTCGGCAGCTGCTGGCCGGCGTACAGCGGTCCAAGTGACCCGATGACCCGGTGACCGGGTGGCTGCGGTCCGGATCGTGAGAAGTCGCGGTCGAGAGGGTTGAGTCGACCCGCGGGCGGCAAGGACGGGAGGCATGACTACCACGATCCGCCGCCTGACCGCTGCCGTCGCCGTGCCCGCCACCCTCATGCTCGCCCTCACCGCCTGCGGCGGTGACGAGACCGAGTCCGGTGCCGACGACACCTCGTCGCAGGCCGACGAGAGCGCCGACTCCGAGGCCACCGAGACCGAGGAGTCCCCCGAGGCCGAGGAGTCCGACCCGGCCGGGGAGGTGCCGCAGGCCGGCGACATCCCGAACCCGGTCGACGACCCGGACGGCTTCCAGGCCTACATCGAGGAGATGTACGTCGACGCCGGCATGTCCGCGTCGCAGGCCAAGTGCATGGCCGGTGCCTTCATGGACCACGTGGACACCACCGACCTGAACGACGCGGACGCGATCACCGGGATGATGACCGACCCCGAGCTGCAGGATGCGATGACCGACTGCGTGTGAGGACTGGCCCCCGCGGCGCCCGGAACCTGATCGGTTCCGGGCGCCGCGGCGTTCGTGGCGCCCGGGGCCGGGCCCGGCGCACGCGCCCGACGGACGCTGCCCGCGTCGGGGCGGCGTACCCTGCAAGGAACACGTTCTACTCCGGAGGTACGACGATGCCCTCACTGCGCTGCCCCTGCGACACCACCCTGCGTGCCGACAACGACGACGACCTCGTCGAGAAGGTCCAGGAGCACCTCGCCGCCGAGCACCCCGGCCGGGAGTACTCCCGTGAGGAGATCCTCTTCATGGCGATGTGACCCGCCGACGGCGGCGGTGGCCGCTCAGCCGGGGAAGATCCGGGGCAGGTCCGCGGCGCTGCCGGTGAACCGCGGTGCCCGCTTCTCCAGGAAGGCGGCGACGCCCTCCTTCCCGTCGGCGATCGACGTCCAGTACATCGCCAGCGAGTCCGAGAGGTGCGCGTGCAGCGGGTCGGCCGCGGCGCCGTTGCGGTAGAGCAGCTGCTTGGCGAGGCCGAGCGCCGTCGCCGACCGGCCGATCACGAACGACCGGGCCAGCTCCTGGGCCGTGCCGACCAGCTCGTCGGGCTCGTGGACGCTGCGCAGCAGGCCGCCGGCGAGCGCGGCCTCCGCGTCGAGGACGTCGGCCGAGTAGACCCACTCCAGCGCCTGCTGGATGCCGACGATCCGGGGCAGGAACCAGGATGAGCAGGCCTCCGGGACGATGCCGAGTCGTCCGAAGACGAAGCCGATCCGGGCCTTGGTCGAGGCGAGCCGCAGGTCCATCGCCAGGGTCATGGTGGCACCGATCCCCACCGCGGGCCCGTTGATCGCGGCGATCACCGGCTTGGGCAGGGCGTGGATCGCCAGGGTCACCTTGCCGCCGGTGTCGCGGATGCCCGACGCGTAGGGCTCCTCCAGGTAGTTCGCGGAGAAGTCCTCCGGCGTGGGGGAGTGGCTCTCGTCCAGGCCGAACACGTTGCCGGCGGCGTTGAGGTCCATGCCGGCGCAGAACGCCCGGCCGGCGCCGGTGACGACCACGGCCCGCACCTCGTCGCGGCGGGCGTCGGTGAGGAAGAACCGCTCCAGCTCCACCGCCATCGTGAGGTCGAACGCGTTGAGCGCGTCCGGGCGGTGCAGGGTCACGGTGGCGACGCCGTCGCCGTCCAGTTCGACGCGCAGCGTCTCGTAGGTTCCCATCCGGTCAGAGCCCCTTCTGGTTGCAGATCTTGTTGGTCAGGTCGTCGGTGCGGTCCTCGATGATGATGTCGAAGAGCTGGTCGGCACGCTCGGTGTCGATCACCACGTCGCTGTAGCCGGTGCCCGCCGCCTGGTAGTCGACCGGCAGGGTGCAGGACTTCCCCTTGCCGGAGGTCGAGGCCGACATCGCCATCGCGAAGCGGGCGGCGTCGAAGGGCCCCATGCCCTCTCCGACCGCGATCGCACCGGGAGCAGCCATGTTCAGCCGCCAGTAGCGGATCGGGTTGATCACGGTCCACGGCGAGACCGCCTTGTCGCCGATCGCGGCGATCACCTCGCGCTGGCGGCGTACCCGCGCGAAGTCGTCGTTGCTGTCGCCGTAAGCGGCGTGACGGGACCGGGCGTAGCCGAGTGCGGTGACCCCGTCGACCTCCTGGCAACCCTTCTCGATGTCCAGGTTCGCCTGCTTGTCGGCGATCGCCTGCTTCGGACAGATCTCGACACCGCCGACGGCGTCGACCACGTCGACGAACCCGGCGAAGCCGATCTCGACGTAGTGGTCGATCCGGATCCCGGTGGTGGACTCGACGGTCTGGGTGAGCAGCTCCGGGCCGCCGATCGCGAAGGAGGAGTTGATCTTCTCGCCCGAGCCGTGGCCCGGGATGTCGACCAGGGTGTCGCGGGGGATGGAGATCAGGGTGTCCGGACCGGAGCCGGTCTGCAGCAGCATGATCGTGTCGGTCCGGGCGTTGCCGGCGTCGCCGCCGGTGCCCAGCTGCTCGCGCTCCTCCTTGCTGAGGTCGCCGCGCGAGTCGCTGCCCACGATCAGGTACGTCGTCCCCGGCTGGTCCTCGGGGCGATCCCCGTCGGGCTCGAAGGCGACCTTGTCGACCTTGCTCCAGGCGAGGATCGGCACGACGACCAGATAGACCAGCCACAGCACCAGCAGCGCCAGGATCACCTTGATCCATCGCTTCGGACGGCGCCACCCGCTGTGCGAGCGGTGCGGCCGTGCGGGTGGCGCGCTCGGCGGGGCGGGAGGAGCCTCGGCCGGGCGCTGCCCGGCGGGCCGCTCCGTGCCGGGGCGCGGCTGCTGCGGCAGCATCATCGTCGGCTCCGGTCGGTCGGCCGGTCCGGGACGGGTGGCCGGACGCTCGGGGGTCGGGTCGCCGCCGGTGCCGTAGATCCAGTCGTAGTCCCCCTCGTCGCCGGAGCCGTCCCCGCGCTTGCCGCTTCCTGCCATGGCGGTGACCGTACCGGTCAGGACCCCGACGGCTCGCCCGCGGCGCGTCGCCGGGCATCGGCCCAGGGCATCCGGGCACGCACCGTCGCGCCACTCGGCGCGCCCTGCTGCGCCGTCGCCCAGGCGCTGTAGCCGGCGAAGCTGCCGCGGACGCCCGGCTCGAGATCGGCCAGGTAGGCCGCGACGTGCGCGACCAGCTGCTCGTCGGTCCAGGTGGCGGCGCGCGCGGACCGGGCATGGGTGGGCAGGCCGGCCGCCGTACAGGCGGCGCGCCAGGAGCCGAAGCGGCGGATGATCCAGGCGACGGACGGCCCGCCCGCGGTCTCGCGGTGGCGCTCGTAGGCGGCCGTGCTCAGGGCGCTGCCGCCGGCCGCGTCACGCAGCGCGGCGAGCAGGTCGTCGTCGGTGAAGGCGGTGGCCATGGCCCCGATCATCCCCGACGCGGCGCGCGACGGGCGCTATCGTCGCGCGGGTGAGCGTCCTGCCCCCGGAGTTGCCGCCCTCCCGCCCGCCGTCGTACTCGCGGATGGAGCTGGCCTCGCTGACCGCTCGTGCGCAGGCGAACCTGCTGGGCAACATCCACGGCGGCGAGATCGTCAAGCTCGCCGACTCCGCCGCCGGGGTGGTCGCGCAGCGGCACAGCGGCGGGCCCGCGGTGACCGCGGCCCTGGACGAGATGGCCTTCCACGAGCCGGTCCGGGTGGGCGACATCATCCGCACCAGGGCGCAGGTGAACTGGTGCGGTTCCTCGTCGATGGAGGTCGGCGTGCGGATCGAGACCCAGCCCTGGGACGACGCCAGCTCGGAGTCGCTGCACGTCGGGTCGGCGTACTTCGTCTTCGTGGCGATCGACGCGGCCGGGCGCCCGCGCCGCGTACCGGCGCTGACACCCGAGGACGCCGAGGACGAGCGGCGGGCCCGGGAGGCCGGGATCCGGCGGGCGCACCGGATGGCCCGCCGCCAGGAGATCGAGGCGGGCCGCACCGGCTCCCGGACCGCGCCTAACGGCTGACCGCCACCGCCCGGAGGGTCGCCGCGACCGCCTCGACCGCCGCCGGCCGCGGCGGTGCGCCGTACGACGCCAGCTGGACGTGACGGGCGGCGCCGGCCACCGCGCGGGTGACGACGCCCGGGTTGCGGTGGGCCTCCAGGGCCAGGCCGGGCAGCACGGTGACGCCGACACCGGTGGCGACCAGGGCCTGCACGGCCACGTAGTCGTCGCTGGCGAAGGCGATGTCCGGGGTGAACCCGGCGGCGTCACACAGATGCAGCAGCTCGATGCGGCAGCGCTCGCAGCCGGTGATCCACCGGTGGTCGCCGAGGTGGTCGAGCGTGGTGGTGGCGTCGGCCGCACCGGCGCCGAGTCGGTCGACGTCGGCGGCCACCAGGTGCAACGGGTCGCCGAAGAGGGTCTCGGCCCGGATCTGCTCCTGGTCCGGCTGGTCCGGGTAGGCGAAGGTCAGCGCCAGGTCGACCTCGCCGGCGCGCAGCATCTCGGTGGCCTCCGGTGGCTCCGCCTCGATCAGGTCGAGGGTGAGGCCGGGGTGCCGGGTCGCGAGCCGGGCGATCGCCGCCGGGACCAGCGTGGCGGCCCCGGACGGGAACGCGGCGAGCCTGACGTTGCCGGTGCGCAGGTGGTTGGCGGCGGCGAGCTCGGTCTCGGCCCGTTCGAGGAGGCCGAGGATCTCCTCGCCGCGCCGGGCGAGCTGGACGCCGTCGGCGGTCAGCCGGACGCCGCGGCCGACGCGCTGCAGGAGCACGCTGCCGGTCTCGGCCTCGAGCCGGCGCAGGTGATGGGAGACGGTGGGCTGGCCGTAGTGGAGCGCGGCAGCGGCGGCGGAGACGCTCCCGGTCCGATACACCGCGACGAGGGCCTCGAGCCGCCGAAGGTCGATCACCCCGGAACGGTATCAATCGACAGTGTCGATGTGAATGCACGAAAAGAACTATTGGACCGATAGGACTGCCGGCGGCGACCATAGGAGGCATGGACTCCTCGGTCGGTACCTCGTCGTTGACGTTCGCTGCGGTGCAGCGGGCCGGCGAGGTCGTCGCCGCCACCCTCGCGACGACGCCGCTGGTGTCCCACCCGGTGCTCGACCGGTCGGTGGGGCGCCGGCTCCTGGTCAAGCACGAGCACGTGCTCCCGACAGGCTCCTTCAAGGTGCGCGGCGGCGTCCACCTGGCCGCCACGCTCACCGACGTCGAGCGCCGGGTCGGCCTGGTCACCACCTCCACCGGCAACCACGCGCAGTCGGTGGCGTTCGCCGCTCGCGCCGCCGGGGTGCCGGCGACCGTGGTGATGCCGCAGTGCGCGCCCGCGGTGAAGCGGGACGCGGTCGAGGCCCTGGGTGCGCGGGTGATCGTCCACGGGGACGGGCTGGGCGAGGCCGCCGCGCACGCGCGCTCCCTCGCGACCGAGGGTGGCTACATCGATCCGACCGACCCGCGGATCATCCTGGGCCACGCGACCGCCTACCTGGAGCTGTTCACCCAGGCCTCCGGGCTCGGCGCGGTCTACGTGCCGATCGGCAGCGGCACCGGAGCGGTCGGCGCGTGCGTGGTCCGCGACGCCCTCGCACCCTCGTGTGCGGTGATCGGCGTGCAGTCCTCCTCGGCCCCGGCCGGCTGGCGCTCCTGGCTCAGCGGCCGGATCGAGACGGCCCCGGCCGCCACCCGGGCCTCCGGCCTGGCCACCACCAGCGGCTACGCCGCCACACTCGCCACCCTGTGGGCCGGACTGGCCGACTTCCTGCTGGTCACCGACGACGAGATCGACGGCGCGGCCCGCCTGCTGGCCACCCGTGCCGGCACGCTCGCGGAGGGAGCCGGCGCGGCCGCGCTCGCCGGCGTCGTCGCTGCGGCCGAACCGGCTGCGGACGGTGACCTGCCGGTCGCGGACGGTGAGCTGCCGGTCGCGGTGATGTGCACCGGAGGCAACGCCTCGGCCGACGAGATCGCCCGGCTCGCGGCGGCCGCCTGACACCTGCGGCGCCGTCGCGGTCGACCTGGCGGGGCCGGGTGGCGCCGGGGTGACCCGCGTCGCCTTGCTCGTGCCAGGACCGTGGGCTGGCCGACCCGGGCCGTGACCCGGGCCGTGACCCAGGCCGTGACCCAGGCCGTGACCCAGGCCGTGACCCAGGCCGTGACCCAGGCCGTGACCCAGGCCGTGACCCAGGCCGCGGCGAGCGTCCGGCGCGTCGTACCTGCTGTGACGGGTGTGACTGGTGATACTGGCGGAACTGCTCCCTTCCCCAGCAGGAGTTCCACCTCATGGCTGCTTCCCCGCGGCGCCCCCCGGCTCACCGACGCCGGGAGTGGCCGAACGCGCGGCCCGCGTGCGATTCCGGCGTGCGATGACCCTGATGGCGTTCACGCTCCTCGCCCCGGGCTCGGCCCAGCTGATCGCCGGCAACCGCAAGGTCGGCCTGGTCGCCCTGCGGATCTGGATCGGACTGCTCTGCCTCGGCGCCCTCGGCCTGGTGGTCAGCGCGCTGGACCACTCCTGGGCGATCACCCTGGCCTTCAACAGCGATCTGCTGCTCCTGCTGCGGCTCGGCCTCTTCGCCGCCGCCATCGGCTGGGCGGCCCTGTTCATGGATGCCTGGCGCCTCGGTCAGCCGCTGACGTTGGGGCTGCCGCAGCGGCGCGCCGTGGTGGGGGTCAACGGACTGCTCTGCCTCTCGGTCGCCGGCACGCTGCTCTTCGGCGCCCACCTGGTCGGCGTACAGCGGGATCTCTCCATCGCACTCTTCGGCAACACCGCGGTCAGCGGAGCCCACGACGGCCGTTTCAACGTACTGCTGCTGGGCGGTGACTCCGGCGCGGGCCGCTGGGGGCTGCGCCCGGACTCGCTGACGGTCGCCTCGATCGACGCGGAGACCGGCAAGGCGGTGCTGGTCGGGCTGCCTCGCAACCTGGAGAACTTCCCGTTCCGCGACGGCAGCGTGATGGACGAGCAGTTCCCCGACGGCTTCGACTGCGACGGCTGCTACATCAACGGGGTCAGCACCTGGGCCGAGGACCACACCGACCTGTTCGGTGAGTCCGAGACCCCTGGCGTCGACGCCACGGTCTCGGCGGTCGAGGGGGTCACCGGACTGCGGATCAACTACTGGGCGATGGTCAACCTGCAGGGCTTCAAGGACCTCGTCGACGCGGTCGGCGGGATCACCCTCAACGTGCGCCAGCCGATCCCGGTCGGCGGCCTCGGCGACGACGTCACCGGCTACATCGACCCCGGCAAGCGCACCCTCGACGGCTTCGAGACGCTCTGGTACGCCCGTGCTCGGGAGGGCTCGGACGACTACTCACGGATGGCGCGCCAGAAGTGCGTGCTCAACGGCTTCCTGCAGCAGGTCAGCCCGCAGACCGCGCTGACCAACTTCGAGGAGCTCGCCGAAGCGACGACCGGGATGTTCTCCACCAACCTGCCCGCCTCCGAGGTCGGGCGCTTCGTGGAGCTGGGCCTGAAGACGCGGAGCCAGAAGGTCGCCACGGTCTCGCTGGTGCCACCGAAGGTGAACACCGCCGAGCCCGACATCGACGAGATCCGGCAGATGGTCGCCGACGCGGTGGCGAGCTCGGAGGGCAGCGGCGGCGACGACGCGGGCACGACCGCGAGGAAGAAGCGGAACAGCACCGTCACCGGCGGGTCGATCGGCAGCCGCGACGGCGGCTATGCGGCGAACGAGTCCGACGACCTGAGCTCCGCCTGCTAGCCCGAGGCTAGACCTGTCGGCCGGAGACACCGCTCGCTACGGCGCCGACTTGGGAGACACGACGTGGACCTGTCGGCCGAAACCCGCACGACACGCCGATGCGCCCCGGCGTGTCGTGCGGGTTTCACCGGCTGACCGGTGAAACCCGCACCCCGCTCAGCGCAGCGGCCGCCGCCCGAGCGAGGCCACCACGTCGTCGTACCGCTCGGGCGAGCCGGTGGCGAGCAGGCCGCCGGACAGCCGGCGCGGCTGCCACGGCGCGCCGTCGAGACGACCGATCCGGCCGCCGGCCTCGGTCAGGATCAGGCCCCCGGGCAGGTGGTCCCACGGCATGCTGCGGTTGTAGAGCAGGGCTGCGGCGTCCCCGGCGATCAGGTGCGGGTAGTCGACCCCGCAGCAGGCCCAGGAGATCTCCAGGGTGCCGAGCCCGTCGAGCTCCTGGCCGCGCCACCCCCACCGCGCGGTCCGGTATGGCGCGGTGCCGGACCCGTCGACCACCAGGGGCTCCCCGTTCCGCCGTGCACCGGCGCCGCGCTCGGCGACGTACGACGCCTCGTGCTGCGGCTGCCAGATCCAGCCGCGGGTGACCTCGCCGGCGCGCACCTCGGCGACCATCACGGCGTGGTCCGGCGACCCGTTCACGAAGTTCTTCGTGCCGTCGACGGGGTCCACGGTGAATGCGTGGTCAGCGGTGGCGAAGGCCTCGAGCAGGGTCGGGTCCGCGGCCATCGCCTCCTCGCCGAGGATCAGCGCCTCGGGATAGGCACGGCTCAGCGCGGCCGTGATCCGGGCCTCGGACTCGTGGTCGGCGACGGTGACCAGGTCGCCGGGGTTCTTCTCGCTGACCTGGTCGTCGTCGAGGGACCGGAAGCGCGGGGTGATCACCTCGGCGGCCACGTCCTGCAGGAGCTCGAGCACGGCGTCGGTGTCCACACGGCAACGCTACTCACCCGCCCGGAGCCGCGACGCCCAGGGGCGGATGCGCCCGCGGGCCGGCGGGCGGGAGAGCGGTGAGTAGGGTGTCCGCCGTGCGGGTGCAGGCGGTGGTGGTGACCTTCAACAGGCTGCCGTTGCTGCGGCGGCTGCTGACCCGGCTGGCCGCGCTGGAGCGGCTCGACGCCGTGCTGGTCGTGGACAACGCCTCCACCGACGGCACCGGCGCCTGGCTCGAGGAGCACGCCGCCGGTCTCGGCGTCCGGCACCGCACCCTGACAGAGAACACCGGTGGCGCCGGCGGCTTCCACACCGGGCTGGCCTGGGTGATGGAGGACGGCGCCGACCTGGCCTGGCTGATGGACGACGACGGGCTGCCGGAGCCGGACTGCCTGGACCTGCTGCTGGCCCGCGTCGAGCGGGACGGCCTGGACTTCTGCGGACCGGCCGTGGTCGCCGAGCAGGACCCGGACCGGCTCTGCTTCCCGATCCGCCTGCCCGGCGGCACCCGGGTGGTGCACGAGATCGGCGCGGTCACCGCGGCCGCGCGCGACGGCCTGATCGATGACGTGGTGATCCCGTTCAACGGGGTGCTGGTCACCCGTGATCTGGTGCGGCGGATCGGCCTGCCGCGCGAGGAGTTCTTCATCTGGGGCGACGACGTGGAGTACCTCTGGCGCGCCCAGCGCGCCGGTGCCCGGATCGCGACCGTGGCCGCTGCCCGGTTCGCCCACCCCGCGACCGACGACCTCGGCACGCCGATGATGTTCGGGCGCACCACCTACAACCACACCGACTCCGACCTCAAGCACTACTGCATGGCCCGCAACAACGTGCTCAACCTGCGCGACTACCGCGGGTGGCCGTTCGTGCTGATGTTCTGGGTCAAGACGGTCTGGTTCTACCTCGTCACCCGGCCGCGCCCGGCCCGCATCGTGCTGAGCGCCCGGGCCGGCCTGGCCGGGCTGCGGGGCGACTTCACCGGACACCGGAGGTACCTGCGTTGAGTGCTGCACCGTCGCGACCCGGCGCGGCCGAGAGGGTCGCGGTCGTGGTCGTCACCTTCAACCGCGCCGACCTGCTCGCCGGGATGCTGGACGGGCTGGCCGGGCTGGACCGCCCGGCCGACGCGGTCTTCGTGGTCGACAACGCCAGCACCGACCACACCGCCGCGGTGCTCGAGGCGTCCACCCTGCCCGGTCTGGTGACCATCCGCTCCGCGGAGAACGTCGGCGGCGCCGGTGGGTTCCACCTGGGGCTGCGCACCGCCTACGAGCGCGGCTACGACGTGATGTGGCTGATGGACGACGACGTGGTCCCCGCTCCGGACTGCCTCTCCCGGCTGCTCGAGGTCGACGGCTCCTGCCTGATCGCGGTGCGCGAGGACCGCGCCGGCGCCCTGGTGGAGAAGGCGGCCACCCGTTTCGACCTGCGCACCCCGTGGGCGATCCGGCCCAAGACCGGGACGGTCGAGTCCGACTACCGGACCCGGGCGGCGATGCCGGCCACGGTGGAGGTGGAGAACGCCGCCTTCGAGGGCTTCCTGGTCCGCCGGGAGGTGGTGGAGCGGATCGGCTTCCCCGACCCGACGTTCTTCATCTTCTACGACGACGTGGACTACGTGGTGCGCGCCCGCCGCGCGGGCTTCGCCGTGCGCGCGGTCCGCGACGCGGTGCTGGTCCGCCAGCTCGACTTCGACCAGCAGCACGACCTGGCCGGCTGGAAGGGCTACTACATGTACCGCAACCTCTTCGCGGTGCACTTCCGGTACGGCGAGAACCCGCTGGTGCGGCTCAAGCCCTGGCTGATCGCGCTGGTGGTGGTCCTGCTCAGCCCGGTGCGCGGCGGACGCGCGGAGGCGGGCAACGTCATCCGGGCGGTGCGTGATGCCCGCCGGATGCGCCGGCCGGATCCGTCGACCCGGCCGCTGCCGGCGTCTCCCGCGGCCTGACCAGCCGCACCCGCCATCCCACCCGGTTGCCGGTGGCCAGCCCCGACACCCAGACCGCGAACGCGCCGAGCGCGGCCCCGCCGAGCACGTCGACGGCGAAGTGCCAGCCGAGGTAGACGGTGGCCAGGATGGTCAGCGCGAGGAAGACCCAGCCGGCCCGGTCCACCCACGCCGGCAGGCCGAGCAGTCGCACCAGCAGGCAGATGCTGACCATGATGCCGACGTGCAGCGAGGCGAACGCCGCGATCGTCTGCAGGGTGCCGGCTCCCCACGGGTCGGCCATCACCGCGAGCCGGTCCGCCCACATGTCGTCCTGCAGGGTGGTCACGTAGGTGTGCGGCAGGTCGGCGAACTGGCCGGGGTCGGAGTAGATCGGCCCGACGGTCGGCACCAGCAGGTAGACGACGGCGCCGAGGAACCAGTCGACCGCGATCGCGGTGACGTACCAGGCGCCCGCGCTGGTGTGCCGGGTCCAGACCAGCGCCACCGCGATCGAGACCGGGACCAGCACGATCCAGGCGATGTAGACCAGGGAGAAGAGGTGGGCGGCCAGTCCGGTGCCGAACCAGGCGTGCAGGGTGCCCGCCGGGTCGTGTCCGGCGAAGAGGAACTGGTCGACGGTGGAGAGCGACTCGTCCCACTCGCGGGTGTTGGCGAACGGCGCCATGCTCTTGACGTTGCGGAACGCCGCGTAGGTCAGGTACCAGGCCAGGACGCCGTTGATCGCGAACCACCACTGGGCCGCCGGCCACCGCTCCCGCATCACCTCACGGGTGATCGGGCCGAGCCCGGTCGGCCCGCTGCGTCGTACCCGTGCCCGATGCACGATCCGGGGCACCACGTCGACCGCGAGCGCGGCGAGGACGATCAGGGGCATGCGCAGATAGGCCGGCATGGCCACGCCGTCGGGATCGAGGATCGGGAGATCCAGCGTGACGGCCATCACGACCATCACCGCCGCGAGCACCAGGCCGCAACCCCAGGCGAGCGCGAACATGCGGGCTGATCGGCGGAAAGCCAACCAGGTGTTCACCCGCAGCAGGGTAATAGGCAAATCCGACATCGTGGGCGCAGCCTCGCTGCGGAAAGGGATCCTGGGCCCGGATCATCTAGACTCGCCGCTCGTGTCGACCCCTGAGAATCTCCCTGACCTGCTGGTCGTCGGTTCCGGCCTCTTCGGCCTCACGATCGCCGAACGGTGCGCCACCGAGCTGGACCTCAAGGTGCTGGTGCTGGAGCGCCGCTCGCACCTGGGCGGCAACGCCTACTCCGAGGTCAACGAGGAGACCGGGGTGGAGGTGCACAAGTACGGCGCCCACCTCTTCCACACCTCCAACGAGCGGGTCTGGGAGTACGTCAACCGGTTCACCTCGTTCACGAACTACCAGCACCGGGTCTTCGCCAAGTACCAGGGCCAGGTCTACTCGTTCCCGATGAACCTGGGGCTGATCAACCAGTTCTTCGGCAAGGCGCACACCCCCGACGAGGCCCGCGCGCTGATCGCCGAGCAGTCCAGCGAGATCGCCACCGAGGACGCCACCAACCTCGAGGAGAAGGCGGTCAGCCTGATCGGCCGGCCGCTCTACGAGGCGTTCGTCAAGGGCTACACCGCCAAGCAGTGGCAGACCGACCCCACGGAGCTGAGCGCGGACATCATCACCCGGCTCCCGGTCCGCTACACCTACGACAACCGCTACTTCAACGACACCTACGAGGGCCTCCCGGTCGAGGGCTACACGGCCTGGCTGACCCGGATGGCCGACCACCCCAACATCGAGGTGCGTACCGACGTCGACTTCTTCGACGTCGCCGAGGAGTTCAAGGGGAAGGTCCCGATCGTCTACACCGGCCCGGTCGACGAGTACTTCGGCAACGCCGAGGGGCGCCTGTCGTGGCGTACCGTCGACCTCGAGGAGAGCGTCGTGGACGTCGACGACTACCAGGGCACCTCCGTGGTCAACGCCAACGACGCCGACCTGCCCTACACCCGGGTGCTGGAGTTCAAGCACTTCCACCCCGAGCGGACCAAGACGCACTTGCCCGGCAAGAGCATCATCGTCCATGAGTACAGCCGCTTCGCCGAGGACGACGACGAGCCGTACTACCCGATCAACACCGCCGAGGACCGCGCCAAGCTGCTGAAGTACCGCGAGCGCGCGAAGAAGGAGCCCATGGTGCTCTTCGGCGGCCGCCTCGGCACCTACAAGTACCTCGACATGCACATGGCCATCGGGTCGGCCCTGTCGATGTTCGACAACAAGCTGGTACCGCACTTCCGCGACGGCAAGCCGCTGGAGAGCGGGGGAGAGGACGCATGACCATCACCCACACCCAGACCGCGGACGCCGCGGCCACCTCGCCGGGCCACGAGCGGCTGCTGCTGATGCGGCAGATCATGCCGGCGGACCGCGACACCGACGTGATCCGCCTGTACGTCGACCCCGACCCGGCCGCGCTGGACGCCGACAAGTTCGACATCGGCACCTCGAAGGCCTCCCACGAGGCGGCCGCGATGGCCTCGCGCCTGCAGAACGCGACCAAGGGCGCCCGCACCGTGCACCCGGACCAGATCGTCTCGCGCACCGCCTTCCGGGTCGAGCACGGCGACACGATGTCGTTCGGCAGCTACTTCAACGCCTTCCCGGCCTCCTACTGGCGCCGGCACACCATCGTCGACGAGGTGCGGCTCACCGTGCGCCTCGAGGGCGAGGGAGCCAGCGTGATCGTCTACCGGTCGATGGCCAACGGGCGCTCCCAGCGCGTCGACTCCGGCACCGTGGACGGCAGCGCCGGCGAGTTCTCCTTCGACCTCCCGCTGAAGCCGTTCACCGACGGCGGCTGGTACTGGTACGACGTGGTCGCCGCCGACGAGGACGCCACCGTCACCTCGGCCGAGTGGACCGCCGAGGTGCCCGCGGACCGGGCCCGGCGCGGCACGGTGACCATCGGCATCACCACGATGAACCGCCAGGACTTCTGCGCGAAGCTGCTCGGCCAGCTCGGCAACTCCGCCCGGCTCGCCGAGATCCTCGATCAGGTGCTGGTGATGGAGCAGGGCACCAAGCTGGTCAAGGACTCGGAGTTCTTCGACGAGGCGGCCGAGGCGCTGGGCGACCGGCTGCGGGTCATCGAGCAGGGCAACATCGGTGGGTCGGGCGGCTTCGCCCGGGCACAGTACGAGGGCCTCAAGGCCGACCGGTCGACGTACGTGATGATGCTGGACGACGACGTCGAGTGCGAGACCGAGGGCATCGTCCGGGCCGCCACCTTCGGCGACCTGTGCCGCAAGACCACCATCGTCGGCGGTCACATGTTCAGCATCTACGACAAGGCGCAGCTGCACAGCTTCGGCGAGCGCGTCTCGCCGTACACCTTCTGGTGGGGCTCGGCGCCCGGCGTCTTCCCCGGCTGGAACCTGGGCGAGCGCAACATCCGCTCCACCCGCTGGCTGCACGCCCGGATCGACGTGGACTACAACCCGTGGTTCATGTGCCTGATCCCGTCCGAGGTGCTGCGGGAGATCGGTCTCTCGCTGCCGCTCTTCATCAAGTGGGACGACTCCGAGTACGGACTGCGGGCCAAGGACGCCGGCTTCCCGACCGTCAGCCTCCCCGGTGCCGCGGTGTGGCACGTGCCGTGGACGGACAAGAACGACGCGCTGGACTGGCAGTCCTACTTCCACGTCCGCAACCGGTTCATCGCCGCGCTGCTGCACTCCAAGTACCCGCGTGGCGGCCGGATGGTCCAGGAGAGCTTCAACCACCAGATCAAGCACCTGGTGTCGATGCAGTACTCCACCGTCGCGCTGCGCCACAAGGCGCTGGTCGACGTGCTCGCCGGTCCCGGTGTGCTGCACGAGCAGCTGGGCAGCACCCTGCCCGAGCTCAAGCAGCTGGTGAAGGGCTACGCCGACGCCGACCTGATCTCCGACCCCGATGCCCTGCCCGAGGTGAAGCGGCACAAGCTGCCCCGCAAGGGCCGCGAGCCCTCCCCGGTGATCTCGGGCCGCGCCGCCAGCGTGCAGGCGCTGCTGCAGCCGCTGCGCCAGGTCCGCCGGCCGCGGGATCAGTCGCGGACCAACCCGGAGGCCGAGATCATGGCCCAGGACGCCCGGTGGCACAAGATCGCCCGCTACGACTCTGCGCTGGTCTCTCTGCCCGACGGCACCGCGACCGCGTTCTACCGCCGCGACCGCGCCACCTTCTTCGCGAAGATGAAGGAGACGGTGGCGATCCACAAGGAGCTCGCCACCCGCTGGGACGAGCTGGCCGAGCAGTATCGCGCCGCGCTCGGGGACATCACCTCGCCCGAGACCTGGGAGAAGACGTTCGGCCCCTGGGTGGAGAGCGAGGGGCCCACGTCGGAGACGGTGGATGGCTGAGACCACGACCGTCGCCGAGGGCGGCGGGGCGCCGGCACATCGCGACCTGAGCGAGGTGCCGCTGGCCCCACCGTCGGCGAACAACGGTCTGCTCGCGGTCTTCCAGCGCCGCTACCTGCTCCGCCTGCTGGTACGCCGGGAGATCAACGCCCGCTACCAGGGCTCGTTCCTCGGGGTCCTGTGGTCCTACATCAACCCGCTCGCCCAGTTCTTCGTGTACTGGGCGGTGATCGGTGGGATCCTCAACCTCCACGACGACGTCGAGAACTTCGCGGTGCACATGTTCGCCGGCCTGGTGATCGTGCACTTCTTCACCGAGACGTTCTCCGCGGGCACCCGCTCGATCGTGCGGAACAAGTCGGTGGTGGTGAAGATGCCCCTGCCACGCGAGATGTTCCCGGTGGCGACGATGTTGGTCTCCCTCTGGCACACCATCCCGCAGATCATCGTGCTGGTGATCGCCTGCATGCTCTACGGCTGGACCCCCGACCCCGTCGGGATGGCGGCGGTCCTGATCGCCGTGGTGATGATCATGACGATCGGGACCTCGGTCGCGCTGGTGTTCAGCGTGGCGAACGTGTTCTTCCGCGACTTCGGCAACGTGGTCCAGGTGCTGCTGCTCTTCGTGCGGTTCGGCGTGCCGATGATCTACCCCTACACGATGGTCGAGGACCGGTTCGGCGAGCTGGCCCGGTTCTACCTGCTCAACCCGCTCGCGGACGCGGTGCTCCTCTTCCAGCGGGCCTTCTGGGTCGGCACCACGGAGGACCCGGAGGCCACCGCGGCGCACCACATCCCGGACAACATCCTGCTGATCGGCTGCGCCTGCGCCGCGGTCGGCGTGGTGATGCTGGTGCTCGCCCAGCTCATCTTCTCCAAGCTGGAGAACAAGATCCCGGAGCGGCTCTGAGATGACGACCTCGATCCAGCTGACCAACGTCACCAAGAACTTCACGCTGCGCTACCACCGCACGTTCAAGGAGATCACGGTCGCGATGGCGCGCGGTCACAAGACCAGCGACACCTTCCGTGCCGTCGACGACGTCTCCTTCACCGTGGAGCAGGGCGAGTCGATCGGGCTGATGGGTCTCAACGGCTCGGGCAAGTCGACGCTGCTGAAGATGATCTCCGGGGTGATGCGGCCGGACTCGGGCGAGGTGCTCACCCGCGGCCGGATCGCCGGACTGATCGCCACCGGCGCCGGGTTCCACCCGCAGCTGACCGGCCGGGAGAACCTGATCCTCAACGCCGCGATCCTCGGCATGTCGGAGCGGGAGACGCGTCGCAAGTTCGACGAGATCGTGGAGTTCTCGGGGCTGGAGAAGAAGCTCGACACCCAGGTCGGCCACTACTCCTCGGGCCAGAACGCCCGCCTCGGCTTCGCGATCGCGATCCACGTCGACTCCGACATCTTCCTCGCCGACGAGGCGCTGGCGGTCGGTGACCGTCCGTTCCGCCGCAAGTGCCTGGAGAAGATGCAGGAGGTCCGCGACGGCGGCCGCACCCTCTTCTACGTCAGCCACTCCACCGGCTCGGTGCGCAAGATGTGCGACCGCGTGGTGGTGCTGGAGGAGGGCCGGGTCGGCTTCGACGGCGACGTCAAGGACGGCATCAAGTACCTCAAGTACGACGACGACCTCCCCACCGACGAGGACGAGGAGATGGCGGCCGACATCTGAGGTCGCCCCGACCCCCAGCGGGACGGCCGCGGTCAGCGGCGGCGGTCAGCGGCGGCGCAGCCAGCGGTAGCCGCGCAGCGCGGTCCGTCCCGGCGCGCTGCGCTCCATCCCGCGCACGGCCTTCTCCCGGGCCTTGTACGTCGGGCGCAGGTAGGCCCGTTCGAGCGCCTGGCGGGTCTCGTTCAGCTCGTGGTGCAGCCGGTCGATCTCGTGCCGGTTGCCGGTGCACTCCAGGAGCAGCCGGCCGATCGCGTCGAGCGCGGCCTCGGCCACCTCGTCCTCGGCGGGATGGTCCGGGTCGGCCCACGTGGCCGGGTAGACGTGCGGGGAGCGCTCGACGCCGCGCAGGTCGTCGAGGTCACCGACCACGCGGTAGCCGCGCTCGGCGATGGCGCTCACCCAGGAGGCCTCCCGCTCCCGCACCCACGGGTGCAGGTCGGGGGGCAGTGAGAGGCGCGCGGTGTCGCGGCGCTGGGAGAGGGTCTGGTGGGCCAGCAGCTCGCGGACCAGGGGTCGGTAGTCCGGCGGCGCGAGGGTGGCGTTCATCGCCTGGTTGATCCGCCGGATCAGTGCCGTCTCGGGCACCCCGAGCGAGGGGTTGGACCGGTCGTTGCCCAGGTCGAGGTCGATGTCGGTGAGCCCGAAGGCGTCGATGAAGCGGTCCCACAGCAGACCGGGCTCCGATCCCGGCGGCGGCACGGTGATCACATGCACGTTCTCGGCGGGCAGGTCCCCGGCCCACCGCTCCAGGATGTCGGGGAGCTCCTGGACGCCCCAGAACCACGAGCCGATCCGCCCGTCCCGGTCCGGGTCGGTGATCTGGTCGAGGAAGGCGCGATAGCTCAGCGTGGCCCGGTGCTTCACGTTCTCCTGCCACTCGGCGGGGATCTGCCGGGTCAGGTCGCGCGCCGAGACCAGCACGTGGATCTCGGCACCCTCGTCGCGTCCCAGCGAGCAGAGCGCCCGCTCCACGTGCGCCCGTCCGGCCCGGGCGAGGATCTCGTGGCTGATCACCACGGTCTGCGGCGCCTCGGGGTCGGTGGCGGCCGCGGCGAGCCGGTCCCACGCGCCGATGGCCTCGTGCTCGAGGCCTCCCCAGGGCAGTCGCATCAGGTCGAGCGCGGCCAGGAAGTGCGCGTCGAAGCGGTCCGCCGGATAGGCGATGCCGGACTCGGCCAACCGCTCCTGGTTGCGGAACAGCACGTCCTGCAGATACGACGTCCCGGTCTTGGGGGTCCCCACGTGGAGGAGGATCCGGCGGGTCACCAGGCACCGTCCTTGGTCTCGAGCAGCAGGTCCATCGCCAGCCGGAGCGTCGAGACCTCACTGCTCGCCGACCGAGCCGGCGGGGCGGTGGGCGGGACGAGCAGCTCCAGACGGCCGCGCACAGGGTAGCCCGCCCGCTGCAGCGCCGTGACGCTGCGTTCGGCGTGGTCGCGCAGCTGCTCGGCCCACGGTGCGGGCACCACGGCCGGTCCCGCGGCGCCGGCCACCTGGCGGAGCCGGGGCAGCAGCCGGTGGGCGAGCAGGGCGGTCCGCTCGGCGTCGGTGACCAGCACGCCGAGCGGCCGGCCGACCTGACGCGCGAGGTCGATCGAGGGCACGTGCACCGGCGGCAGCCCGCCGCCGCCGATCAGGTCGGGGAGGTGCCCGGCACCGAAGGAGAGCGTCACGCGCTCGCTGCCCACCCGCTCGGCGCTGCGGGCGGCCATCGCCACCACGTCCAGCGAGCGCGGCAGCCTCTCGGCGGTGACCCGCGCCCGTAGCCACTCCTCCAGCCCGAGTACCCCGCCCCGGACCGCGCGGGTCGCCCAGGCGTGGACGGCCAGGGTGGGCAGGTCGGCCAACGCGATGTCGACCCGGGACGGATCGACCCGTGCCGGCGCCCGGTGCAGGAGCACCCAGCCGTCACCGTCCCAGACCGGGCCGGGGCGCAGTCGCCCGGCGATGCGCCGGTGCAGCGGGCGTCGTACCGGGGGGAGGGGGCCAGCGGGGCGAGGGACTCCGCGAGCAGTCCCGTGGCGACCGCCAGCAGGTCGCGCTCGGGCAGCCTCTCCGGTACGACGGGCGCCGGCCCGAAGGCCGACGCTGCCGCTCCCGACAGCGGTAGGTCGGGCCGGCCACGGTCGGGGATGCCGGCGCGGAGCACCCGTCCGGCCAGGTCCGGGCCGACGGCGCGGCCCGACGCGGCGGCGACGACGTTGAGGCGGCGGAGCAGCTCGAGCTGCTGCGCGCCGGGCAGGTAGTGGGGGCGGGCGGACCCGGAGCCGCCCGCCCAGCCGGCGGAGCGCGGCCCGGTGCCGGACCCGGTCGCGGAGTCGTGCGCGGCCCGCCACTCGGTCCAGGTCGCGGTGGACCCGGCGCTCAGCTCCTCGACCCACCCGGCCACCAGCGCGACTGGCCGGGCCGACGCGGTGACGGGGGCGGCGCAGTGGGCTGGCTCACCGGTTGCGGGGGGAGTCGGGGACACCCCGACAGGCTATGGTGTCGAGGAGGTTCCGCAGGTAGGGGCGCCTGTTCCGCGGCGGCCCCGACGGCGGGACCTTCCAGTCCGCACGACGTCCCGACGGGGCATGAACAGCCGAGGTCAGGTGCCCGAGAGCAGCGATCAGCCGTGGAGCGAGACGCCCACGGTCGTGCTCCACATCGGAGCGATGAAGACAGGCACCACCTACCTCCAGGGGAAGGCCTACGCCAACCAGGACGCACTGAGCGGCCTGGGCGTCGAGCTGGCCGGCGACGCCTGGGTGGACCAGGTCGCCGCGGTGCAGGAGATCGTCGGCATGGGCCGTCGGGACCCGGTGTTGCGCGAGCGCAACCGGGGCGCCTGGGAGCGGATGGCCCGCGCGGCGGGACGCGGTGGGGCCGACGTCACCCTCCTGTCGATGGAGTTCCTCGCCTTCGCCGACCGCCGTGAGGCGGCCCGGGCGGTGGCGCCCTTCACCGACCGCGACGTCCGGGTGGTGATCACCGTGCGCGACACCGCCGCCGTGATCCCGGCGCTGTGGCAGACCTCGGTCACCAGCGGCGGTACGACGACGTGGCCGGTGTTCCGTCGGATGATCCGGGTCAGCGGCCGGGGCCGTGGCCGGGTCGGGCGGCTCCTCGCCGAGCTGCGGATCGGTACGCCGACCCGCTTCCGCGAGGCGATCGACATCCCGCGGATGCTGCGGATCTGGACCGGCGTGCTCGCGCCGGAGAACGTGCACGTGGTGGTGGTGCCGCGGCCGGGCGCCCCGCGCAGCCGGCTGTGGAACGACTGGTGCGACTCCTTCGGTGTGGACGGCGACCGGTTGACCGCGGAGCCGCGGGACGCCAACGAGTCCCTCGGCTTCCCCTCCGCCGAGCTGGTGCGCCGGGTGAACGCGGCGCGCGGCTCGGCCAACATCCGCGACCAGAATGTGGTGAAGAACGAGCTCGGCCTGCGCACGCTGGGGCCGCGGCGACGGCGTGAGCGGCGTGCGCTGCTGGACCGCGCGACGTTCCGGGCGGCGCTGGCCTGGAACGGGGTGATCCGGCGCTCGATCGAGGAGAGCGGGGTCGTGGTGCACGGCGATCTCGAGGACCTCCCGGTCACCTCCGCGGAGTCGGGCGTGCCGGTCGAGGACGCCCACGAGCCGCCCACCGCCGACGAGCTGCTCGCCGCGGCCCGGCGCGGGTCGCGCGGTCTGCGCCGGATCGTCCGGCAGCGCAGCCGGCGCACGTTCCGCGGCCGCAAGCGCCGCCGGCGGTTCATGCGGCGGCTGCGCGTCCGGCTGACCGGTCCTCAGGCTTGGCGGCAGGAGGCCGACCCGGTGGATGCGGCCGTCGCCGACCTGGTGGTCCTCACCGAGGCCCTGGTCCGGCTGCGCCGCAAGCGTGAGCGTCAGCGCGCCCGCCGCGCGCGCTGAGGTCCGAGCCCGATCGCCGGAGGCCGATTTCTGGGAATCGTCGGCGTGTCGGATTGAAATTACATCTTTGTAGTTACTCAGTTTCTCTTCCCAGCGGCTGTGGCTGATGTGAAAGTTGCTTCTCGTGTGAATCCTTCCCCTCACACGATGGAGCAGATCTCGCATGTCACATTTCTCCCTGGACGAGGCTCGGCGCAGCCGGTTCGTCACCGTGTGCCAGCACTTCCTCGCCCTGGCCGTCATCCTCGCTCTGCTGACGCCCGCCGCCCGGACGGTGACCATGGACGTGCGACCCGTCCCGGCCGGCGACCCGGGCCGCGCGAGCGCCGCTGACGGCGCCGGCGTCGCCCTGCGCGCGGCCCGCACCAACGCGGTGGTGCCGACCTCCACCGTCGACCCCGAGGTCGAGGAGTACCCGCTGACCGCTCCGGCGGGGGCGCGGCTCGCGCCCGGCGCGATGAAGGCACAGGCGCGCACCGTGGCCGGTGGTGGCGAGCGGATCGTCACCGACGCGCTGCCGGTCGACGGCTACGGCACCGTCGGCGTCACCTGGGCGGCGGGCACCGACGTCGAGGACGACGCCATCTCGGTCCGGGCCCGCACCCGCACCGGTGACACCTGGTCGACATGGACCGAGGTCGAGTACCACGACGAGCACGGTCCCGACCCGGACAGCGCCGAGGGACAGCACGCCAGGCCGGGCACCGACGCTCTTCTGATCGGCACCGTGGACGACGTGCAGGTGCGGGTCGACAGCGACGTCGCCGCGCCGTCCGACATGAAGCTCGCGGTGATCGACCCCGGCACCACGTCGATGGCCCGCCAGGCGGCGGCCATCGACACCGCCGAGCTCGACGGCCCGGCCGGCGGCGAGACCCGCGAGGCGTCGTACCGGGTGGAGGTGGACGGGGAGCCGGAGACGCTGAGCCTGGCGGCCGGCGACCCCACCCCGAAGCCGAAGATCTTCTCCCGCCAGCAGTGGGGCGCCGACGAGCGCCTGCGGGACCGCTCCTCGCTGCGCTACTACGAGGTGCACGCGGGCTTCGTCCACCACACGGTCAACGCCAACGACTACACCCGGGCCCAGGTGCCCGGCATCATCCGCGGGATCTACGCCTACCACACCCGCTCGCGGGGGTGGAGCGACATCGGCTACAACTTCCTGGTCGACAAGTTCGGTCGGGTGTGGGAGGGCCGCTACGGCGGCGTCGACCGCCCCGTGGTCGGCGCGCACACGCTCGGCTACAACGACGACGCGTTCGCGATGTCGGCGATCGGCAACTTCGAGACCGCCCGCCCGTCCTCGGCGATGGTGCAGGCCTACGGCCGGCTCTTCGCCTGGAAGCTCTCCCTGCACGGCGTCTCGGCCGGCTCCAGCCGGCAGGGGGTGGCCGGACGCACCTTCGCCGCGATCAACGGGCACCGCGACGCCGGCTCCACCGCCTGCCCGGGCCGCTACCTCTACGCCAAGATCGGCCGGATCCGGGCGATCGCCGCGGAGACCCAGACCGGCTGGGAGAGCCGGGACCTCGACTCGGACCTGGTCCGCGGACCGGCGCCCGACCTGATCCTGCGCCGCAAGTCCGACGGCAAGGCGTTCACGATGACGGTGCAGCGCACCAAGTCCGGCACCGTGCGGTTGAGCCGGGCCCGGCCCGCGGCGATCGACCTGACCGGCGCGGTCAAGGCGTTCACCGCCGGGGACTGGGACCGGGACGGGGTCGGCGACATCGTCGTCCGCAAGCGCGCCGACATGCAGCGGCTCTACCTCTACCGGGGCCTGGGCCGGGGCAAGTACGCGGCGCCGACCGTGCTCACCCAGGGCTTCGCCGGGATGCGGATGGTCTCCATCGCCGGCGACGTGACCGGCGACGGCTATCCCGACGTGCTGGCGCAGCCGAACGGCGGCGACATGATGATCTACCCCGGTCGTGGGACGGCGGGACTGGGTCGCGGCTTCGTGGCCCACTCCGCCGTCGCCGGGTCGCACAACATCGCCATCGGGCGCTGGGACGGGGACGGTGCTCCGGACGCGCTGGTGCGCAAGAAGTCCCGGCTCACGTTGTGGCGCGGCAACGGTCCGGGCGGCTGGACCGGCAGCCAGTCGATGGGGCTGAACGTGAGCTCCTACAACTGGCTGATCGGGATCGCCTCGGCCGACGCCGACACCCACAGCGACCTGCTGGCACGCACTCGGGGCAGCGGTGACGTCTGGCTGCTGCCGGGCACCGCGCGCGGTTTCCGGGACCGGGTGCGGATCGGCAACCTGGCCGCCTACGACCTGGCCGGGTGAGGGACCGATCCGGTGATGGACCCAGTCCTGGGCCCGCTCAGACGGGGAAGCGGGCGGTCACGTGCTCGGAGACAGCGATCTCCTCGAGCCGTGACGGTTCGGTCCGAGCGACCAGGACCAGCGAGCCGCCGCGTGCGAGCGGTTCGCAGAAGGTCGCGAGTCCTGGTGGGGAAGCCGGGTTCGCGACCGTGAGGAGGCGGCCGCCGTCGGGGACCAGGTCCCCGGCGGCGGCCGCTCGCCACATCTCGCCCTGGGTCGCGCTCGCCCCGGCCAGCGCGGTGGCCGGGTCCGCGCCCGCCGGCGGGTCCCACGGGGTGAACGCGTCCGGCTGCGACCAGATCTCGATGCCGACGTCGTGCACGCCGTCGGGCACCCCCTCGGCGAAGCGGACCCCCAACGGCAGCAGCGAGCACGCCAGCACGAAGCGCTCGCCGGCACCACCGGCGTGCTCGGGGAGGGTGGCCGGACCGCAGACCACGGCGGCGGCGTCGGCGGCGTCGGTCACCACCAGCCCGGCGTTCCAGGCGGCACCGAGGAAGACGGTCGTCAGCCAGTGCGGCGGCAGGTCGACGTGCAGGCCCTCGCCCTTCTCCAGGCCGAGCTCGTCGACCAACAGGGAGGACGCCTTCGCGACCCAGTTCGCATACGTCGTCACCGACAGCTCGACCCGCTCCCCGGTCGCGTCGTCGTAGAAGGTCACCAGGGGGCGCCCGGGCTCGTGCCGCAGCCGGGCGCCGAGGACCTCGGCGAAGGTCGTCGTATCGGGGTTGCTCACGCGGCGAGGATAGGTGCGGTGGTGGCGGCGGGTCGGCGCGCCCCATTCGGACTGGCGCGGATCCGGCCCGGATCCGCGCCGATCCGAATGGGGCGCGCTCGACCGTGACCCGCCGGATAGGGTGCGGCGCATGACGAGCCCCGAGGCGACCAGCGAGCAGACCGGATCGGCGCACTCGGCAGGGATCGAGGGATTCTGGGCGGTGGTGCCCGCCGGCGGTGCCGGCACCCGGCTCTGGCCGCTCTCCCGCTCGGGTGCTCCGAAGTTCCTGCACGACCTGACCGGCTCCGGCCGCACCCTGCTGCAGCAGACGCGGGATCGGCTGGCGCCGTTGGCCGGCGACCGGGTGATGGTGGTGACCGGACAGGCCCACCAGGACGCCGTACGAGAGCAGCTGCCCGAGATCGCCGTCGACAACGTGCTGGCCGAGCCGTCGCCGCGGGACTCGATGGCCGCGATCGGCTGGGCCGCCGCGGTGCTGGAGCGGCAGGGGGCCGAGGTGATGGGGTCCTTCGCGGCCGACCACGTGATCTCGGACGACTCGGCCTTCTCGGCGGCGGTCCGCTCGGCGGTCCAGGCCGCCCGCGGCGGGTGGCTGGCCACCATCGGCATCGAGCCGACCTTCGCCTCCGCCGCGTTCGGCTACGTCCGCCACGGCGACCCGCTGCCCGGGCTCGACGGTGTCCGCAGCGTGATCGGCTTCGTCGAGAAGCCCTCCGTCCAGGTCGCCAGCACCTACCTGGCCTCCGGCGACTACCGCTGGAACGCCGGGATGTTCGTGGTGCGGCCCGGTGTCCTGCTCGACCTGCTCGCCGAGCAGGACCCGCGCTTCGCGCTCGCGCTGCGCGAGCTGGCCGCCGAGCCGGACAGCCTCGCCGAGCGGTGGCCGTCGCTGCCGAAGATCGCGATCGACCACGCGGTGGCCGAGCCGGCCGCGGCCGACGGTCGGGTGGCCACGGTGCCGGGCGGCTTCGGGTGGGACGACGTCGGTGACTTCGACTCGCTGGCCGGGCTGCTCGGCGAGCGCGCCGCGCTCACCGTCCTGGGGGAGGAGTCCCGGGTCCGGTCCAGCGACGCCACCGGACTCGTGGTGACCGGCAGCGACCGTCTGGTCGCGGTCGTCGGGATCGACGACGTCGTGGTGGTCGACACCGAGGACGCGCTGCTGGTCACCACCCGGGAGCGGGCGCAGGAGGTCAAGGCGATCGTCGCGGCCCTCGAGGCCGAGGGACGCGACGACCTCACCTGATCCGCACCGGGTCCACGCGAGGCCCGGCCACCGGCCCAGGTACGACGCGAGGCCGGCCCCGGGCGCCCCGGGACCGGCCTCGTCGTGCGTGAGTGGCCGGCGTCAGCCCATGTTGGCGCCGCCGATGGGCTCCGGCGCGTCGGTGAACGGGTAGTCGAGCATGAACTGCTCGAGCGCCTCGCCGCTCGGCTCGGAGCAGTACTGCCAGACACCGAGCTGCTCGTCCTCGTTCTCGCCGCCCTTGGCGGTCCAGTGCGTCATCGCGATGTGCTGGCCGTCGGGGAACGCCTCACCGTCGTCGGAGGTCCAGGGGGCCGCGATGAACGAGTAGCGGTTGTTGGTGTCGTTGACGTCCAGGGTCGCGGCGATGCCCTTCACCTGGGCGAGCATGTCGCTGTCGTCCGCGACGGTCTCGTCGTACCAGAGGATGGTGAAGCCGTGCTCGAGGTTGTGCACCAGCGCCTCGAGCTCGGGCCGGTTGTCGGCGGTGTAGTAGCGCTGGTCGATGGAGACCGGGGCGACGCCGCCGCCGACGTTCCAGTGCGCGCCGAAGGCGGGGGGTGCGTACTCGTACTCGACCTGCACGCCCTCGTCGACGTGGTCCTGGTTGCCCTCGGCGTCCCGGGTGATGACGTCCTGGCAGACCGAGGCCGAGGCGCCGATCTCGCTCAGCTCCTTGTCCTTGTACTGCTGGCGCTGGACCCAGGAGCTCACCGGGTTGTAGGCGGCGGCGCCGATGATCAGCAGAGCGACGACGACGCAGGCGATCACGATCACCCGTCCCTGGCGCTTCTCGGACTTGCGCTGGGAACGCCGGATGTCGTCGATGACCTTCTGACGGTCCGACTTGGCGGACTTGGGGTCTTGGCCACGGGCGGGGTACCTCGGATGTTCGGTCGACTGATCGATCACGGTCAGCGATCGGCTGCGGGACGCGGTGAGTCTACGGAGTGCCCGGACGGAGGCGGATCTCGGTATCGCCAGGCGTGCCGTCGCGGCCCGCAGCGGGGTCCTCCGCGCGCCAGCCGTGGGCGAAGGCGAGGATCTCCACCGCGACCCGCCGGGTGGCCGGGCAGCGCACCTGGTCCTCGGCCAGCGCGGTGCCGGGGACACCGGCACGGGCGAGAGCGGTGACCAGGTCGCCGAGCGGCGCCGCAGCGCCGAACGGCCCCTGCGTGGCAGGGTCGCCGACCACCGCGGTGACCACCGCCTCGCGGGCGCCGAGCCCGAACATGTCGCCGCCCTCGGCGCGGACCAGGGCAGCGGCGCCGGTGCCGTCCTCGCCAGGCGGGAGGACCAGGTCGGCGCGGCCCCGGACCAGTGCGCACGGCCGCGCGGCGAGCTTGCCCTGGGCCAGCTCCGCGGCGCCGGCGATCTCGTCGGCGACCGCCGGTGCGGTCACCACCAGCGGGTTGCCGTGGGCGTCCACGCGGCCCTCGAACGACTCCAGCACCCGGAGGCCGGCGGCGCCGATCGCGATGTCGGTCTGACCCTCGCGCCAGGCTCGGCCGGCGGTGTCGGTGACGACGACGCCCACGTTGACGCCGCGCCGCTCGGCGACGGCGGCCCGCAGCGCCCGGGCCGAGGCGTCGGGGTCGAGGGGCAGCAGCACCACCGAGCCGCCGGCCACGTTGGAGGCGTCGATCCCGGCAGCGGCCATGGTCAGGCCGAGCCGGTTGCGCACGATCCGGGTGGGGCCGCGGCGCGCCACGTCGCGCACCGTCTCGGCGTCGATCCAGTCGTCCCGCTCGCCACGGACCACCCGGCCCTCGGCCTTGCTCACCACCTTGCTGGTCACCACCAGCACGTCGCCGTCGACCAGGTCGGCCATCAGGTCGAGGAGCAGGCCGGCCAGGTCGTCGCCGGCGGCCACCTCGGGCAACCCGTCGGGAGCGAGCACGGTGATCGTGCCGCCGCCGGCGACGGGCGGGGAGGTGCTCACCGCGCACCCGCCAGCTCGATCGCGGCGGCCGCCATCGCGGCGGTCGCGTCGTGGTCGCTCATCATCAGCGGTACGGCGGCGCAGGCGACGCCACCCGCGCGGACCCGCTCCACGTGGTGGGCGTCGCGCTCGTCGACCAACCACCCGTCCAGCACCCCGCCGGCACTGCGCGCGCCGTAGTGCAGGCCGACCCCGGCCGCGCTGACCTCGACGCCGATCGAGGTCAGCATCTGCTCGGCCATCCCGCGCACGTGGTGGTCGCCGACGATCGGGGAGACGCCGACCACCGGGGCCGCGGTCTGCCGGATCGCCTCACGGAGTCCGGGCACGCCGAGGATCGTGCCCACCGAGACCACCGGGTTCGACGGGGGCACCAGCACCAGGTCGGCCTCCGCGATCGCCTCCAGGACGCCCGGGGCCGGGACGGCGTCGGTGAGCCCGACGACGGCGACCGTCTCCGCCGGGACCTCGGCCCGCAACCGGACCCAGTACTCCTGGAAGTGCACCACCCGGCGACCGCTGGGGGAGTCCGGGTCGGCGATCGCGACGTGGGTCTCGACCCGGTCGTCGGTCATCGGGAGCAGCCGGACCCGGTCGCCGTGGGTGGGCGTGATCCAGCGCCGGCACAGCGCCTCGGTGACCGCGGAGAGCGGGTAGCCCGCCTCCACCATCTGGGTGCGGACCAGGTGGGTGGCGATGTCCCGGTCGCCCAGGCCGAACCAGGTCGGCTCGACGCCGTAGGCGGCCAGCTCCTCCTTGGCGCTCCAGGTCTCCGACCGGCGCCCCCAGCCCCGTTCGGGGTCGATCCCGTCACCTAGGGTGTACATCACGGTGTCCAGGTCCGGGCAGACCTTCAGCCCGTGCAGCCACCAGTCGTCGGCGGTGTTGGCGATCACGGTCACCCGCGCGGTGGACGGGACGCCCGGCAGCGCTCCGGTGGTGATGCCGTGCAGCAGGCCCTGCAGGAACTTGGCACCACCCATGCCGCCGGACAGGACGGTCAGGTTCTCCATGGGGCACCACTCTGCACGGTGGCGCTCCGGGGCCGCTCAGCGGGAGCCCCATAGCAGATTCGGGCTTGACCAATCGGGTATGACATGCATGTAATTTCACCATCGTCACTCGTGATCCACGAACCGACCGGCAGGCAACCGGCCGAGGGCACGGAACGCGACATATGGGGGTCGAAAGGGGCGAAACAAGTGAGGGAACTCTTCCTGGTCGAGGCAGAGTCGGACGAGATGGGCTGGCAGGAGCGAGCCCTGTGCGCGCAGACCGATCCCGAGGCGTTCTTCCCTGAGAAGGGTGGATCGACGCGGGAGGCAAAGAAGGTCTGTCTGACGTGCGAGGTGCGGGTCGAGTGCCTGGACGCGGCGCTGCTCAACGATGAGCGGTTCGGCATCTGGGGCGGCCTCTCCGAGCGCGAGCGCCGCAAACTGAAGAAGCGCGCGGTCTGAGCCGCGCTGCGACACTGCCGTAGCCAACGCCACGGCGGTGCTGGTTCGACCGGCCACCCGGTCCGCACGTAGGGTGGCCGGTCGTGTCAGCGCCGATCGAACAAGGTGACCAGGCCGCCGTCGCAGTGCTCCTGGTGAGCCACGACGGAGCGGCGTGGCTGCCGAGCGTCCTGGAGGGGATCCGGACCCAGTCCGCCCCGATCGCGTCGCTGGTGGCGATCGACACCGGGAGCCGTGACGGCTCCGCCGAGCTCATCGAGAACGCCTGCGCCGAGGCCGGTCTCGCGGCCACCGTGGTGCGTGCGCCGATCGGCACGACCTACCCCGAGGCCGTCGAGATGGGCCTGGCCCGCCTCGGTGAGGCGCCGCGGCCGCCGACCTGGGTCTGGCTGCTGCACGACGACTCCCGCCCTGATCCCAGCGCCCTGCAGGCCCTCACCACGGTCGCCGCCCAGCGCCCGGAGGCCGACTTCCTGGGACCCAAGCTGCGCGAGTGGCCCTCCCTGCGCCGCCTGCTCGAGCTGGGAGTCACCATCAGCGGCACCGGCCGACGCGAGACCGGCCTGGAGCGCGGCGAGTACGACCAGGGCCAGCACCCGGACGTCCGTGAGGTCCTGGCCGTCAACTCCGCCGGCATGCTCGCCCGCCGGGAGACCCTCACCGCCGTCGGCGGCTTCGACCCCCACCTGCCGATGTTCGGCAACGACCTCGACCTCGGCTGGCGCGCCGCGGCCGCTGGACACACCACCCTGATCGTCCCGGACGCGGTGGTCTTCCACGCCGAGGCCGCGCACCGCGGCGTCCGCCGCACGGCCCTGACCGGCCGGCACACCCACTTCCAGGAGCGCCGCGCCGCGCTCTACACGCTGCTCGCCAACGTGCGCCCGTTCGCGCTCCCGTTCCAGCTGCTCCGGATCGTCCTCGGCTCGCTGCTGCGGATGCTCGGGTTCCTGGTCGTGCGCTCGGTGGGCGAGGCGCTGGACGAGCTGGCCGCGCTGGTCGCGGTGGTCACCCGACCCGGGGTGGTCCACGCCGCCCGCCGCGAGCGGGCCCGTGTGGTGGCCGCGAACCGCGGGGACGCCGGCCCCGACAAGGACCGGGTACGACGCCTCCTGGCGCCCTGGTGGCTGCCCTACCGTCACGGGTTGGACTTCGTGGGCGACCTGATCGCCGCCGCCACCAACCAGGCCGCCGACGTGGCCGAGCGCCGCCGGGCCGCGGCCGCCGAGCAGAACCCGCAGCAGCCGGTCCGCCGGCCGGCCGACGACGAAGACGAGGAGTACGAGGAGTACGAGGACTCCGGCTTCGTGGTCCGCTTCTTCACCAACCCCGTCGCGGTGACCCTCGCCGTCGTGGTGCTCGCCCTGGTGGTGGGCGCCCGCGACGCGTTCGGCGACATCTCCGGCGGCGCGCTGTCACCGGCGCCGAGCGGACGCGGCACCTGGTGGTCGTTGCACCTGGAGTCGTGGCACGCCCTCGGCTTCGGCACCGCGGTGCCGGCGCCCGGCTACGTGCTGATGCTCGCCGTCCTCGGCAGCGTCTTCGGCCCCGGCTGGACGATGTCCTTCCTGCTGATCACCGCCGGGCCGCTCGCGGTCTGGGGCGCCTGGCGCTTCCTGCGCCTGGTCGGCCGCCTGCTCACCCCGGCCGGCGCGCCGCGCTGGGTGGTCGCCGGCGGCGCGGTCGCCTACGCCGCGGTGCCGTTGGCCGCCGGCGCCTGGGGCAGCGGGCGATGGGGCGTGATCGTCGCGGCGGCCCTGCTGCCATGGATGGCCCACGCCGCCCTCGGCTTCGCCGACCCCGAGCCGGCGCGCCGGTGGCGCGCGGCGTGGCGGTCCGGCCTGGTGCTCGCGGTGCTGACCGCCCTCGCCCCGGTGCTGTGGTGGCTCTTCCTCGCGCTGGCAGTGGTGGTGCTGGTCGCCGCGGCCGTGCTGGTGCGGGCCACGATCGGGCAGCGCTCGGTCTGGGGGCCCCCGCTGGCCGCCCTCGCGGTGCCGCCGGTGGTGCTCGCGCCGTGGTGGCTGCCGGCGATCTGGCACGGCGCCGGCGCCGCGCTCTTCCTCGACATCGGCCGGTGGCCCACGCCGGCCACCGGTGGCTGGAGCCTGCTCGCCGGCCGCTTCGGCGAGTCCGGAGCCCCGCTGTGGATCGGCCTGATCCTGCCCGTGCTCGCCCTCCTCGCGCTGATCCCGCGCGCCAGCCGGATCGGGGTGCTGGTCTGCTGGCTGGTCGCCGCGGTCACCGCCCTCGTCGCGATCCCGCTCGCGACGTCCTCGGTCGACCTGCCCGGACTCGCCTCCCAGCAGCCCGGCCTGGGTGCCGTCCTGCTGCTCCTGCACGGCAGCTGGGTCACCGCGGTGGTGCTCGGCGCGGTCGGGCTCCGCGGCGTCGAGCTCGCCCCCTGGGGCCGGGGCGCGGTCGCGCTGGTCGCGGCGGTGGCGGTCGTCGTACCGGTGGGCGGGGTGGCGTGGTTCGTCGTCGACGGCGGCGAGGAGCTCACCGAGCGCCCGGCGACCGGCGTGCCGGTCTACATGCAGCAGCGCGCCGAGGCGGCCGACCAGGACGGCGTCCTGGTGCTGCGCGGCAGCGTGGACGAGGGCGTCAACTACGAGGTGGTGCGCGGCGACGGCCCCACCGTCGGTGAGGACGAGATCACCGGTCTGACCCCGGAGGATCCCGCGGTGACCGCGGAGATCACCGAGCTGATCACCGACCCGTCGGCGGAGACCGTCGACGCGCTGAACCGGCGCGGCATCGTCTACGTCGTGCTGCCCTCGCCCGCCGACGGCGAGATCGCGTCCCGTCTGGACGCGTCAGGGGGCTCGACCGGGCCAGCACGTCGGACCGTGACACCCAGGCCTGGGAGATGGCACAGGACCCGCCGGCCGACAGCGTGGAGGGTCCGCGCTCGTGGCTGCGGATCCTGCTGCTGGTGGTCCAGTTCACCGCGATCGCGGTGCTCCTCGTGTGGGCCCTGCCGCAGGTGCGAAGGAGCCGCGCATGAACACCTCCGACCAGCGTCCCGGCCGCCGCCGCAACACCGGCCAGCAGCCGGCCGTCACCGAGACCGGCGAGCTCCCCGCCGCCGGTCGCCGTGCCCAGACCGCCCGCCGCGCCCAGGCCGGCCGCCGCCGGTGGGACGTGCTCGCCGTCCTCGCCCTGGTGCTGCCCGCGGTGGTGCTCGGAGCGGTCGCCGTGATCGGCGCCCAGGAGGATCCGGCGCTCGGGATCCACCCGCCCGAGACGCTGCCGCTGACCCAGTCCACCGTGGTGTGCCCCCGGCGATCGACAACGGCGGGCGCGCGACGGACGTGGTGGCCCTGCGGGCACCGGGCTCGGCGGGCGGCGACGTCGCGGTCCGGACCGGGGACCGACGGCTGACCGACGCCGGCACCCGGTCGGTCGGCGACACCCCGGTCACCATCCCCGACAGTGCGGGCTCGGTGGTCCTCGACGCCACCGGAGAGAGCGCCCCCGGCCTGGTCGCCGGCCGTCGCGAGGCGCTCGCGGCACCGACCTGCCGGGCGCTCTCCTACGACGAGTGGTACCTGGGCCTCGGCGCCTCGGCGCGCAACGCCTCGGTGATCACGCTGGTCAACCCCGACGACACCCCCGCGGTCGTGGACATCACCCTCACCGGACCGAACGGACCGGTGGAGGAGGACGCCCTGCGTGACGTGCCGGTGCGGGCCGGCGGCACGGTCCGGCTGGACCTCGCCGAGATCGCGCCCCGCCGCTCCGAGGTCGCGGCGCACGTCGCGGTGACCCGCGGGCGGGTCTCGGCCTCGGTCGCGCACCAGTGGGACCCGCTCGGCGCCGGACGGGTCACCGTCGAGTCGCTCCCGGCGCAGGCCGCGCCGGCCACCGAGGGCCTCCTGCTCGGGGTCGACCCGGACGCCGAACAGGGCTGGCTCCACCTGGCCAACCCCGGCGACGACGAGGCCCGGGTGAGCGTGCGGGTGCTCACCGAGGAGGCGGTGTTCGCGCCCAGCTCCGCCGAGGACGTCGTGGTCCCGCCGCTGAGCAGCCTCCGGGTCCCGCTGCGCTCGCTGGTCGACGCCGAGGCCGCCGACGGGATGCTCGGTCTCGTGGTGGAGTCGAGCTCGCCGGTGGTCAGCTCCGCCCACGGTCTGGTCGACGACGACCTGGTCGCCGTGGGGGCCGCCGAGCTGCTCACCGACCCGAGCGCGGTCGTCGTACCGGAGGGGGAGGCGCGGCTCTACCTCGGCGGCGCCACCGGCACCGGGGTGGTCCGGGTGACCGCCTTCGACAGCGACGGGGAGGAGCTGCTGGACGACGAGCGGGTGGAGATCGCCGCCGACCGTGCCGCCGTCCTCGACCTGCCGGACGGCACCGCGGCCCTCACCCTCGCCACCCGCAACGCCGAGGTCGCCGCCACGGTGCGGGTGGACACCGCGGGCAGCACCCCGGGTGCCACCTACGTCCCGGTCCAGCCGACCGTGCTCGAGTCCGAGGTCCCGGTGGTCCTGCCGCGCTGAGGCCGGTGCAGCCGGGCCGAGCCCCGTCAGTCGTCGTGGTAGCGGGGGTCGACCTCGGCGGCGGGGATGCCGAGCAGCTCGGCGACCTGCTCGACGACCACGGTGAGCACCATCGCCTCGAGCTCGGCCCGGTCCAGGGCACGGTGCTCGATGGGGCGGCGGAAGACGACGAGCCGGGTCGGCTCCCCGCCCCGGCCGCGGATCAGGGACGAGAGCGGCACCCGCCCCTCCTCCCAGTCGTCGGGGAGGTACGGCGACTCCTCCACGGCGTACTCGACCAGTCCGAGCCGTGCCGACCACCGTTCGTCGATCTCGGTGACCACCTCGAGCACGATCCGGTCGAAGAGGTCCCGCGGCGAGCGGAGCAGCGGCGGGTGGGCCGAGAGCGGGCCCGGCAGCACCGCCGGGCCGCGCATGCCGCGGCCGCGCCGGTCCCGACCACGGCGACCGCCGGAGGTCGAGTTCTCCATGATCCGCGAGCCTAGCGGCCGCACGCGCGTGCGAGCGGTACGGTCACCCTCGTGAGTCTCGCCCGGCGCTGTTCCCGCACTGCCTGCGCGCGCTCCGCGGTGGCCACGCTGACCTACGTCTACGCCGACCAGACCGCGGTGCTCGGGCCGCTCTCGACGTACGCGGAGCCCCACGCCTACGACCTCTGCGCGTTCCACTCCGAGCGGCTCTCCGCGCCGCGCGGCTGGGAGGTCGTCCGGCTCGCCCTGGGCAGCCAGCAGAGCGGCCCCAGCGAGGACGACCTGCTGGCCCTGGCCGACGCCGTCCGGGAGGCCGGACGGCCGGCGCCGCTGGTCGAGCCGCCCCGGGAGACGGGCCGCGAGGTGGCCCGCCGCGGGCACCTGCGGATGCTCACCACCGACTGAGTCCGACCATCGGTCGGGTGCCCGCCGCCCGTGCACTAGGGTCCGGTCCATGGCCTCCGCGACCACGTCCGTCGACAACCTCGCCGCCGTGTTCAAGGCGTACGACGTCCGCGGCACCGTCCCCGACCAGCTGGACGAGGAGCTGGCCCGCGCCGCCGGCACCGCCTACGTGGAGGTGCTCGGGGCGAGCGCGGTGGTGGTGGGCTACGACATGCGCCCCAGCTCGCCCGGCCTGGCCGGCGCGTTCGCCGAGGGCGCCACCGCGGCCGGCGCCGACGTCACGATGATCGGCCTGGCCTCCACCGACCAGCTCTACTTCGCCTCGGGCCACCTCGAGCTGCCCGGTGCGATGTTCACCGCCAGCCACAACCCGGCGCAGTACAACGGCATCAAGATGTGTCGTGCCCTCGCCCAGCCGGTCGGCCAGGAGTCGGGACTCGCCGAGATCCGGGACCGGATCGCCACCGGTGCGCCCGCGTCCGGCTCGCGCACCGGGTCGGTCAGCCAGCACGACGTGCTGCAGGCCTACGCCGCGCACCTGCTCAGCCTGGCCCCGGTCGCCGGCCGGCCGCTCAAGGTCGTCGTCGACGCCGGCAACGGGATGGCCGGCCACACCGCGCCGGCCGTCTTCGACCGGCTCGCGGACCAGATCGAGCTGGTGCCGATGTACTTCGAGCTCGACGGCACCTTCCCGAACCACGAGGCGAACCCGATCGAGGCCGAGAACCTGCGCGACCTGCAGCAGCGGGTCGTCGCCGAGGGCGCCGACATCGGTCTGGCCTTCGACGGCGACGCCGACCGCTGCTTCCTGGTCGACGAGCGCGGTCACGCCGTGTCGCCGTCCACCCTGACCGCGCTGATCGCCGACCGCGAGCTGGCCAAGGAGCCGGGCGCGACGGTGATCCACAACCTGATCACCTCCCGGGCGGTGCCCGAGATCGTGGCCGAGCGGGGCGGCACGCCGGTCCGCACCCGCGTGGGCCACTCCTACATCAAGGCCACGATGGCCGAGACCGATGCGGTCTTCGGCGGTGAGCACAGCGGCCACTTCTACTTCCGCGACTTCTGGCGTGCCGACTCCGGCATGCTCGCCGCGCTGCACGCCCTGGCCGCCCTGGCCGGCAGCGACCAGCCGCTCTCGGCCCTGCTGGCCGGCTACGAGCGCTACCCGCTCAGCGGCGAGATCAACTCCACCGTCGCCGACCAGGCCGCCGTGCTCGCCGCCCTCGAGGAGCAGTACGGCGACACCGAGGGCGTCAGCCTCGACCACCTGGACGGGCTCAGCGTGAGCCACGCCGACTGGGCGTTCAACGTCCGGGCCTCCAACACCGAACCCCTACTCCGCCTCAACGTCGAGGGGAAGGACGAGACCACCATGGCCGAGATCCGCGACGAGGTCCTCTCCGTGATCCGGAGCGACCGATGAGCGCCGCCATCGACCCCGAGCTGCTCGCGATCATCGTCTGCCCGGCCTGCCGTGCCGACCTGGCCGTGACCGCCGCCGGCGAGGAGACCGAGCTGGTCTGCACCGGCTGCGGGCTCGCCTACCCGGTCCGCGACGGGATCCCGGTGCTGCTGGTCGACGAGGCCCGCAAGCCCGCCTGAGGACCCTCCCCGCGGCACGGAAGGAACGGTTGCGATGACCTGGTTCGACGAGTCCCGGCTCGACGACGAGTCGGCCCTCGGCGCCGCGGACCTGCGGCTGCGCACCCTGGCCGAGTCCGGCTCCCGGGTACGACGCGAGGTCGGCGCCGCCACCGAGGCGATCGCGGAGGCGGTGGCCCGTGCCAGCGACTCCCGGCCGCGGGCGGTGATCGCGGCCGGCCCGGACTCGCGGCTGCTCCGTGCCGTGCTGGAGCCGGTGTGCCCGGTGCCGTTCGTGGCGTGGCCCAACCCGGGGCTGCCCGGCTGGGCCGGCAGCCTCGACCTGGTCGTCGTACTGGCTCCGGAGGGCGGGGACGAGGGCGCCTCCTCGGCGGTCGCCGAGGCGGCCCGGCGCGGGTGCCAGCTGGTGGTGGCCACGCCGGCGTCCTCCCGGGTCGCCGAGCACGCCGGGTCCCGGTGGACCACCATCCTGCCGACCCAGACCGGCGACCAGCTGGCCACGGCGGTGGCGATGCTCTCCTTCCTGCACCAGGTCGCCCTCGGCCCGGTGGCCAGCCCGGACGCGGTGGCGGAGGCGCTGGACGAGGTGGCGATGTCCTGCGCGCCGCGCCGCGACATCTCGATCAATCCCGGCAAGATGTTGGCGATCGCGCTGGCCGACGCCGACCCGCTGGTGTGGGGCGGCTCGGTGCTGGCGGCCCGGGCGGCGCGCCGGGTGGCCGAGTCCATCCGCCGCTCCTCGGGGCGGGCGGCGCTGGCCGGGGATGCGGAGCACCTGCTGCCGGTGATCGAGGCGGCCCGGGCACACGACCTCTTCGACGACCCGTTCGCCGACGTGGGCGACTCCGACGGCAAGCGGCGTCCGGCGCTCCTCGTGCTCGACGACGGTGCCGAGGACCCGATGGCCCAGGCCCAGCGCACGCGGCTGGAGTCGGCCGCGGCGGAGCGGCAGGTGCGGGTGGAGACGGTGACCGCCGAGGCCGACGGCGACGTCGCCCGCTATGCGTCGCTGCTGCTGCAGGGCACCTACGCGGCGGAGTACCTGCGTCTGGGGCTGGTGGCGGGGTGAGCGCCTGCTGCGGCCCCGGCCGCGACGCCGCGGAGGGCCCCGGGACTCCCGACGACCCGGCGGTGCTGCCGGTCCCGGGGGTGCCGGTTCGATCCGCCGGGCCGCACCCGACCCCCGAGCTGGTGCCGATCCCCCCGCAGCGCTTCACCATGGGCACCGACGACCCGCGCGGTTACCAGGCCGACGGCGAGGGGCCGGCCCACCCGGTCGAGCTGGACGGCTTCGAGCTGGCGGTGCACACGGTCACGAACGCACAGTTCGCGGCGTTCGTCGCGGCCACCGGCCACGTGACCACGGCCGAGCAGTTCGGCAACTCGTTCGTCTTCGCCGGGCTGCTGCCCGACGACGCGCCGCCCACCCAGGCGGTCGCCGCGGCGCCGTGGTGGCGGCTCGTCGAGGGGGCCTCGTGGCGTGCGCCGGAGGGGCCCTGGAGCGACGTCGAGGCACGCCCGGACCATCCGGTGGTCCAGGTCAGCTGGCTGGACGCCCAGGCCTACTGCGCCTGGAGCGGCACTCGGCTGCCGACGGAGGCGGAGTGGGAGTGCGCCGCCCGCGGGGGCCTGGCCGAGCAGCACTACCCGTGGGGTGCCGAGCGGGAGCCGGGGGCGAGCACCGGATGAACGTCTTCCAGGGCACGTTCCCGGGCCGGGACACCGGTGACGACGGGTTCGTCGGCACCTGCCCGGTGGGCAGCTACCGGCCGAACGGCTACGGCCTCCACGAGATGACCGGCAACGTGTGGGAGTGGTGCGCGGACTGGTTCCACCCCGGCTACTACCGGGCCTCGCCGGTCAGCGCGCCCGGCGGGCCGGGCACAGGCCAGGCCCGGGTGATGCGGGGCGGGTCCTACCTCTGCCACGACAGCTACTGCTGGCGCTACCGGGTGGACGCCCGCAGCTCCAACACCCCCGACAGCACCACCGGCAACCTCGGCTTCCGGGTCGCCCGCGACGCCGCGCCCACCACGGCTTCCTGAAAGGCGCTCTCAGGAACGACCGGTAGACCGGAGTGATGCCCGGAGAGCGAACCGAGAGGCGGCCGGCGTCGACGCCGACCACGCCGCGCGACCCCTGGTGGGACAACGCGAAGATGGCCCTGGTCACCCTGGTGGTGATCGGGCACGCGTGGACCCTGCTGCCCGTGCGACCCGAGGTCGAGGGCCACCTCTACGACTTCCTCTACCTCTGGCACATGCCGGCCTTCGTCTTCGTCACCGGCTATCTCTCCCGCGGGTTCGGCTACAGCGGAGAGCGGATGTGGCAGCTGGTCCGCACCGTCGCGGTCCCGTACGTGATCTTCGAGTGCCTGATGGCGCTGTTCCGGGTCTACGTCGGCGGCGAGCAGCTCGAGGATCTCTTCGCCGACCCGCACTGGCCGTTGTGGTACCTCGCGGCCCTCTTCTTCTGGCGGCTGCTCACCCCGGTGTTCCGCCCGATGACCGGCGGCCTGGTCGTCGCGGTCGCGATCAGCCTCGCCGCGGGGCTGTGGGCGGGGGACACCCTCGACATGGCGCGGGTGCTGGGCATGCTGCCGTTCTTCGTCCTCGGCCTGAAGGCGACGCCGGCACGGTTGGAGTGGCTGCGCGGCCGGGTCCCGGCGATGGCCGCGGTCGCGGTGTTCGTGGGCTTCTGGTTCTTCACCGCGAACCTGGACCGGTGGGCGGCGACCGAGTGGCTCTACTACCGCGCCCAGTACGGCGAGCTCGACGTCACCACGTCCGAGGCGCTGCTGACCCGCGCGACCCTGCTGGGGCTCGGCATGCTCGGCGGGTTCGCGTTCCTGGCGCTGGTGCCGCGTCGTACCGGGTGGTTCACGCAGATGGGTCGCTGGACCCTGATCGTCTACCTTTTCCACGGCTTCGTGGTGAAGGGCCTGCTCTACGCGGGCTTCCCGACCTGGGCGGCCGAGCACGAGAACCTGGCCCTGGCGCTGACCACGCTCGGGGCGGCCGGCCTCGCCCTGCTGCTGGCGTGGACGCCGCTCGCGCGCCGCCTGCAGCACCTGGTGGACCCGCTGGGCACCGCCGAGGAGCGGGTACGCCACGCGGTGCGTCTGCACCGCACCACCGCGCGCGGGGAGCTCGCCGACGTCGCGCCGGCGGCGGAGCCGGAGCGGGACGGGGAGGCTCGGGCCGAGGCGGTCTCCGCCCGGTAACCTTCGCGCATGGCCACCCCACCGCGTTCTGCGCTCGCCCCGCTGCGGTCCTTCCGCGCGCCACGCGTCGGGGGCGCCCGATGAGCGCTGGTCTCTTCGGGCTGCTGGACGACGTCGCCGCGATCGCCAAGCTGGCCGCGGCCTCCGTCGACGACGTCGGCGCGGCGGCCGGCCGGGCGTCGGCGAAGGCGGCGGGCGTCGTCATCGACGACACCGCGGTGACCCCGCAGTACGTCCAGGGCGTCGCCGCCGAGCGGGAGCTGCCGATCATCAAGCAGATCGCCATCGGGTCGGTCCGCAACAAGCTGCTGATCATCCTCCCGGTCGCGCTGCTGCTCAACGCACTGCTGCCCGACGCGCTCCCGATCATCCTGATGGCCGGCGGCACCTACCTCGCCTTCGAGGGCGCGGAGAAGATCTGGGCGAAGGTCTCCGGGCACGGCCACGGCGACGAGCCCGCCGTGGAACGGGGGCCCGAGGCGGAGAAGTCGATGATCTCCGGTGCCGTTCGCACCGACCTGATCCTCTCCGCCGAGATCATGGTGATCGCGCTGAACACCGTCGCCGACGAGTCCTTCTGGGCCCAGCTGGCGATCATGGTCGTGGTCGCGCTGGTGATCACCGCCGTGGTCTATGGCGTGGTCGCCCTGATCGTGAAGATGGACGACGCCGGGCTGGCGCTGGCGCAGCGCGACTCCCCGCTCTCCCAGCGGGTCGGCCGCGGCATGGTCGCCGGCATGCCGAAGCTGCTCGCCGCGATCACCGTGATCGGCACCGTGGCGATGCTCTGGGTGGGCGGTCACATCCTGCTGGTCAACCTCGACGAGGTCGGCTGGTGGACGGCGCCGTACGAGGCGGTGCACCACCTCTCCGAGCAGGTCCACGACGCGGTCCACGTGGCGGTGCTGGGGCCGGCCCTCGCCTGGACGGTGGAGACGGCCGCCTCGGCCCTGGTCGGCCTGCTGGTCGGCGCCGTGGTGGCCACCGTGGTGCACTTCGTGCCCAAGCGCGGCGGGCACGGCTCCGGTGACCAGCAGGACGCGGCGGCCGACGCCCCGGGCGCGCCGCAGGGCTCCTGAGCGACGCCCCGGCTACAGTGGCCGACCGGCGCAGCGGCGCCGGCGTGAGCGGACAGACCAGAGGCACCAGGTGGAACCGGAGGAGCAGCAGGTGAGCACGGGGGAGCGGGGCGCGTCCCGCACGGTCCTGACCTACGGCACCTTCGACCTTTTCCACATCGGTCACCTGCGGCTGATCGAGCGCCTCGCCAGGCTCGGCGACCGGCTCATCGTCGGGGTCTCCACCGACGAGTTCAACGCCGGCAAGGGCAAGCGCTCGGTGGTCTCCTACGAGGACCGGGCCGCGATCGTCGGCGCGATCCGGGGTGTCGACCTGGTGGTGCCCGAGGAGTCCTGGGAACAGAAGGCCGACGACATCCGCGAGTACGGCGTCGACCTGTTCGTGATGGGCGACGACTGGCGCGGCAAGTTCGACCACCTCGAGGAGCACTGCGAGGTGATGTACCTGCCTCGGACGGTCGGAGTCTCCAGCACCGAGATCAAGCAGATGCTGACCGCGCTGGACCCGGTGCACCTCGACGAGCTGCAGAGCGCCGTCACCGTGCTCACCAAGCTGCTCACGCACTATCGCGACCTGAGCTGATCCACCGCCGCTCGCCCGCCACCGGGATTGAGCGACGCCCCCGCCGCGCTTGTAGTGTGGGCCGGGTCATGCGCGGGAGATCCCGAAGGAGCGCAGATGCGCCGCAGGACACCGTTCACGAGTCTCGAGGACGACACATTCATGGACCACTCCATTGCTGACCTGAGCCTGGCCGAGTACGGCCGCAAGGAGCTCACCCTCGCCGAGCACGAGATGCCCGGCCTGATGGCGCTGCGCGAGCGGTACGGCGACACCAAGCCGCTGACCGGCGCCCGGATCGCCGGCTCGCTGCACATGACCATCCAGACCGGTGTGCTGATCGAGACGCTGGTCGCCCTCGGCGCCGACGTGCGCTGGGCCTCCTGCAACATCTTCTCCACCCAGGACCACGCGGCCGCCGCGATCGTGGTCGGCCGCGACGGCACCGTCGACGCCCCCGCCGGCACGCCGGTCTTCGCCTGGAAGGGCGAGACCCTGGCCGAGTACTGGGACCTGGCGGAGAAGGTCTTCGACTTCACCGACGAGGCCGGCAACCCGGTCGGCCCCAACATGCTGCTCGACGACGGCGGCGACATCACCCTGCTCGTGCACAAGGGTGTCGAGTTCGAGAAGGCCGGCGCGGTGCCCGGCCGGGACTCCACCGACAACGAGGAGTACAAGGAGGTGCTGCGCGTCCTGGCCCGCTCGCTGGACGACGACCCGACGCGCTGGACCAACATCGCCAGCGGCATCAAGGGCGTCTCGGAGGAGACCACCACCGGTGTGCTGCGCCTCTACGACCGCTTCAAGGAGGGCTCGCTGCTCTTCCCGGCGATCAACGTCAACGACTCGGTCACCAAGTCCAAGTTCGACAACAAGTACGGCTGCCGGCACAGCCTGATCGACGGCATCAACCGCGCCACCGACGTGATGATCGGCGGCAAGGTCGCCGTCGTCTGCGGCTACGGCGACGTCGGCAAGGGCTGCGCGGAGTCGCTGCGGGCCAGGGCGCCCGGGTCATCGTCACCGAGATCGACCCGATCTGCGCGCTGCAGGCCGCGATGGACGGCTTCGAGGTCCGCCGCCTGGAGTCGGTCGTGGAGACCGCGGACATCTTCATCACCACCACCGGCAACTTCGACATCATCCGGGTCGAGCACTTCGAGAAGATGAAGAACCAGGCCATCGTCGGCAACATCGGCCACTTCGACAACGAGATCAACATGGCCGGGCTGGCCAAGATCCCCGGCATCGTCAAGGACGAGATCAAGCCCCAGGTCCACCAGTGGATCTTTGCCGATGGGAAGAAGGTCATCGTGCTCTCCGAGGGGCGCCTGCTGAACCTCGGCAACGCCACCGGCCATCCCTCGTTCGTGATGTCGAACTCCTTCACCAACCAGGTGCTGGCCCAGATCGAGCTCTTCACCAAGCCCGAGGAGTACCCGGTCGGCGTCTACGTGCTGCCCAAGCACCTCGACGAGGAGGTCGCCCGCCTCCACCTCGACGCGCTCGGCGTCGAGCTGACCACGCTGTCCCAGGAGCAGGCCGACTACCTCGGCGTCCCGGTCGAGGGTCCGTTCAAGTCCGACCACTACCGATACTGAGTTGGATGGGCCGAGCGTGTCGGCGCTTCGCTTGACACGCTGCCGGCCGCGCAGTTGACGTTGGCAGGCCGTCGGGTTTCCTGGCGGCCTGCGGCGTCTGCGCGCGAGGAAGCTTCTCGGCTCGCTCCGGTCGCTCGTTCCTCGCTTCCTGCGTTCGCCTCGGCGCGTTCCTCGCGGTGGCAGACGGGGTGGGGTTGGATGGGCCGAGCGTGTCGGCGCTTCGCTTGACACGCTGCCGGCCGCTCGGTCGACGTTGGCAGGCCGTCGGGTTTCCTGGCGGCCTGCGGCGTCTGCGCGCGAGGAAGCTTCTCGGCTCGCTCCGGTCGCTCGTTCCTCGCTTCCTGCGTTCGCCTCGGCGCGTTCCTCGCGGTGGCAGACGGGTGGGGGTTGGGGGCGCGAGCGATGTCGCTCAGTTCGCTCGCGGTTGAGGTCTGCGGGCCGGGGTGATCCCTGCGGCCGGGGAGTGTGGGCCGGGGGAAGGGGGCACTGCACTCTCACACCGGAGGGTCGCGACGCAAGGAACACCCCGCCGATGACCGGTGTGACGTGCGTCCTTTGGCAAGATGGTGGGCATGAGCCAACCCGCCGCTGCCACCTTCCCGACCAAGGGTCGGGTGCTGGTGGTCGACGACGACGCGCCGCTGGCCGAGATGCTCGGCATCGTGCTGCGCCAGGAGGGGTTCGACTCGCGGGTCTGCGCACGCGGTGATCTGGCCCTCGCGGAGTTCCGCGACTACCGGCCCGACCTGGTGCTGCTGGACCTGATGCTGCCCGGGCGGGACGGGATCGACGTGTGCAAGGAGATCCGGGCCGAGTCCGGCGTACCGATCGTGATGCTGACGGCGAAGAGCGACACCGTCGACGTGGTGGTCGGGCTGGAGTCCGGCGCGGACGACTACGTGGTCAAGCCGTTCAAGCCGAAGGAGCTGATCGCGCGGATCCGGGCCCGCGTGCGTCGTACCGACGCGGTCGCGGCGGAGAGCCTCACCCTCAAGGACCTGGTCATCGACGTCGCCGGGCACTCGGTGACCCGCAACGGCTCCGAGATCGCGCTGACGCCCCTGGAGTTCGACCTGCTGCTCTGCCTGGCCCGCCGGCCCTGGCAGGTGTTCACCCGCCAGGTCCTCCTCGAGGAGGTGTGGGGCTACCAGCACGCCGCCGACACCCGGCTGGTCAACGTGCACGTCCAGCGACTGCGGTCGAAGGTCGAGCACGATCCGGAGCACCCGGAGATCGTGCTGACCGTCCGCGGTGTCGGCTACAAGGCCGGCTCGGGCTAGCGGTGCTCAGCCGGGCCGGCGACGATCCGGGCAGCAACGCCCCACGTGCGGTACGACGCGCCCCCGGATGGGATCGCGCGCGGTCGCCACGCTGCGCCGCGGCCTGACGTTCTGGCGACGCTCGGTCCAGGCCCGGGTCGTCGTGACCACCATGCTGCTCTCCACGCTGGCGGTCGGCGCGGTCGGCTGGTTCCTGCTGCAGCAGGTGCGCGACGGGCTGCTCGAGCACCGCGTCGACGTCGTCCTCGGCGAGGTCGACGCGGAGACCGCCGATGCCGAGGACCGGCTCAACGCGGCGTCCGGGACCGAGGTCAACGTCTCCCGCCAGCAGCGCGACCTGGTCGACCCGATCGTGGAGCGTGGAGCCAGCCGGGGCTACTACGTGGCCCTCGGGGGACCGGTCGGTGACGGACTCGACCTCGCCGAGGGCGGCACGCTCTACAGCAGCGGGCTCGACCTGGACAGCATCCCCTCCGACCTCGAGGCCCACTTCGACGCCGTCAACCAGGACACCGCCTGGACCTACACCACGATCGAGCGCCTCGACAGCGAGGGCGAGCGGCACGTGGAGCCCGGCATCGCCGTGGGCTCCCAGGTGCAGCTGCCCTCCGACGGCCAGACCTACACGCTGTACTACCTCTTCCCGCTCGAGGAGGAGGAGGAGGACACCCTCGGCCTGGTCACCCGGGCCCTGCTGACCGCGGCCGGAGTGATGATCCTGCTCGTCGGCGGCATCACCTGGCTGGTCACCCGGCAGGTCGTGACGCCGGTCCGGATGGCGCGCAAGGTCGCCGAGCGGCTGGCCGCCGGCCGACTCCAGGAGCGGCTGCGGGTCACCGGCGAGGACGACCTTGCCCGCCTGGCCTACTCGTTCAACCAGATGGCCACCAACCTGCAGCGGCAGATCCGCCAGCTCGAGGAGCTCAGCTGGGTGCAGCGACGGTTCGTCTCCGACGTCTCCCACGAGCTGCGCACGCCCCTGACCACGGTCCGGATGGCCGGCGACGTGCTGCACGACGCCCGCGACGGCTTCGACGTGACCACCGCCCGTGCGGCCGAGCTGCTCCAGGACGAGCTCGACCGGTTCGAGAGCCTGCTGGTGGACCTGCTCGAGATCAGCAGGTTCGACGCCGGCGCCGCCATGCTGGAGACCGAGGACGCCAACCTCGTCGACCTCGCCCACCGCGTGGCCGACGCGTGCCGGCCGCTGGCCGAGAGCCGCGGCCTGCGGGTCGAGGTGGAGGCGCCGGACGGCGCGGTCCGGGCCGAGGTCGACGTACGACGGGTGGAGCGGATCCTGCGCAACCTGGTGACCAACGCGATCGACCACGCCGAGCCCGACGACGCCGACCACCCGGTCCGGGTCGCCCTGGTCGGTGACGAGCATGCCGCGGCGGTGACCGTGCGTGACTACGGCGTCGGCTTCGCACCGGGGGACGCGGCGATGGTGTTCAACCGGTTCTGGCGCTCCGACCCCGCCCGCGCCCGGACCAGCGGCGGCACCGGCCTCGGACTGGCCATCTCCTTGGAGGACGCCCACCTGCACGGCGGCTGGCTGCAGGCCTGGGGCCGACCGGGAGCCGGGGCACAGTTCCGCCTCACCGTCCCCCGGACCGCCGGCGGCCTGCTCACCTACTCCCCGCTCGGGCTCACCCCCGACGACGCACCGCCGCTGCCGGAGGGGGAGCCGACCGAGGCCTCGTCGCTGACCGCGGACGAGGCACTCCTGCTCGCCCCGCCGACCTGGGAGAGGAGGCCGCGCGATGACGATGACGCGACCTGACCGGCGACCCGATCGGCGTACCGGCCCGCAGGGGGCCCGGGGACGAGGACGCCTCCGGCGACTGCTGGCGCTCGGCGGCCTGGTCCTCGCCCTCGGTCTCGCCGGCTGCGTAGGGCTGCCCGAGGACGGGCCGATCGTGACCGAGGACGCCGACGTCGAGCAGGACACCCAGCAGGCACTGGACATCGACGCCCGCCCGCCGGTCGAGGGTGCCTCACGGCTCCAGGTGGTGACCGGGTTCCTCGACGCGATGACCGCGTGGCCGATCCAGACCTCCGTCGCCAAGGAGTACCTGACCGCGGACGCCGCCGACGTGTGGAGCCCGGAGACCTCGACGGTGGTCTACTCCGACGCCCAGCCACCGCAGCAGGCCGGCGTCGAGGTGACCGTCGAGCTGACCGGGGCCGACCTGATCGACGAGGTCGGCTCGTGGCGTGGCGCCCTTCCCCGGCGGGACCAGACCCTGCGCTTCCCGATGGCGATCGAGGACGGCGAGTTCCGGATCGCCGCGCCGCCCGACGCCCTCGTGGTCCCGGCCGGCTGGTTCCAGCAGCGGTTCCAGCAGGTGTCCCTCTATTACTTCACGCCCAACGCCCAGACCCTGGTCCCCGAGCCGGTCTTCCTGCCGCAGGGGGACCAGTTGGCGACCAGCCTGGTCAGCGCTCTGCTGAGCGGACCGCCCGCGGGGCTGCGCGACGTGGTGCGCAGCTTCATGCCGGAAGACGTCTCGATCGGTCTCTCGGTCCCCGTCTCGGAGTCCGGGGTGGCCGAGATCAACATGATCGGCGAGGCCCCCCGGCCCTCCACCGCGGAGGCCGAGCTGATGGTCGCGCAGATGGCCTGGACGCTGCGCCAGGCCCCGGACATCACTGCGTTCCGGATCCGGATGGACGGTGAGGACATCCGGGTGCCGGGCGGAGCCACCCTGCACTCGGTGCAGGCCGGGGCCCGCTTCGACCCGAAGGGCGCGGGTATCTCCACGGCGCTCTACGGCCTGCACCGCGGCCGCGTGGTCACCGGTGCCCCCGCGGACCTCGGCCCCGTCGACGGCCCGTTCGGGACGGGGCGCTACCAGATGCGCTCGGTCGGGGTCGCGCCGGACGGCAGCCAGGCCATCGGCATCACCGGCGACGGTACGACGGCGCTGCGCAGCAGCATCGTCGCCTCCGACACCGGCGAGCCTGCCGACGTCGACGAGGTGCTGACCGGGGTCGATCTCGCCCGACCGACCTGGGACGTGGCCGGCGGCGTGTGGCTGCTGGACCGCCGCCCCGGCGGCGCGGTGCTCTGGCGGGTGTGGAACGGCCGCACGGAGCAGGTACGGATCCCGGGGATGACCGGGCGCGACGTCAGCCAGATCCTGGCGTCGCGGGACGGCACCCGGCTCATCGCCGTCGTACGTCGACCGAGCGGAGGTGACGCGATCCTGAGCGTCCGGATCGTGCTCGGTGCCGGTGGTGCGGCCCAGCGCGCGTTGCAGTCCACGACGATCGACCCCGGGATCGCCGGTCGTCGCATCGTCTCCATCGCCTGGAGCACCCGGAACCGGATCGCCGGACTCGTCCCCGCCCGCCCCGGCAGCCTCTTCGAGGTCGACATCGTCCCGTCCGACGGCGCCGAGGTCGGCGTGGACACCCTCTCCACGATCGTCAGCGGCCGGGTGCTCGGGCTGGCCGGTCCGGTCGACGAGAACCAGCCCACCTTCGCCGTGCTCGCCGACAGCCTCGTCGACGTCCGCACCCGCGGCACCGACGCGCTCAACATCCCGGTGACCCAGCTCGGGTACGCCGGCTGACCTGGAGCCGGCGAGGACGCTGCGGCAGGCGCGCCCGGAACCCTCCCGGAGGCTGGGGAGGAGCGCGGTGCTCCCCAGAGCGCCATCGGCGGCCGGCGGTGCCCCGGGGCACCGGGGTGCACTGGTCCCATGCCGCTCGCGCCGCCGCCCCGACCCGCTCTCGTCGACGCCTGGAGCGACCTGCTGCTCGGCTCCGCCTGCGTCGGCTGCGCCGCACCGGGCCGCACCCTGTGCCGGGCCTGTCGGTGCACCCTGCCCGAGGCGGCCGAGCCGGCGTGGCCCAGCCCGACCCCGGCCGGTCTGGTCACGCCCTGGGCGGCCGGTGCCTACGGGGACCTGCTGCGGTCGATGCTGCTGGCCCACAAGGAGGAGCAGGTGGTCGCCCTGTGCCGCCCGCTGAGCCTGCTGCTGACCGTGTCGGTGCTGGCCTCCACCGCCGACGTCGGAGACGCGGACCCGGTGCTCCTGGTCCCGGTGCCGTCGCGTCCCGCGGTGATCCGGGCGCGCGGCTACGACCCGATCACCCGGATGGTGCGTGGGGTGGTCGGCCGGCTCCGCGCGCAGGGCCGGCCGGCTCACCTGGCACCCCTGCTCCGCTCCCGTCCGGGGGTGGCCGACCAGGCCGGGCTGGGGGCACGGGAGCGCAGCGCGAACCTCGCCGGGTCGATGGCCTGCACCGCTCGCCTGCGCCGCCTCCCGGTCCGCGCCGGACGCGCGGTGATCTGCGACGACGTGCTCACCACCGGTGCGACGGCCCGCGAGGCGCAGCGGGCACTCGAGGCCAGCGGGGTCGCCGTGCACGCCGTCGCCGTCGTCGCCGCCACCCGGCGCCGCCGTCCCCGCGGGCCGGGCGACAGCGGTCGCACCGGGCAGTTGCCTGAGAGCCCGCCATGAAGGTGACCTGGATGTGGCCAGAGCCTTTCGTCGCGGCGTGCCACGGACTAACGTCTGTGCATGGAGTCCGTTCGGGTCCGTGGTTGCGCCACTCCGGTGCGCGGAGAGCCGCGGTCGGAGCGGTTAGCCGATGCCAGTCGCAGGCGAAACGGTCCACGTAAGCCGCTGCCGAACCCCGGTTCGGTCGCGGTGATCACGGTGCGGCTTAGTCGTAAGCCCTGCCTCGGAACGGCCGTCAGATACGGCCGCCTCCGGGAGAAGGGCAGTAGTGGCAACAAGCTGCGAACCCCTCAGCAGGCGGGTGTGGGGGAGAAGACCAGGTCGGCCGAACGGACTCCACCCCCTGCGCCGCCCTGCGGCGCGTCGCCGCCGTCGGCCTCGGCCGACGACCGCTCCGCTCTCCCGGTCGCGCCGCGACCATCGAGCTCCCCGATGTCGCGCACCGAGACGTGCGCGTCGAAGTAAGCCCATCAACCCAACACATGGAGGTCACTGATGGACGTTGTGGTCACCGGACGGCACTGCGAGATCTCGGAGCGCTTCCGCGAACATGCCGCTGAGAAGCTGGCAAAGCTCGAGAAGCACGATCACCGGATCATGCGCGTGCACGTCGAGGTCGAGTGCGAGTCGAACCCGCGACAACACGATCGCGCGGTACGGATGGAGCTGACCGCCTACTCCAAGGGCCCGGTGATCCGGGCCGAGGCCGCCGCCGACGACAAGATGGCCGCGCTCGACCTCGCCCTGGACAAGATGGCCGCGCAGATGCGTCGGGCCGCCGATCGCCGTCGGATCCACCGCGGTCGCAAGGGGCCCGTCTCGATGGGGCAGACGCTCTCCCCGGACCGGGTCGAAGAGCTGGTCAACTCCTCCGGCGCGCAGGAGACCGTCGCGGTGGAGGAGCGCCAGGTCGGCCCGATCACGGTCACCGGGGACGGCCCGCTCGTGGTCCGGGAGAAGACCCACACCGCCAGCGCGATGACGCTCGACCAGGCCCTCTACGAGATGGAGCTCGTCGGCCACGACTTCTACCTGTTCGTGGACAAGGAGAGTGAGCGCCCGGCGGTGGTCTACCGTCGCCGCGGCTACGACTACGGAGTGATCTCGCTCGACCTCGGCACCGGGGAGGGCTGAGCTTGGATTCACCGATTCTCGGCTGCTGCGCGCCCCCATCCGGGCGCCCTGGCCGCGTCACCGACGCTCGACGGGCATCCAGCCCGCCTTCGCGCCGGATTCCTTGCCAGCGCACCCGTCTGGTGACGCTCGCTACGCCGACCATCGGTGAATCCAAGCTGAGCCTGGATGCTCCGCCGCCGGAGGGACGTGCCATGATGCCGGGGTGACGAACGGCACCCCTCCGGCAGGCGGCGGTCCGGTCACCTCACCGGGTGAGCCGGTCCGAGTCCTGGTCGTGGACGACCAGGAGCTCTTCCGCCGAGGACTGACGATGCTGCTGGGCATCGAGCCCGGCATCCAGGTGGTCGGCGAGGCAGACGACGGCGTTCGCGGTGTGGAGCTCGCCGTCAGCACCGTCCCCGACGTGGTGCTGCTCGACGTGCGGATGCCCAAGCAGTCCGGCATCGAGTCCTGCCTGAAGATCAAGGAGGCCGTGCCGACCACCAAGATCGTGATGCTGACCGTCTCCGACGAGGAGAGCGACCTCTACGAGGCGGTCAAGAGCGGCGCCTCCGGCTACCTGCTCAAGGACTCCTCGATCGAGGAGGTCGCGCAGGGGATCCGGGTGGTCGCCGACGGCCAGTCCCTGATCAGCCCGTCGATGGCGGCCAAGCTGATCACCGAGTTCAAGACCATGTCCGAGCCGGAGCAGGTCCATGCACCCGCGCTCAAGCTGACCGAGCGCGAGCTGGAGGTGCTCCGGCTGGTGGCGAAGGGGATGAGCAACCGGGAGGTCGCCCACCACCTCGCGATCAGCGAGAACACGGTGAAGAACCACGTGCGCAACATGCTGGAGAAGCTGCAGCTGCACTCGCGGATGGAGGCCGTCATGTACGCCGTCCGCGCCAAGCTGGTCGAGATCGACTGACCGGGCTCCACCGCCGCCCACCGTCGGTGCGGCTTCCTAGGCTGGGAGCCGTGCAGTCGCTCTCGCTCGCCCAGGCCCGCCGCATCGCCCTCGCCGCGCAGGGTTTCGCCGACGCGCCGCACGCGGCGCCGACGATGCGGACGCTGGACCGCGCGCTGACCCGCACCGGGGTGCTGCAGGTCGACAGTGTCAACGTGCTGCAGCGCGCCCACTACATGCCGCTCTACGCCCGGATGGGTCCCTACGCCCCGGACCTGCTGCGACGCGCGGCGCAGCGGCGTCCCCGCCGGCTGGTGGAGTACTGGGCCCACGTCCAGGCACTGATGCCGGTCGAGCTGTGGCCGGTGATGCGGTTCCGGATGGAGCGCTACCGGGAGCAGAACTACGGCTGGTGGCGCGACGTCGACCACCGCCTCAAGGAAGAGCTCTTCGCGGTCATCGCGGACCGGGGCGGGCTGCCCGCCAGCGCCCTCGACGACGGCGCGCCGCGCAGCCGCGACCACTGGGGCTGGAACTGGTCGGCCGCCCGCAAGGCGCTGGACATCCTCTACCGCACCGGCGACCTCGCCATCGCCGGCCGGACCTCCCAGTTCGAGGTGATCTACGACCTCCCCGAGCGGGTGATCCCGGCCGAGCACCTCGCGGCGGCGCCGCTGACCGCCGAGCAGGCGCACGTCGAGCTGATCCGCCGGGCCGCGCGCAGCCACGGCGTCGCCGGGGTCAAGGAGCTGGCCGACTACTACCGGATGCGCGTCGACGAGTCCGCGGTGGCGGTCCGGACGCTGGTCGACTCCGGTGAGCTGCAGCCGGTCGAGGTGCAGGGCTGGAGGCGGCCGGCGTACCTGCACGCCGACGCGCGACTGCCCCGCCGGATCGGCGCGCGGACGCTGCTCAGCCCGTTCGACCCGGTGGTCTGGGAGCGGTCCCGGACCGAGGCCCTCTTCGACTTCCACTACCGGATCGAGATCTACGTGCCCGCCCCGCAGCGGGTGCACGGCTACTACGTGCTCCCCTTCCTGCTCGGGGACCGCATCGTCGGTCGGGTGGACCTGAAGGCCGACCGGGCCACCGGCCGGCTGCTGGTCCCCGCCGCCTTCGCGGAGCCGGGCGCCCCCGAGACGACTCCCGCGGAGCTCGCCGCGGAGCTCCGCCGGTTGGCGGGATGGCTGGGCCTGTCCCAGATCGTCGTCGGCGCCCGTGGCGACCTCGCGCCGGCGCTGGCCGCCGAGGTCGCCACGCAGTCGCACACCGCGCCGGTCAGCGCATCCGCAGCGCCCTGAGCAGCTTCAGCGGTGGCCGGAAACCGGCATCGGAGACCGGGCCGTGGCGGGCCACTGGTGCCGGCAGGACGCACGCCGAGGTGGAGCCGGTGGTTCCAGGGCGAAACCGTCATCCGTACAGCTCGTCCAGCACGTCGGCGTACTTGCGGTGCACCACCCGGCGCTTGAGCTTGAGAGTCGGGGTGAGCTCCTCGGACTCCGCGGTCCACTCGACGGGCAGCAGCCGGAAGGACTTCACCTGCTCCGGGCGGGAGAGCCGCTCGTTGGCCGCGTCCACCGCCTGCTGCGCCATGGCGAGCATGGCGGGGTGCTGGGCAAGCGCGGTCAGGTCGCTGGCCGTGTCGGCGTCCACCCCCGCCCGGCCGGCCACCAGGGGAGCGATCTCCGGGTCCAGGGTCAGCACGGCCACCACGTAGGGCCGTCCTTCGCCGTAGACCAGCGCGTGGCCGATGATCGGCGACTCCTTGAGCCGGTTCTCGATGTTGGACGGGGCGATGTTCTTGCCCGAAGAGGTGATGATCATCTCCTTCTTGCGGTCGACCACCTTGACGAAGCCGTCCTCGTCGATCTCCCCGATGTCACCGGTGTGCACCCAGCGGTCCGCGTCGATCAGCGCGCGGGTGGCGTCCTCCTGGCGGTAGTAGCCGTCCGAGGTCACCGGGCCCCGGGCCAGGATCTCCCCGTCCTCGGCCAGCGTGACCTCGATCCCGGGAAGGGCGCGGCCCACGGTGCCGAGCCGGAACTGGTCGGGCCCGCACGCGGTCACCGCGGCGCAGGTCTCGGTCATCCCGTACACGTCGTAGATGCGCATCCCGAGGCCGGCGAAGAACCGGGCCACCTCCAGCGGCATGGGGGCGGCGGCGGAGGCCGCCCACTCGCACCGGTCCAGACCCAAGAGCGCGCGCAGGAAGCCGAGGAGAGCACCGTCGACCGCCTCGAACCGCGCGGTCAGCTCGGCCGAGGGGGTCTCGCCGTACTGCTGCGCCTCGACGTACTCCAGGCCGACCGCCATCGTCTGCTCCACCTGGGCCCGCTTCTCCGGGTCGGTCTCGGCGGCCAGCTTGGCCGAGACGCCCGTCTTGATCTTCTCCCAGACCCGGGGGACCCCGAAGAACCGTGTCGGACGGACCTCGCCCAGCGCGCCCAGCAGCAGCGACGGGTCCGCGATCAGGTGGATCTCGGCGCCGTGGATCTGCGGGATGTACATGCCTAGCGTCCGCTCGGCGATGTGCGCGAAGGGGAGGTAGGAGATGAAGACGTTGTCCTGGCCGGGGGAGGCGACCCGCAGCGAGCACATGCACTCGTAGAGCACCGCGTGGTGACTGAGCACCACGCCCTTCGGGTTCCCGGTGGTGCCGGAGGTGTAGAGGATCGTCAGCGGATCGGTCGGGGTGATCGCCGCGATCCGCTGCGGCACCGCCTCCGGATCGGCGGCGCGGTGCTCGGCTCCGCCGGCCAGGAACTCCTCCCAGCCGACGAACCGGCTGTCGCCGGCCGGTACCGGGGCGTCGATCAGCACCACCGTCCGGATGCTCGTCGAGTCGGCGAGCGCCGTGGTCCAGCGAGCCAGGTGGTCCTCGGTCTCGAGCACCACGACGGTCGGCTCGGCGTGGCCCGCGACGAAGGCGACCTGCTCCGCGGAGAGGGTGTTGTAGACCGACATGGAGACCGCGCCGGCGTTCATCGCGGCGAGGTCGGCGACCACGTGCTCGATCCGGTTGCTCGCCATGATGGCGACCCGGTCGCCGGCGTTGACGCCCGCCGCCACGAGAGCGGCGGCCCCGTCGTGGGCGCGCTCGCCGAGCTCGGACCAGGTGATCGTGCGCCACCCGGGCGCATAGCCCCCGGGTGGCACGTCGATCCCGATCTTGTCGGAGTAGGCGGGGCTGTCGCCGCGGTCGGCGACGGTCCGCGCGAAGGCCGCCGGCATGGTCAGTCCGGCGATGCTCTGCTCGATCTCGTCACGCAGCTCGAGGGTGTCGGTCATCGTGGTTCCTCTCAGGTGATGGGGGTCTTCGGGAGGTAGGTGGGGTCAGCCCTGGTCCGGCACGTTCCGGGAGCCACGGGCCTGGGTGCCGCTCGGCGGGTCGGTCGGCGTTGGCTCCAGGTCCTCCAGGACGGTCAAGGCCGCTTCCACCTCGATCGAGAGCGCCCGCAGGTCCAGCTCAGCGCCTGTGCGCCGGCCAGGACCGAAGGCAGTGTCCGGGTGCCGTCTGCAGTCACGCGGCGACTCTCCCTTCGGGGCAGGTCCGGGTTGGTGCGCTCGGACGCATCCGGCAAGCAGTTGGTGACAGTGAAACTGTCACAATGGAACTGTCTACATGGATGTGACCTACGTCAACCCTCCGGTGCGAAGTGCGGTCGAACAGGCTGGGAAGTGACGTTGCGTCGCTTTCGATGACAGCCGTACTGTGACAGTCATGAGCGCAGTTCCGCGGATCGATCCGGAGGGCGAGGCTCCTCGGGACGGTGCGGAGGAGCCCGCCGAGGCGTACTCGATGAGCATCGACGACCTCTCCGCGGCGGCCGGGCTCACCGTCCGGACCGCGCGCTACTACGCGAGTCTCGGGCTGATACCGCCGCCGCAGCGGCGCGGCCGGATGGCCTGGTACGGCCGCGACCACCTGGCGCGGCTGGAGATGATCCGCGCACTCCAGGAGCACGGCTTCACGCTCCAGGCGATCGAGGGCTATCTGACCTCCCTGCCGGCCGGTGCGCGGATGGAGGACCTGGCGGTGCAGCGGGCCATGCTCACCTCCTGGACCCTGGGCGGACCGGAGAACCTGACCCGCCGCCAGCTCGAGCAGCACTCCGGACGCCGTTTCACCGACGAGGAGCTCGCCCTCGCCGAGGAGCTGGGGATGATCCGGCGAACCGAGAGCGATCGCGGTCCGCGACTCACCCCCGTCCACGGCTTCGACGTGACGGTCAAGCTGCTCGACCTCGGCATCCCGGTGGCCGGTGTGCGCGCGGCCAACGACGCGATCGTGCGCCACATGGAGGCGCTGGCCGAGGAGCTCACCGACGTGCTGCGCGAGGACGTGATCGGCCCGCTGCGTGCCCACGAGTTGTCCCGCGACCAGGCGGAGAAGGTCGAGCAGGACCTCTCCGTACTGCGACAGCTGACCCTGGACGCGATCGTCAGCGCGTTCCAGCGCTCGGCCAACGACGTCATCGCCCGGTCGCTGCGGCGACGGTGAGGCCGGCGGATGCTGCTGGCGGTCGGGCGGTCGGGCGGTCGGGCGGTCGGGCGGATGCGGTGGCGGGCGTCGTACCGGATAGCCTCGGAGGGTGAGCCAACGCACTCTGGTCCTGCTCAAGCCCGATGCCGTCCGCCGCGGACTCGTCGGCGAGGTGCTGTCCCGGTTCGAGGCCAAGGGTCTGAGCCTGGTCGCCATGGAACTGCGCACCATCGACGCGGCGCAGGCCGACGCCCACTACGCCGAGCACGTGGAGCGGGACTTCTACCCGCCGCTGCGGGCGTTCGTGACCAGCGGTCCGATGGTCGCACTGGTGGTGGAGGGCGACGAGGCGATCGAGGTGGTCCGTGCGCTCAACGGCGCCACCGACGGCCGGAAGGCCGCGCCCGGGACCATCCGAGGCGATCTCTCGCTGTCCAACCGCGAGAACCTGGTGCACGGGTCGGACTCCCCGGAGTCCGCGGAGCGCGAGATCGCGCTCTGGTTCCCGAACCTCTGACGCCACTCCAGCCCCACGTGCTGGAACCTGTCGGCTGAAACCCGCACGACACGCCGATGCGCCTCGGCGTGTCGTGCGGGTTTCACCGGTCGACCGGTGAAACCCGCACCCTTTCGACCTGACAAAACACCACTCCAGTCACACACGTCACACCGCCACCACCCGAAAGCGACCCCGACGCTCGGGCGTGTCTGCGCTGCGCGGCGCACAGATTTTCCTACCCTCGCAACCGGAGGCCGTCGGATCGCACGCACGCTCGGCCTCTCCGACCGCCCTGACCCGGTGGGTCGGCTTCCCCTGAGCGTGCGATCGGATCCACCCCGGATCCGGCGAGGCTTGCGAGGCGACGCGTGAGGGCGAACTCCATCATCGGTCGGGACATGGCCGTTGACCTCGGCACGGCCAACACGCTGGTCTACGTGCGCCGCCGCGGGGTCGTGCTCGACGAGCCGAGCGTGGTCGCGATCAACGAGGCCAGCGGCGAGGTGATCGCGGTCGGGCACGAGGCCAAGCAGATGCTGGGGCGCACGCCGGACAACATCACCGCGCTGCGCCCGCTGCGCGACGGGGTGATCGCCGACTTCGAGGCGACCGAGCAGATGCTGCGGCAGTTCATCGCCCGCGTGCACCGTCGTCGCTACTTCGCCAAGCCGCGGATGGTCATCTGCGTGCCGTCCTCGATCACCCCGGTCGAGCAGCGTGCGGTCAAGGAGGCCGGCTACCAGGCCGGCGCCCGCCGCGTGTACGTCGTCGAGGAGCCGATGGCAGCCGCGATCGGGGCCGGGCTGCCGGTCCACGAGGCCACCGGCAACATGATCGTCGACGTCGGCGGCGGCACCACCGAGGTCGCCGTCATCTCCCTCGGCGGCATCGTCACCTCCCTCTCGATCCGCACCGCCGGCGACGACCTGGACGCCGCGATCGTCGCCTGGATGAAGAAGGAGCACGGCCTGATGCTCGGCGATCGCACCGCCGAGCAGGTCAAGATCAGCCTCGGCTCCGCGTTCCCGCGCTCGGGTGAGTCCAACGGCGAGATCCGCGGGCGCGACATGGTCAGTGGCCTGCCGCGTACCGTCGAGGTGACCTCCGCCGAGATCCGCCACGCGCTGGAGGAGCCGCTCAACGACATCGTGGACGCGGTCCGGGTGACCCTGGACCAGACCCCTCCCGAGCTCGCCGGCGACATCATGGACCGCGGCATCGTGCTCACCGGCGGCGGTGCGCTGCTGGTCGGCCTCGACGAACGGATCCGCCACGAGACCGGGATGCCCGTCCACGTGGCCGAGGATCCGCTGGTCTCGGTCGCCCTCGGCGCGGGCCGCTGCGTGGAGGAGTTCGAGGCCCTGCAGCAGGTGCTGGTGACCAACCCGCGGCGGTTCTGATGACGCTCGACACGATGCCGCCGCGTCGGCCGGACCGCCTCAGCGAGGGCGCCGTCTCCGGGCTGCGCGGCGCCGGCGACCCGGTACGACGCAGCGCCTCCAGCCGTGAGCGGCAGCGCCGATCCGGCCCGTCCCGGTCCCTGGTCGCCGCGGTCGTCCTCGGCTGCGTCACGCTGATGGTGGTCGACAAGGCCGGCGGCGACAGCTCACCGGTGGAGCCGGTCCGTCGTGTCGTCGGCGAGGTGGTCGGCCCGATGCAGGCGGCGGTGAACACCGTGGTCGGCCCGGTGGTCGGACTGCCCGGCGCGCTGCAGGGCAACCAGCAGCTGCGCGAGCGCGTCCAGGGGCTGGAGGACGAGAACGCCGCGCTGACCCAACAGCTCGCCAAGGCCGGATACGACGACGACCGGATCGCCCAGCTCGACGGGCTGCGCGCGATGGCCGGCGACACCGGCTACGCCCTGCTGCCGGCGCGGGTGATCGGGATCGGGCCGGCGGCCGCCTTCTCCGACACGGTCACCATCGACGCTGGTTCGGACTCCGGCCTGCACCCCGACATGACGGTGGTCGCGGCGGAGGGGCTGGTCGGTCGGATCACCGCCGTCACCGGGCACACCGCCACGGTGCGGCTGATCACCGACCGGGGCTCCACCGTGGGCGGCCGGATCGGGGACAACGGCGAGCTCGGCTTCGTGCGCGGCACCGGTGGTCTCCAGGACGACGGGACGCTCGACCTGGACCTGGTCGACGAGGCCGTCCAGCCCGAGGCCGGTCAGATGGTGCTCACCTGGGGGAGCGAGGGTGGCGCGCCCTACGTGGCCGGTGTCCCGATCGGCACCATCACCCGGGTCTTCGAGTCGGTCCGCGAGACCAGCTATCGCGCCGTGGTCGACCCGGCGGTCGACTTCACCGCGCTCGACCTGGTCGGCGTGGTGGTCCCGTCGGGCACCCAGCCGCGGGTGATCGAGGCCGACGGCTCGGCCCGGATCGGGGGAGAGCGATGAAGGGCACCCGCCGTCTGGTGGTCACCTCGGTCGCGGTGCTGCTCGCGCTGCTGCTGCAGACCACCGTGCTGCCCCGGCTGGGTTGGCCGGACGCGGGACTGGGCCTGGTCCCGGACCTGCTGCTGCTCGTGGTGGTGGCCACCGCACTGACCACCGACCCGCGGTTCGCCACCCTCACCGGACTCTCCGCAGGTCTCCTGCTCGACCTGGCGCCGCCGGCGGACCACCTGGCCGGCCGCTGGGCGCTGGCCTTCGCGGTCGTCGGCTACGTGGTCGGGCGGCTCAGCCACGACCACGAGGGCGGCGAGGAGACCCGGCCGAACTGGTGGGTCGCGCTGGTCGCGGTGATTGGCGGCTCCTTCCTCGGCACCTCGATCTACGCGCTGAGCGGCGTCCTGCTCCGGGACCCCTCGATGCCCTTCTCCGACCTGCTCCCGGTGGTGCTGATGTCGATCGCGCTGGACCTGGTCGCCGCGCTCGTGGTGGTGCCGCTGCTCTTCGCGGCCCACCGCGCGGTGGCACGGATGGGCACCGCGCCGCCGGGCCGGGTCTCGCCCGGCTGGGGCAGCGAGCGCGCCGCCAACCTCCGACGGACGGTGCAGTGAGCGCCACGACCTCCCGCCGCAGCCGGATGCGCCTGATCGTCCTCCAGGCGCTCGTCTTCTCGCTGCTCGCCACCCTCGGCGCCCGGCTGTACTTCCTGCAGGTGATCTCCGGGGAGGACTACCAGGGGCAGGCGGCCTCCCAGTCGATCCGCGACGTGGTGGTGCAGCCGCAGCGCGGGCTGGTGGTCGACTCCCAGGGCCGACCCCTGGTCACCAACCGCCTGGTCTGGGTGGTCTCCATCGACACCACGCTGCTCGGCCGGTTCGACGACGGGCAGCGGCGCAAGCTGCTGCGTCGTACCGCCGACGTGCTGGACCTGGAGCCCGCCGCGATCGAGCGCAAGCTGGCGCTGTGCGGCACCGACGGCGCGGTGCCGGGCACGTGCTGGAACGGCTCGCCCTACCAGCCGGTGCCGGTCGCCGAGAACGTCACCGAGCAGCAGGCGCTGCGCATCTCCGAGCAGCCCGAGGACTTTCCCGGGGTCCTCGTGGAGCAGCAGAGCGTGCGGGAGTATCCGTCGCCGTTCGGGATCAACGCCGCCCACCTGCTCGGCTACCTGAGCCCGATCACCTCCGACGAGCTGGAGGCGGCCGAGGACGCCGAGGACAGCTCGGTCAACGGCGCCTCGGTGGTCGGACGGGCCGGGGTCGAGAAGACCTACGACGCGTGGCTGCGGGGCCAGCCCGGCTACCAGCGGGTCGCGGTCAACTCCAAGGGACAGGTCCTCGGCGACGTCGACGCGACCGCCGCGCAGCCGGGGGACACGCTGGTGACCTCGATCGACGCGAAGGTCCAGGCCGTGGTGGAGAAGCAGCTGAACACGATGATCACCACCGCGCGCGGCACCTTCGACGAGGTCACCGGCCGCAACTACGAGGCCGACTCCGGCGCCGCCGTGGTGATGGAGGCGGACACCGGCAGGATCGTCGCGATGGCGAGCCAGCCGACGTACGACCCCCAGGTGTGGGTCGGCGGCATCTCGTCGAAGAAGCTCAAGGAGCTCTACTCCGAGGCCGCCGGGACCCCGCTGCTGGCCCGCGCGTTCCAGGGCCAGTTCGCGCCCGGCTCGACCTGGAAGCCGTTCATGACCGCCGGCGCGCTGACCAACGGCTACTCCACCAGCACCGTGCTCGGGTGCCCCTCGGCGATCCGGATCGGCAACCGCGACTTCCACAACCACGAGTCCGGCGCCTACGGCTCGGTCACCTTCGCCCGGGCGCTGGAGGTCTCCTGCAACACCTTCTTCTACCAGGTCGGCACCGGCTACTGGCGTGAGTACGGCTCGGACCCCGCGGACGTGAAGGCGAAGGACCCGCTGGTGGAGGAGGCGAAGGTGTTCGGCTTCGGCTCCCGCACCGGCGTCGACCTGCCCGGCGAGGCCTCCGGCCGGATCGCGGACCGCGCCTGGAAGCGCGACTACTACCGGTCCATGAAGGACTACTACTGCGGGATCTCGGACAAGCCGCAGGACACCGAGACGAGCGACTTCGTCTACAAGTTCGCCTACGAGTTCTGCGTCGAGGGCTACAAGTACCGCGAGGCCGATGCCGCGAACTTCGCCATCGGACAGGGCGACACCATCGTCACCCCGCTGCAGCTGGCCCGCGCCTACGGTGCGCTGGCCAACGGCGGCACCCTCTGGGAGCCCCGGGTCGGCAAGGCGATCGTCTCCCCGAAGGGTGAGGTGATCAAGCGGATCAAGCCGAGCAAGGGCGGCGACGTCGACCTGCCGGCCTCCGTGCTCGGCTACATCGACGAGGCACTGAAGGGTGTCAGCCGCACCGGCACCATGGCCTGGAAGCTCGGCGGGTTCCCGCTCGACGACGTGCAGATCCGCGCCAAAACTGGTTCGGCGGAGGTCTACGGCAAGCAGTCGACCGGCTGGGTGGCCTCCTACACCGACGACTACGTCGTGGTGATGATGATCAGCCAGGGCGGCACCGGCTCCGGCTCCACCGGCGACGGCGTCCGTGCCATCTGGGAGGCGCTGTACGGCGTCGAGGGCGACCGGGTCGACCCGGCGAGCAGCGCGATCCCCGGCACCACCCAGCCCGACGCGCTGCCGGAGTTCGGCCGCGACGGCTCCATCCTGCCGCCCGCCCGCGAGGACCAGCGATGACCCAGCCACGCCGCAGCACCGTCTCCCGTCGCACCGTCGACCTGCGCCGCTGGGCCGACCTGGACTGGATCCTGCTCGGCGCCGTGATCGCCCTCGGCGTGATGAGCTGCCTGCTGGTGTGGTCGGCCACGGTCAACCGGGACGACCTGACCGGCGGGGACGAGCGTGCGTTCCTGGCCAAGCAGGTGGTCAACCTGGGCATCGGTCTGGTGCTGATGGTGATGGTGGCCGCCACCGACCACCGGTGGGTGCGGATCCTCGCCCCGGTGGCCTACCTGCTCGCCGTGGTCGGGCTGGTCCTGGTCCTGGTGATGGGCAGCACCGTCAACGGGTCGCGCTCCTGGCTGATGCTCGGCGGACTCTCGCTGCAGCCCTCCGAGCTGGCCAAGCTGGCGGTGGTGGTCGGGATGGCGCTGGTCGTCGCGGAGCGTCACGAGGGTCGCTGGCGGGAGCGGGTGGGCACCACGGACGTGGTCCTGATGCTGGCCGTCGCCGGCCTGCCCGCCGTACTGATCCTGGCGCAGCCCGACCTCGGGACGATGCTGGTGCTGACCGCCACCGTCTTCGGCGTGATCGCGGCGTCGGGCGCTCACCGCCGTTGGCTGGTGGGCCTGGGCCTCGGCGGCGTCGCCGTCGCCGCGGGAGCCGTGCTCAGCGGGTTCCTCGCCGACTACCAAATCGACCGGTTCCTCGCCTTCACCGACCCCGAGCTCGACCCGCGCGGCGCCGGCTACAACGTCGAGCAGGCCCGGATCGCGGTCGGCAACGGCGGGCTCTTCGGGCAGGGCCTCTTCGACGGCTCCCAGACCCGCGCGGGCTTCGTCCCCGAGCAGCACACCGACTTCGTCTTCACCGTCGCCGGGGAGGAGCTCGGCCTGGCGGGCGCCCTGCTGATCGTGGTGCTGCTCGGCATCGTGCTCTGGCGGGCGCTGCACATCGCGGGCCAGAGCGACGACGTGTTCGGCCGGATCGCCGCCGCCGGCATCGCCTGCTGGTTCGGTTTCCAGGCCTTCCAGAACATCGGGATGTGCCTCGGGATCATGCCGGTCACCGGGGTGCCGCTGCCGTTCGTCTCCTACGGCGGGTCGTCGATGTTCGCGGGCATGCTCGCGATCGGCCTGCTGCAGAACATCCACCTGCGCACCCTCGCCTCGCCGGCCGCGCGCCTGCAGCCCACCAAGCGGGTCCTGGTCCACCGCTGACCCGCATCCGATCGTGCCCACCGGCGTCCGGCACAATGTCCGCGTGCCGAGCCTGGACCCGTGGCGGGACGCCGACCGTGCGAACCCGCACGGCTCGGGGCTGACCCTGCGCCGCGAGCCGCGCGACGCCGCCCCCGTGGCGGCGGCCCTGGCCACCGCCGAGACGCTGACCGCGCTGCTCCTCGCGCACGGTGCCGCGGGCGGCACACTGCCCGACGCCGGCTCGCTGATCGTCCTCGCCGCGCTCGTGTACGGCGCCGGCCTGGTCGTGCTCGGCCGCAGCCTGCCGATCCGGTACGCCGCCCCCGGCCTGGTCCTGGTGCAGGTCGTGCTGCACGGGTGGCTGAACGCGATGGCTCCGGCGGCCGAGCACGCGGCCCACACGGCCCACGTGGTCGGTCCGGCGGGAGCCGCCCCGTTGGGGCTGAGTTGGCCGATGCTGCTCGCCCACGCCGTCGCCGGCGCCTGCGCCGCGCTCAGCTGGGGCCTGCGCCGCAGGGCGGTGGCCGTCCTGGTGAGCTGGACGGATCCGGCGGTGGCCGGCCCGCACCCGGCCCCGCGTCTCCGGGCGCCGCGGACGACCCGCCTCGCGCCGGCGCTGCGGCACGTCGCCGTCGCCCCGACCCGCGGGCCGCCGGTGGTGCCGCTGCCGGCCTGAGCGCTCCCGGACGAGGGAGCGGTGGCCGGTGGCGTCCTGCCCGCTCACCACCCCCCGGCCTGGAACCGCCAGGCCGACGTCCACGGACCCAGAGGTCCGGAGAGGCTCCACCATGACCCTTCGTCGTACCCTCCTGCCGCTCGGCGCCACCGGCGCCGCGACCGCCATCCTCGCCCTCGGCGTCACCCCGATCGCCTCGGCGCACGTCGGTGTCACCCCGGACGACACCGCCGCGGGCGCCTACACCGTGCTGACCTTCAGCGTGCCGCACGGCTGCGACGGTTCGCCGACCACGAAGGTCGCGATCCAGATGCCGGAGGAGATCCCGTCGGTGACCCCGACCCGCAACCCCTTCTACTCGGTGGAGAAGGTGATGGAGACCCTCGACGAGCCGATCACCGACGCCCACGGCAACGAGATCACCGAGCGGGTCTCCCAGGTCGTCTACACCGCGCAGACGCCGCTGCCCGACGGCGAGCGCGACACGCTCGAGCTCTCCGTCCAGCTCCCCGACGCCGCCGGGGAGACCCTCGCGTTCCCGGTGATCCAGTCCTGCACCAAGGGCGAGACCGCCTGGACCGAGGTCGCCGAGGACGGCGGCTCGGAGGAGGAACTCGAGCACCCGGCGCCGACGGTCAGCGTCACCGAGGCGACCGAGGACGGCCACGGCCACGGCACCGCCGAGGAGGCCAGCACCGAGACCGAGAGCGACACCGACGCGGATGCCGCCGAGGACGGCGACTCCGACGGCAACGGCCTGGCGATCGCCGGCCTGGTGGCCGGTGTCCTGGGCATCGTGGTCGGCGGCGTCGCGCTGGCCCGCAGCGGCTCGAAGGGCTGACCCACCCGGTGCGTACGCCGGTGCCGGCGCTCGGGCGGTTCGCCCTGGTCGCGCTGATCGCCCTGCTCGGGGTGATCGGCGCGGCCGCGCCGGCGTCGGCGCACGCCAGCCTGGTCTCCTCCGACCCGGCCGAGGGGGCGGTGCTCGAGGAGGCGCCGGCGGAGGTCCGGTTCACCTTCGACGAGCCGGTGTCGCTGGTGCCCGACGGGATCGCGGTCTTCGACGCAGCGGGGGAGGACGTCGACGTCGACGAAGCATCGGCGCGGGACACCGAGCTCCTGGTCGACCTGCCCGACGGCCTCGACGACGGCACCTACGTGGTGGCCTGGCGGATCGTCTCGGCCGACGGCCATCCGGTCGCCGGCTCCCTCACCTTCCACATCGGTGCGCCCAGCCCGAACGTGGTCCCGCCCCAGCTCGGCGACGGTGACGACGATCCGTGGACCGCGGCGGTGCGCGCCGTGGTCACGGCCGTCAACTACCTCGCCCTCTTCGTCGCCGGCGGCCTGATGCTCCTCGTGGGCAGGGCGGCCGCCGACGTCCGGCTCCGACCGGAGGTGCGGCGACGCCTGGCCGGCCTGCTCCGCACTTGCGCGGCGGTCGCCGTGCTGACCGCGCTGCTCCTGGTGCCGCTGGCCGGTGCCTACCAGCTCGGCCTCGGCCCGGACGGCCTGGTGGACTCGGGCATCTGGGACGTCGCGCTGATCCGCGAGGACCTGGTGGTGCTCGCCCTGCAGGCGGTCGGGTTGGGTGCACTGGCACTCGCCGCGCAGCGGGTGACCGCGGGCCGGCCCCCGCTCGCGGTGGAGCTGCTCACCGCGGCCGCCGTGGTCTCCCCGGCGCTGGTCGGCCACACCCGCGCCTACGAGCCGATCACCCTGCTGGTGCTCACCGACGCCCTGCACCTGCTCGCCGGCGCCACCTGGCTCGGCGGACTGGTCGGCCTGACCCTGGTGCTCGGGTCGATGCGCGGACGGGCCCGGGACGCGGGCGTCGTACTGGCCCGGTTCTCGGTGGTGGCCGCCGGGCTGCTGCTGGTCCTCGCGGTCACGGGCACCCTGCTCGGCTGGCGGATCCTGGGCTCGTGGTCGGCGCTGGTCGAGACCACCTACGGTCGTCTGCTGCTGGTCAAGCTGGCCATCGCCTGCCTGGTCGCGCTGGTCGCGGCCTGGAACCGGTTCCGGCTGCTGCCGGCGGTCTCGGTGATCGGCCACGACCAGCAACGCCACGCCGTCGGTCGGGTACGACGTGCGGTCGGCGCCGAGGCCCTCCTCCTGGTCGGCGTGCTCGGTGTCACCGGCTTCCTGGTCGAGAAGTCCCCGAGCGGGGAGTCCGAGGCGCCGTCGGCGGCCAGCACCGGAGTCGCCACCGGCGCGGCCGACGACTACCGCGTGCTCGCCGTGCTCGACGACGCCGACGGCTGGCAGCGACGGCTGAGCATCCAGATCCAGGACCAGACCGGCGAGCCGGTCGACCTCTACGGGGCGCCGACGGTCGCGGTCTCCTCCGGCGACCTGGAGCTGGGTGAGATCCCGGTGGTGCCGGACGGCGCGGGCACCTACGTCGCCGACCTGGTCTTCCCGCGGGAAGGCACCTGGGAGGTGCGGGTCAGCGTCCGCATCGACGAGTTCACCAACCCGGTCACCACGCTCGACGTCGAGGTCGACTGACGACGCCTTCCGGCCGGACGGCCCCGACGGGTCCGTCGCGGGAGCCCCTCAGGCGCCGGCGGACGCCGCAAAGTCGGACGTCTGCTTCTCCGGGAGTCGGCTCATCGCGTGCTCGGTCATCGCCAGGATCGTCAGGGACGGGTTCACCCCGGGGTTCGCCGGCACCGCGGACCCGTCGCAGACCAGCATGTTCCGATAGCCGAACACCCGCTGGTCCGCGTCGACGACCCCGGTCTCCGCGGAGGCGCCGATCGGTGCCCCACCGAGCAGGTGGGCGGTCACCGGGGCACCCATCAGCGCCTCGTAGAGCGAGGACTGCGGATAGCCGTCCATCCGCCTCGCCGCGCTCTCGGCGACCGCGTTCGCGATCGGCAGGTGGGTGGAGGGCGGCTCGGCGCCGGGCGCCGACTGGAGCACCCCGCCCCACCTGCTCAGTCCCCGGCGCAGCGTGAAGCGCATCGACTGGTCGGTGCTCTGCATCACGGTGAACAGCACCGTGCGGCGCGACCAGCCCCGGATCCGTCGGAGCGAGAGCCACTTGCGGGGCTCGGCGAGCATCAGCTTCAGGGTGGTCCGACCGCGGTGCGGGTCCTCCCCGGAGGTGAACGGCGCGAACATCAGCGCCATCAGGTCGCCGCCGTCGCCGTAGGTGTTGTTGGTGGCGTGGGTCTTCTCGTCGGGGTAGATGCTGGTGGTGATCGCGATGTCGTCGCGGTAGTCGGCGCCGGGGTCGTCCGCGGTCGCCGCGACGATCGCCTCGGAGTTGGTGCGGACCAGGGTGCCGAGGCGATCGGAGATCCGGGGCAGGGACCCGCGGTCACGACACTGGGCGAGCAGCTCGTTCGTGCCGTACGGCCCGGCGGCCACGATGATGCCCCGGGCGCGCAGCGTGCGTCGGTTCGACCGCCCCAGCCCGGGTCGCCGGATCTGCAGCTCGTAGCCGTCGCGACCGTCCGCGGCGCCGAGCGGACGGATGTCGGTGACCTTGGAGTCGGGCTGGATCCGCACCCCGGCACGCTCGGCGAGGTGGAGGTAGTTCTTGGTCAGCGTGTTCTTGGCGTTGTAGCGGCAGCCGAGCATGCACTCGCCGCAGCGGATGCACCCGGTGCGGGCCGGGCCGTCGCCACCGAAGTAGGGGTCGGGCGCGGTCACGCCCGGCTCCCCGAAGTAGACCGCGACCGGGGTGCTGCGCGCCTTCTTGTGCAGGTCGAACTCGTCGGCGACGTCGCGCAACATCGCCGGGCTGGGACCGTCGCCGACGTAGTCGACGACGCCCATCATCCGCTTGGCCTCGGCGTAGTGCGGCTCCAGGGCGCTGCGCCAGTCTGCGAGCTCGGCCCACTGCGGGTGCCGGTAGAAGTCGTCGTCGTGCGGCTGGTACATGGTGTTGGCGTAGACCAGGCTGCCACCACCCACCCCGGCCCCGGCGGCGACCATCATGTGCTTGAACGGGATCAGCTGCATGATCCCGCGCAGACCGAGCTCGGGGCGCCAGATCATCGATGGCGCATGCGACATCCGGCCGGCGAAGTCGTCGTCGGCGAAGCGACGGCCCTGCTCGAGCACGACCACGTCGTACCCCTTCTCGGCCAGCCTGAGCGCGGAGGCGCTGCCGCCGAAGCCCGATCCGATGACGACCCAGTCAGCGTCCATCTCCCTTGCGTAGTGCATCGGCCGGGGCGGCGCAAGACCCTTCCGGGACAGGGGCGCCGCGGACGGCGCGCAGGTCAGGCCGTCCCGCCCACCTCGACCACGACCGGGACCGTGTGCAGGAAGCCCTCGACCCTGGTCTGCACGAAGAACCGGTAGGCGCCCGGGGCGGAGAAGGTGGTGTGGAACGTCAGCCGGGTGCCGTCCTCGACCGTCTCGGGCTCGCCGTAGGGGTGCACGTGGACGAAGCCGCCCTCCCCGGTGCCGCCCGTCCCGGTGCCGCCCGTCACGGTGCCCTCGAGCGGGAAGCCGGTGAGGTGGGCGGAGGTGCCCAGATAGCTGCCGAGCTGCAGGGGCGCGCCGGACAGGTCGCTGATCAGGATCCGCAGCCGGCCGTCGTCGCCGACCTCCGCGCTGCCCTCCACCGTCGCGCGCACCACCCCGTCATCGCCGGTGCCCGGCTCGCCGTCGTCGGCGGGGAAGGTGCGGGGGCGACCGGGCACGGTGGCGTCCGCGCCGAGCGCGACCGGTCGGCCGGCCTCGGTCGGCACGAACTCGGCCAGCACCCGGTAGTCCCCGGGGGAGCCGAGATCCGCACGGACCCGCCAGGTCCCCTCGGCGTCCTGGACCGGGTGCAGGTGGCGGAAGACGGCCAGGTCGTCGCGGACGACGTAGAGGTGGAGCAGCTTGGTCTGCTCCTCGGTGTAGTCGGTCACCGGCTCCCCGGTCCGGTCCAGGATCCGGAAGGAGACCTCGCCGGGGCCGTCTGTTCGAGTCGGCACCTCGACGTCGGTGAGCCGGTAGCCGCCGGCCGAGGCGGTGCTGCCGTCGCCGATCGGCTCGGAGTGGCCCTCGCCGGGAGCGTGGGTGTGCCCGGCCCCGTCCTCGGGGGCACCAGGACCAGCCGGTCCGGGTCGGCAGCGGGTTCGTCGTCGGCGCAGCCGGCCAGGGTCAGGCCGAGCAGGACCGCGACGGAGGCGAGCGCGCGAGCGGTCACGGCGAGACGGTGAGGAAGAGGAACGCGGCGAGCAGGACCAGGTGCACCGCGCCGTTCATCGGCTTGGCCCGGCCGGGGACGACCGTCAGGACGCTGACCACGGCGGAGAGGGCCAGCAGCACCAGCTGGACCGGCTCCAGACCGAGGGCCAGCTCGCCGGGGAGCCAGATCGACGCCACCGCGATCACCGGGATGGTCAGGCCGATCGAGGCCATCGCCGAGCCGTAGCCGAGGTTCAGCGAGATCTGCACCCGGTCGCGCAGCGCCGCGCGCACGGCGGCGATCGTCTCCGGCGCCAGGACCAGCAGGGCGATCGTGACGCCGACCACCGCGTGCGGCAGGCCGAGCCAGTCGACGGCGTCCTCGATGGCGTAGGACTCCACCTTCGCCAGCCCCACCACGGAGACGAGGGCGACGGCCAGCAGCCCCAGGCTGATCAGCGCCTCCCGGCTGGTGGGCGGGTCGGCGTGACCGTCGCCGTCCTCGTCGGCGGGCGAGGTCCCCTGGGCCGAGGCGCCGGTCTTGACCGGCAGGAAGAAGTCCCGGTGGCGCACGGTCTGGGTGAAGACGAACCCGCCGTAGAGGACCAGCGAAGCGACCGCCGCGAAGGCCAGCTGGGAGCCGGTGAAGACCGGACCGGTGGCACCGGTGGTGAAGGTCGGCACCACGAGTGTCAGACCGGCCAGCGAGACCACGGTGGCCAGGGCCGAGCCGGTGCCCTCGGGGTTGAACTCGGCGAGGTGGTGCTTGACCGCCCCCACCAGCAGCGCGATGCCGACGATGCCGTTGAGGGTGATCATCACCGCGGCGAAGACGGTGTCGCGGGCCAGCGTCGAGGAGTCGCCGCTGCCGGAGACCATCAGCGTGACGATCAGGCCCACCTCGATCACCGTCACGGCCACCGCGAGCAGCAGCGAGCCGTACGGCTCACCGACGCGGTGTGCGACGACCTCGGCATGGTGCACCGCGGCGAGCACCGCCGCGATCAGCGCGACCGCGACCACGGCGCTGACCAGGAGCCCCGGCTTGCTCCCCCAGGTCAGGGCGAGGATCACGGCGGCGAGCAGGGGAGTGGCGACCGTCCATCCGAACCGGCCGGACGTGGTCGCGCTCATGGCGAGATCCTACGGGGCGGTGGTCGGGGGCCCCGTCGGCGGACGGATCGTGAACGGGCCATCGGCGGCAGCGGCGACTACCCTGGTGCGCATGTCCAGCCAGTCCGTGGATCAGCCCGTGGGGGAGACCGTCGAGTCCGTCTTCGCCCGTCTCGAACCGCACCTGCTGTCGGTCTCCAAGCCGATCCAGTACGTCGGCGGCGAGCTCAACTCGACCGTCAAGGACTGGGACTGCGGCGCGACCACCGAGCAGGGCGTCACCGTCCGCTGGGCGCTGATGTACCCCGACGCCTACGAGGTCGGCCTGCCCAACCAGGGCGTGCAGATCCTCTACGAGGTGCTCAACGAGCGGGACTGGATCGTCGCCGAGCGGACCTACGCCGTGTGGCCGGACATGGAGCAGGTGCTGCGCACCGAGGGCATCGGGCAGTTCACCGTCGACGCGCACCGGCCGGTCGCGGCGTTCGACCTCTTCGGGCTCTCCTTCTCCACCGAGCTCGGCTACACCAACATGCTCAACGCGCTCGACCTCGCCGGCATCCCGATCCACGCGGCCGACCGCACCGACGACCACCCGATCGTGCTCGCCGGCGGCCACGCCGCGTTCAACCCCGAGCCGATCGCCGACTTCGTCGACGCCGCCGTGCTGGGCGACGGCGAGGAGGTCGTGCTGAAGATCTCCGAGCTGGTCCGCGAGTGGAAGCAGCAGGGCCGCCCCGGTGGACGCGCCGAGGTGCTGCGCCGCCTGGCCGCCTCCGGAGCGGTCTACGTGCCGGCGTTCTACGACGTCACCTACGGGGACGACGGGGCCATCGCCGGCGTCGTACCGAACCACCCGGACGCTCCGGAACGGGTCCGCAAGCACACCCTGATGGACCTCGACGCGTGGCCCTACCCCGCGAACCCGCTGGTGCCGCTGGCCGAGACCGTGCACGAGCGGTTCAGCGTGGAGATCTTCCGCGGCTGCACCCGCGGCTGCCGGTTCTGCCAGGCCGGGATGATCACCCGCCCGGTGCGCGAGAGGTCCATCGAGACCATCGGCAACATGGTCGAGAACGGCGTGCGCAAGTCCGGCTTCGAGGAGGTCGGCCTGCTCTCGTTGTCCAGCGCCGACCACACCGAGATCGGCGATGTCGCCAAGGGCCTGGCCGACCGCTACGAGGGCTCCAACGTCTCGCTGTCGCTGCCCAGCACCCGGGTGGACGCCTTCAACATCACCCTGGCCAACGAGTTCTCCCGCAACGGCCGTCGCTCCGGGCTGACGTTCGCCCCGAGGGCGGCAGCGAGCGGATGCGCGCGGTGATCAACAAGATGGTCACCGAGGAGGACCTGATCCGCACCGTCGCGACGGCCTACTCGCACGGCTGGCGGCAGGTGAAGCTCTACTTCATGTGTGGTCTGCCCACCGAGACCGACGAGGACGTGCTGCAGATCGCGGAGCTGGCGAAGAAGGTCATCGCCAAGGGCCGCGAGGTCTCCGGGCGCAACGACATCCGGTGCACCGTGTCGATCGGCGGTTTCGTGCCCAAGCCGCACACGCCGTTCCAGTGGGCCTCCCAGCTCGACGTGGAGACCACCGACGAGCGGCTGGCCCTGTTGCGCGACACCGTCCGTGCGGACAAGAAGTTCGGCCGCGCGATCGGGTTCCGCTACCACGACGGCAAGCCGGGCATCATCGAGGGACTGCTCTCCCGGGGCGACCGCCGGGTGGGCCGGATCATCGAGCAGGTGTGGCGCGACGGCGGCCGGTTCGACGGCTGGAGCGAGCACTTCTCCTACGAGCGCTGGATCGACGCCGCCACGCAGGCCCTCGCCGGCAGCGGGGTCGACCTCGACTGGTTCACCACCCGTGAGCGCGAGTACGACGAGATCCTGCCCTGGGACCACCTCGACTCCGGCCTCGACAAGGACTGGCTGTGGTCGGACTGGGAGGACGCCCTCGCGGTCGCCGACGGCTCTGCCGACATCGAGGTCGAGGACTGCCGGTGGACCCCCTGCTACGACTGCGGCGTCTGCCCCGAGATGGGCACCGAGATCCAGGTCGGCCCGACGGGCAAGAAGCTGCTCCCGCTCTCGGTCGTCTGACCCTCGCGCAAGGTCGAGTTGGGGTTTCGGGCCCCTTGAGTCGGGGTTTCGGGCCCCTTCGGTTGGGGTTTCGGGCCGTCGAGCTGCCCGAAGGCACTACTCGATGGGCCCGAAACCCCAACTCAACGCGTCAGAGGATCGGCTCGGTGAGGTCGTCGCCCTCGACGTAGCAGACGAGGCGGTCGCCGGCCTCCACGTCGTCGGGGTCCTGGGTCACCGCCCGGTACTGGAGCGTGCCGTTCGCTGAGGAGAACTCGTCGATCGTCGCCCGGTCCTCGGCGGAGACGACCTCGCTGCAGTACTCGCTCAACCGGTCCGCGACGTCGTCGCGGTTGTCGGCTGTGATGTCGGCGACGCCCACGATCTCTCCGTCGTGCTCGTCGGTGCAGTCCTTCTTCACCATCGCCACGTCACCGTCGACGTCCTCGATGTCGACGCACTGGCCGACCTCGGCGTTCCCCGGGGTGACCACCTGGTCGGCGATGAAGAAGGTGATCGCGCCGACGGCGAGGGCGCCGACCAGGGTGACGGCGCCGATGACGATGCCGGCCACCGCCATCCAGCGGCCCTTGCGCTTGCCGTCCTTGGTCCGCGAGAGGCCGACGAAGCCGAGGATCATCCCGATCAGGCCGGTGCAGCAGAGCAGACTCAGCACGAACGACGCGATCGAGACCCCGTCTGTCTTCGCCTCGGTGCCCGGAGCGCCGTACCCACCGGCGCCGTACGGCGTGCCGTACTGCGGCTGGCCGTAGGGGTTCGGGCTGCCGCCCGGCGGGTCGTAGGGGTTGCCGCCGCTCGACTGGCCGTAGGGGTCCGAACCGTTGGGCGGGCCGTAGGGATTGTTGGGGTCGCTCACGCGCTGCACCCTACGGTGATGTCGGCGCCCACCGCGACAATGACCACGTGCCATCGAGGAAGTCCACGACGCCCGTCCCGGTCCGCCACGTCGACGACGCGGAGCGCCGCGCGCGGCTCGGTCGCCGCCACGGGCTGGCCCGTCCGTTCGACAGCGTGGGCGAGGCGGCGTCGGCGATGGTGGCGCTGCACGCGACCGAGGCGCCCACGGTCCACCTCGGGTTGTGGGCCCGGGTCGCGGGCCTCACCCTCGACACCGTCGAGTCCGCGCTCTACGACGACCGCACGCTGGTCAAGCAGCTGGCCATGCGCCGCACGCTGTTCGCCTTCCCCCGTGACCTGCTGCCCGCCGTCTGGGGGAGCGCGGCGGCCCGGGTGGCCACGCAGCAGCGGGGTCAGCTGCTCCGCGACGTGGCACGGGCCGGCCTCGCCGACGATCCGGAGGCGTGGCTCGCCGAGGTCACCGGGGCGGTGCTCGACCTGCTCGCCGACGGACGTCCGCGGACCGCGGTGCGGATCCGGGAAGAGGTGCCCGCGCTGGCCGGTCGGGTCAGCCGCGGCACGCCGGGGAAGAAGTGGGCGGGGGAGGTGCCGATCGGGCCCAACCTGCTGACCACCCTCGGCGCCGCCGGTGACCTCGTCCGCGGCGTCAACGCGGGTCACTGGCGACTCAACAAGCCGGTGTGGCTGCGGACCGCCGACTGGCTGGGCGCCGGCCTGCCGACGCCGACCACCTCCGAGGAGGGGTATGCGCGGCTGGTCGGCGGCTGGCTGGCGACCTTCGGCCCCGGCACCGAGGACGACCTGGTCTGGTGGCTGGGCGGCACCAGGTCCGTGGTGCGCCGCGCACTGGCCGACGTCTCCGCCGTACCGGTCGGTCTGGACGGGGGGACGATCGGCTGGCTGTTGCCCGACGACCTCGACCCGGTGTCTCGCCCGGAGCCGTGGGCGGCCCTGCTGCCGACTCTCGACTCGACGGTGATGGGGTGGAAGCACCGCGACTTCTACCTCGATCCGGACCAGCGTCCCTACCTCTTCGACACCAACGGCAACGCCGGCAACACCGCCTGGTGGGACGGGCGGATCGTCGGCTGTTGGGTCCAGGCCGACAATGCCGTGGTGCACACCGTCCTCGGCAACGAGGTGCCGGGCGAGGCGCGGGAAGCGCTCATGGGTGAGGCCGCGCGTCTGACGTCCTGGCTCGACGGCGTGCGGATCACGAATGTGTATGCCTCCCCGCAGATGAAGGAGGCCCGGCTGCCCTGAGTACGGCTACTCGGATCCTCGTCGCCCGACGGAGGCAGGCTGGGCGACACCAGTGGGTGGGAAAGGGCGTGGAGTGACGGTGGAAATGGGGCCTGGCGAGCGCTCGGACCCGAGCAACTGGGGGGCCGCTGTGGGCGGCGCGCTGGGCGCGGTCGCTCTGTACCTGATCTGGTTGGGCTGGCACGCGCCTTATCGGCAAGGTCGTGATTCGAACGTCGAAACCGGCCCTTACGACGCTCAGCAGGTTGCGGGTCTCGCCCTGTCACTGCTCATCCTCGCCGTGCTGCTGGCATGGCGACTCGCTCCGCGCCCGGCTGCCTTCGGCGTTTCCGGCGGTCTCTGGATCGCCTGTTCGGCCGATGCCGCTTCGCGCCCGAGCTCCGATGGTCTGTGGCCGATCGGGTCCTTCCTGGTGTTGTGTGCAGGCGCAGGCGCCGCCCTGGTGGTCTCCGAGGTGGCACTCAGGCTCAGGAGGCGTCAACCGGCGGCCCGTTGAGGTCTTGAGCTCGCTCTCAGTCTCATGGCGGGAAGCCCTTCTGGTTCGAACTGTTGTTCGATACAATGGAGGCATGGCCTCGCTCTCCGACGATCTCTCGACCACGCAGCTGCTGGCTGCGGCGGAGTCAGGGGTGCGGGCGATGGAGGTCGAGCAGCTCCGGGTGGTGCTGGCCTGGTGCGACCGGCACGGGGAGGACCCCCAGGCGCTGCCGGGGGCGGTGCCGGTCAAGCACGGTGGCGACCGGCTGATCGCGGTGGGTGGTGAGGGAACGCCGGAGGTCGCCGAGCTCTGTTTCGGCGAGCTCGCGATCGCACTGGAGAAGGGTGTGATCGCGACCCGCAACCTCGCCGGTGACGTGTTGGACCTGCGCCACCGCCTCCCGCTGACGTGGGCGCGAGTCGTGGCCGGGGAGTGCGAGCCGTGGGCGGCGCTGAAGGCCGCCAAGCTGTCCCGGCCACTGGACCGCGACCGGGTCGGGTTGGTCGACCACGCGGTCGCTGCCGCGGTCGGTGAGGGTCCACAGCGGATGCTCACGGTCGCGGAGGCGAAGGTGATCGAGGCCGACCCCGACGCCCACCGTGCCCGGATCGCTGCGGAGGACGCCAAGACCGGTGTCTGGCTCTCGCGCACCAAGGCCGGCGACACGGTTGACGTGTTTGATGCCCAGCCGGGGACGCGGCGGATCAACGCCCGCCTCCCGATCGGGACAGCGGTCGAGATCGACGCGGTCCTCGACGACCTCGCCGACGCGCTCGCCGAGCATGTCGAGCCCGCCGACGGCGAGGAGAAGCCCTCGCGCCGCGAGCTCCGTGCCCAAGCGTTCGAGTTGCTGTCGCGGCCGCATGACGCGGTCGCGTTCCTCGACGGCCTCGATCCAGCCGAGCACGCCGACCGTGATGAGCCCGCGGGTGAGGTCAAGCCGCGGGGTCGGCGTCGGTCGGGGGTGCTGCACGTACACCTCTCCGCCCTCGCCCTCCATGCCCTCGGCGCTGGACATGGCGGTGGTGTGGGCGGTGTGGCGCGGGTCGAAGGGCTCGGGCCGCTGCTCCTCGAGCAGCTCACCGCGCTGCTCCGGCACCGCGAGATCCGACTCCAGCCGGTGATCGATCTCAACACCATCGAGACCGTCACCGCCTATGAGCACCCGACCGTGATGCGGCAACGGGTGCTCCTACGCCACGCGGCCGGGGACGGGTTCCCGCACAGCACCAGCGCCGCCGGCCTCTCCGGCCGGGTCGACCTGGACCACGCCACCCCCTACGACAGCAGCGGGCCGCCCGGCCAGCCCGCTCAGACCAGTGGGCAGACGAGTGATCTGAACACCACCCCGTTGACCCGCACCCACCACCGGACCAAGACCCACACCGGCTACCAGGTCCACCCACTCGGACTCGCCGCCCACCGCTGGGTCACCCCGCATGGCCTGGCCCGCGTCGTCACACCCCACGGCACCACCAGAGTCGAACTCATCCGCGCCCGCGACGGCACCATCCACGGCGAGCTCTACCCCCAACCCGCCCACCAGCGACTCGACCTCTGCCTCGTTTCGTGATCGGCGACGGCCTTAGGATCCATGGGTCGTCCGGCCGAGTGCCGGTGATCGATCCAGAGGAGTCACGTCGGTGAGTCGCGCCCAACCCGAGCAGCAGGCACCACCGGTGCAGCGGCTGCGGATCCGCTACGCCAAGCGTGGGCGGATGCGGTTCACCAGTCACCGCGACGTCAGCCGCGCGGTGGAGCGGGCCGTCTTCCGGGCCCGGATCCCGATGGCCTACTCCTCGGGCTTCCACCCGCACCCGCGGATCTCCTACGCCGGCGCCTCGCCGACCGGCGCCGCCACCGAGTCCGAGTACGTGGAGCTCGCCCTCGCCGAGGTGCGGGAGGCCGACGCGGTCGGCACCGCCCTGGACGAGGCCCTGCCCGAAGGGCTCGACGTGGTGGCGGTCGTCGACAGCGCGACCAGCCGCAGCGGGTCGCTCTCGGACCTGCTGACCGGGAGCCGCTGGCGGATCGAGACCCGTCAGGACCCGGCCGAGGGAGCCGCCGAGGCCGTCGCGGCCTTCCTGGCGACCGACTCCGTCGAGGTCGAGCGGATGACGAAGAAGGGCCTGCGGACCTTTGACTGCCGGGGGGCGGTGGTCACGATGGCCATCGACGACGCCGGAGCGATCGACCTCCTGCTGGAGCATGCGGTGCCGGCGGTACGTCCCGACGACGTGCTCACCGGACTGCGCCAGGCCACCGGGTGGGCGCCGCCGGCCAATGCGCTGCTCACCCGCCTCGCCCAGGGAGTGCTGGACCGCGCCCAGGAGACCCTCGGCGACCCGCTGTCTCCTCGGTGATGCCGAAGGCCTCGCGGCCTTGTGCGATACTCGCCACAGACCGACACCCAGCGCGCTCCTCCGGGGGCCCTCGCAAGGGGCTTGGCGCTGGTCGGTTCGACGACGTTCTCGCCGGGTGAGAGGCACGATGATCACCGGCACGGTGGGGGACGGTACGTCGCCAGACCGCGACGCTGGCAGCTCCGATCGGTGACAGGGATCCGGGGCAGGGCGACCGCGGCAGGGGACGGGTCCGTGCTCCAGTGACGCTTCGCGGAGGGTGTCGTCCAGACGACAGGCTTACGTCGTGCGACCCCGGTCACGCGGCGATGACACACCCGGGCGTTGACGTCCGGGCGAGGAGCAGCGCAATGAACGACGCGCCCACCAGCCCCACCGACAACGGCGAGTCCGGCTCGCCCAACGCTCCGGAGACGCCGCCGCCGGCGACCGAGACCGCTCCCACGGCGGACGCCGGCACGGCGAAGCCGGCCAAGAAGGCGGCCGCCAAGCGGACCACCACCCGCCGTACCACTAAGAAGGCGACGGCCGCCCCGGCCGAGGCGGAGGCCCCAGCGGCACCCGCGGACCAGGCGGTCGCCGACGAGGCCCCGGCGAAGCCCGCCAAGAAGGCGGCGAAGAAGGCTCCCGCCAAGAAGGCGACCAGCCGTCGTACGACGGCCAAGCCGGCCGAGGACGCCCCCGCCGAGACTCTGGCGCCGGCGCTCGAGGTGGCCGACACGCCGTCGGACACCCTCCCGCTCTTCCAGACCCCGGCCGCCCCCGCCCGCCGGAAGCGGACCACCAGGCCGGCCGCGGAGTCCGCGCCCGCCGACGGAGCAACCGCCGCGGAGCAGCCCGCCACCGATGCCGCGGCGGCGACCTCGGGCGACGAGGCTCCCCAGAAGCCCCGCCGCGCCCGGGCCCCGAAGAAGGCCACGGAGCCGGCTGTCGCCGAGACCCCCGCGGCGGCCGAGGAGCCCGCCGCCGAGGCATCCGCGCCCGCGAAGAAGCGCAGCAGCACCAAGAAGGGCGGCACGAAGAAGGACGCCGCGAAGAAGGACGCCGCACGCGAGGACGCGCCGGAGGCCGACGAGTCCGCGGCGACGGCCGTGGAGCCCGTGACCGCGGAGAGCGAGGACGGCGCGACCCCGGGCCAGCGCACGGGACGGTCCGGCAGGGGCCGGTCCGCCGGCACCCGGTCCACCGACGACGTGGCGCAGGGTGGCGACGACGCCACCGCGGCCGACGACGAGCAGGACGGCGAGAAGGACAGCGCCGCGCACGAATCGGGCAAGGGCTCGGGCAAGGGCTCGGGCAAGGGCTCGGGCAGGAGCCGCGACGAGGCCGGTGCGGACACCGAGGACGACACCGACGGTGACGCCGAGGACGACGAGCGGTCCGACTCCGGTGACGGATCGGACGGCTCGGGTCAGCCGCGCCGCCGCCGGCGCCGCGGTGGACGCCGCCGGCGCAAGTCGGGTGGCAACGGTGACGCCAACGACGGCAACGACGGCCGGGCCGACAACGCCACCGAGGGCGATGCCACGGACGCCGGCTCGGGCGACTCCGAGGACTCCGACGGTGGCGACGGGAACGACGGCGACAGGTCCGAGGGCGGCTCGTCCACCTCGCGCCGCCGCCGGCGCCGTCGCCGCGAGGGCGACTCCGGCAACGACGCCGGCGACGACCCGCAGAACACGGTCACCAAGGTCCGCCGCGCGCGCAGCGCCGAGGACGAGATCACCGCCGTCGCCGGCTCCACCCGCCTGGAGGCGAAGAAGCAGCGCCGCCGCGAGGGCCGCGAGGCCGGCCGACGCCGCGCCCCGATCATCAGCGAGGCGGAGTTCCTGGCCCGGCGCGAGGCCGTCGACCGGGTGATGGTGATCCGTCAGCGCAAGGACCTCACCCAGATCGCCGTGCTCGAGGACAAGGTCCTCGTCGAGCACTACGTGGCGCGCGAGTCGCAGACGTCGCTGATCGGCAACATCTACCTCGGTCGCGTGCAGAACGTGCTGCCGTCGATGGAGGCCGCCTTCATCGACATCGGCAAGGGCCGCAACGCCGTGCTCTACGCCGGCGAGGTCAACTGGTCGGCCCTGGGCCACAAGGAGGGCCAGCCCCGCAAGATCGAGTCGGTGCTCTCCTCGGGCCAGACCGTCCTGGTGCAGGTCTCCAAGGACCCGATCGGCCACAAGGGAGCCCGACTGACCAGCCAGATCAGCCTGGCCGGTCGGTTCCTGGTGTACGTGCCCGACGGCACCACCTCCGGCATCTCCCGCAAGCTGCCCGACACCGAGCGGGCCCGGCTGAAGGCGCTGCTCAAGGAGATCGTCCCCGAGTCCGCCGGCGTCATCGTCCGGACCGCGGCCGAAGGTGCGGCCGAGGACGAGCTCACCCGCGACGTCGAGCGGCTCAAGGCGCGCTGGGAGGACGTCGAGGCCAAGGCCGGCAAGGGCAACGCTCCGCAGCTCCTCTACGGCGAGCCCGACCTCACCCTGAAGGTGGTCCGGGACCTCTTCACCGAGGACTTCTCCAAGCTCGTCATCCAGGGCGACGACGCGTGGTCCACGGTCAGCTCGTACGTCGAGCACGTGGCGCCCGACCTCGCCGAGCGACTCGAGCACCACCAGGCCGACCCCGACGTGTTCGCGACGTACCGGATCGACGAGCAGATCGCCAAGGGCCTGGACCGCAAGGTCTGGCTGCCCTCGGGCGGCTCGCTGATCATCGACCGCACCGAGGCGATGACCGTCGTCGACGTCAACACCGGCAAGTTCACCGGCTCGGGGGGCAACCTCGAGGAGACGGTGACCAAGAACAACCTCGAGGCCGCCGAGGAGATCGTCCGCCAGCTCCGGCTGCGCGACATCGGCGGCATCATCGTGGTCGACTTCATCGACATGGTGCTGGAGTCCAACCGCGACCTGGTGCTGCGTCGCCTGGTCGAGTGCCTGGGACGTGACCGCACCCGGCACCAGGTCGCCGAGGTCACCTCGCTCGGCCTGGTCCAGATGACCCGTAAGCGGATCGGCACCGGTCTGCTCGAGGCCTTCAGCGAGAACTGCAGCCACTGCCAGGGCCGCGGCCTCGTCGTGCACGACCTCCCGGTGGAGCCGAAGCGCGGCGGTGCTGGCAACGACGGCGACGGCGAGTCCCGTCGCGGCCGCCGGCGGCGCGGCAAGGGCCAGGGCGACCAGGACGGCGGTTCCTCGGAGAACGGCAACCAGTCGGGCCAGCACAACGGTGACCAGTCCGGCGGTCAGAACGGCAAGCAGGGCGGCGACGCCGGCCAGGGCAACGGTCAGCAGGCGGCCGTGCCGTCGCCGACGTACGTCGCCGCGATGGCCAACTCCCACCCGCCGGTCGCCGAGTCGGGCGAGTCGGCCGAGTCGGGCGAGTCGGCCGAGTCGGGCGAGGCGACCCGGTCGACCCGGGGGAGCGAGCCGGCCGCGGCCGACGCCGCGCCCACGGGCGGTGCGGACGAGGCCGTGAGCCAGCCGGCCACGGAGGAAGAGCCCGGAGCCGGTGCGGCGGCCGCGCAGGAGACCCCTGCGCCCGCCGAGGAGCAGGCCCAGCCGAGGACCACCACGGTGGTCACCCGGACCCGTCGCCGCGCGGCGCGGCGTCCGGCGGGTCCGCCCGCCGGTGCGGAGGCCGCGACCGACCAGGTCGCCGCCACGCCGATGGAGCCCGCCGACCCGGCCGAGCCCGCGAAGCCGGTCGAGCCCACCGCGCCCGTCGTGCAGGAGCCCGAGCCGACGGTCCCGCTGGATCCGCCGGTGACCGGCTCGATCGGTCAGCCGCCGGCTGACGGAGCCGTGGAGCCCTCCGTGGTCTCCGTGGACCCGGCGAGCGAGACCGCGCAGGCGGCCGCCGAGGCGGTCGAGCCGGCAGACCCGGCGGTCGATCCGACCGGCGATCCGACGGGTGAGGAGACGCCCGCCGAGGAGCCCACGGTCGAGCACGTCCCGATCAAGAAGAAGGGCTCGCGGAAGCGCTGATGCGGTGGGGTCCGTCTCGTTTTGCCGGGACGGACCGCCTTCCGTACTATTGAACGTCGGTGCGCCCCAGGTGTGCCGATCCTCTGCTGGACACCCCGACCGGCACCCGTCAACGGGCCTGGAGCCCGCGGCGCGCAGTGCTGCGGAGGTTGCAGCAGAGATTCGACCCAAGAGTTTGTTCAGTCAGGACCCGAAGGAGACCGCGGTGTACGCGATCGTGCGCGCAGGCGCCAAGCAGGAGAAGGTCGCCGTTGGCGACATCATCGAGATCGACAAGGTCTCCACGCCTGTCGGTGACACCCTGACCCTTCCGGTGGTCATGGCGGTCGACGGCGAGACCGTCACCACCACCGGTCTGGACAAGGCCGGGGTCACCGTCGAGGTCCTCGCGGCCACCAAGGGCCCGAAGATCGTCATCCAGAAGTACAAGAACAAGACCGGCTACAAGAAGCGCCAGGGTCACCGTCAGCGGTACACCCAGGTCAAGGTCACCGACATCAAGCTCTGAGCATCCGCTCGCTCACGATCCAGAAGGACTGAAGAGATGGCACACAAGAAGGGTGCGGCGTCCACCAAGAACGGCCGCGACTCCAACGCCCAGCGTCTCGGCGTGAAGCGGTTCGGCGGCCAGCTGGTCAACGCCGGTGAGATCATCGTCCGCCAGCGGGGCACCCACTTCCACCCCGGCTCCGGCGTCGGTCGTGGCGGTGACGACACCCTGTTCGCCCTGGTCGGCGGCAACGTCGAGTTCGGCAAGAAGCGCGGCCGCAAGGTCGTCAACATCGTTCCGGCGGAGTGACCTGACGCTCCACTGTTCGACTTCGCGGAAGGGCGTCCCGGTGGGGCGCCCTTCTCGCATTTGGTGCCGAGGGTCCACCGCCGGCGCCTGCGCACCTCGATCCCCGAGGTCGGCCGGCTCCGCTCGTACCTCCACCCCAGAGACTGAGAGACTGATCCCATGGCCGTGCCCACGTTCGTCGACCAGGTGACCCTCCACATCGCGGCAGGTCGCGGCGGCAACGGGGTCGCCTCGGTGCACCGCGAGAAGTTCAAGCCGCTCGGTGGCCCCGACGGCGGCAACGGCGGCCCGGGCGGCTCGGTGATCCTCCGGGTCGACCCCGACGTCACCACGCTGCTGGACTACCACCACAGCCCCAAGCGGCGCGCCGAGCACGGCGGGCACGGCGCGGGCGGGCGCCGCAACGGCGCACACGGCGCCGACCTGGTGCTCCCGGTCCCCGACGGCACCGTGGTCTCCCGACCGGACGGCACCGTCGTCGCCGACATGGTCGGCGCCGGCACCGAGCTGGTGGTGGCCGAGGGCGGACACGGCGGCCTGGGCAACGCGGCGCTGGCGTCCAAGGCCCGCAAGGCACCCGGGTTCGCGCTGCTGGGCGAGCCCGGTGACGAGCTCGAGGTCGTGCTCGAGCTGAAGGTGGTCGCCGACGTCGGCCTGGTCGGCTTCCCGAGCGCCGGCAAGTCGAGCCTGATCGCCGCGATCTCGCGGGCGCGGCCCAAGATCGCCGACTACCCGTTCACCACCCTGGTGCCGAACCTCGGCGTGGTCACCGCCGGCGAAACGGTCTTCACCGTCGCCGACGTGCCCGGGCTGATCGAGGGCGCCGCCGACGGCCGCGGCCTCGGCCACGACTTCCTGCGCCACATCGAGCGGTGCGCCGCGATCGTGCACGTCCTCGACACCGCGACCATGGAGCCGGGCCGCAACCCCGTCGACGACCTGGACGTGATCGAGGACGAGCTGCGCCGCTACGGCGGTCTGGACGACCGGCCGCGCCTGGTCGCGCTGAACAAGGTCGACGTGCCCGACGGCCGCGGCATCGCCGAGATGGTCGTGGAGGAGATCGAGCAGCGTGGGTGGAGGGTCTTCGAGATCTCCGCGGTCAGCGGGGAGGGCACCCGCGAGCTGATCTTCGCGATGGCCGAGATCGTGCTCGCCGCGCGCGCCGAGCGGGCCGAGGAGGTCGCCGAGCGGATCGTGCTGCGACCCCCGTCGGTCGGTGGCGACGACTTCACCGTCACCCGGACCGGCGCGGGGTGGCGGGTCCGCGGCAAGCGCCCCGAGCGGTGGGTGCGGCAGACCGACTTCAGCAACGACGAGGCCGTCGGCTACCTGGCCGACCGGCTCAACCGGCTCGGCGTCGAGGAGCGACTGCTCGCAGTGGGTGCCGTCGAGGGGGACGCCGTGCTGATCGGCCACCCCGACGACGCCGTGGTCTTCGACTTCAAGCCGGGCGTCGACGCTGGAGCGGAGAACCTCGCCCGCCGCGGCGAGGACCACCGGTTCAGCGAGGAGCGCCCGGCCGCCTCGCGGCGCCGCGAGATCCAGGAGCAGATGGCGGGGCGCAGCGACACCGAGACCCGCGCCGACGTCGCGCGCCGCATCGACCGCCCCGACGTCTACGGCCCGACCTCCTACGAGATCGGCTCCGAGGACGATCCCGACCTGGCCGAGGAGATCAGCGACGAGGACGCCTGGCTGGAGGAGGACCCCGGTGACCGGTGAGGCCACCACGGTCGCGGAGTCGCTGCTGCGCGACCAGGTCCTCGAGGCACGCCGGATCGTGGTCAAGGTCGGCTCCTCCTCGCTGACCACCGCCGCCGGCGGGATCGACCCGGACCGGGTCCGCTCGCTGGTCGATGCGGTGGCCGCCGTACGGGAGCGGGGGAGCGAGGTGGTCCTGGTCTCCTCCGGTGCCATCGCCGCCGGCCTCGCCCCGCTCGGACTGAAGCGCCGCCCGCGCGGGCTCGCCGCCCAGCAGGCGGCCGCGTCGGTGGGGCAGGGACTGCTGGTGCACCGCTACACCGAGGAGCTGGCCCGGCACGAGATCACCGCGGGACAGGTGCTGCTCACCCTCGACGATGTCACCCGCCGATCGCACTACCGCAACGCCCACCAGACCTTCACCAAGCTCCTCGAGCTGGGCGTGCTGCCGATCGTCAACGAGAACGACACGGTGGCCACCACCGAGATCCGCTTCGGCGACAACGACCGCCTGGCGGCCCTGGTGGCACACCTGGTCCACGCCGACCTGCTGGTCCTGCTCTCCGACGTCGACGGGCTCTACGACGGGCCCCCGCACCGCGCCGGGACCCGGAGGATCGACGAGGTCGTCTCGGACGCGGACCTGGCCGGCGTCACCGTCGGTACGACGGGCGCGGCCGGTGTCGGGACCGGCGGGATGGCGACCAAGGTCGAGGCGGCCGCGATCGCGACGGGCGCCGGGATACCGGTGGTGCTGACCTCCGCCGCCGAAGCGGGCGAGGCGCTGCGCGGCGCCGCCACCGGCACGCTCTTCCACGCCACGGGGCGACGTCGGCCGACCCGGCTGCTGTGGTTGCGCCACGCCACGGACGGCAAGGGCGCGGTCCGGCTCGACGCCGGCGCGGTCCGGGCCGTGGTCGAGCGGCGCGCCTCGCTGCTCGCCGCCGGGATCACCGACGTGATCGGCGACTTCACCGCCGGCGACCCGATCGACCTGGTGGACCCCGACGGCGCCGCGGTGGCCCGGGGCCTGGTGAACTTCGACGCCGCGGAGCTGCCGTCCCTGCTCGGGCGCTCCTCCAAGGAGCTCAAGCGCGAGCTCGGTGCCGCCTACGAGCGTGAGGTCGTGCACCGCGACGACCTCGTGCTGCTGTGACTCGGGTCGGTCGTAGGCTGGAGCTGCCATGAACGACGCACCGACGGTCTACCTGGACCACGCCGCGACGACGCCGATGGTCGACGTCGCGGTCGAGGCGATGACCCGCCAGCTGCGCGACGTCGGCAACGCGAGCTCGCTGCACGCCTCGGGCCGCCGGGCGCGCCGCGTGGTGGAGGAGTCGCGGGAGTCGGTCGCGCACGCCCTGGGCTGCCGGCCCGGCGAGGTGGTCTTCACCTCCGGCGGCACGGAGGCCGACAACCTGGCGCTGAAGGGCCTCTTCTGGCAGCGCCGGAGCGCGGCGCCCGGACGGACCCGGATCGTCACCTCCGCCATCGAGCACCACGCGGTGCTCGACCCGCTGGCCTGGCTCGCCGAGCACGAGGCCGCCGACGTCGTTCTCGCCGAGGTCGACGCCGACGGACGTCTCGACCTCGACGCGGTACGACGCACCGTCGAGGAGTCCGCGGACCGGATCGCGCTGCTCAGCGTGATGTGGGCCAACAACGAGGTCGGCACACTGCAGCCGCTCGACGACGTGGTCGACCTCGGTGCGACGCACGGGATCCCTGTGCACGCCGACGCGGTGCAGGCGCTCGGCGTGGTCCCGGTCGACTTCGTCGCGTCCCGGCTGGACGCGCTCTCCCTCTCCGGCCACAAGATCGGCGGTCCGCAGGGCGTCGGTGCGCTGGTGGTGCGCCGTGAGGTCGAGCTGACCCCGCTGCTGCACGGTGGCGGGCAGGAGCGCGACGTGCGCAGCGGGACGCTGGACGTGCCGGCGATCGCCGGCTTCGCGGCGGCCGTCGAGTTCGCCGCCCGGCGTCAGGCCGACCACGCGGCCCGCCTCGACGAGCTGCGGCAGCGTCTGGTCGGCGCCGTGAGCGCTGCCGTGCCGGACGCGGTCCTCAACGGCGCTGCGGGCGACCGGCTCCCGGGCATCGCCCACTTCACCTTCCCCGGCTGCGAGGGCGACTCGCTGCTGATGCTGCTCGATGCCCGCGGCATCGAGTGCTCCACCGGATCCGCGTGCTCGGCCGGTGTGCCCCAGCCCTCCCACGTGCTGCTGGCGATGGGCCGGGACCCGGAGACCGCCCGCAGCTCGCTGCGCTTCAGCCTCGGACACACCAGCACCGAGGCGGACGTCGACGCGCTGGGCGCGGCGATCGGTCCGTGTGTCGAGCGCGCCCGCGCGGCGTGGACCTGATCCGGGGGAGGTGAGCCGCACCGATGAAGGTCGTCGCCGCCATGTCCGGCGGAGTGGACTCCGCCGTCGCCGCCGCCCGCGCGCACGAGGCCGGTCACGAGGTGACCGGCATCCACCTCGCCCTCTCCCGCAACCCGAAGTCCTACCGGACCGGCGCCCGGGGCTGCTGCACCATCGAGGACTCGAACGACGCCCGCCGCGCCGCCGACGTGATCGGCATCCCGTTCTACGTCTGGGACCTCTCCGACCGCTTCCACACCGACGTGGTCGAGGACTTCATGGACACCTATGCGGCCGGGCAGACCCCCAATCCGTGCCTGCGCTGCAACGAGAAGATCAAGTTCGCGGCCGTGCTGGAGCGCGCCCTGGCGCTGGGCTTCGACGCGGTGGCCACCGGGCACTACGCGCAGCTCGTCGACGGTGCGGACGGCCTCGAGCTGCACCGCGCGGTGGACGCCGGCAAGGACCAGTCCTACGTGCTGGGTGTGCTCGACGAGCACCAGCTGCGCCACTCGCTCTTCCCGCTCGGGGACACCCCCAAGCCCCAGGTTCGCGAGGAGGCGGCCGCCCGCGGTCTCCTGGTCGCCGACAAGCCGGACAGCCACGACATCTGCTTCGTCGCCGACGGTGACAACGCGGGCTGGCTCAAGGAGAAGCTCGCCGAGCGGTACGACGACGCACCGTTCCTGCGGCCCGGCCGGATCGTGGACGAGTCGACCGGGGAGACCCTGGGCGAGCACCAGGGCACCTACGGGTACACGATCGGGCAGCGCAAGGGGCTGCGGCTGGGCCGTCCGGCCGAGGACGGCAGGCCGCGCTACGTCCTCGACATCGAGCCGGTCAGCAACACCGTCACCGTCGGTCCGCGGGAGCGGCTGGCCGTCACCCGGATCCACGCGAACGCCCCGCGCTGGTGCGGAGCGCCCCTTCCGGCGGGCGGTGCGCCGGTCGAGGTGACCGTCCAGCTCCGCGCGCACGGGGCCGAGCACCGAGCGGTCTGCACCGTCGGCGAGGACGGGACGGTCGTCGTCATCGACCTGCTCGATCCCGCCTCCGGCATCGCGCCGGGGCAGGCGGCGGTCCTCTACGCCGGCACCCGGGTGATCGGGTCGGCCACGATCACCGCCACCGAGCGGGCCGCCGGATGAGCGGCGCCGCCGACCCGGTCCCGCTGGCGACCGGGATCGGCTCGTTCCCCGGCGACCACCAGCGCGACCACGACGAGGCGCTGCGGCTGGTGATCGGCGAGCTCGCCGAAGGCGGCGACGGGCACGGCATCCCGTTCGTCCCCGAGGTCCCCGGCCGGGGCGCGCCCGCGCAGATGACCGGGCGGACGCTCGGACTGCTGGCCGCCGCGGACCTGTGGGACGCCGATCTCCAGCCCGAGGGCTGGCGGCTGACCGGCACCAGCGGCGCACCTCCGATCGACCAGCGCCGCGCGCGCAGCCTGCTCGGCCAGGACCTGGACGGCTGGGAGGAGCGGATCGACGGGTACGCCGGTCCGGTCAAGACCCAGCTCGCCGGACCGTGGACCCTCGCCGCCACCGTCGAGCGCCCCCGCGGCGACAAGGTCCTCGCCGACCACGGGGCGCGACGCGACCTCGCCCAGGCGCTGGCCGCGGCCGCCGCCGAGCACGTCGCCGACCTGCGACGACGCACCCCGGGCGCCGATCGGATCGTGGTCCAGATCGATGAGCCCGGTCTCCCGGCGGTGCTCGCGGCACAGGTCCCGACCGCCTCCGGCTTCGGCAAGCACCGGGTGGTGCACCCGCCCGAGGCCGACCAGGCGATGCGGTGGGTCTGCGAGGCGATCGCCGCCGCCGGCGCCGAGCCCTGGCTGCACTGCTGCGCCCCCGGCGCCCCGATCGAGCTGGTCCGCGGTGCCGGCGCGCAGGGGGTCGCGGTCGACCTCGACCTGGTCGACGCCGCCGGGCACGACGCGCTCGCCCAGGCGCTGGAGGACGGCGCCGTGGTCGCCCTCGGGGTGGTGCCGACGACAGGTGAGGTGCCGGGGGAGCGGGCCGTGCTGGAGCGCGTGCGGCGCTGGTTGGACCTGACCGGGCTCGACCCGGTCGACCATCTCGACCGCGTGGTGCTGACCCCGGCGTGCGGCCTGGCCGGCTCCTCGGGCGCGCACGCCCGTCGGGCGATCCAGGTCGCCCTCGGGGCAACCCGGGCGCTGCTCGACGCGTCCCACCAGTAGCCAGGACCCGAGAGGGCCCCGCAGGCCGGTTGGACCAGTTGGGCCAGTGGGATCAGGTGGGCCAGGCGGAGTCCGAACGCCCGTGGAGAAGGAGAACCGGATGTCGCGTCGTGTCACCGCCCTGGTCGCGGTCCTCGCGCTGGTGCTGGTCGGCGGTGCTGCCTGGTGGCTGCTGCGTCCCGGGGACGACGCGGTCGCCGCGACCGAGGAGTCGATCGCGGCGGTCACCGTGGAGGTGCTCGACATCGAGCCGACGTCGTACGAGCCGGAGCCGCGGGCCGACGAGCCGGAGCCGCTGGGGGTGGTGATCCGGTGGAGGCCGGACCCGGGCCGCGACTCCCACTACCTCCAGGTGGACGTGCACGAGCAGGCGGCGGGTGAGGATCTCGGGGGCTGCTCGGAGTACTACACCTGCGACGAGTGGGAGGGCGAGGACGGCACCTTCCACCTGTCCTGGCAGGAGGAGACTCCGGAGGAGGACCCGGGGATCCTGGTGTTCTCCTACGTCACCGACGGCGAGGTTCGCCAGGTGGTGTATGCCGGGGAGCCGCTGACCGGGGACCCGCGGGACCAGGACCTGCCGCGCAGCATCGACGACTTCGAGCGGCTATTGACCGACGACCGGTTCTCCACCACCACGACCCAGGAGATGATCGACACCGAGCTGCCGGGGTGGCCGGAGTCCTAGCGTCCCGCTGACGCGACGCCGAACGGCGGCCACCCCGGACCGGGGCGACCGCCGTTCGAGCTGGGGCCGGGCGGGTCAGCCGACGTGCACGCCCTCCGGGCCGTCGGTGGCCAGCTCGGTGTGCTTGACGTCGAGGAACAGCCAGATCACCGCGGACGCGGCCAGCATCATGATCGAGCCGACCAGGAACGCGTGGGTGGCGCCCTCGGTGAAGCTGCCCTGGAACACCGCTGCCTCCAGGAACGAGAGGTCGGTGCCGGGGACGGTGGCGGTCGGGTCGCCGCCGTTGGCGGTCAGGCCCTGGGTGAGCGGTCCGGCGATCTCCTCGGCGCGACCGTTGGTGAAGTGCAGCGCCACGGTGCTCAGCATGGCCAGTCCGAGCGCGCCACCGACCTGCTGCATCGTGTTCAGCACCCCGGAGCCGATCCCGGTGTCCTCCGGACGCAGGTGGTGGACGGCGGTCAGGGTGAGCGGCACGAAGGTCAGGCCCATGCCGATCGACATGGTCAGCACGAACGGGAAGATGTGCGCCCAGTAGTTCAGGTCGGCGCCGATCATGTCCCCGCCGGTGAGGGCGGTGAGCACCGCCTGCGGGGAGTCGTCGACGGTGATCCGCGAGAACATGAAGAGGGAGAACGCGGCGATCAGGGTGCCGGTGCCGGCCAGGAACCGCGGGTCCACGCGGTTGATCAGGTTGGAGGCGCTGCCGGCACCGATCACCATGCCGACGGCGAACGGCAGGAAGGCGAACCCGGCGCGCAGCGGCTCGTAACCGACGATCTGCTGCACGAAGAGGCTGAGGTAGAAGAACATCGCGAACATCGCGGCCGGTGCGATCATCATCGCCACGAAGCTGGTGGCGCGGGTGCGGTTGGCGAAGACCCGGACCGGGAGCAGCGGGTGCGCGACGCGCGACTCGATGACCGCGAAGACGGCCAGCAGGGCGACACCGGCGACCAGTGCGACGATGGTCTGCGGGTGGTCCCAGCCGTAGGCCTCCTCGCCGGCCCGGGACAGGCCGAAGACGATCCCGAGCAGGCCCAGCGTGCCGGTGATCGCGCCGGGCACGTCCATCTGGCCCGGGTGCGTCTCGGACTCGGGCAGCAGCCGGGGGGTCACCGCCGCGGCGACGAGACCGATCGGCACGTTGATCAGGAAGGTCAGCCGCCAGCCGTCCACGTCGACGCCGAGGACCGAGTCGAGGCCGGTCAGCCAGCCGCCCAGGATCAGGCCGACGGCGGCGCCGACCCCGGACATCATCGCGTAGACCGCGAACGCCCGGCTACGGCGCGGGCCGGCCGGGAAGGTGGTGGTGATCAGGGCGAGGGCGGAGGGAGCCGCGAGCGCGGCGCCCAGACCCTGCAGTGCGCGCGAGCCGATCAGCAGCGCCTCGCTCGTGGCGAGGCCGCCGAGCAGTGACGCGACGGCGAAGACGACCAGGCCGGTCATGAAGACCCGGCGACGGCCGTACAGGTCGCCGAGGCGACCGCCGAGCAGCAGCAGCCCGCCGAAGGCGAGCGCGTAGCCGGTGACGATCCAGGTCAGGTTGGCCTGGGAGATGCCCAGGTCGGCGCCGATGAACGGCAGCGCGATGTTGGTGATGGTGCCGTCGAGGACGACCATCAGCTGTGCCGTGCAGATGAGCACGAGCGCCCACCCGAGGCGGGTGCTGTCACCCGCCGCGGGGCGCGGCGCGGTGGTGTCGAGATCTGTCATCTTCTTCTCTCAGGAGCGGAGGGGTGCGCTGGCGCGCGGGGAGTGGGGCCGTGACGCGTCAGCGGGTCACGGCCGGAAGGATCACCTGGTCGACGACCTGGGTGATCAGGTCGTCGGTGGGGGCCTCCCCGAGGAGGAACCGGCGGTGCAGGAGGATCCCGGGCAGCGCCGGGATCACGATGTCGAGGTCGACGTCCTCGGCGATCTCGCCCCGCTCCCGGGCGCGCTGGAAGATCGCCAGGGTGCGGGCTGTCTTGGGGCCGACGAAGTCGCGCTGGAACACCTCGGCGAAGTCGGCATCGCGACTGATCGCGGTGATCAGGCTGCCCACGATCGCCATCTGTCGGGGGTCGGTCATGCCGCCGGCGCCGCAGAAGGAGGCGATCAGGTCGCCCCGCAGCGTTCCGGTGTCGGGGATCTCCTGCTCGCCCTTGTGCGCGAGCAGCGCCTCGATGACCAGCTCCGGCTTGCCCCGCCACCGGCGGTAGAGCGTGGCCTTGGACGCCTTCGCGGCCGCGGCCACCCGGTCCATCGTGAGCAGGTCGTAGCCGACCTCGGCCAGGATCTCCAGGGTCGCGCTCAGGATCTCCTGCTCGCGCTCGCCCTCGACGCGCGGGCGCTGGGGTGAGTCGGTGCCGGATTCCTTCGCCTGGGGCGACATGGGTCCTCCTTGGTCGGGTCGGGCCGGGCCGGGCCGGAACGATGAAACGGAACGGTTTCGTACTATCCGATGGTACGGAATCGTTTCGTTCCTGCAAGCCGGTCGGTGTCGCGTTCATTCCCGATCGGAGGAATTGATCGTGAACGACCGCGGCGACGACGCCAGGGTCGTGGCCGGCATGTCGGTGCCACCGGGCAGGATGAGCCCCATGAGCACGCCGTTGTCCGCCGTACCGGCACAGGTCCGTGAGGAGCACGCCGAGCTGGCCGAGGTCGTCGAGGAGGCGCGCTGGCGCTACTACGTGCTGGACTCACCGACCCTCTCCGACGCCGACTTCGACGCGAGGATGCGACGCCTGGAGGAGCTGGAGGAGGCGCACCCCGAGCTCCGTACGCCGGACTCGCCGACCCAGCAGGTCGGGGGAGCGATCTCGACCGAGTTCACCGCGGTCGACCACCTGCAGCGGATGGAGAGCCTGGACAACGCGTTCAACACCGACGAGCTCGCCGCCTGGCATGCGCGGCTCGCCCGCGACGGGGTGAACGACCCGGCGCTGCTCTGCGAGCTCAAGGTCGACGGGCTGGCGATCAACCTGCTCTACGAGAAGGGCCGTCTGGTCCGTGCCCTCACCCGTGGTGACGGCACCACCGGCGAGGACGTCACCCCCAACGTGCGGACCATCGACACCGTGCCGCACCGGCTCACCGGCACCGAGGAGTTCCCGGTGCCCGAGCTGGTCGAGGTGCGCGGCGAGGTGTTCTTGCCGGTCGAGGCGTTCGAGCGCCTCAACGTATCGATGACCGAGGCCGGCAAGCCGCCGTTCGCCAACCCCCGCAACGCGGCGGCCGGCTCGCTGCGCCAGAAGGACCCGCGGGTCACCGCGACCCGGGCCCTGGGCATGGTGTGCCACGGCATCGGTGCGCGCCGGGGGTTCGAGCCGAAGGCGCAGTCCCAGTCCTACGACGCGCTCGCCGCCTGGGGTCTCCCGGTCTCCGCACAGGTCCGGGTGCTCGACTCCCTGGAGGAGGTGCGCGGCTACATCGAGCACGCGGGGGAGCACCGGCACACCATCGTCCCCTACGAGATCGACGGTGTGGTGATCAAGGTCGACGACGTGGCGCTGCAGCGCCGCCTCGGCTCCACCTCCCGCGCGCCGCGTTGGGCGATCGCGTTCAAGTACCCACCGGAGGAGGTCAACACCGAGCTCCTCGCGATCGAGGTGAACACCGGCCGGACCGGGCGGGTGACGCCGTTCGGACGGATGCGACCGGTCAAGGTCGCCGGCTCCACGGTGGAGATGGCGACCCTGCACAACGCCTACGAGGTCCAGCGCAAGGACGTGCGCCCCGGCGACACCGTGGTGCTGCGCAAGGCCGGCGACGTGATCCCCGAGATCGTCGGTCCGGTGCTGCCACTGCGCCCCGAGGGGCTGCCGGAGTGGGTGATGCCCACCGAGTGCCCCGCCTGCGGCACTCCGCTGGTCGAGCAGAAGGAGGGCGACAAGGACCGCCGTTGCCCCAACCACGAGCACTGCCCAGCCCAGGTGCGGGAGCGGGTCTTCCACGTGGCCGGCCGCGGCGCGTTCGACATCGAGGGGCTCGGCTACGAGGCCGCGGTCGCGCTGCTGGAGGCGAAGGTGATCGCCAACGAGGGTGACGTCTTCGACCTGTCCGCCGACCAGCTGCTGACCACCGAGCTGTTCACTCGCGCCGCGAAGAAGGGCGACGAGGGCCGCCAGCTCTCCGCCGACGGCTCCCGGGTGCTCTCGGCCAACGGGCTGGCCCTGCTCGGCAACCTCGCCGAGCGCAAGCAGGTGCCGCTGTGGCGGGTCCTGGTTGCCCTCTCCATCCGTCACGTCGGCCCCACCGCGGCTCGCGCGCTGGCCGCCGAGTTCGGCTCGATGACCGCGATCCGCGAGGCATCGCACGAGGCCCTGGCGGCCGCCGACGGCGTCGGACCGACCATCGCCGACGCGGTGGTCGAGTGGTTCGCCGCCGACTGGCACCGCGAGATCGTCGACAAGTGGACCGCGGCCGGGGTCTCGATGGCCGACGAGCGGGACGAGTCGGTCGCGCGGACCCTGGAGGGGTTGACCGTGGTGGTGACCGGCTCGCTCGACGGCTTCAGCCGCGACTCGGCCAAGGAAGCGATCCTGTCCCGCGGCGGGAAGGCCGCCGGCTCGGTGTCGAAGAAGACCGACTACGTGGTGGTCGGGGAGAACGCCGGGTCGAAGGCGGACAAGGCCGAGCAGCTGGGGGTCCCGGTGCTCGACGAGGCCGGGTTCGTCGAGCTGCTCCAGAACGGACCCGCCGACGCCCCGGGCTGAGCCATGGCTGAGCCGGGACCGAGCGAGGGTGCCGACCGGCCCGGTCAGGACTCGCGGGCCTGGCCACCCAGGATGACGTCCAGGGTCCCGCCCTCGCACCAGGACGACACGCCCCCGAACTTCCCGGTGGTGGTCTCGGTGTAGCACTCCTCGGGCGGAGCCTGCGGCAGCGTCACCTGCTGCTCGGTGCAGTCACCGCTGCCGGGGTCGCAGGAGACCATCCGGCCGTCGTCGGTGACCGTGAACAGGTCGCTGCCCGCGGTCCAGCTCCACCCCCAGCCGTCGGCGGTGACCTCGACCGCGCTGCCGGTGTCGACGTCGAACACCTGGGAGGTCGACGGTCCCTCGCCACCGGTCGCGTCCATCGCCGACTCGTCGACGATCAGCACGTGCCGCCCGTCCGGTGAGAGCGAGCCGTAGCCGGCGACCTCGGCGGTCCACAGCACCTCGCCGGTGGCGGTGTCCACCACGGCCGGCGCCCCGTCGCGCGTGGTCGCCACCCGCTGCTCGGAGACCTCCCAGGCGGTGCCGACGTCGCTGCGCTCGGCCGTGCCGGACCGCCAGTCGACCCGGTAGGTGCTGCCGAAGCCGTCCTGCACCCAGACGGCCTCACCGTCCAGCGAGACCGGGAACCAGTCCTCGGAGGTCGGCCCGACGGTGACCCGGGCAGCCTCCGCGTCGGCCGCCACGTCGTACACGACCACCTGGAGCTCGCCGTCCACCGCCTCCGCGTAGGCCACGTAGGGCTGGTCGGGATCGCTGGCGTGGACCGTGCCCTCGGTCTCCAGCGCCAGCGGGTGCACCGCGCCCGAGCCGTCGACCAGCGAGAAGCGCTGCGGGCCCCCGCCGTCGCTGAAGGCGTTGTCCCCGTGCCGGACCACCAGACCCGCGGAGGTGTAGTAGAGCGACTTGATCGCCGTGTCGTCAATGGTCGCGGTGCGCTCGTCGGCCGGGAAGTAGACCGTCCGGCCGACGGCGTAGACCGGGCCCTCGGGGCCGGTGCCGCCCGAGGGGTCCGGCGCCGTCTCGGTGGCGCCGATCCCGCCGCCGACCGCCACCGCGAGGACGGCGACCACCGCGACCGCTCCGGCACCCGCCGCGGCGACGCCGGTACGACGCCGGGCCCGCGTCCGGCGGGCCCGCTCCAAGATCGCGCCGGTGGGCGGGGCCGGGGTCTCCAGCGCCGAGGCCTCGTCGTGCAGGAGCTGGGTGAGTCGTTCAGTCATGGTGGGCTCCCTGGGGAAGGACGGACTCTCCGAGCACGGCGCGCAGCTTGGTCAGCGCCTCGGAGGTCTGGCTCTTGACGGTGCCGTCGGAGACCGCGAGGGCGCGGGCGACCTGGGCGACGCTCAGGTCCTCGTAGAAGCGCAGCACCACGACGGCGCGTTGCCGCGGCGGCAGGGTGGCCAGGGCGCCCATCAGCGTGGTGCGGTCCGTCCAGTCCGGCTCGCTCCCGTGCTCGGGCAGCACCTCGGTGGGACGCTCGTTGCGCCACCCCTTCTTGCGGAACCACGACGCTGCCGTGTTCACCAGCGTGGTGCGGGCATAGCCGGGCGCCGCCTCCAGGGTGCGCACCCGACGCCAGCTCGCGTAGGTCTTGGCGAGGGCGGTCTGCACCAGGTCCTCGGCCTCGCACGCGTCGCCCAGCATCAGGTAGGCGGTCCGGTAGAGGCTGGGCCAGCAGGCCTGGACCAGCTCGGTGAAGTCCTCGTCGGTCGGTGCGCGTGACATCCGGTTCCCTTCGTCGGTCACCGGTCCAGATGCGGCGGCCGCCGGGTTCGGTTGGGTCGGGTGGGGTCAGTATCGCCCGGTGCGGACCGCTCGGCGCGCTGCCCGGCCTCGGGCGGGAGCACCGACGACCGGGTCGTCGTCCCGGCTCCCTAGGATGGACCTCATGCCTGAGACCGCACGCGCCGAGATCTCGCGCGAGGAAGTGGCCCACCTGGCCGACCTCGCCCGGATCGACCTCGACGACGCCGAGCTGGACCACCTGGCACCGCAGCTCGCGGTGATCCTGGAGTCGGTGGCCGCCATCCGTGGCGTGGCCGGCGACGACGTCCCGCCGACGTCCCACCCGATCCCGCTGACCAACGTCTTCCGGGAGGACGTGGTCCGTCCCGGACTGAGCGCCGAGGAGGCCCTGGCGGGCGCGCCCGCGGCCGAGGACCAGCGGTTCTCCGTCCCGCGGATCCTGGGGGAGGAGCAGTGACCGGCATCAGGAGCACCGCCGCCGAGATGGCCGCCGCGCTGGCCTCCGGCGAGACCAGCTCGGTCGCGCTGACCCAGGCCCACCTGGACCGGATCGCCGCGGTCGACGGCGACGCCGACTCCGGCGTCCACGCCTTCCTGCACGTCGACGCCGAGGGCGCCCTCGCCCAGGCCAGGACCTCCGACGAGCGCCGCGCCGCCGGCAACGCCCGGCACGCGCTGGACGGGGTGCCGATCGCGGTCAAGGACGTGCTCACCACCACCGGCCTGCCGACCACCTGCGGATCGAAGATCCTCGAGGGCTGGATCCCGCCCTACGACGCGACCGTGGTCCGCCGGATCAAGGACGCCGGCCTGCCGATCCTCGGCAAGACCAACATGGACGAGTTCGCGATGGGCTCCTCGACGGAGCACTCGGCCTACGGACCGACCCGGAACCCGTGGGACCAGACCCGGATCCCCGGCGGCTCCGGCGGCGGCTCGGCGGCCGCGGTCGCCGCGTTCGAGGCACCGCTGGCGCTCGGCACCGACACCGGCGGCTCGATCCGCCAGCCCGGCGCGGTCACCGGCACCGTCGGCGTGAAGCCGACCTACGGCGGCGTCTCCCGCTACGGCCTGGTCGCGATGGCCAACAGCCTCGACCAGGTCGGTCCGGTCACCCGGACCGTGCTGGACTCCGCGCTGCTGCACGACCTGATCGGTGGGCACGACCCGCTCGACTCCACCTCGGTCGACACCCCCGTCGGTGGCCTCGTCGCGGCCGCGGAGCAGGGAGCTGCCGGCGACCTCACCGGACTCCGGGTCGGCGTGATCACCGAGCTGTCGGGGGAGGGCTGGCAGCCCGGCGTGATGGCCCGGTTCAACGAGACCGTCGAGCTGCTCACCCGGGCCGGCGCCGAGGTCGTCGAGGTCTCCTGCCCGAACTTCGTGCACGCGCTCGCGGCCTACTACCTGCTGATGCCGGCCGAGGCCTCCTCCAACCTCGCCAAGTTCGACGCGATGCGCTACGGACTGCGGGTGACGCCGGAGGGCTCGCCGAGCGCCGAGGACGTGATGAAGGCGACCCGCGACGCCGGCTTCGGCGACGAGGTCAAGCGGCGGATCATCATCGGCACCTACGCGCTGTCCAGCGGCTACTACGACGCCTACTACGGACAGGCCCAGAAGGTGCGGACGCTGATCAGCCGGGACTTCGCCGCCGCCTACGAGCAGGTCGACGTGCTGGTCTCGCCGACCTCGCCCACCACCGCCTTCCCGCTCGGGGAGAAGCTCGACGACCCGCTGGCGATGTACCTCAACGACCTCGCCACGATCCCGGCCAACCTCGCCGGCGTCCCCGGCATCTCGGTGCCCGCCGGCCTCGCCGACGAGGACGGGCTCCCGGTGGGCTTCCAGGCGCTGGCCCCGGCGCTCGCCGACGACCGGCTCTACCGCGTGGGGGCCGCCGCGGAGGCGGCCGTCACCGCCGCCCTGGGCGGACCCATCCTGAACGAACTGCCGGAGGTGCTGGCGTGAGCGCGAACGACATCCTGGTCGACTTCGACGAGGTCGTGGCGTCGTACGACCCGGCGCTGGGGCTCGAGGTCCACGTCGAGCTCAGCACCGCCACGAAGATGTTCTGCGGCTGCCCGACGACCTTCGGCGGCGAGCCGAACACCCAGGTCTGCCCGACCTGCCTGGGGCTGCCCGGCGCGATGCCCGTGGTCAACGGGAAGGCCGTGGAGGCCGCGATCCGGATCGGCCTCGCACTCAACTGCGAGATCGCCGAGTGGTGCCGCTTCGCCCGGAAGAACTACTTCTACCCGGACATGCCGAAGAACTTCCAGACCTCCCAGTACGACGAGCCGATCGCCTTCGAGGGCTACCTCGACGTCGATGTCGACGGCGAGACCTTCCGGGTCGGCATCGAGCGGGCGCACATGGAGGAGGACACCGGCAAGTCCACCCACGTCGGCGGCGCCACCGGCCGGATCCACGGCGCGGAGTACTCGCTGGTCGACTACAACCGTGCCGGCATCCCCCTGATCGAGATCGTCACCAAGCCGATCGTCGGTGCCGGGGCGAAGGCGCCCGCGGTGGCCCGTGCCTACGTCTCCCAGCTGCGGGACCTGATCGTCGCGCTCGGTGTCTCCGACGCCCGGATGGACCAGGGCTCGATCCGCGCCGACGTGAACCTCTCGCTGGCGCCGAAGGGCTCGGACGTGCTCGGCACCCGCACCGAGACCAAGAACGTGAACTCGCTGCGCTCGGTGGAGCGGGCGGTGCGCTTCGAGATGTCGCGTCACGCGGGCGTGCTCGACGCCGGGCAGAAGATCTTCCAGGAGACCCGTCACTTCCACGAGGCCGACGGGACCACCTCCTCCGGACGGGCGAAGTCCGACGCCGAGGACTACCGCTACTTCCCCGAGCCCGACCTGGTGCCGGTGGCGCCGAGTCGCGCGTGGGTCGAGGAGCTGCGCGGCACGCTGCCGGAGAACCCCGCCCAGAAGCGCTCCCGGCTGCAGGCCGAGTGGGGCTACTCGGACCTGGAGATGCGGGACACCGTCGGGGCCGGCGCGCTCGACCTGGTGGCGGAGACCGTCGCCGCCGGTGCCAGCCCGCAGGCGGCCCGCAAGTGGTGGCTCTCCGAGCTCGCCCGGCGCGCCAACGACGCCGGTGTGGAGCTCACCGAGGTCGGTGTGTCGCCGGCCCAGGTCGCCGCGGTGCAGCAGCTCGTCGACGCCAAGACGATCAACGACAAGCTGGCTCGGCAGGTCTTCGACGGCCTGGTCGCCGGCGAGGGCACCCCGGAGGAGATCGTCGCCGCCCGCGGGCTGGCCGTGGTCTCCGACGACGGGGCCCTCTCCGCGGCCGTGGACAAGGCGATCGCGGACAACCCGGACGTCGCCGAGAAGATCCGCGGCGGCAAGGCGGCCGCGGCCGGTGCCCTGATCGGCGCGGTGATGAAGGAGATGCGCGGCCAGGCCGATGCCGGCCGGGTGCGCGAGCTGATCATCGAGAAGCTGAGCTGAGCCTGGACCCGGGCTGAGCCTGGACCGGGGCTGAGCCTGGACCCGGGCGGACGAGGTGAGCGTGGGGCGGTGCGGCCCCGGGGGTCGCCACGGCGACCACCTGTGACGCACCGCATCGCCCCCGACCACCCGTGCACCCCCGCCGTGGCGGCGATCCGGCCGATGGCGGCGTAGGATGCGCCCCGAATCATTCATCACGCCCGTGGTGGGGGAAGCCGGTCCGAGTCCGGCGCTGACCCGCAACCGTAGGCCGCTGGAGAGCGGCGAGCCGGAGCACCTGTCACGGGACGTCCTGACGCAGACGCTGTCGTGGAACGCAGCGGGTCGGCCCGGTGCCTCCCGCCGTATCGCAGCGGGAAGGAACCCATGCCATCGAACCGGACCCGTCGTGCCGGAGCGCTCGGGGTCGCCGCCGTCGCCCTGCTCGGCGCGCTGACCGCCTGCGGCGACGACGCCGACAGCGGCAGCGCCGACCCGGCCGACGCCAGCACCTCCGCCGACGCCACCACCGACCTCGGAGGCGACGCGGCGCTGGCCGCGGCCGACTGGTTCGCCGGGCAGCTCGAGGACGGCCTCCTGGTCAACGAGGAGTACTCGACGGCCGACTACGGCGGCACCGTCGACGCGATCTACTCGTTCGAGGAGGTCGGCGCCGATGCCGACGACGTCACCGCGATGACCGACGCGGTCCTCGCCGCGGGCAAGGAGTACGTCGCGCCCGGCAAGGACATCTGGGCCGGCAACGCCGGCAAGCTGGTCAGCCTGGCCGTCGACCACGACGCCGATCCGACCGACCTCGACGGCTTCGACGCGCTGGGCACCCTGGAGGACCGGGTGGACGAGTCCGGGCGCACCAGCGACAAGAGCTCCTACGGCGACTTCGCCAACTCACTGGGCCAGGCCTGGGCCGTACGCGGGCTGGACGCCGCCGGCTCCACCGAGCGCGACGCCGCCCTCGACTTCCTGCTGCTGCAGCAGTGCTCGGACGGGTACTTCCGGCAGGACTTCTCGCCGGCGAAGGCGAAGGACCAGTCCTGCGACACGGGCAAGGGTGAGCCGTCGGTCGACGCGACCGCGCTGGCCGTGGTGCTGCTCAGCGATCTGGCCGAGCCGACCGCCGACCTGACCGGGGCACTGGAGCGGGCGAGCGCCTACCTGGTCCAGGAGCAGGCCGAGGACGGGTCCCTGATCGGCAGCGCCGAGCTGCCCGCCAACGCCAACAGCACCGGGCTCGCCGCCCGGGCCCTGCTCGTCGCGGGCGAGGACGAGGCCGCGGCGAACGCGGCCGCCTGGGTCTACGCCCACCAGCTCCCCGACGGCTGCGACGGTGACCTGGCCGCCGCCGCCGGTGCGATCGGGTACGACGACGCGGCACTCACCCTCGCCGGGACGGACGGGATCACCGCCAAGACCTCCTACCAGTGGCGGCTGGCCACCGCGCAGGCGCTGCCCGCGCTGGCCACCACCCCGGAGGGCACCGAGCCCGCCGCCTGCCCTGCGGGCTGAGCCCATGGCCGGAGTCCGCTCCGTCTCCCGGGGCAGCCGCGCGGTGGTGGTCCTGCTGACCGGGCTGCTGCTGGTCGGCACCGGCGCCACGGCGGCCCCGGCCGGGGCGACCTCGACCTCGACCTCGAGCGCGTCCGCTCCGCTCTGCGACGGGGTCGCGGTCCTGGTCGACGCGGGCGGGCTGGGCGGCGCGGACACGGTGGCCTGCGTGGCCGAGACCGGTGCTGCGGCCGCCTTCGACGCCGCCGGCGTGGGCCTGGAGTTCCTGCCGCAGCAGCCGGGCTTCGTGTGCCGGGTCGCCGGGCGCCCCGCCGAGGGGCCCTGCTTCGACGGTGACGCGTACTGGAGCCTGTGGTGGTCCGACGGGAGTCACGGGTGGACCTATGCGACGCTCGGGGTGACCGCGCTGGAGATCCCGGCCGGGGGAGCGGTGGCCTTCGCCTGGCACCAGGGTGAGGGCAGCGCCTCGGCACCGGACCTGGCGGTCCCGGAGCTGCGTGAGAGCGCGGGCACGACCCCCGGCACCGGCGCCAGCACCGGCGCCGGTGAGGCCGAAGGCGCTGGTGCCGCGGACGGCTCCGCCGAGGTCACGGCCTCCGCGTCGTCCTCCCCGGACGACACGGCCGCGGCCGCCGACGGCAGCGGCCTCTCCGTCTGGGTGGTCGCGCTGCTCGTCGGCCTGGTGCTGCTCGCCGCACTGGTGCCGATCGTGCGCAGGCGGAGCGGATGAGGGTGCCGCGCGACCTGCACCCCGTCGCCTGGTGGATCTGGGCAGTCGGGCTGGCCGTGGGTGCCTCCAGCACCACCAACCCGATCCTGCTCGGCATCCTGATCGGAGCGGCCTGCCTGACCGTCTCCACCTGCCGCTCCGACCAGCCCTGGGCACGCTCGTTCCGCCTCTACCTGGCGCTCGCCGCGGTGGTCGTCGTGGTCCGCGTGCTCTTCCGGATCCTGCTCGGCGGCGACGTCCCGGGCGAGGTGATCCTGGAGCTGCCGACCATCGGCCTGCCGGCCGCCGTCGCCGGCATCGACCTGCTCGGCCCGTTCACCCGGGAGGAGCTGCTGGCCGCCCTCTACGAGGGACTGCGGCTGGCCACCCTGCTGATCGCGGTCGGTGCCGCCAACGCGCTGGCCAACCCCAAGCGGCTGATGAAGTCGCTGCCGCCGGCCCTCTACGAGATCGGCACCGCGATGACGGTGGCGATCTGCATCGTGCCCCAGCTGGCCGACAGCGCCCGCCGGGTGCGGGCGGCACAGCTGCTGCGCGGCGGCCCGAGCGGCCGGTTCCGCCGGGTGCGTGGGCTGCGCCGGCTGTTGGTGCCCGTGCTCGAGGACGCCTTCGACCGGTCGCTGGCGCTCGCCGCCGGGATGGACGCTCGTGGCTACGGGCGGGTCGGCGACGTCGACCCGCGGCGTCGGCGTACCACCGGCGCGCTGATGATCGTCGGCCTGATCGGGGTCTGCGTCGGGGTCTACGGGTTGCTGGACCACACCGCACCGCGCCTGCTGACCCTGCCGATGCTGTCGGCCGGGCTGGTGGCGGCCGGTGCCGGCTTCCTCAGCGCGGGTGGCCGGGTGCGGCGTACCCGTTACCGGCCCGACCGCTGGGAGCTGCCCGAGCTGCTCGTCGCCACCTCCGGCGTGGTCAGCGGCGCCGGGCTGTGGGCCGTCCAGCGCTGGCAGCCGCTGGTGGCCGATCCCGGCGTCCTGGCACCCCCGACGGTCAGTCTCGGCGCTCTGGTCACCGCCCTGGTCGCGGTCGCGCCGGTCTGGTGCGCGCCGCCGCCGCTGCGCGCGGTAGACCCGGTCCCGCCCCGACCCAGGACCGCGACGCGGAGCGGCCGAAGGTGGGGGCCCGATGATCGAGCTGCGCGACATCACCTTCTGCTACGCCGACGCCGGCACGCCGGTGCTGGCCGACGTCGACCTCACCATCGAGCCGGGGGAGCTGATGGTGCTGGCCGGACCCACCGGCGTCGGCAAGTCCACCCTGCTCGGCGTGGTCGCCGGCCTGGTGCCGACCTTCAGCGGCGGCACCCTGCGCGGCGACGTGCTGTTCGACGGGCGCAGCGTGATCGACCTGCCGGCGCGCGAGCGCGCCGACGTGGTCGGCTACGTGGGGCAGAACCCGCCGTCGTGGTTCGTCACCGACACCGTCGAGGAGGAGCTCGCGTTCGGGATGGAGCAGCTCGGCCTGCCGCCGGCCACCATGCGCCGCCGGGTGGAGGAGACGCTCGACCTGCTCGGCATCGCCGACCTGCGCCACCGCGACCTGCGCACCCTCTCCGGCGGCCAGCAGCAGCGGGTGGCGATCGGCTCGGTGCTGACCGCCCACCCCCGCCTGCTGGTCCTCGACGAGCCGACCTCCGCACTGGACCCGACGGCCGCCGAGGACGTGCTGGCCACCATCACCCGGCTGGTGCACGACGTCGGCCTCTCGGTCCTGGTCGCCGAGCACCGGCTGGAGCGGGTGGTCCCGTTCGCGGACCGGATGGCGTTGCTCACCGCCGCCGACGGAGCGGGACGGCTCCGGGTCGGGGACCCGGCCGAGGTGCTCCGCGACGCGCCGATCGCACCACCCCTGGTGGAGCTCGGCCGGCTCGCCGGCTGGCAGCCGCTGCCGCTCTCGGTCCGCGACGCCCGCCGGCGCGCCGGGACGCTCAAGGAGCGCCTGGGGGCGGCGCCCGCGCCCGCCGCACCGCCCGCGACCACCCCGTCGTCGAGGTACGACGCCTCGCGGTCACCCACGGCCGGACCGCCGCACTGCGCGACGTCGACCTCACCCTGTCCCGGGCACGGTCACCGCGCTGATGGGCCGCAACGGCGCCGGCAAGTCGACCCTGATGTGGACCATCCAGGGCCGTCACCCGGCGGCGGTCGGCTCGGTCCGGGTCGCCGGCCGGGACCCGGCGGGGCAACGTCCCGAAGCCCGCCGGCGGCAGGTCGGCCTGGTGCCGCAGAGCCCGGCGGACCTGCTCTACCTGGAGACCGTCGCCGAGGAGTGTGCGGCCGCCGACCTCTCCGCGGAGGCCGCGGCGGGCACCTGTCGTGCCCTGCTGGAGCGGTTGGCGCCGGCCATCGACGACGAGCAGCACCCGCGTGACCTCAGCGAGGGCCAGCGGCTGGCGCTGGCGGTGGCGATCGTGCTCACCGCCCGCCCGCCGGTGCTGCTGCTGGACGAGCCGACCCGCGGCCTGGACTATCCGGCCAAGCACGCCCTGGCCGAGGTGCTGCGCGACCTGGCCGCCGAGCCGGGTGCGGAGCGGGCCGTGCTGGTGGCCACCCACGACGTCGAGTTCGTCGCCCAGGTCGCCGACCGGTTGGTGGTGGTCGCCGACGGCGAGGTCGTCTCGGACGCACCGGTGGCACGCGGGGTGACCGAGTCCCCGGCCTTCGCCCCGCAGGTCACCAAGGTGCTCGGCTCCGGCTGGCTGACCGTGGCCCAGGTGGCGGCGGCGCTGCCGCCGGGTGCGCCGTGAACGGCGAGCGGCGGGTCGCCGTACCAGTGGGCCTGCGGTCGGCGGCCGTGCTGGGGCTGGCGTCGGTCACCGGCCTGGTGATGATCTTCTGGCCGCTGCTGCTCGAGGTGGATCCGGTCGGCGACCAGCGGGTCGACCCGCCGTTCCTGTTCCTGCTGCTGCTCCCGGTGATCCTGGCCGTCGTGCTCGCCGAGCTCGGCGAGGGCGGGATGGATGCCCGGGTGCTGGCGGTGCTGGGCGTGCTCTCCGCCATCAACGCGGTGCTCCGGCTGGTCAGCGCGGGCACCGCCGGGCTGGAGCTGGTCTTCTTCCTGCTGATCCTCGGCGGTCGGGTGTTCGGAGCGGGGTTCGGCTTCGTGCTGGGCTGCACCTCCCTGTTCGCCTCGGCGCTGCTGACCGCGGGGGTCGGCCCGTGGCTGCCGTTCCAGATGCTGGTGGCGGCCTGGGTGGGGATGGGGGCGGGACTGTTGCCGCGCTCGGTGCGCGGACGGCGTGAGATCGTGATGCTCGTCGTCTACGGGATCCTCGCCGCCTACGGCTACGGCCTGCTGATGAACATGTGGGGCTGGCCGTTCATCGCCGGGATCGCGGTGCCCGGCCAGGACACCTCCGAGCTCGCCTACGTCCCCGGCGCCCCGGTGGCGGAGAACCTGCACCACTTCCTGATCTACACCCTGCTCACCTCGACCGCCGGGTGGGACACCGGGCGGGCGCTGACCAACGCGCTGGCGATCGCCGTGCTCGGCCCGGCGGTGCTCACCACGCTGCGTCGCGCGGCCCGCAAGGCCCGGGTGGTGCGCACCCAGGCGTGACCCAGCGGTGACCGGCGCGCGACCGGCACGCGGTCGGCGCCGGCGGATCAGGGCTCGACCAGCAGGATCCGGTCGTCCTCCGGGCCCGGCTCGCCGCGGCCGTCGGTGTTGCTCGTGGCCAGCCAGAGGCGGCCGTCCGGGGCCAGCGCGACCGTCCGCAGCCGTCCGTACTCGCCACCGCGCCGACCGGCGAAGTACGGCGTCGGGTCGCTGGCCACGCCGTCGGCGACCCTCACCCGCCAGAGCCGCTCTCCGCGGAGCGCCGCCATCCACAGATAGCCGCCGACGAAGGCCAGACCGGACGGCGACGCGGCCGCCGGCGACCAGGCCAGGGCGGGCTGCTCCAGCGTCGGCGGTCCGGCGCGCCCCTCCGCCATCGGCCAGCCGTAGTTGCCGCCCGGGACGATCCGGTTGAGCTCGTCGGCCACGTCGTCGCCGAGCTCGGAGGCCCACAGCTGACCGGCTCCGTCGAAGGCGAGGCCCTGCACGTTGCGGTGCCCCCTGGACCACACCGGGGTGCCGAACGGGTTCCCGGGCGCCGGATCGCCCTCGGTGGTGATCCGCAGGATCTTGCCGGCCAGGGAGCCCTTGTCCTGGGCGAGGTCGCCGGCGCCGGTCTCGCCGGTGGACACGTAGAGGTGGCCGTCCGGGCCGAACTCCAGGCGTCCGCCGTCGTGCAGCGCGCCGGCAGGGATGCCGGTCAGCACCGGCTTCGGCGCGGTCATCCGGTCCTCGGCCACCGTCACCCGCACCACGCGGTTGTCCGTGCGGGAGGTCAGGTAGAGGTAGAGCCGGGCGTCGGTGCCGAAGGTCGGCGAGACCGCGACGCCGAGCAACCCGCCCTCCCCGCGGGGTGCCACCCCGGGGACGGTGCCGAGCTCGGTGACCGTGGCCTCGGCCTCGGAGCCCGGCTCGGCCGGCGCCACCAGCAGCACCCGCGCGGTCTCGCGCTCGGTCACCACCGCTCGCCCGTCGGGCAGGAAGTCCAGGCCCCACGGGGTGTCCAGCCCGGAGACGACCGTGCCGACCACGTCGGGGATGCCGTCGAAGGTGAACATCCCCTCCGACCCGTCCTCGGCTGACGGGACGGCGGTCAGGTCCTCGGAGACGGTGACCGTGCTCTCGTTGCCGCCCTGGCCGCACCCGGCGGCCAGCACCGCGGTGCCGAGCAGCAGTGCCAGCGACCGTCGGGCGGGTCGCCGCATCAGCCCACCTTCGCCAGGAAGTCCAGGAGCAGGTCGTGCACCTCGTCGGGGCGCTCGAGCTGGAGGAAGTGGCTGCCGCGCAGCTCGACGAAGTCGGCGTCGGCCATCCGGGCCGCGGCCGTCGCCATGTCCCGGGCGCCGGCCAGCACGTCGTACCGGGCCGCGACGAAGCGGGCGGGCACGGTCAGCGAGCTGAGCGAGACCCGGGCGTGCCGCGACGTGCTCAGCGCGAGGTGGGCGTACCAGTCCACCGGGGTGGTCAGGAACTCCCCGATCCCGCGGATCGCGGCCTCGCGCTCGAGCGGGCCGAACATGAACCCGGTGCGTCCCAGCGCACCGATCAGCCGCGGGCCGACGGGCACCCGGCGGGTCACCGGGGTCAGCGCCCGGCCGACGTACTTGCCGGCGCGGCACACGTTGACGGTCAGGCTGCGGGCCACCGGGCGGGGGAGGCGCAACGGAGCGAGCATCGTGGCGAAGGTGTCGCCGGGCACCCCGCACATCGCGAAGAGACCGGCCACCCGCTCGGGGTTGCGGTAGGTGAGCTCGAACATCGTGTTGACGCCCATCGACCAGCCCATCAGCACCGCCCGGTCGATGCCGAAGTGGTCCATCACCGAGAGAGCGTCCTCGACGAAGTGCTCGATCTGCACGTGGCGTCGGTCCCGCGGACGGTCCGAGCCGCCCACGCCGCGGTGGTTCCAGGAGATCACCCGGACGCCGCACCCGGGCTCGAGCAGCCGTGGCCACAGGTGGTGGTTGGTGCCGAGGCCGTTGCACAGCACCACGGTCGGCCCGTCGATCAGGCCGTCCGGGTCGTTGGTCCAGGCCCGCACCGTGGTGCCGTCGTCGGAGAGGATGTCGTGGAAGGAGACCGCGGTGGACTCGCTCTCGCGGGCTGAGGTCGACATGGCGCCGATTGTGCCCGAGCCGTCGCCGCGTCGTGCCGGCATCTCGCGACCTCGCGCGACACACCGGGGGCACCCGGACAGCGATCTGCCGGACGCGGATCGCTAGCGTGCTCGTCCATGAGGCACCCGTCGTGAGCACGCGGTGGGGAGCGGTCGTGCGTGGCCTGCGCTACCGGCGCGGCCAGACGGTGGTCACCCTGCTGGTGATCGCGGTGCTGGCCGCGATCGCCGCGTCGGCGCCCTGGTACGCCCGGATGACCCGCGACCAGACGACGGTGCGAGCCTTCGACGTCGGTGCTCCGGCGTCGACCCTGCGCATCGACTCGAGTGCCACGTCCGTGCCCGACGACCTGGTGCCCGACGACCCGATGATCATCGATCCGGTGCCCAGCCGCGAGGCGGCGGTGGTCTGGGCTCCGCCCGACATCGCCAAGCCCGGCGAGGGACTGCTGCTGAGCCGTGCCGGGGTCTGTGACCACCTGCGCTTCGTCGACGGCGGCTGCCCGGCCGGAGCCGGCGAGATCGCCGTGTCCAGCGCCGATCAGGCGCAGTGGGGCCTCGACGTCGGCGCCGCGGTGCCGTTCGCCCCCTCCACCGGCTCCGGGGCCGGGGGGTCGCTGGAGGTCGTCGGCATCTACCAGGTGGTCGACGGCGAGGATCCCTACTGGTACGGCCTGGTCCCCGACGGCCGCTCCGGCTGGCGCGACCTGGAGATCCCGGTCGCGGACAAGTTCGTCACCGACCCGGCCACCTGGCGCGACCTCCCCGACATCGGCGCGCAGAGCCACCTCGACCTTCGCGTCGACGCCACCCGCATCGACTCCGACGACCTGCCACACCTCCAGCAGCTGTACGACGACCTCGACGCCGCCGTGGTCAGCTCGGGCGAGGAGTCGCTGACCAGCGCGATCCCCGACACCATCGACGAGCTCGAGCACGGTTTCGACGTCGCGGGCCGCGGGATCGCCCTCACGGTCGGTCAGCTCATCGCGGTCGGGCTGGTCAGCCTGGTGCTCGCCGCGCTGCTCGGCGTGCGCGCGCTGCGCCGCGAGCTCGGGCTGCGGCGGCTGCGTGGCAGCTCACCGGCCCGGCTCGGCCGCGCCGCCGGTCTGGAGTGGCTCGTCGTCGCGGTGCCCGGCACGCTGGCGGGCTTCCTCGGGGCCGCCGTGTTCGCGCTCTCCGTGCGCGCCACCTGGCTGGACCAGGCGCGGGTGCTCTGGCCGCCCTGGGGGGCAGTGGCGGCCGCGGCCGCCGTCCCGGTCGTGGGCGTCCTGCTCGTCGCCCTCCTCACCGACCGGGCGGCCCGAGCCCCGATCCCGAGCCTGCTGCGGGCCACCGACGCACGCGCGTCGACCGGCCGCGTCGGCCTGCTGGTGCTCGACGTACTGCTCCTGGTCGTCGTCGGCTGCTCGATCCTGGTCGCGCTGACCTCCACCGAGTCCACCCCCATCGTGCTGCTCGCGCCGGCCCTGCTGGCGGTCGGTGGGGGCGTGCTGGTGTGCCGGGTGCTGGTGCTGCTGATCGGTCGGCTCGGCCCGCACCGGCTGGTCCGCCGGCCCGCGCTCGGCCTCGGTCTGCTCGAGATCGCCCGCGGGGACGGGCTGCGGGGGATCGTCGTCGTCTCGGCCGTGGCCACCGCGCTCCTGGTGCTGACCACGCAGGCCGCCCTGATCGGCAACGACAACCGCAACCACCGTGCCGACGTCGAGACCGGCGCGGCCACCGTCTACCGCACCACCGCCGACGCCGGCCAGGTGCAGCGGGTGCTCGACGAGATCGACCCGGAGCGCCGGCGGGCCACCGCGGTGGCCACCGTCGGCCGCCCCGCCGACAGCTACCGCATCCTCTACGTCGAGCCGGACGCCTTCCGCCGCATCGCCTACGGCGCCACCGAGGCCGCCGACGCCGCCCAGTGGGCGGCGATCACCGCCCCCGCGGGCCGCCCGACCACGCTCACCGGCGACCGGCTACGGGTGCGGATGACCGGACCGGTCGAGGCGGACGCGTCGATGCAGGTCGGCGTCACCGTGCTCGACGCGACCGGGGAGGCCGAGTCGCTGGTGGTCGGGCAGGCGCGACCCGGCGTACCGGGCACCCAGGCGCTGGAGACGGCGATCGACTGCGCCGAGGAGTGTCGCCTGGTGTCGATCCGGCTCGACCCCGAGGGGGACACGACGTTCCGCGGCTCGCTCGCGGTCGACGCGGGCGCGGGCGGCGAGTGGACCCCGGTCGGCCTCGACCCCGACGGGTGGCGGGCGACGGGCGTCGACTTCGACGGCTACCGGCTCGGGATCACCGCCGGTCAGCCGGTCGGAGTGCTCGACCTCGACCTGGCGACCGGTGGTTTGCCGGTCGCGGTGCAGTCGACCTACCTGGCCTCCAGCCTGCCGGTCCTCGTCTCGGAGCGGATGCAGGCAACGGTGGAGGACGGCCGCGAGGTGCACACCCCCGGCACGGCGCTGCTTCCGGTCGAGGTGCGCGGGAGCCTGCACGACGCGACGCCGCGACTCCTGGAGGACGCGCTGTTGAGCGACCTCGCGACCGCGACCCGGTACGGCGACGCCCGCACCGACTCGACCTCCGAGGTCTCGCTCTGGTTCGCCGCAGGTGCCGACGACGACGCGTTCGTCGCGGAGCTGGAACGGCGCGGTGTGCGGCTGACCGAGCTGGGTGACGCCGCCGAGGCGCGGTCGGTCTACGCGGACTCCTCCGAGGCGCTGGCCAATCGGCTGAACCCGGTCGCCGCGGTGCTCGTGGCGCTGCTGGCGGCCGCTGCCCTCGGGCTCACCCTGGCCGGTGGCTGGCGCCGTCGCCGCGACGACGCGGAGGCGCTCGACCTGGCCGGCGTGCCGCGCCGGGTGTGGCTGCGCGCCAGCAGGGTCGCGCTGCTGCTCCCGGTCCTCGCCGGGGTGGCCGTCGGCGCCGTGGCCGGCGCGGTCGGGACGTCGTTCGCCGTGCGCCGGGTGCCGATCTTCGCCACGGCCGAGCCGGCGGTCCACCTGCAGCTGGACCTGCACCGGGCCGCGCTCGTCGCCGCCGTCGCGGTCGCGCTGCTGGTGCTGCTGGGCGTGGCCGCGGCCGCGGGACGATCCATCGCCGCCGGGCGGAGGGGGGAGCGATGAGCGGTCCGACCGTCGAGCACGGCGGTGGCGAGCACCCCGGGGTCGCCGTCGCGGCGCACGCCGTCGTCCACATCTACCGCACCGAGGGCCACGACGTGGCGGCACTGTCCGGCGTGACGCTGACGGTGCCGGCGGGAGAGGTGGTGGCGCTGCTGGGCCCGTCGGGCTCCGGGAAGTCGACCCTGCTGCAGCTGTGTGCCGGTCTGCTCCGCCCGGCCGCCGGCCGGCTCACCGTCGGTGGCGAGGACCTGGCCCGCCTCTCGCCCGCCGAGCTCGACGAGTTCCGCCGGGTCACGCTGGGCATGGTGCTGCAGGGTGCCGACACCAACGTCGTGCCGTACCTGACCTGCGCCGACAACGTGCGATTCGCCCGTCCCGGGCTGAGCGCGACGCAGGTCTCCGAGGCGCTCGCCCTGGTGGGTCTGGCCGGGTACGACGACCGGGAGGTGACCACCTTCGGCCCCGGTGACCTGCAGCTGCTCGCCCTCGCCGGGGCCGTCGCCCACCGGCCCCGGCTGCTGCTCGCCGACGAGCCGACCAGCAAGCTCGACCACGCCTCGCGCGACATCGTGACGGAGGCGATCTTCCGGATCAACGCCGAGCTCGGCACCACCGTGCTGCTGGTGACCCACGACCCGGTGGTCGCCGCCCGGATGCCTCGCACGGTGACCATCCGCGACGGCCGGATCGGTGCGGAGGGCCGCTCCGGTGAGGAGTTCGCCGTGGTCAGCGCCGACGGCTCCCTGCCGCTGCCGCCGGACCTGCTGGCCGACCTGCCGCCGGGCACCCTGCTGCGGGTGCTGCCCGAACCCGACGGGGTGCGACTCGTCAGAGCGGAGGACGACGATGCTGCGACTGACTGATCTCGCCGTCAGCCACGGCGGCCGGGCCGCGCTCGCGCCGCTGTCGCTGGAGGTGCCGTCGGGGCGGCTGGTCGCCGTCACCGGGCCCTCGGGGTCGGGCAAGACCTCGTTGCTGCTCGCCATCGCGGGGCGGATCCCGGCCCGCGGCGAGGTCACCCTGGACGGCCGGCCGCTGCGACCGAGCGACGTCGCGCTGGTGCCGCAGGGCAACCACCTTGCCCGGGTGCTCACCGCGCTGGAGAACATCGCGCTGCCGCTGGCGGCGACCGGAGGCGCCGACCCGGTCGGGCTCGCCGACGCGGCCCTGCACACCGTGGGGCTCGGTGAGAGCGGCAACCACCTGGTCGAGGAGCTCTCCGGCGGCCAGCAGCAACGGGTGGCCGTGGCGCGAGCGCTCGCCCGCTCTGCCGACGTACTGTTGGCCGACGACTGCACCAGCGACCTCGACGGCGCGAACCGGGAGAAGGTGCTGGCCGCGCTGCGCGCCGAGGCCCGCCGCGGCGCGCACGTGCTGTGCGCGACCAACGACCTCGACGCCGCCGACGAGTGCGACGAGCACCTGGCGCTCGACGAGGGCGTGGTCAGCCGGGTGCGCTGACCCGCCCGTCGGTTGGTCCAGTCTCAGGTCGGCGGGATCTCCGCCTGCACCGGCTGCCGGGTGGCACGGGTCGCGCCGATGCTCGCCACCACCACGCAGCCGATCGCGGCCCACTGCAGACCGTGCAGCTCCTCGCCGACGACGATCAGCCCGGCGAGGGCCGCCGCGGCCGGCTCCAGGCTCATCAGCACGCCGAAGGTGGCCGGCGGCAGCCGGCGCAGAGCGACCAGCTCGGCGCTGTAGGGCACCACCGAGCTGAGCAGGCCGACGGCGGCGCCGACCAGCAGGATCCGGGGGTCGATGAGCTCCCCGGTGTCGGTCAGCGCCAACCCGGGCGAGAGCAGGCAGACCGCCACCAGGCTGGCGACCGCGAGGCCGTCGAGCCCCTCCCACCGGCGTCCGGTGTGCGCGCTGAGCAGGATGTAGCCGGCCCAGGCGGCGCCGGCGAGCAGCGCGAAGGCGACGCCGACGGGGTCGAGGGTGCTGCGCTCCGCGCCCAGCAGGACCACGCCGAGCGCGGCCAGGCCCACCCAGGCGAGGTCCCGGGCCCGGCGGAAGCCGACGGCGGCGAGCAGCAGCGGTCCGATGAACTCGATGGTCACCGCGACGCCGATCGGGATCCGGGAGAAGGACTGGTAGATGGCCCAGTTCATCAGGCCGAGGGTGGCGCCGAAGCCGATCGCGGTGAGCCAGTCGGCGCGGCTGCGGCCCCGCCAGCGTGGCCGAGCGATCAGCAGTAGCACGACGGTGCTGGTCGCCAGCCGCAGCCACACGATGCCGGTCGGTGAGACCTCGTCGAAGAGCGTCTTCGCGAATCCCGCGCCGAGCTGCACCGACGCGATCCCGACCATCACCAGCGCCACAGCCACGCCGAGCGAGGGGACGCCGTGGCGCTGCTCGGTGGGGACGTGCACCGGATCAATCTAGAAGGCGGGCGATGAGTTCGGGTCGCCGCGTCGGTCGATACCGGTCAGGGACTACCTGTGCGAGTCTGGGCCCACCGCAGCGCCCGGAGGAAAAGAGGCAGAGCGATGACCACCATCCTCATGGTCGGCACCCGCAAGGGGTTGTGGATCGGACGGTCCGAGGACCGGGAGACCTGGGACTTCACCGGGCCCCACCACGACATGGAGGAGGTCTACTCCTGCCTGGTCGACACCCGACCGACCGCCTCAGGAGGACCGCCCCGGCTGCTCGCCGGGGCCTCGTCGAGCTGGCTCGGCCCGCAGGTGCGCTGGTCCGACGACCTGGGCGCGACCTGGCAGGAGACCCCGGGCGGCGGCATCCGCTTCCCGGACGGTGCCGGCGCCACCGTCGAGCGGGTCTGGCAGCTGGTGCCCGGTGTCGAGGACGGCGTGGTCTGGGCCGGCACCGAGCCGGGCGCGGTCTGGCGCTCCGCCGACGGCGGTGCCAGCTTCGCCCTGGTCGAGGGCCTGTGGAACCACCCGCACCGCGCCGAGTGGGGCGCGGGCTTCGGTGGCCAGGCGTTCCACACCATCCTCCCGCACCCCGACGCCCCGGAGTCGATGACGGTCGCGATCTCCACCGGCGGCGTCTACCGGACCACCGACGGCGGGGCGTCCTGGTCGCCGCGCAACGCTGGCATCCGCGCCGACTTCCTGCCCGAGGACCAGCAGTACCCCGAGTTCGGGCAGTGCGTGCACAAGGTCGCCCGGCACCCGGCGCGACCGGCGCGCCTCTTCGCCCAGAACCACGGCGGCGTCTACCGCTCCGACGACGAGGGTGGTGCGTGGACCTCGATCGGCGACACCCTGCCCAGCGACTTCGGGTTCCCCGTGGTTGTCCACCCGCACCGGCCCGACACCCTCTACGTCTTCCCGCTGGCCGGTGGTGGGGAGGGCCGGTACCCACCCGAGGGCCGGGCCCGGGTGTGGTCCTCCGACGACGCCGGCGCCTCCTGGACGTCGTACGACGCCGGGCTGCCCGAGTCGTTCTTCGTCGGCGTGATGCGCGACGGGATGTGCATCGACGCGGACGATCCGGCAGGGGTGTACCTCGGCGCCCGCAACGGCACGGTCTGGGCCTCGGCCGACGACGGACGCAGCTGGCGCCAGGTCGTGGCGAACCTCCCGGACGTGATGGCGCTGAAGGTGGGCAGCTACTGACCGCGCCGGGACCGGTCCGGCACCCCTGCCGAGGAGAGGCGCCGCGGCTACGCTGGCCGGCATGAGCGACAGCCCCGAGATCGACATCAAGCCCCGCTCGCGCGACGTCACCGACGGACTGGAACGGGCCGCCGCCCGCGGGATGCTGCGCGCGGTCGGGATGGGGGACGACGACTTCGCCAAGCCGCAGATCGGGGTCGCCTCCAGCTGGAACGAGATCACCCCGTGCAACCTCTCCCTCGACCGGCTGGCCAAGGCCGTCAAGAACGGGGTGCACGCCGCCGGCGGCTATCCGTTGGAGTTCGGCACGATCTCGGTCTCCGACGGGATCTCGATGGGTCACGAGGGGATGCACTTCTCGCTGGTCTCCCGCGAGGTGATCGCGGACTCGGTGGAGGTCGTGATGAACGCCGAGCGGCTGGACGGCTCGGTGCTGCTGGCCGGCTGCGACAAGTCGCTGCCCGGGATGATGATGGCGGCCGCCCGCCTCGACCTGGCCAGCGTCTTCCTCTACGCCGGCTCGATCATGCCGGGCAACGTGGACGGCCGCGACGTCACGATCATCGACGCCTTCGAGGCGGTCGGTGCCTGCCTCGCGGGTCGGATCAGCCGCGACGAGGTCGACCGCATCGAGCGGGCCATCTGCCCCGGCGAGGGCGCCTGCGGCGGCATGTACACCGCGAACACGATGGCCGCCGTGGGGGAGGCGCTGGGCATGTCGCTGCCCGGCTCGGCGGCCCCGCCCGCCGTCGACCGGCGCCGTGACGGGTTCGCGCACAAGTCCGGCGAGGCCGTGGTCGAGATGCTCCGCCGGGGCATCACCGCGCGCCAGATCATGACCAAGGAGGCGTTCGAGAACGCGATCACCGTGGTGATGGCGCTCGGCGGCTCCACCAACGCCGTGCTGCACCTGCTGGCGATCGCCCGCGAGGCCGAGGTCGACCTCACCCTGGACGACTTCAACCGGATCGGTGACCGGGTGCCGCACCTGGCCGACCTCAAGCCGTTCGGCAAGTACGTGATGAACGACGTCGACAAGATCGGCGGCATCCCGGTGGTGATGAAGGCCCTCCTCGACGCGGGCCTGTTGCACGGCGACTGCCTCACCGTCACCGGACGGACCATGGCCGAGAACCTCGCCGAGATCGCTCCACCCGACCTCGACGACGACGTGATCCACAAGCTCGACCGGCCGATCCACGCCACCGGCGGCCTCACCATCCTCAAGGGCTCTCTCGCGCCGGAGGGCGCGGTGGTGAAGTCGGCCGGCTTCGACGAGTCGGTCTTCCGTGGCACCGCCCGGGTCTTCGACGGCGAGCGGGCCGCGATGGACGCGCTCGAGGCCGGCGGGATCGGTGCCGGCGACGTGGTGGTCATCCGGTACGAGGGCCCCAAGGGTGGGCCCGGGATGCGGGAGATGCTGGCCATCACCGGGGCGATCAAGGGCGCCGGCCTGGGCAAGGACGTGCTGCTCGTCACCGACGGGCGGTTCTCCGGCGGCACCACCGGCCTGTGCGTGGGGCACATCGCCCCGGAGGCGGTCGACGGCGGGCCGATCGCTTTCGTCCGGGACGGCGACCCGATCGTGCTGGACGTGCAGAACCGGACGCTCGACGTGGAGATGGACGACCTGGAGGAGCGCCGGACCGGCTGGTCGCCGCGGCCGCCGAAGTACACCCGGGGCGTCCTCGGCAAGTACGCGGCCACCGTCGGGTCGGCCGCGCACGGCGCCGTCACCGGCTGATCCGGGGCCGCTGCGGGACCGTTCCGGTCGAGGTGTCCAGCGCGGGGCCGACGGCGGGCGGAGGCCCCGCGCGGGCGTAGCCTTGCGTCATGCCCATCCTTCGTTCTGCGACGTCCACCCAGGGGCGCAACATGGCGGGCGCTCGGGCCCTGTGGCGCGCGACCGGCATGACCGACTCCGACTTCGGCAAGCCGATCGTGGCGGTCGCCAACTCCTTCACCGAGTTCGTGCCCGGCCATGTGCACCTGCGCAACATGGGCAAGCTCGTCGCCGACTCCGTCAAGGACGCCGGCGGCGTCGCCAAGGAGTTCAACACGATCGCCGTCGACGACGGCATCGCGATGGGCCACGGCGGGATGCTCTACTCGCTGCCCAGCCGCGAGCTGATCGCCGACGCGGTGGAGTACATGGTCAACGCGCACTGCGCCGACGCCCTGGTCTGCATCTCCAACTGCGACAAGATCACCCCCGGGATGCTGATCGCCGCGCTGCGGCTCAACATCCCCACCGTCTTCGTCTCCGGCGGCCCGATGGAGGCCGGCAAGACCGTCGCCATCGAGGGCATCGTGCACGAGAAGCTCGACCTGGTCGACGCGATGGTCGCCTCCGCCAACGAGGCCGTCACCGACGAGCAGCTCGACACCATCGAGCGCTCTGCCTGCCCCACCTGCGGCTCCTGCTCGGGCATGTTCACCGCCAACTCGATGAACTGCCTCACCGAGGCGATCGGGCTCTCCCTGCCCGGCAACGGCTCCACGCTGGCCACCCACGCCGCCCGCAAGGACCTCTTCCTCGAGGCCGGTCGGCTGATCGTCCAGATCGCGAAGGAGTACTACGAGAACGACGACAGCTCGGTCCTGCCTCGGGAGATCGCCAATCGCTCCGCCTTCGAGAACGCGGTCGCCCTCGACGTCGCCATGGGTGGCTCGACCAACACCGTGCTGCACCTGCTGGCCGCCGCCCGCGAGGCCGAGCTCGAGTTCAGCGTGCACGACATCGATGCCATCTCGCGTCGCGTGCCCTGCCTGTCCAAGGTCGCGCCGAACAGCCCGAAGTACCACATGGAGGACGTGCACCGCGCCGGCGGCATCCCCGCCCTGCTGGGCGAGCTGCACCGCGGCGGCGTGCTCAAGACCGACGTCCGTGCCGTCCATGCCCCCGACCTCGACACCTGGCTGGGGAGTGGGACATCCGCGCCGCGGCCCCGAGCGCGGCGGCGCAGCAGCTCTTCCACGCCGCCCCCGGGGGCGTGCGTACGACGGAGGCGTTCTCCACCGACAACCTCTGGGCCAGCCTGGACACCGACGCCGCCGAGGGCTGCATCCGCGACCTCGAGCACGCCTACTCCGCCGACGGCGGACTGGCCATCCTGAGCGGCAACATCGCTCCCGACGGCTGCGTGGTGAAGACCGCGGGCGTCCCGGACGAGTGCCTGACCTTCCGGGGCGAGGCGATCGTCTTCGAGTCCCAGGACGACGCGGTCCAGGGCATCCTGGACAAGAGTGTCGGCGAGAGACACGTCGTGGTGATCCGCTACGAGGGCCCCAAGGGAGGCCCCGGCATGCAGGAGATGCTCTACCCGACCTCGTTCCTCAAGGGCCGTGGGCTGGGGCAGAAGTGCGCGCTGATCACCGACGGCCGGTTCTCCGGCGGCACCAGCGGACTCTCCATCGGGCACATCTCGCCCGAAGCCGCCGGCGGTGGCCTGATCGCGCTGATCGAGGACGGCGACCCGATCTGGATCGACATCCCCAACCGGCGGATCGAGCTCGAGGTCGATGACATGGTGCTCGACGAGCGCCGGGTCGCCCAGGAGAAGCGCGAGCGGCCGTTCACCCCGGTCGACCGGCAGCGCCCGGTCTCCGCGGCGCTGCGCGCGTACGCCTCGATGGCCACCGCGGCCTCCGACGGCGCCTACCGTCGCGTGCCCGAGTGACCCCGCGCGCCCGAGGGGTGGACGGCCCCACCGGCGCGTTCCTGGCCTACCTCACCATCCTCGCGGTGGTGCTGGTGGCGTTCGGCGCGCGGCTCTCCGACGCCCGCGAGCCCGGTACGACGACCGCCGCGGACGTCGTACCGCAGGTGGCGGTGAGCGTGGTCCCCAGCGTGGTCGGCGCGGTCGCGACCGACCCCGCCGAGACGACCGGTGCGCAGCGGGAGCGGACCGAGGGCCGCCGGGCCGAGCAGGCCGAGCGGGCCCCACGCTGGCAGCGGGAGCCGGTGTTCACCCCACGCCGGATGCTGGTCGCCTACTACGGGACCGCCGGGAGCGGCGCGCTCGGCGTGCTGGGCGAGGGGACCCCGGAGCGGGCGCACCGGCGGCTGGCGCGTGCTGCCGCGGCCTTCGAACGGGGCGGGCAGGAGGTCCAGCCGGTCTACGAGCTGATCGTCACGGTGGCCGACGCGCACCCCGGCCGGGACGGCGACTACAACCACGACATCGCCCGAGCCGACGTCGCCCGCTACCTCGCCGCCGCGCGGCGACAGGGCGCCCGGGTGGTGCTGGACCTGCAGACCGGCCGGGCCGACTTCGGCGACGTCGCCCGGCGCTGGGAGTGGGCGCTGCGCCGGCCGCACGTGGACCTGGCACTCGACCCGGAGTGGCGGATGGGGCCCCGGGAGGTGCCCGGCCAGGTGGTCGGTGCGGTGCGTGCCGCCGAGGTCAACCGGGTCTCGGACTGGCTCTCCGCGCTCGTGGTCCGCCACGACCTGCCCGAGAAGCTCCTCGTGGTGCACCAGTTCCGGACCACCATGCTGCCGGACATCGAGAAGATCCGGGACCGCGACGGGCTCGCCCTGGTGCAGCACGTCGACGGGTTCGGCACGCCGGGTCAGAAGCGGGCCACCTTCGACGCGGTCGCCCACCCGCGCACGTTCCGGATGGGGTTCAAGCTGTTCTACGACGAGGACGTGCGGCTGATGGGCCCCCGCGCGGTGCACGCGATCGACCCGAGGGTCCGGTTCGTCTCCTACCAGTGATGTCCGCGGCGGGAGACCACCCCGGCCGCGCCGCCGCCACGCCGGGTCGGCTCGGCGACCGCCGTCATCCGCCCGTGCCGGCCGAACTCGATCCCGGTCGCGGCGCCGATCTCGGCGGCGGAGGTGAAGGCGTCGCCGGCCGGCACCAGGGTGTGGCCGTAGCCCGACAGCGCGTCCTCCCAGGCGTCGATGAACGCCGGCTCACTGGTCACCGCGGCGGTGTTGCGCTGGCTGGCGCGCGGCGCGGCGAGCGCCTCGCTGATCGGCATGCCCAGGTCGATCCGGTTGACCAGTGTCTGCAGCACCGTGGTGATGATCGTGGAACCGCCCGGCGAGCCGAGGGCGAGGAACGGCTCGCCGTCCTCGAGCACGATCGTCGGTGACATCGACGACCGCGGCCGCTTGCCCGCCTCGGGCGCGTTGGGGTCGGCGGCCGACCAGGTGGCGGAGAAGTCGGTGAGCTCGTTGTTGAGCAGGAAGCCGCGGCCGGGGACCACGATGCCGGAGCCGCCGGTCTGCTCGATGGTCAGCGTGTAGGAGACCACGTTGCCCCATCGGTCGGCGGTGGTGAGGTGGGTGGTGGAGACCCCGTTGTCCTCCCAGGCGCGGGCGTCGCCGGCACCGTCGTCGCAGACGCCGTCGTAGTCGGTCACGTCGCCGGCCGGCACCGGCTTGGTGAGCGCGGCACCCGGGTCGATCCGGCAGGCCCGCTCCGCGGCGAAGGTGTCGCTGAGCAGGTCGTCGGTGGGTACGTCGACGTACGCCGGGTCGCCCACGTAGGCCCCGCGGTCGGCGAAGGCGAGCGCGGAGGCCTCCAGGTAGTGGTGCAGCACGTCGACCTCGTCCATCGTCGAGGTGTCGGACTGCTCGAGGATGTTCAGCGCCTCGCCGACCGTGGTGCCGCCGGAGGAGGAGGGTGCCATCCCGTAGACCTCGTAGCCCCGGTAGCCGACCCGGGTCGGCGCGCGGTCGATCGTCCGGTAGCCGGCGAGGTCCGCGGTGGTCATCGTGCCCGGCGGCACCGGGAGCTCGTTCTCGGCGGTGGTGGGCGGGTCGGTGACCGCGTCGACGATGTCCTCGGCCACCGGGCCCGTGTAGAGCGCGCCGACGCCTCGGCGCGCGAGCAGGCGGTAGGTGGCGGCGAGGTCGGGCTGGCGGAACCGGGTGCCGACCTGCGGTGCGTCTCCGTCGGGCAGGAACTGCTCGCTGGTCGAGGTGAACGCGGCGAACCGCTCGGCGTTGTCCAGCGTCTGGCTGCGGAAGGTCTCGTCGACCACGAAGCCGCGCTGCGCCAGCCGGGTGCCGGGGCGCAGCGCGGAGCGCAGCCCGATGCTGCCCCAGCGCCGCAGCGCGCGGTCCCAGGTGGCGGCGGTGCCGGGCACCCCGACAGCGACCCCACTGGTCACCCGCTCGGGGGAGAACGGGTACGGCGCGCCGGTCTCCTGATCGATGAACGAGTCCCGCTGGAAGCCGGCCGGCGCCGTCTCGCGGCCGTCGATCGTCGCGACCCGGCCGGTCCGGGAGGAGTAGTGCACGAAGTAGCCACCCCCGCCGACCCCGGCGGAGTAGGGCTCGGTGACGCCGAGCGCGGCGGCGGCCGCGACCGCGGCGTCCGTGGCGTTGCCGCCCCGGCGCAGCACCTCCAGGCCGGCGGCCGTGGCGTCGGCGTCCACCGTGCTGACCGCGCCGCCGTACCCGACCGCGACGGGCTGTTTCGCCGGCGTGCCCCCGTGACCGCCGCCCGGATGTCCGTGACCGCCGCCCGGATGTCCGTGGCCGCCGCCCGGATGTCCGTGGTGGCCGCCGGGGTGTCCTCGCTCGCCGGCGTGGGCCGGCGGCGCCGCCGGCGCGACCAGCCCGGCGAGGAGAAGACCCGTGGCCGCGAGGCCGGTCAGACGGAGTCGAGTGTGCATGTGAACCTCCCGAGACGACTCGCTCCCCACCCTGCACCCGTCGACGGCCGATGTCGAGGCTAGGTTGAGCGACGTGGTGGGAGAGGCTTCGGCGCAGGGCGCACCGACGGGACCGGTGGTGCCCGGTTGGGAGCCGCGGCCGGCGCCCGAGCCGGTCACCCTGCGCGGCGAGCACGTCGCGGTGGTCCCGCTCACCTCGGCCCGGTACGCCGACCTCTTCGCCACGACCTGCGACCCCGACGGCCCGGACCTGTGGACCTACCGCCCGGTCGAGCGGCCCCGCACCCTGCCGGAGCTGTGGATGCTTCTCGCCGCCGTGGCCGAGGCCGATCCGACCTTCGCCCTGGTGCCGGCCGAGGGGCCGAGCGCGGGCCGTGCCGCCGGCATCGCCTCGCTCGCCCGGGTGGAGCCCGCGCACGGCCAGGTCGAGGTCGCCGGTGTGCTGCTCGGCACCGGGCTGGCCCGCACCACCGCCGCCACCGAGGCGATCCACCTGCTGATGGCGTACGCCCTCGACGACCTGGGGTATCGCCGGTTCGAGTGGAAGTGCGACAGCCTCAACGAACCGTCCCGGCGGGCCGCGGTCCGGCTCGGCTTCACCTACGAGGGGCGGTTCCGCCAGCACCTCGTGGTCAAGGGCCGCAACCGCGACACCGACTGGTTCTCGGTGACCGACGCGGAGTGGCCGCGGGTGGGTGCCGCGCACCGGGCCTGGCTGGCTGCGGAGAACCGCGACGCCGACGGGCGGCAGCGACGCTCGCTCGGCTCCTTCCTCGCGGACGCCTGAGCGCCCCGGCCCGGCACCCGGATGGAGGCCGGAGGTCCGGCCCCTGTCGGAGCGGTGTGCCACGGTGGCTCCATGGACCCGCGGATCAGCTTCGTCACCCTCGCCGTCGCCGACCTCGAGCGGACCCGGCGCTTCTACGTCGACGGGCTGGGGTGGAGCCCCGAGGTGGACGTGCCGGGGGAGGTGCTGATGATCCGTGCCGGGGAGAGGCTGGTGCTCTCGCTCTGGGACCGCGGGCACTTCGAGGCCGAGGTCGGCGCGCGTGCCGCCACCGACGGCGTGCCGCCGCTGACCCTGGCCCACAACGTGGCCACCCCGGATCAGGTCGACGCCGTCCTCGCCGAGGCCCGGACCGCCGGCGCCCGGGAGGTCGCCGACGGGCGAGCACGCGAGTGGGGCGGTTACACCGGCTACTTCGCCGACCCGGACGGCTTCCGCTGGGAGGTCGCGCACAACCCCGGCCCGATCGGCCTCTCCGTCCTTCCGGAGGGCTGATCGGCGTGCCAGTGTCACAGTGGAGACGATCCCGACGACCCACCAGGAGGTCCTGACGATGAGTGACCCGAAGCAGCCCCTCACCGAGTCGGAGGTCCGCGCGGCGGACCTGGCGGACTGGCGCCAGATCCTCGGCCGGATCCGGGCGCGGTTCCGCACCGGCGACTTCGCCACCGGCCTCGCCCTGGTGGACCGGATCGGGGCGTCGGCCGAGGCCGCCGACCACCACCCGGACGTGACGCTCACCTACCCCGAGGTGATCGTGACGCTCTCCAGCCACGACGTGCACGGCATCACCAGTCGCGACGTCGATCTCGCCCGGGAGATCAGCGCGCACGCCGCCGACCTCGGGGTGAGCGCCGACGTCTCCGGGCTGACCCAGCTCGAGCTCGGCCTGGACACCACCGCGGGGGAGCGGCTCGCGCCGTTCTACACCGCCCTGCTCGGCAGCGAGGTGCAGCAGGGCGAGCCGGTGGATCCCAGCGGCCAGGTGCCCACGGTGTGGTGGCAGCAGCCCGGCGAGGCCGGAGACGACGGGCCCGCCCTGCCCGCCCCCGAAGTCGAGCAGCGCTGGCACTTCGACGTCTGGGTGCCGCACGACGAGGCGGAGCGGCGGCTGCAGGCGGTCCTCGACGCGGGCGGCACGCTGATCAGCGACGCCGCCGCGCCGTCGTACTGGGTGGTGGCGGACGCGGACGGCAACCGGAGCTGCATCTGCACCTCGGCGGGTCGCTGACCCGCCCCGCGGGAGCGGCCACATCGTGGGACTGGCGTACCAGCATTTGGGACGGCTGGCACACTGTGCTGACGGGCAACGTACGACCGCGTACGGTGACGCTATGCGCCACCTTCTCGTACGCACCGGACGCGCCGACTGACCCCAGTCGCGCGTCCACCCCTCGTTGCCTCGCAACCGAGGGGTTTTTTGTTGAGTACGACGACCACACCCACGCAAGATCAGAAGGACAATGCGGATGAGTGAGCAGCACGGCGGGACGATCACCGGGGCGCAGAGCCTGGTGCGGTCGCTGGAGGCGGCCGGAGTCACCGACATCTTCGGCATCCCGGGCGGCGCGATCCTCCCGGCCTACGACCCGCTGATGGACTCCTCCATCCGCCACATCCTGGTCCGCCACGAGCAGGGCGCCGGCCACGCCGCGCAGGGCTACGCCGCGGCCACCGGCAAGGTCGGCGTCTGCATGGCGACCTCCGGCCCGGGCGCGACCAACCTGGTCACCCCGCTGGCCGACGCGCACATGGACTCGGTGCCGATGGTCGCGGTGACCGGACAGGTCGCGGCCTCGCTGATCGGCACCGACGGCTTCCAGGAGGCCGACATCCGCGGCATCACCATGCCGATCACCAAGCACAACTTCCTGGTGACCGACCCCGCGGACATCCCGGCGCGGATCGCCGAGGCCTTCCACATCGCCTCCACCGGCCGTCCCGGACCGGTCCTGGTCGACGTCACCAAGTCGGCGCTGCAGGCGATGACCGACTTCCGCTGGCCGAACGAGATCGTGCTGCCCGGCTACCGCCCGGTGACCCGACCGCACGCCAAGCAGATCAAGGAGGCCGCCCGGCTGATCCTCGACGCGCGCAAGCCGGTGCTCTACGTCGGCGGCGGCACCATCCGCGCCGGCGCGCACCGCGAGCTGCTCGCCCTCGCCGAGCTGACCGGCATCCCGGTGGTCACCACGCTGATGGCCCGGGGCGCGTTCCCCGACAGCCACCCGCAGCACCTCGGCATGCCCGGGATGCACGGCACCGTGGCCGCCGTCGCGGGTCTGCAGAAGAGCGACCTGATCATCAGCCTCGGCGCCCGGTTCGACGACCGGGTCACCGGCAACCTGGACTCCTTCGCTCCCGGTGCGAAGGTGATCCACGCCGACATCGACCCCGCCGAGATCGGCAAGAACCGCCACGCCGACGTCCCGATCGTCGGGGACGTCCGCGAGGTGCTGGTCGACCTGATCACCACGCTGCGCACCGAGGCCGACGCCGGCAACACCGGCGACTACGAGGGCTGGGTGGCGTTCTGTGCCGGGGTGAAGGCCAGGTACGCCCTGGGGTACGAGAAGCCGGCCGACGGCGGGCTCGCCCCGCAGTACGTCCTGGAGCGGCTCGGGGCGATCAGCGGTCCGGACACCATCTTCACCGCCGGCGTCGGGCAGCACCAGATGTGGGCCGCGCAGTTCATCGGCTACGAGAAGCCCAACACCTGGCTCAACTCCGGAGGGCTCGGCACCATGGGCTACTCCGTCCCCGCGGCGATGGGTGCCCAGGTCGGCATGCCGGACTCGACCGTCTGGGCGGTCGACGGCGACGGCTGCTTCCAGATGACCAACCAGGAGCTGGCCACCTGCGCGATCAACAACATCCCGATCAAGGTCGCGGTGATCAACAACGAGTCGCTCGGGATGGTCCGCCAGTGGCAGACCCTCTTCTACAACGAGCGCTACTCCAACACCGACCTGCACTCCAAGCGGATCCCGGACTTCGTGAAGCTGGCCGAGGCCTACGGTTGCGTCGGCCTGGCCTGCGAGTCGCCCGACGACGTCGACGCCACCATCGCCAAGGCGATGGAGATCAACGACGTCCCGGTGGTGGTCGACTTCCGGGTGCACCGCGACGCCATGGTGTGGCCGATGGTCGCCGCCGGCACCAGCAACGACGAGATCAAGTACGCGCGCGACCTCGCGCCGCAGTTCGACGAAGACGACCTCTGAGGGGCGACGACATGGCACAGCACACCCTCTCGGTCCTGGTCGAGGACAAGCCCGGCGTCCTGACCCGGATCGCCGCGCTGTTCAGCCGGCGCGGCTTCAACATCACCTCGCTCGCGGTCGGTCCGACCGAGCACGACGAGGTGTCCCGGATGACGATCGTGGTCGACGTGGCCTCCTCGCCGCTCGAGCAGGTCACCAAGCAGCTCAACAAGCTGGTCGAGGTGATCAAGATCGTCGAGCTCGAGCAGTCCGGCTCGGTCCACCGCGAGCTGGTCCTGGTCAAGGTCGCCGCGACCGCGGAGAACCGCGGCCAGGTGCTCGACCTGGTGCAGCTCTTCCGGGCCAAGGTGGTCGACATCGCCACCGACGCGGTCACCATCCAGATCGTCGGCAACGCCGACAAGATCGCCGACTTCCTCCGGATCGTCGAGCCCTTCGGCGTCCGCGAGCTGGTCCAGAGCGGCATGGTCGCCATCGGCCGTGGCGCACGCTCGATCTCCGAGCGCGGCAAGCCCGTCGCCGTACCGGTCCCGCCGGCGGCGAACGCCTGACCCGCGCTCGCGCGCACCAACCCCCAGCGCGGCACCGGCCCCCGGGCGTCGCGGCACCCAACACCGAAGGAGAAGCCAGAAGTGGCTGAGATGTTCTACGAGGACGACGCCGACCTGTCCCTGATCCAGGGCAAGAACGTCGCCGTCATCGGCTACGGCAGCCAGGGTCACGCCCACGCCCTGAACCTGCGGGACTCCGGCGTCGACGTCCGGATCGGGCTCGCCGAGGGCTCCCGGAGCCGGGCCAAGGCGGAGGAGGAGGGCCTGCGGGTCCTCACCGTCGCCGAGGCGGTCGAGGAGGCCGACGTCGTCGTCATCCTCACCCCCGACCAGGTGCAGCGCACCGTCTACGCCGAGTCGATCGCCCCCACCTCGCGGCCGGCGACACCCTGGTCTTCAGCCACGGCTTCAACGTGCGGTTCGGCTACATCCAGGCGCCCGAGGGCGTCGACGTCATCCTGGTGGCCCCGAAGGCCCCGGGCCACACCGTGCGCCGCGAGTACGTCGCCGGCCGCGGCATCCCGGACATCATCGCCGTCGAGCAGGACGCCTCGGGGCAGGCCTGGGAGCTCGCCAAGTCCTACGCCAAGGGCATCGGCGGCACCCGCGCCGGCGTCATCAAGACCACCTTCACCGAGGAGACCGAGACCGACCTGTTCGGCGAGCAGGCCGTCCTGTGCGGTGGCGTCTCCCACCTGGTGCAGGCCGGCTTCGAGACCCTCACCGAGGCGGGCTACCAGCCCGAGATCGCCTACTTCGAGGTGCTCCACGAGCTCAAGCTGATCGTCGACCTGATGTGGGAGGGCGGCATCGCCAAGCAGCGCTGGAGCTGCTCGGACACCGCCGAGTACGGCGACTACGTCTCCGGCCCGCGCATCATCGACGCCGGCGTGAAGGAGCGGATGAAGGGCGTGCTGGCCGACATCCAGGACGGCACCTTCGCCAAGCGCTTCATCGACGACCAGGACGCCGGTGCTCCGGAGTTCACCGCTCTGCGCGAGAAGGAGGCCGGCCACCCGATCGAGGCGACCGGCAAGACCCTGCGGGCGCACTTCGCCTGGCAGAGCAGCGACGCCGACTACACCGAGGGCTCGGCCGCGCGCTGATCCCGGACCGGCTCGTACCCGACGCCCCGCCCACCGAGAGGTGTGCGGGGCGTCGTGCTGTCCGCCGGATCCGCGCGCGGGTCTGTCGCCCGCGGTCGACCCGTGGTTCGCTGGAGCCATGCCCGAATCGACCCTGACCGGCCACGCCGGCGACCTGCACGTGCAGTCCTGGGAGCCCGGTGACCCGCCCCGCTACCTGGCGGTCCTGGTCCACGGCTACGGCGAGCACATCGGCCGCTACGAGCACGTCGCGCTGCGCCTGGTGGCCGACGGAGCGGCCGTCTACGGGCTGGACCACCTGGGTCACGGCCGCAGCTCCGGCGAGCGGGTGCTGATCCCCGACTTCGAGCCGGTGGTCGGCGACCTGCACGCCCTGGTCGAGCACGCCCGTGGCACCCACCCCGGCCTCCCGGTGGTGATGATCGGGCACTCGATGGGCGGCATGATCGCCGCCCGCTACGCCCAGCGGTACGGCGAGGGCCTGGCCTGCGTCGTCCTCTCCGGCCCGGTGCTGGGCCGGTGGGACGCGGTGGACGCGCTGCTCGCCGCCGAGGAGATCCCCGACGTGCCGATCGACCCGTCCACGCTCTCCCGGGATCCGTCCGTCGGGCAGGCCTACGTCGCCGACGACCTGGTCTGGCACGGCCCGTTCAAGCGACCCACGCTGGAGGGGCTCAGCGCCACCATCGCGACGATCGAGGCCGCCGGCGCGATCACCCGGCCGGTGCTGTGGCTGCACGGCGAGGAGGACCAGCTGGTGCCGATCGAGGGCAGCCGGGTCGGCTGGCAGGCGATCCGCGGACCCGAGGCGGAGCAGCGCTCCTACTCCGGGGCCCGGCACGAGATCTTCAACGAGACCAACCAGGACGAGGTGCTCGACGACGTCCTGGAGTTCGTGCACCGCCGGCTCAGCCGCTGATCGCGAGCACCACCGCCCCGACGCCGACCATCGAGATGCCGACCCACTGCAGGCCGGTGAGGCGCTCGCCGAGCAGGGTGACCCCGAACAGCGCCACCAGCACCACGCTGAGCTTGTCCACCGGCGCCACCAGCGAGGCGTCGCCGACCTTCAGCGCCCGGAAGTAGCAGATCCACGACGCACCGGTGGCCAGGCCGGAGAGCACCAGGAAGACCCAGGTGCGCGCGGAGACGTCGCCCGGTGCCTGGAACTTGCCCAGGGCCAGCAGGATCAGCCCCAGCGTCACCAGGATCACGACCGTGCGGATGAAGGTGGCCACGTCCGAGTCGATCCCGGCCACGCCGACCTTCGCGAAGATCGCGGTCAGCGCCGCGAACACCGCCGAGAGCAACGCCCAGAACCACCACGCCTCGCCGAGCTCCATGGCTGGCCCTTTCGTCGTACCGGCGGGGACGGTCGCCCTCCTGGACAGGACGCTAGTGCCGATTGCCGGGATCGGGCACCCGTGGCGTGGGAACATCATCGGATGACGATCGGGTTCGTGCTCGGCGGAGGGGGCGTCCGCGGCGCCGTGCACGTGGGCATGCTGAAGGCGCTGTTCGAGTCCGGGGTCCGCCCCGACCTGGTGGTGGGCACCTCGATCGGTGCGATCACCGGCGCGGCCGTCGCCGCCGACCCGGACCCGAGGGTGGTGGAGCGGCTCACCGCGGCCTGGTCCTCCCCGGCGGCCGGGAGGGTCTACGGCGAGCCGTGGTACCACCAGCTGCGCCGGTTCGCCCGGAGCCGGATCAACCTCTACGACCCCGCCCCGCTGCGCGACCTGATCACCGAGGCCGCGGACGGACGGGAGACGTTCGAGGAGCTCGCGGTGCCGCTGGTCGTCTCCGCGGCCTGCATCGAGACGTCCTCGGAGGAGTGGTTCGACAGCGGCCCGCTGGTCCAGGCGGTGCTCGCGTCGTCGTCGGTTCCCGGAGCCCTGCCGCCGACGCCGGTAGGGGACCGCCACTACCTGGACGGCGGGCTGGTGAACTCGATCCCGCTCGGGGAGGCGATCCGGCGTGGCGCCACCACGGTCTACGTGCTCCAGGTCGGCCGGATCGAGGAGCCGCTGACGGCGCCGCACAACGCCGCCGACGTGGCCCGGGTGGCCTTCGAGATCGCGCGGCGCCACCGTTTCTTCCGGGAGCTGGAGAACGCGCCGGACGACGTCACCGTGCACGTGCTGCCCACCGGCGGCTCGCTGCCCGGCGACGACAGGCTGAACGCGTTCAAGCGCCTGGACACCACGCAGCACCGGATCGAGCAGGCCTACACCCACACCCGCGACTACCTGGCCCGGGTCGGGGGCCCCGACCGCGGTGCCGGCACGTGATCGCCCCGCCTCCGCGGCTGGTACGACGCCTGGTGCTGGCCCCGGCCGTCGTGCTGCTGGCGCTGCTGCTGGTCCCCACCACGGCGATGCTCGCGCTGGTCGTCGGCGCGGCGCTGACCTGGGTGCTCCCGGGGCGGCTGCGGGTGGTGCGGGTGCTGTGGATGGCGGCGTTCTACGTCATCTGGGACGCGCTCGCGGTGGTGCTGCTGTTCGGTCTGTGGGTGGCCTCGGGCTTCGGCATCGGCCTGCACCGGCCGTGGTGCCGGCGGGCGCACGTGCAGCTGGCCCGTCGGATGCTCGACCTGCTGTTCTGGCAGGCGGCGTGGACGTTGCGGCTGACCATCAAGGTCGAGGTCGAGGACCTGGCGCTGCCCGACGTGCCGTTGCTGGTGGTCAGCCGGCACGCCGGTCCGGGGGACTCGTTCATCCTGGTGCACAAGCTGCTCAGCCGGGCACGGCGCGGACCGGCGATCGTGCTCAAGGACACCCTGCAGTGGGACCCGGCGGTCGACGTGATGCTCAACCGGCTGCCGTCGGCCTTCGTCACCCCGCGGGTCGTCGGCGTCCGGGCCAGCCCTCCACCCGCGGCACCATCGCCCGGATCGCCGGCGAGCTGGAGCGGGACGAGGCGCTGGTGCTGTTCCCCGAGGGCGGCAACGTGACGGCCTCGCGCCGCGCCCGCCGGATCGACTCGCTGCGGGAGTCGGGCCTGGACGACCTCGCCGACCGGGCCGCGGCGATGCCGCACGTGATGGCGCCGCACGCCGGTGGGTTCGCCACCGCGCTGGAGGCGCTGGAGTCCCGGGGCCGGGCCGGTGCCGTGCTGGTCGTGGCCCACACCGGCTTGGAGCGCCTGGTCACCGTGCGCGACATCTGGCGTGAGCTGCCGATGGACAAGACGATCGTGCTCGGCGGTTGGGTCACCCCGATCGCCGACCTGCCCCCCGACCCCGAGCAGCGCGCCGGCTGGCTGTTCGACCAGTGGGGTCTGGTCGACGCGTGGATCCAGCAGCGCACCCCGGCCGATCCGACCACCCGTTGAATCATCCGTTCGGACCCGTCGAGTCCGCAGTTCGGACCCGTCGAGTCGTCCGGCAGGACACGCGACGACGCCCCGCGGGTGTCCCGCGGGGCGTCGCTGTGCCCGTTCAGCGCTGGTACGGCGGTGGGGGTGCCGTCCGCAGCAGCCGCATCCGGGCGAGAGCCACCTCGGCCCGGTGCCTGCGCCGGGAGCGGACGACCCGCTCGGCTCCGGGGAGGGGGCGCGTCATCACTTGACCTCGGAGCGCAGCACCGCCCAGACGCCCACCACCATGGGCAGCACCAGCCAGATCGCGGCGGTCGCCCCGAGCTGGGCCCACTGCTCGCTGGTCAGCGCGGTGTCGTAGAGCGGGTACGTCGCCATGTTCAGGTCGAACCAGGCACCGTGGTCGGCCCACCACTGCTGGCTGCTGGCCAGCGCGGAGGAGACGCCGGGCAGGACCAGGGCGTAGACGAAGTAGCCCACGATGCCGGCCGCGGAGCTGCGCAGCAGCACGCCGAGCGTGAAGCCGATCAGCATGCCGATCGAGTTCGCCAGCACGATCTGGCCGAACTCGCGGGCGGAGATGTTCCAGACCACGTCGGCCCCGGCGATCGAGGAGCCGACCAGGTTGCCCAGGGCGCCGACACCGAGCGCGACGGCCATGCCGGCGACGCCGACCAGGACGGTGAGCAGCCACTTGGCGGCGATCACCCGGCTCCTGCTGGGCACCATGGTGAAGGTGGCCAGGCCGGTGCGCTGACTCCACTCCCCGGTCACCGAGAGGATCGCGATCATCGGCAGGATGACCGACATCGGGATGCCGATCGCGGAGGCGAACGTCTCGAAGTCGAGGTCGGACGCGGGGGCGAAGACGATCGTCGCGGCGGTCGCCACCACGGAGAGGATGACGATGCTGGCCATCAGCCAGAAGCCGGACCGGGTGTCGAACATCTTGCGGAGCTCGACGTCGAGCACCCGGGTGAACGGGATCGGGGCGACCTCGCCCCGCTGACGACGTACGGCGGGCGCGGGGGCGGTGGCCGGTGCGGTCACCGCGGTGCGGGTGGCGGTGCTGGGGCGGTCATGCTGCGACTCCTTCGCGCTGGGTCTGGGCGGTGAGCTCGAGGAAGATCTCCTCCAGTCCGGCGCCGTCGGCGGCGCGGAGCTCGGTGACGGGGATGCCGGCCGCGAACGCGGCGCGGCCGACGGTGGTGAGGTCGCTCTCGGCGCGCAGGCCGTCGCTGCCGGAGGGGTGGACGGTGATGCCGGCGCCGGTCAGCGCCGCGGCCAGGGCGACGGAGTCGTCGGCGCGCACCAGGGTGCCGGCGGTGGCGAGCAGCTCCTCCTTGGTGCCGCCGGCGACGATCTCGCCGTTGCCGATGACGACGATGTCGTCGGCGATCACCTCGATCTCGTGCAGCAGGTGGGAGGAGAGCAGCACCGTGCCGCCGTCGTCGGCGAAGCGCCGCAGCAGGTCGCGCATCCAGCGGATGCCCGCCGGGTCGAGCCCGTTGGCCGGCTCGTCGAGGATCAGCACCTCGGGGTCGCCGATCAGGGCCGCGGCGATGCCGAGACGCTGCCGCATGCCGAGGGAGTAGTTGCGGACCCGGCGGCCCGCCTCCTCCTCGGTCAGGCTGACCAGGTCGAGCATCTCGCCGACCCGGCTCCTCGGCATCCCGATGGTGCGGGCGGCCAGGGCGAGGATCTCCCGTCCGGTCCGGCCGGCGTGCTGCGCGGACGCGTCCAGCAGCACGCCGACCTCGCGACCGGGGTTGGGCAGGTCGGCGAAGCGGCGGCCGAGCACGGTCGCCGATCCGGAGGTCGGCTCGGTCAGGCCGACCATGACACGCATGGAGGTGGACTTGCCGGCACCGTTCGGTCCGAGGAAGCCGGTCACCCGACCCGCCTCGGCGGTGAAGCTGATGTGGTCGACGGCGGTGTAGCCGCCGTACCGCTTGGTCAGGGCATCGATCGTGATCATGTCCCGAAGCCTCGCTGCGCGCGGCCCTCTCGCGCGTCGGGTGGAGCCCTGGGTCGCTCCCCGGTCGCACCCTGACTCCGGGATCAGGGTCGACCCCGAGATCACCCGACGCGGGAAGGTACGGCGCCCGGTCGGTGTTGTCCCGGCATGCGCATCGACATCTGGTCCGACGTGGCCTGCCCGTGGTGCTCGATCGGCAAGAAGCGCCTGGATCGCGCGCTGGCCGACTTCGAGCACGCCGACGAGGTGGAGGTGGTCTACCACTCCTACCAGCTCGACCCCTCGGCGCCGGCCGAACCGACCGAGCGCGCCCGCGACATGCTCGCGCGCAAGTACCGGATGTCGGCGGCACAGGCCGCGCAGGCACAGGACCGGGTCACCGCGCTGGCCGCGGAGGAGGGCATGTTCTGGCGGCACGACGAGACCTGGCACGTCAGCACCGCCGACGCGCACCGGCTGCTGCACCTGGCCCTGGCCGAGTCCGGGCCGCAGACGCAGGCGCGGCTGAAGGAGGCGCTGTGGCAGGCGCACTTCGGCGAGGCCCGCAACGTCGCCGACCCGGCGGTCCTCACCGAGCTGGCGCTCGGAGTCGGTCTGGACGCGGACCGCGTCGCCGCGGTGCTGGGCTCGAACGAGTTCGCCGACGCCGTCGAGGACGACATCCGTCGGGCCGCCTCGCTCGGCGCGACCGGCGTCCCCTTCTTCGTGGTGGACGAGAAGTTCGGGATCTCGGGAGCCCAGCCGGTCGAGCTCTTCGCCCAAGCGCTGGAGCGCGCCTGGGCGGAGCGGACGCCGCTGCAGATGGTGGCGGCCGACGCGGGCGAGGACGCCGCCTGCGGCCCGGACGGCTGCGCGATCTGACCGCACCCGGCCACGGGTGAGCGAGACCACTTAGGCAAGCCTGCACTTGCAGGCGTAGCATCGCGGTTCGTGTTCGCGAACTTCCTGATCGGCCTGCGTGAGGGCCTCGAGGCGGCCCTGGTGGTCAGCATCCTGGTCGCCTACCTGGTCAAGACGGATCGTCGCGAGCTGCTGCCCCGGATCTGGGGCGGTGTGGCGCTCGCCGTCGCGATCTCGCTCGCCTTCGGTGCCGCGCTGACCTTCGGGCCGCGCGGGCTGACGTTCGAGGCCCAGGAGGCGATCGGCGGCACGCTGTCGATCGTCGCGGTCGCCTTCGTGACCTGGATGATCTTCTGGATGGCGACGGCGGCCCGCGGCCTGGGCGCCGAGCTGCGCGGCCAGATCGACGCAGCCGCCGACGGCGGCCGCTGGTCGCTGGCGATCGTCGCCCTGCTCGCGGTGGGTCGCGAGGGGCTGGAGACCGCACTCTTCCTGTGGGCGGCGACCCAGGCCGCCACCCGCGACGCGGCCGGATCGCTCACCCCGACCTGGGAGCCGCTGGTGGGTGCCGCGCTCGGGATCGCCGTCGCGGTGGTGCTCGGCTACCTGATCTACCGCGGTGCGGTCTCGATCAACCTGACCCACTTCTTCACCTGGACCGGGGCGTTCCTGATCCTGGTCGCCGGTGGCGTGCTGGCCTACGGCGTCCACGACCTCCAGGAGGCCGGCATCCTCCCGGGCCTGCACAACCTCGCCTTCGACGTCTCCGAGCAGATCCCGCCGTCGTCCTGGTACGGCACCCTGCTCAAGGGGATCTTCAACTTCTCCCCGGCCACCACCAAGCTGGAGCTGGCCGCCTGGCTCTGCTACGTGATCCCGGTCGGGACCCTCTTCCTGATCCGCGTCCGCGCCAACCGCAAGCCGCGCCCCGTCGCCGCTCCGGTGCCCTGACGCCCACCCCGCACACCCCGCACATCTCAGCCCCATCCCGCTCTCACCCGCCCCATCCCGACTGGAGACCCGATGCGCAAGACCCTGCTCGCCCCGGCCGCCGTGCTCGCCCTGCTGCCGGCGCTGGCCGCCTGCACCGACAACGCCGACAGCGGGGACTCCGCCGACGGCGACGTCCGGGCGCTGACGGTCGCCTCCGGCGACGACGCCTGCGAGGTCTCCGCGGGCTCCGCCCCGGCCGGCACGCTGACCTTCGACGTGACCAACACCGGATCGGACGTCACCGAGTTCTACCTGCTCGGCGAGGACGGCCTGCGGATCGTCGGCGAGGTCGAGAACATCGGGCCCAACCTGACCAAGACGCTGACCGTCAACGCCCCCGAGGGCGACTACTTCACCGCCTGCAAGCCGGGGATGGTCGGCGAGGGCATCCGGACCGGGTTCGCGGTCACCGCCTCCGACGACGACGTCGAGGTGAGTGCGTCGGACCAGGAGCTGATCGACACCGCGGAGGCCAACTACCGCGCCTACGTCCAGGACCAGTCGGCCCAGCTGCTGGAGAAGACCCAGGAGTTCGTCGACCTCTACGAGGCCGGTGACGACGACGAGGCCCGCGCCCTCTACCCGGTGGCCCGGACGAACTGGGAGCGGATCGAGACCGTCGCGGAGTCCTTCGGCGACCTCGACCCGAAGATGGACGCCCGCGAGGCGGACGTCGACTTCGCAGCCGGCGAGAAGTGGACCGGCTGGCACCTGATCGAGAAGGACCTCTGGCCCGAGGACGCCGAGAAGGGCTACCAGCCGCTGACCGCCCGGCAGCGCGTCACCTACGCCGACGACCTGATGGCCAACACCACCGACCTGAACGACCGGATCCAGGCGACCGGCGCCGACGCGCTGGAGTATCCGATCGACGCCATCGCCAACGGCTCGATCGGACTGCTCGAGGAGGTCGCGAACGGCAAGATCACCGGCGAGGAGGAGGCCTGGTCGCACACCGACCTGTGGGACTTCCAGGCCAACGTGGACGGCGCGCGCGTCGCCTACGAGGGCGTCCAGGAGCTGCTCGAGACCAAGGACCCCGAGCTGGCCACCGAGCTGACCGAGAAGTTCGACGCGCTGCAGGCCCTGCTCGACGAGCAGCGCGAGGGTGACGGCTTCGTCCTCTACACCGACCTGACCCAGGACGAGGTCCGGGAGCTCTCGGCGGCGGTCGACGCGCTGGCCGAGCCGCTCTCCCAGCTCACCGCGACGCTCACCGCCTGAGCGCGACGACCGGCAGGCAGGAGCCACGACCGAGTGACCGACGACGAGACGACGCAGCGGCGTCCCCGGCTGAGCAGGCGCGGCCTGATCGGCGGGGGAGCCGCGGCCGCCGGCGTCGTCGGTGCCTTCGCGGTGGGCCGCGCCAGCGCCGAGGACGGTACGACGACCGCCGCCGTGGCGTCGACGTACCCCTTACACGGGGAGCACCAGGCCGGGATCATCACCCCGGCCCAGGACCGGCTGCACTTCGTGGCGCTCGACGTGACCACCGAGGAGCGCGAGGAGCTCGTCGACCTGCTGCGCCGCTGGACCGACGCGGCCGCGCGGATGACGCAGGGGGAGCCGGCGGGTCCGCTGGGGCCGGTCGAGGGACCGGCCGCGGCTCCGCCGGACGACACCGGCGAGGCGATCGGCCTGCCGGCCAGCGGGCTGACCATCACCTTCGGCTTCGGTCCGTCCCTGTTCCGCGACGCTCGCGGGCGCGACCGGTTCGGCCTGGCCGAGCGGCGCCCCGCCGCGCTGGAGGAGCTGCCCCGGTTCTCCGCCGACGTGCTGGATCCCGGTCGGACCGGCGGTGACCTGTGCATCCAGGCGTGCGCCCACGACCCGCAGGTGGCGGTGCACGCCATCCGGAACCTGGTCCGGATGGGTTTCGGCACGACCACGGTGCGCTGGTCCCAGCTCGGCTTCGGACGCACCTCCACCACGTCGACCAGCCAGTCCACCCCGCGCAACCTGTTCGGCTTCAAGGACGGCACCGCCAACGTCAAGGCCGAGGAGTCCGACGCCCTGGACGAGCACGTCTGGGTCGGCGAGGGCGACGACCCGGCGGGGGACTGGCTCGCCGGAGGGTCCTACCTGGTGGCCCGGCGGATCAACATGACGATCGAGGTGTGGGACCGGCAGTCGCTGGAGTCCCAGGAGAACATCGTGGGCCGCACCAAGGGCACCGGCGCCCCCCTCTCGGGCGGTGCGGAGTTCACCGAGCCGGACTTCGAGATGGCCGGGAGCGCGGGGCCGCTGATCCCGGTCGACGCCCACGTCCGGGTGGTCCACCCCGATCAGCTCGACGGCGCCCGGATGCTGCGCCGCGGCTACAACTTCGTGGACGGCAGCAACGACCTCGGCGGCCTCGACGCCGGCCTCTTCTTCCTCGCCTACGTGCGCGACCCCCGCACCCACTTCATCCCGGCGCAGCGCGCGATGGCCGCCTCCGACGCCCTGATGGAGTACCTGCGCTTCACCGGCCAGGCCGTCTTCGCCGTACCGGCGGGGGTGGCCGACGGGGAGTACGTCGGGCAGGCGCTCTTCTCCTGAGCGACCGCCGGACCGACGGCCCGAACGAGGGTCCGAACGAGGGTCCGAACGGCTGGGCGCGGTCGACGGGTGACCGCGGGTGTCTGTCTCCCGGTCACATGTTCGTAACACGTCGGTTCTCCGCTAATGTGAACGTCAGCACAGCGTCGTGCCGACTCCCCAACTGCACGCACCAACCAGGCCCCGCCCGGGCCGACGCGAAGGAATCCCGCTGTGACTGATCGTCCCGTCGTCCTCATCGCCGAAGAGCTGAGCCCCGCCACCGTCGAGGCGCTCGGCCCGGACTTCGAGATCCGCACCTGCAACGGTGCCGACCGTGCCGAGCTGCTGCCGGCGATCGCCGATGTCGACGCCATCCTGGTCCGTTCCGCCACCAAGGTCGACGCCGAGGCACTGGCCGCGGCGTCCCGGCTGAAGGTGGTCGCCCGTGCCGGCGTCGGCCTCGACAACGTCGACGTCAAGGCGGCGACGCAGAACGGCGTCATGGTCGTGAACGCCCCGACCTCCAACATCGTCTCGGCCGCCGAGCTGGCCGTCGCGCTGATGCTGGCCGCCGCCCGGAACGTGTCGCCGGCCCACGCCGCGCTGCGCAACGGCGAGTGGAAGCGGTCGAAGTACACCGGCATCGAGCTGTACGAGAAGACCGTCGGCATCGTCGGCCTCGGACGGATCGGCGTGCTGGTCGCGCAGCGCCTCTCCGCCTTCGGCATGAAGGTGATCGCCTACGACCCCTACGTGCAGGCCGGCCGCGCCGCGCAGATGGGTGTCCGCCTGGTCGACCTCGACGCGCTGATGGCCGAGTCGGACTTCATGTCGGTGCACCTGCCCAAGACGCCGGAGACCGTCGGCCTGATCGGTGCCGACCAGCTCGCGAAGGCCAAGTCCTCGCTGGTGCTGGTCAACGCCGCCCGTGGCGGCATCGTCGACGAGGCCGCCCTCTACGACGCGCTGAAGACCGGCCGCATCGCCGGCGCGGGTCTCGACGTGTTCGCCAAGGAGCCCTGCACCGACAGCCCCCTCTTCGAGCTGGAGACCGTGGTCGCCACCCCGCACCTGGGTGCCTCCACCGACGAGGCCCAGGAGAAGGCGGGCATCGCCGTGGCCAAGTCGGTCCGCCTCGCGCTCTCCGGCGAGCTCGTCCCTGACGCGGTCAACGTCCAGGGCGGCGTGATCGCCGAGGACGTCCGCCCCGGCATCCCGCTGACCGAGAAGCTCGGCCAGATCTTCACCGGCGTCGCCGGCGAGGTCGCCCAGCAGCTCGACGTCGAGGTCCGCGGCGAGATCACCTCCCAGGACGTGAAGGTGCTGGAGCTGGCCGCCCTCAAGGGCGTCTTCTCCAGCGTCGTGGAGGAGTCGGTCTCCTACGTCAACGCCCCGCTGCTGGCCGCCGAGCGCGGCACCGCGGTGCGCCTGGTGACTGACCCGGAGAGCCCCGACCACCGCAACCTGATCACCCTGCGCGGCACCCTCGCGGACGGCGCGCAGGTCTCGGTCAGCGGCACGCTGGTCGGCCTCCAGCAGCGGGAGCGGCTGGTCGAGGTCAACGGCTACGACCTGGACATCGAGCCCACTGAGCACCTGGCCTTCTTCACCTACACCGACCGCCCCGGCATGGTCGGCACCGTCGGCCAGATCCTCGGCCAGGCGGAGGTGAACATCGCCGGCATGCAGGTCGCCCGCGACGCCAAGGGCGGCCAGGCGCTGGTCGCCCTCTCGGTCGACTCCGCGATCCCCGCCGAGACCCTCGGTGAGATCTCGGCCGCGATCGACGCGACCACGATCCGCGCTGTCGACCTGACCGACTGAGCCCGGCTGCGGGTAGGCCGACCGGTTCCTCGAGCGGTCTCCCCGGGCGGTTCCGGACCGTCAGCCGACGAGTCCGGAACCCCGGGGGAGTCCCGTCACCGCCGCCAGCAGGTCGGCGCGGGTGGGGCCTGCGACGGGGTAACGTCGGCCGCCGATGTACGGGCCGAGGCGGGCGGCGACGACCGGGTCGGCGAGCGCCTCGGGCGGGGCGGCGAGCAGTCCGGCGATCCGAGCGGCCGCGCGCGCCAGCAACGCGTCCTCCGCGGCACCGGCCAGCAGCGCCGTCGTCACCGCCCAGGTCGGGTCCTCGGTCAGGTACGGCGCCCCGGCCACGTCCGCGGTGAGCTCGCCGAGCCGATGGCGGTCGAACCGGGTCGTGGCCGCCACCCACGGGGACACCCGCAGGTCGGTGGCCTCGGCGAAGGCGGTGACCAGCTCCTCCGGGTCGTCCGAGGCCGCCGCGAGGGTGTCGCGCAGCGTGCAGGCGTGGATCGCCCCGATCGCGGCGCCCCGGCCCAGCGAGGGGTTGGTGGCCGCGGCGCTGTCGCCGACCGCCACGATCCCGGTCGCCACCGGGACCCCGTCGCGCACATAGCTGCGCCGTACGTCCGCGAGGCCGGCGAGGGGCAGCACGTCCGTGATCGGCTCCCCGGCGGCGATCCAGGCGGCCGAGGTCGGCGCGCACCGGGCCACCGCGGTCCAGGCGGCTGGGTCGCGCAGCGGCCGTAGCGCGCGGTCGTTCGCGGCCGCCACCAGCACGACGCAGAAGACGTCGTGGTCGCAGGGCAGCGTCAGCACCGACAGCGACGGGTGGTGGGTCAGCACCGGTCCGTGTCCCCGCGGCGACGCTCCGTGGGCCCGGAAGTAGCGGCTGTAGTAGACGAACCCGCACGGATCCCGCTCCTCGACCGGCGTCGTGCCGCCGAGCCCGCCGAGGCCGCTGACCCAGGCCGGCAGCGGCGTACGACGACCGGCGGCGTCGACGACCAGGTCGGCCGGCACCCGTCCGTCGGCGGTGCGCACCCCGCGGACCCGCGGCCGTCCCGGTCCGTGGTCGACGACCAGCCCGGTCACCCGGGCGCCGCGGCGCACGGTCAGCCCCGGCTGCGACTGTGCGAGCCGGGCGAGCGCCGCCTCCAGGACGGGACGGCGGGCGGTCACGGTGTCGAACTGCTCGTCGCCGGGCTGCCAGCCGTGCGTGGCGGCGTCCGGCTGCAGGTGGAGCAGGTTGACCCGGACGGCTCCGTGGGCGAGGAGGTCCGCGCACAGCTCGGGCAGCTCCCGCTCGATCTCGTGGCGCCAGCGCGGCAGCATCAGGTGGGGCTGGCGGAACTGGCTGACGCCGGGTCGCTGCCATTCCTCCCAGGCGGCCTCGGCGTCGGCCCGCGGGGTCGGAGCCTGCGCGGGAGGCGGCGCGGGGTCGCGGTCGAGCACGGTCACCCGGTGGCCGTCGCGGGCCAGCAGGAGGGCGGCCGTGAGGCCGGTCAGTCCGGCGCCGACGACGGCGACGGTCCGGGGGCGCCGGACGCTCCGGGGCGGGGGTTCGAAGGTTCGCATCGCTCTGTCTCCTCGTGCGGTGGGTGGGCGACCAACCTCGCGCCGCCCACTGTCCACCGACCAGGTCAGAGGCTGCTCAGTTCCTGACCATCGTCGTGCGGCAGCCGTCGTACGCCGATCTCGACCGCCCACAGCAGCTCGACGAGCCGCTCCTGGGCGCGGGCCAGGTGGCGGCGGTAGGTGCTGAACGGCAGGTCCAGCACCTCGGCGGCGGCCTCCTGGGTCGGCGCGCCCTTGAGGTAGGTCCGCTCGAGGACGGCGCGGTGGTCGGCGCCGCGCGGCTCGACCCGGAGCTCGGCGACGGTGTCGACCAGGACCTGCCGGAGCCGCTGCACCCGGTCCGGGGCGTCGACGTCGGCGAGCGCGGTGCCGATCAGCGGGGAGTCGGCCAGCCGGTCGGGCCGTGCGAGGTGCGGCAGCGCCGCGCGCACCGCGGCGGCGAAGGCGGCCTGGCCCAACGGCGCCGGGCGCAGCATCGACTCCGGCGGCGGCCCCGTCGCCCCGCTGAGCTCGCGGCGCGCCATGAGCTCGAACAGTGCGGGCGGCGGGAAGCGTCGCCGGTCCCAGCCGTAGCCGTCCACGTCGACGCCGTGGTGGTCGACCGAGAACATCGGGCACATCCCGAGGTACTCGAAGTAGGGCCCGTAGAGCTCCGGCGCGAGGGTGGCGATGAACGTCCACGCCGCGGGTTCGAGCGACCACTCCAGGATGCAGGAGACGCCGTTGACGAGCAGGACCAGCGGGTCGCCCTGGTAGGCGCCGGAGGCCCCGGAGAACCGGTTCATGTTGATCCGCTCGCCGGGCCGCAGCGGCGCGGTGCCGGCGACCGCGCGCAGGGCGGCGGCGGCCACCGGGTCGTCCGTGGCCATCGGGTCGCCCGGGGCGAGGTAGACCTGGACCGCGAAGCCGACCACCCCGGCCTCCGACCGCGCCCGATAGAGGCTGCGCGGCTGCTCCTGGAGCCAGCGGCCCGCAAGCGCCGCGGACGCGGGGCCCTCCGCCTGCTCGATCAGGTGCAGGACCTCCGCGTGGTCCTCGCGTCCGGCCCGCGTGATCGGCAGCAGGCCGCCCTCCCGCAGCCCCGCCGTCTGGTCGGAGAGCGGGCCGCGGCGGTGGAGCAGCAGGATCTCGGCCGCCGCGCGGTCGGGGTGCACCTCGTGCGGGTCGACGATCCGCTGCAGGAAGTGGTCCCGCACCCGGCGGTGCAGGTCCGCGAAGGCAGCCGGCGCGCGTTGCGCGAACTCCGCCTCGAACACCTCCCGCACCACCTCGTGCAGATACAGCCCGACCGAGCCCCGGCGTACGTAGGCACGGGACTCCAGCCAGCCCCACACCTCCTCGGAGCGGCCCCCGACGGTGTGCTCGAGCAGGTCGTAGGTCATCCGGGTCGCGTGGGCGCAGGTGGCCAGGCCGGCGCGATGGGCGGCGTCGGGCACGTCGTCGACGACCAGCCGGCACAGCCGTCCGACCAGGTCGGGGGCGTCGGCCAGCTGCTCGGGGACGGCCCCGGCGGCGGCCGCCTCCGCCAGCATCGCCAGGGCCAGGGGATGGCCTCGTCCGATGCGGGCCAGCTGGTCGCGATCGAGCTCCGGTACACCGAGCCGGGCGAGCAGGTCGACGCTCTGGGCCGGGCCGAGGCCGCTCAGCTCGTGCACGCGGACCAGCTGGTGCCAGCCCGGGTCGAGCAGCCACCCGCGCGGGGGTTCGGTGCGGCCGGCCAGGACGGTCACGGCGTCGGCGGTCAGGGACGGCAGCAGCCGCTCCCGGAACCAGCCGTCGAGGGCCGGAGCACCTCGTAGCCGTCGACCAGGAGGACGTCGGGGGTGTCCTCGCCGATCGCGGCGGTGACGGCCTCAGCCGTGCAGGACAGCTCCCGGGCGTCCAGGTAGGCGATCGTGCGACCACCCTCGGTCGCCCGGCGCGCCATCGCGTCGAGCAGGGTGGTCTTGCCGATCCCACCCGGTCCGTGCACGAGGTGCAGCCGTACGTCGCTCGCGCCTCGCACCGAGTCCGCGAAGGCCGCGAGCTGCTCCTCGCGACCGACGAACCCGCGGTCCCGGGCCCCGTCGAGCAGCGCGCCCAGCCGCCCCCGGTCCGGGGGAGGCGGTGGCTCGACGACGGCCATCGTCCGAGCCTAGTCCGTGCGCTGCCGGTGGTCCGGGGCCCGCGGACCGGGCAACCCTCACGGCACCACTGCGAGGATCGCCCGCATCTTGTAGCGGGAGTCTCCGTTCGCCACGACCAGGTCGCGGGTCCGGTCCTCGCAGTCGACCCCGCGGCTGTCGATCGTCAGCCACGCTCCGCCGAGAACCTCCACCTGCAGCGAGATCCGCGTCTCGTCGCTGAAGGTCTCGGTCCCGTCGCTCAGCGTGTTGCGTCGCTGGCCGACGGTGTAGGAGCGGGTCCGGGTGGTCGTGTTGCCCAGCCGGGCCCGGAGCTGGTCGGTGCCGGTGGCGTCGTGCTGGAGGTTGACCGCCTTGGTGGAGACCAGCCGCAGGGTGCAGGTCGCCACGGCGGCCGCCCGAGGTGGTGCGGCGGACGCGCCGGCGGCGGCCGTGGTGGTGAGTGCGGTGAGGCCGAGCCCGCCGACGGCGGTGGCGAGCGCGGAGGTGATGACGAGACTTCTGTTCATGGTGATGCCTCTCGGTGCGCACCGGGTGCTCCCGGTGCTCGACGACCGGTCCTGGTGACCGGTTCCTGTGGAGTCACCGTGCCGAGGGCGGCTGTCCGGATGACAGGCCACCGACTGCTCACTTCCTGTCCGCCGGGTCCCCGGCGTGTGCGTGCCCTGGGATCGCCGTCGCGCTCCGTTGGGGGCGCGGACCCGGCGCACTCGTTATCGTCGAGGCATGCCCATCAAGCTCGAGAACGTCGGCATCGCCGTCCGCGACCTGGAGGCGACGATCGCCTTCTTCACCGATCTCGGGCTCTCCGTCCTCGGCCGCGACACGGTGAGCGGGGAGTGGACCGACACCGCCGTCGGCCTGGATGGCAACCACGCGAGGATCGCGATGCTCCAGACGCCGGACGGCACCGGCCGGATCGAGCTCTTCGAGTACCTGCATCCCGACGCGATCGAGACCGAGCCGACGCTCCCCAACGAGATCGGCATGCACCGCGTGGCCTTCTCGGTGGACGACCTCGACGAGGCGCTCGCCATCGCCGCACGCCACGGCTGCCACCCGTTGCGGGGCGTGGCGAGATACCAGGACGTCTATCGGCTGACCTACCTCCGCGGTCCCAGCGGCATCATCGTGATGCTGGCCGAGGAGCTCGGCACGGCGGGCGAGAGCAGGTAGCGCGCTGCCCGCCGATCCGGACGGCCGACGGCGTCGGTCCCACCGGCGGCCCGCGACGGCCCACCGACTACGCCACCAGCACCGGCCCCGCCGTCGTACGACGAGGGGCCGGTGTGGCACGTCCGGCCCCCTCCTCGAGCACTCGCCGGGCCCGGGCCAGGCGCACCACCGCCTCGGTGAGCTCGGGCGCCGGGAGCGTGTAGACCAGACGCAGGTAGCGGTTCAGCCCGCCGGCCGGCGCGAAGACGGGTCCGGCGGCGAGCAGGACGTCGTGGCGCGCCGCCTCCTTGACCAGGGCGGTGGAGTCGCCCGCGGGCCCGGCGGGGAGGTGGCACCACAGCGCCATCCCGCCGGCCGGCAACCGGAACTCCCAGTCCGGGAGGTGCTCGGCGAGCGCGCTGACCAGGGCGTCGCGCTGGGTGCGCAGCCGTTGTCGGTTGGCCGCCACGATCGTTTCGGCGTCGGTGGCCAGCACCCGCGCCAGCACCGCCTGCTCGAGCACGGCCGCGCCCAGGTCGAGCCCGATCCGCGCCTGGGTCAGTCGGTCGACCAGCTGGTGCGGGGCCCGGATCCAGCCGAGCCGCAGGCCGCCCCAGATGCTCTTGCTGGCCGACCCGAGGGTGACGGTGCCGGGGTGGTGCACCGCGAAGGGCGGCTGCTCGCCGCCGCCGTCACCTTCGTCGTCGCCGTCGAGGAGGAGCTCGTGGTGCGCCTCGTCGACCACCGGGGTGCAGTCGTGCCGCGCCAGCGCCGCGGCGAGCCGCTCCCGGTCGGCCGCGCCCATGCTCAGCCCTGTCGGGTTGTGCAGGTCCGGCATCAGATACGCCGCCCGCGGGCGGTGCCGGGTCAGCAGCGTGGCGGTGGCGTCCAGGTCCCACCCGGTCGGTTCGAGCGGGGACACGGCGAGCCGGGCGCCGCCGGTGCGCACCGCCTGCGCCGCATTGGGGTAGGTGGGGGAGTCGATGAGCACCTTGTCCCGGGGCCGGTGAGAGCGGCGGAGACCACCGCGGTCGCGGCCAGGGCACCCGGCGTGACGATGATCTGCTCGGGGCGGGTGGCCAGCCCGCGGGCGGCGTACCGGTCCGCGATCGCGGCCTGCAGGTCGGGGAGCCCGGCCGGGTAGTACCCGTTGCCGCCGAGGTGGGCGGGGAGCTCCGCGACGGCGGCGGCGTAGTGCGCGGCGACGCCGGGGGGAGCGGTGGCGGCCGCGCAGACCAGGTCCAGGAGGCCGGGTCGCGGCACCCCGGGGTTGAGCGCCCGGTCGTGCGCCCGCACGGGACCGCCGGGCAGGCGGGTGTAGGTGCCCGATCCCTGGCGTGCCTCGGCGTAGGCGGTCTCCCGCAGGGAGGCGTAGGCGCGGGTGACGGTGGTCCGTGAGACTCCCAGCGCCCCGGTCAGGTCGCGCTCGCTGGGCAGCCGGGCGCCGTACGCGATGCGGCCGTCGCCGACGAGCTCGCGGATCGCGTCCGCCAGGCCCAGGTAGGCCGGGCTGCGTTCGAAGTCGCCGACCAGGTCGGCGAGGCGTCGGGCCGAGATCGTGGCGCTGCTCATGCGGTCCAGTGAACCACGATTGGCTATTTGTCAGCAGTCCAATGTCGCGGAGAGTGGTGGCATGAGCTGCTCGACCCCCGCCGTCTCCGCCGCGCCCGCTCCGCGCACCTCCCGCACCGCGTCCCTGGCCGATCTCGGGCCGCTGGCCCAGCTGCGCGCCGGCCGGCTGGCGCGCCGCGTGCCGCAGCTCCTGGTGGGCCTGGTCCTCTACGGCGTCAGCCTCGCCCTGATGGTGATCGGCGCGGTCGGCCTCTCGCCCTGGGACGTGCTGCACTCGGGGTTCATCCGGCACGTGCCGATCAGCCTCGGCCAGGCGGTGGTGCTGTTCAGCTTCCTGGTGCTGTTGCTCTGGATCCCGTTGCGCGAGAAGCCGGGCCTGGGCACCGTCGCCAACGCGTTCCTGGTCGGCATGGCCGCCGACGCCACCCTCGCCCTGCTCGACCCGCCCGAGGGCTGGGGAGCACGGTTCGCGCTGATGTTCGGCGGCGTGGTGCTCAACGCCGTGGCGACGGCGCTCTACATCGGCGCGCAGTTCGGCCGCGGACCGAGGGACGGCCTGATGACCGGTCTGCACCGTCGCACCGGCCTCTCGCTGCGGGTGGTCCGGACCGGGCTGGAGGTCGTCGTCGTGGTGCTCGGCGTGCTGCTCGGCGGGGTGGTCGGTCTGGGCACCGTGGTCTACGCGCTCGCGATCGGGCCGCTGGCCCAGTGGATGCTCCCGTGGTTCCTGGTGGATCTCCCGGCCCCGCCCCTGAGATCCACCCCGAACTGATCGCCCGACCCTGGCATGAGTCGGGGGTTGACTGGATAGTCTCGGGGCATGACGACCGACGGATCCGCTGCCGCCCCCGATCCCGCCGCCGCCCAGGCCGCGCCACTCGCGCCGCCCGACCCGGTCGTGACGCTGACCGCTCCCGAGGCCCCGGCCCCGGTGGTGGAGACCCAGGCGCCGAAGATGGCCCCGCAGGTGGCGACCGAGATGGTTCCCGAGCTGGACGCCAAGGTCGACAACTTCCTCGCCAGCCTCGAGGGCGCGAAGATCGGCAGCCCGGAGTTCGCGGCCCAGGCGGAGAACGTGCGCACCATGGGCGACGCCGACATCCGCAAGGCCGCCGAGACCTCCAACCGGATGCTGGACAAGCCGGTGACCGCGCTCAAGGAGGGCGGGATCTCGGAGTCCTCCGACGTCGGCAAGTCGCTGCTCGCGCTGCGTCGTACCGTCGAGGACCTCGACCCCGGGCAGGCCAAGGGCGTGAAGCGGTGGTGGGACAAGCTGCCCTTCAACGACAAGGTCGAGGACTACTTCCGCAAGTACCAGTCCTCCCAGCAGCAGCTCAACGGCATCCTGCACAGCCTGCGCAGCGGCCAGGACGAGCTGACCAAGGACAACGTCGCCCTCAACCTGGAGAAGACCAACCTCTGGGCCGTGATGGGCCGCCTCAACCAGTACATCTACGTCGCGGAGCGGCTCGACGCGAAGGTCTCGGCGAAGATCGCCCAGCTCGAGCTGAGCAACCCCGAGGAGGCGAAGACGCTCTCCCAGGACGTGCTCTTCTACGTCCGGCAGAAGCACCAGGACCTGCTCACCCAGCTGGCGGTCTCGATCCAGGCGTACCTGGCGATCGACATCATCATCAAGAACAACATCGAGCTCATCAAGGGTGTGGACCGGGCCAGCACGACCACCATCTCGGCGCTGCGCACCGCGGTCATCGTGGCGCAGGCGCTGAACAACCAGAAGCTGGTCCTCGACCAGATCACGGCGCTGAACACCACCACCTCCTCGATGATCCAGCGGACCTCGGAGATGCTGCGGGAGAACTCCGCTGCGATCCAGGAGCAGGCCGCCTCCTCGACCATCGGCATGGAGCAGCTCCAGGCCGCCTTCAGCAACATCTACGCGACGATGGACTCCATCGACGAGTTCAAGCTCAAGGCGCTGGACAACATGGCGACCACCATCGGCGTGCTCGAGACCGAGGTGACCAAGTCCAAGTCGTACCTGGACCGGGTCCGGCAGCACGACGCCCGCAACGCCTCCGGCGCCCTCGACATCACCGGGTGAACGACCGGAGGAGCGACAGCACGCGCACGACGAGCAGGAACGAGGAGCGGTGGGACTGAAGGCGTGGTGGCGCCGGGTCCGCAGCGACGAGGCGGAGCAGGAGACCTTCGAGGTGCCCGCGCCCCCGACCGAGCAGGACGTGCTGGCGGCGCTGAACCAGGTCAACGCGACCCTGCGCGCCCAGAACGCGCCCCCCGTCGTGATCTCGCGGGTGGTGCGCATCGCGCGCTCGATCAACCAGACCCTGCCGCGGCTGCGTGAGTCGGGGCTGGGCAGCGAGGAGGGGTACGCCGTGGTCGCGACCGCCACCGACTACCTCCCCGAGGCGATCCAGGGCTACCTGCGCCTGCCCCGCGAGTGGGCCGACACCCGCCCGATCGACGGTCGCAAGACCGCCCTGATGATCCTGATCGAGCAGCTCGAGCTGCTCGCCGCGACCATGGACAAGATCCTCGACGCCGCGAACCGGGCCGATGCGCAGGCGCTGATCGCGCACGGCCGGTTCCTGCAGGCCAAGTTCGGTCACGCCTCCGACGGCGGCGACCTCAGTCTGGAGACCCCGTGACCGATCCCTCCACCTCCGGTACGACGCTGACCTCCGCGTTGGACGCGCTGGTCGCGGTCGCCCGCCGCAGCGGCGTCGACCCCGGCGCAGCGCTCCGCGAGGGCGAGTCCCTCGCCGCGACCGTGGCCGAGCCCAACAAGGGGGCCTTCGTGGAGTGGGCCGAGCAGACCGGCCGCGCGGTCGCGGACGGCGGCGCGGAGGCGTTCTTCGACGCGGCCGTCGCCGGACGCCGGTTCCGCGCCGGCCCGACGCCGTCGATGTCGTTGCTGAGCCTGGAACGCTCCCCGCACGCGCCCGACTACGCCCGCGCGCTCGGCGAGGTCGCGCTCGCCGCCAGCGCCCTCGGCACGGTCGACCCGCGAGCCGTCGGCAACGCAGCGATGGCGACGTCCGCGCAGTTGGGGGAGCCGACGGCGTCAGCGTCCCCGGCCGGCCCCGGGCAGGGTGCGTTCGACCTCGGCCCGGACCCGCAGCGACAGCAGGTGCCGGGCGTGGGTGACCACGTCCTCGACCAGCTCCGCACCGCGGGCAACGAGGTGCAGCAGCGGATCCGGGACCTGGCGGTCACCCGGGGGACGTCCGGCACCTCCGGGCTGTCCGGGGGGCCCGTGCCCACCGATGGCCCGGCGCCCACCGATGGCCCAGCGTCACGTGGCACGCCCCCGGACCGGGCGGACCCGGCGGGCGCGACCGAGACCGCCGGCGACGAGCCGGAGGACGCTCCGGATCAGACGCCCGAGCCGGAGGAGGAGCCGAAGTCGGTCGAGGAGCTGCTGGCCGAGCTGGACGCGCTGATCGGCCTGAAGACCGTGAAGGGCGAGATCCACCGCCAGGCCGCGGTGCTGCGCGTCGAAGGACTGCGCCAGCAGGCCGGCCTGGAGACCCCGACGATCACCCGGCACCTGGTCTTCAACGGCAACCCCGGCACCGGCAAGACCACCGTGGCCCGGCTGGTCGCCGGGATCTACCGGGCGTTGGGCCTGCTCTCCAAGGGCCAGCTGGTCGAGGTGGACCGCTCCGAGCTGGTCGCCGGCTACCTCGGCCAGACCGCCGCCAAGACCGCCGAGGTGGTCGGCTCCGCCGAGGGCGGCGTGCTCTTCATCGACGAGGCCTACGCGCTCTCCGGCGACCAGTACGGCAAGGAGGCCATCGACACCCTGGTCAAGGAGATGGAGGACAAGCGCAACGACCTGGTCGTCATCGTCGCCGGCTATCCGCTGCCGATGGCCGTCTTCATCTCCGAGAACCCGGGGCTGGAGAGCCGGTTCCGCACCACCATCGACTTCGTCGACTACACCGACGACGAGCTGGTCGACATCTTCGCCTCGATGGTCACCGGCGCCGACTACGACGCCGGTGAGGAGGTCCTCGAGCGCCTCCGCGAGATCCTCGGCGACGTGGTGCGCGGTCCGTCCTTCGGCAACGCCCGGTTCGTGCGCAACCTGCTCGAGGCGGCGATCGGCCACCACGCCTGGCGGCTGCGCGAGGTCGCGGAGCCGACACTGGAGCAGTTGCGCACGCTGGAGCCCGACGACCTCGTCGTCGACCCGAACACCGACCCCGGTGCCGAGGCGGACGCCGCGCCGGTCGGCCACGCCACGGAGCTGGTGCCGCCGGTCGACGTCGTCGACCCGACGCCGGTGGAGCCGTTCGAGGCCCCGGCCGAGTCAGGAGAGGGATCGTGAGCCAACCAGCCCCCGTCGCCGCCCCGCCAGCCGCGGCCTCCGCGCCACCGGCGGGCGCCGGTGCGTCGGCCGCTCCGGCGCCGGAGCCGGCGTACGTCGACACACCCGCACTGCTCAACCGGTGGCAGCTGATCGGGATGAGCGTCGCCATCGTCTTCGGCCTGCTCTCCGCGCTGATCCAGTTCACCTCCTGGCAGTCCGACGGCCGTGCCGCCGACGACGCCGAGCAGCTGACCCGGGTCCAGGAGATCCAGTCCTCGCTGCTGCACGCCGACGCGCTGGCCACCACCTCCTTCCTGGCCGCCGGCATCGTGGACACCGGCGACCAGCAGCAGGCCTACGAGGAGGCGATCGACGACGTCCTCGACCAGATCGTCGACGCCGCCGAGGCCCAGCCCGCCGACCGCGAGGCACTGGCTGCCCTCAACCAGCAGGTCAACGACTACGACGCGGCGGTCGCGGTCGGCCGCGCCTACAACCGGCAGGGCTACCCGGTCGGCGCGGAGTACCTGAGTGGGGCCAGCGAACAGCTGCGGGACGAGGCGCGGCCGATTCTCACCAACCTCGTCGACGCCAACACCGAGCGCGCGGAGAACGCGCTCGGGGGCCAGCACCCCTGGTGGCTGCTCGCGGTCGGACTGCTCGCGCTGGCCGGGCTGTTCTGGGTCAACCAGCAGATCGCCCGGACCTTCCGCCGGCGCATCAACAAGGGGCTGGCGATCGCCGGTGCGGTGGTCCTGGTGACCACGCTGGTCGCGGCGCTCGCCGCCTTCGTCGCCGCGGGCGGCAACGGTGACCTGCGCGACGGCGAGCTGACCCGGGCCACCGACCAGGCGACGGCCCGGACCGCGGCCAACGACGCCAAGGTGTACGAGAACCTCCGCCTGATCAAGCGCGGCTCCGGCGACACCTACGAGGACCCGTGGAAGGAGGCCGCCGCCGTCGTCGAGCAGCGCAGCGACGACGACCTCCTCGGCGACTGGGAGACCTACACCGAACGCCACGGCCAGATCGTCGAGCGCGACGAGGACGACCTGTGGCGTGCGGCCGTCCGGATCGCCGTCGACCCCGGCGCGACCGGCTCGACAGCGCCGCTGGAGGCGTTCGACACGTCCTCCCAGGAGCTGGTCGACGAGCTCACCGGCACCGTCGTGGACGACCTCCGTGCCGGCCGCTCCTTCGCCCTGGCCGGCAGCCTGATCACGCTGCTGCTCGGCGTCGCGGCGGCGATCGCCGTGGCCCGCGGTGTCGGTGAACGACGCAAGGAGTATGCATGAGCACCCGTCCGCGCCGGCTCCGCACGGCCACCGCCACCGTCGTGGCCGCCCTCGCCGCGAGCGCCCTGGTCGGCTGCTCCTACGAGCCGACCGCCGTCCCCGAGCCCGCGGCGGAGACCACCGACGCGCCGGCCGCCTCGGAGGCCACCTGCACCACGGACGAGTCGACCCTCGCCTCCTACGCGCCGGACGACTCCGGCGGCGCCACGGTGCAACGGATCCGCGATCGCGGCCGGATCATCGTCGGGGTCTCCGCCGACACCTTCAAGATGGGCTCCCGCAATCCGGAGACCAACAAGATCGAGGGCTTCGACATCGACATCGTCCGCGCCGTCGCGCAGGCGATCTTCGGGGCGGACTTCGACGGAGGCGCCTCGATCCAGTTCCGGGTGATCACCGCCGCCGACCGGATCCCGCTGCTCGTCGACGGCGACGTCGACATGGTGGTGCGCAACATGACCGTCAACTGCGAGCGGTGGGAGGAGATCCGGTTCTCCCAGATCTACTACGAGGCCACCCAGAAGGTGCTGATCGGCAAGGAGACCGCCGACGAGCTCGAGGCGTCCGGCGAGGAGTTCGCTATCGCCGACCTGGCCGGGCAGACCGTCTGCGCGCCCGAGGGGTCGACCAGCATCAACAACATCACCGAGGCCGAGCCGGACGCCGAGGTGGCCGCGGCGGCCAACCACACCGGCTGCCTGGTCGACTTCCAGCAGGGCGAGGTCGACGCGATCACCGGCGACGACACCGTGCTGGCCGGCCTGGTCGCCCAGGACCCGCTCGCCGTGGTGCCCGAGCAGCAGCCGCTGACCACCGAGCCCTACGGGGTCGGTGTCGGCCCGGATGCCGCGGACCTCGCCGCCTTCGTCAACGCGGTGCTGGAGGACATGCGCTCCGACGGACGCTGGCAGCGGTCCTACCGCAAGTGGCTGGCGCCGTACCTGGCCGAGGACGCGACCCAGCCGCAACCCGTCCAGCCCTACCGGAGCCGGTGACGATGGCGGGAACCGTCGCGCCTTCGGCGCCCGGCAAGCTCGGCGACGCGCTGGAGCCCGCCGCGATCCAGACCTACCTGGGCGAGCTCGACGCCTGGCTGCGGGTACGACGCGACGAGCTCGACGAGCTCGACGCGGCCGCCCTCGGGGCCGGAAGGGGCGGGGAGCTGGCCGGCGACATGTCGCTGGCGCTGGCGCTGTGGAAGGCGACCAGCGACCGCTACCAGCTGGTCTTCGCCACCTGGGACGGCGGACGGGTGCTGCGCCAGGAGCGGGAGCGGATCTCCGCGCTGATCTGGGGACGACTGGACGGGGCCACCGAGCTCCCCGGCGGGCTCGCCGTCTCGCTGCCCGAGGCCGGTCGGCTCTGCGACGCGCTCACCGGCCAGCTGCGCACCCGGCTCTCCCTCGTGCCCGGCGCGGACGAGCAGGCCGCCCGGATCCGCGACCTGCGCGCCCAGCTGGAGCGGATCCGCGACCAGGTCGCGCTGGAGCCGGCGAACCAGCGCGACGCCGCCGTGGCACGGCTCGCCGAGCTGATGTCGCGGTTGCAGGCGATCACCGCCAAGGCGGAGCGCGGCGGGGACGTCGGCGGGATGCTCGGACCGTTCGAGGTGGAGGCCACCACCTTCGAGCGGGACCTGATCGTGGGCAACGCCCGCCGCCGCGACGCCCGGGACCAGGTGCTCTCCGCCCGTGAGCTGCGCGCCGACCTGGAGCAGCGCGCCGCGGCCCTGGCCAAGCTCGCCGCCGCTTGCGTGGCCACCGTCGACCCAGCTCCGCGGTATGCGGTCCCCGACGTGGAAGCGCTCGGGCAGGTCCCGGTCACGCCCGACGAGATCGGCGGCTACCTGCACCGACTCGACCGGGTCTCGCAGGCGCTCGAGCTGGCCCAGCACGCCTACTCCGACGCGCTCGAGGAATACGCCCGGCTGGTCGGGCTGCTCGACGCGTTCGTGGCGAAGGCCCGTGCCGCCGGTGTCGCGGCCAACCCCGACCTGGTGGCCAGCGAGCAGCAGGCACGCGACCTGCTCGCCCGCCGCCCGGCGCCGATGGCGGTGGCCCGCCAGCTCGTCACCACCTACCAGACCTGGCTCGCGAAGGAGACTGCATGAGCACCCCAGGCAGCTGCACCCAGCCGGGCTGCGGCGGACAGATCCTGGACGGCTACTGCGACGTGTGCGGGATGCCGGGCACGGGCGGCGCCTCCAGCGGCATCGACACCGCCACGGTGGCGCCCACCGCGGCCGCGGGGAGCGGCGTCTCCCGGGCCGACCACGCCGAGATCGGCACCGTCCCGGTCGCGCCCTCGCGGGCGGTCAACGGCACGCCGTGCGGTCAACCCGGCTGCAGCGGCTCGATCCTGGACGGCTACTGCGACGTCTGCGGCACGCCGGCCACCTCCAACGCGGCGGTCGCCGAGGCCAGCGCGCTGGCCACCGCCGCGCACGTGGGGCCCAGTCCCGTCCGCTGGCCGACGCCGATGCCTCGGTGGCGACCTCGGCCAGCCGCGTGCAGTCCGCCGCGATCGGCTCGCGGCGGGCCGGCCGGGACGGGTCGAGCGCCACGCGTCGTACCCGGGTGGGCTCGCAGCGGATGCGGGCGGCCCGTCTGGGCGCCGGCCTCACCTCGGTGCCGCCGGCCCCACCGGTGGACGCGGCCAAGGCGATCATGGCCGACCCGCAGGTGCCGGAGAACCGCCGCAACTGCGCGAAGTGCGGCAACGCGGTCGGCCGCAGCATCGAGGACCAGCCCGGCCGTGCGGAGGGCTTCTGCCCGCAGTGCGGCACCCAGTTCTCGTTCACGCCCAAGCTCGGCGCCGGCGACCTGGTCGCGAACCAGTACGAGGTCGCCGGGGCGCTCGCCCACGGTGGCCTGGGCTGGATCTACCTGGCCCGCGACCGCAACGTCTCCAACCGGTGGGTGGTGCTCAAGGGCCTGCTCAACGCCGGCGACCAGGACGCCCTCGCCGCGGCGATCGCCGAGCAGCAGTTCCTGGCGCAGGTCGAGCACCCGTCGATCGTCGAGATCTACAACTTCGTCACCCACGAGGGTGCCGGCTACATCGTGATGGAGTACGTCGGCGGCAAGTCGCTGAAGCAGATCCTCAAGCAGCGGATCGCCGCCAACCACGGGTCCTACGACCCGTTGCCGGTGGACCAGGCGCTCGCCTACATCCTCGAGCTGCTGCCGGCCTTCTCCTACCTGCACGACCTGGGCCTGGTCTACTGCGACTTCAAGCCGGACAACATGATCCAGGTCGGCGACGCGATGAAGCTGATCGACCTCGGCGGCGTGCGGCGGATCGACGACCAGGAGTCCGCGATCTACGGCACCGTCGGCTACCAGGCCCCGGAGGTGGCCGAGGTCGGCCCGTCGGTCGCCTCCGACATCTACACGATCGGCCGCACCCTGGTGGTGCTGTGCATGGAGTTCCGCGGTTACCAGAGCACCTACCTGCACTCGCTGCCGCCGGTGGCGTCGACCCCGCTCTTCGTCGAGTACGACTCGCTGTACTGGCTGATCGCCAAGTGCTGTGCCCCGGACCCGGCGGACCGGTTCGCCTCGGTCGACGAGCTGCGCACCCAGGTGCTCGGCGTGCTGCGCGAGGTGGTCGCACGCGACCATCCGGGCACGTCGCTGACCAGCGCCGCGTCGGTGCACTTCGAGTCCCCGGCCACCGCCCGTCCGATCGTCGAGTGGAGCCAGCTCCCGGAGCTGCGCGAGGACACCACCGACCCCCAGCACGCCTGGCTCTCCACGGTCGGCACCGACGACCCCGGCCAACGGCTGCGGGACCTCCAGGCGGCCCCGGTGGACTCCGCCGAGGTGTGGCTGGCCCGCGCCCGGGCCGCCCTCGAGCTCGGCAACAGCGTGCAGGCGCGGGCCTTCGCGGCCAGCCTGCTCTCCCAGGATCCGTGGGAGTGGCGGGCACTGTGGGTGGAGGGACTGGCGGCCGTGCAGGCCGACGACTTCGAGACCGCGAAGGCCTCGTTCAACGCGGTCTACCAGCAGGTCCCCGGCGAGCTCGCGCCCAAGCTGGCGCTGGCGTTCGCCTGCGAGCACGGCGGCCGGCCGGCCGTCGCGGAGAGCCTCTACCAGGTCTGCGCCACCACCGACGCGGCCTACGTGCCCTCCGCCGCCTTCGGTACGGCGCGGGTGCGGGCGGCCTCCGGGGACACCGCCGGTGCCGTCGCGGCGCTGGACCAGGTGCCGACCACGAGCCGCGGCTACACCGAGAGCCGACAGCAGCGTGCCGAGGTGCTGCTGGCCGGGAGCGCGCAGGACATCGCGGTCCTCGACCAGGCGATGCGCACCGTCGAGCGGGCGAGCATGGACAGCACCACCCAGCAGCGCTACGTCGTCCGGATCCTGACCGAGGCGCTGCCCGTAGTGAGCGGGACCCCGGGCCCCGGGACCACCGGTACTCCCGGGAGCGGCAGTGCCGGTGTCGGCGGGCCCGGCAGGAAGGACGGTCCACGGGGCGCGGGCTCGATCGGCTCGGTCGAGGCCACCGAGCAGGGGGTCCGCGACGGGTTGGAGGCGGCCTTGCGATCCTTGGCGCGCGACACCCCCGACCTGCACGAGCGCGTGGACCTGGTGAACCGGGCCAATGCGATCCGGAACTGGAGCCTGACATGAGCACGGTCTGCGCGGCCTGCGGCGCGACGGCGCCCGGCACCGCCCGCTTCTGCGAGAGCTGCGGCGCCCCGCTCGCCGGTGCCCCGGCGGCGCCCGCGCCGCCACCGGTCCGACCGGGGAGCGACGACCCGATGGGGGACGCGCCGATCAGCGCCCCCACCCGGATGCCGTCCGCGGCGCTCTCCGACCCGGTGCCGGCGATGACCCGACGGCCGTGTGCGGAGTGCGGGGGAGAGGTCGGCCCCGACCTCTACTGCATGGAGTGCGGGACGAAGGCGCCGAGCGAGCGGGACCACTTCCGTGAGCGCCCCGCCGCGTGGGTCGCGGGCGTCTGCGACCGCGGCATCACCCACGCCCGCAACGAGGACGCGATGGCGCTGCTGGCCGGTGCGCGTCCCGGCTCCCGGGCGGTGCTCGTGGTGCTCGACGGCGTGTCGAACTCGATCGACTCCGACGTGGCCTCGCTGGCCGGGGCGCATGCGGCGCGCGACGTCCTCCGGATGCCGCTGCCCGTCGGGCTGGGCACCGAGGAGAGCCGTGCCGCGGCGGCACGCAAGGTGTTCGACACCACCGTCCGGGCGGCCAACACCGCGATCGTGGCCACCACCGACCCGGACTCGCCGAATCCGGCGTCGGCGACGTTGGCGGTCGCCGTGGTCGAGGGGCAGCGGGTGCATGTCGCCAACATCGGCGACTCCCGTGCCTACTGGCTGCCCGACGTCGGCGACGGCGTCCAGCTCAGCACCGACGACTCGCTCGCCCAGACCCAGATCGCGGCCGGAGCGCCGCGGGCGGTCGCCGAGGCCTCGCCGCAGGCGCACGCCATCACCAAGTGGCTGGGGCGGGACAGCCCGGACCTCACGCCACACCTGGTCACCCGCGACCTGGACGCCGCCGGCTGGGTGATGGTCTGCTCCGACGGACTGTGGAACTACGCCTCGGAGCCGGCCGACCTGGCCGCCCAGGTGGCTGCGGCCGGCACCACCGACCCCGCCGAGCTGGCGATAGCCCTGGTCGGCTTCGCCCACGACTGCGGCGGACAGGACAACATCACGGTGGCGCTGGCCCGGATCGAGCCGGCCGACGACGGGTCCGCCGCACCACCCGCGGTGGGCGTCGCCGCCGTCGGGCAGAATGCCGGGCAGACGGAGCAGTCCGGTGCCGGACCGGCCGACCCGGTGGTCGACGTACCCGACCGGACCGACGCCCCCGAGTTGCCCGAGTTGCCCGACCACTCCCAGGGAGGTCCCAGCGATGGCTGAGTTCACCGCCGCCGTCTACCAGAACGAGTTCCTGCCCGACGGTGGGACGGACGTGAACGCGATCGTGACGGTCAGCTGCACCGGCGCGGGCACCGCCGGGCAGGCGGGCTCGGGGGATGCCGGCGAGATCATCATCGTCGACACCTCCGGGTCGATGGGGCCGGCCACGATGGAGGCCGCCAAGGATGCGGCCAAGGCAGCGCTGGCCGAGATCGTCGACGGCACGTGGTTCGCGGTGATCGCCGGCGCGGACCGGGCGATGCTCGCCTACCCTCCGGTGACCTCCGGGCCGGGCATGGTCCAGATGGACAGCCGGGTCCGCAACCAGGCGATGTCGGCGATCGACCGCTTCGTCGGCAGCGGCGGCACGGCGATCAGCACCTGGCTCGACCTCGCCGGGCAGCTCTTCAGCTCCGTCCCGAGCGTCTCGCAGCGCCACGTGCTGCTGCTGACCGACGGTGAGAACCGGGAGCGGCCGGGGCGCCTGGACGACGCGATCAACCGGGCCACCGGCTACTTCCAGGCCGACTGCCGCGGTGCCGGGACCGACTGGCAGGTCGCCGAGATCCGCCGCATCGCCCAGGCCCTGCTCGGATCGGTCGACATCATCCCGCGCCCGGACCAGATGCGCGCGGAGTTCCAGGCGATCATGCGCAAGTCGATGTCGCGCGGGGTGGCGGACGCCAACCTCCGGGTCTGGACCCCGCAGGGCGCCCAGATCCTGTTCGTGCGGCAGGTGTCGCCGACGGTCGAGGACCTCACCGCGCGACGCACGCCGGTGAACCCGCTCACCGGCGACTACCCGACCGGTGCGTGGTCGGACGAGTCCCGCGACTACCACGTCGCGGTCCGGGTCGCCGCCAAGGCGGTCGGCCAGGAGCAGCTCGCCGCCCGGATCCAGCTCGCCCTCGGCGACGACATCGTCACCCAGGGACTGATCAAGGCCACCTGGTCCTCCAACTCCGAGCTGACCACCCGGATCGACCAGCAGGTCGCCCACTACACCGGGCAGACCGAGCTGGCCGCCGCGATCCAGGAGGGCCTGGCCGCGAAGGCGGCCGGCGACGAGGCCACCGCCACCACCAAGCTCGGACGCGCCGTCGCGCTGGCCGCCGCCACCGGGAACGCCGAGGCCACCACCAAGCTGCGCAAGGTCGTCGAGGTCGAGAACGAGGCGGACGGCACCGTGCGGCTGAGGCGCGCGGTGGACAAGGCCGACGAGATGGCGCTGGACACCGCGTCGACCAAGACCACGCGGATCCGCAAGGACCCAGCATGAGCTCTGTCTGCCCGTCCGGGCACGACTCGTCCGCCGACGACTACTGCGATGTCTGCGGACTGCCGATCGACTCCTCGGCCGCGACCCCGGCCGACCCCGGTGCGCCCGCCGGAGGCGGGGCCGAGCAGGTCAGTGCCGCGGACACCGCCGCGACCGCGCCGGAGGAGGAGAGCGCGGACTGCCCCAACTGCCAGGCGGCCAACCCGCCCGACGCGCTCTTCTGCGAGGCCTGCGGCTACGACTTCACCACCGGCACCATGCCGCGTCCGGTCGAGCCCGCGCCGCTCGACCTCTCCGTCTTCGGCATCCCCGACCCGTCGGCACCGGCCACACCGGTGGGGGAGACCGGGCAGGCCGGGCAGGCCGGCCAGGCCGGGACCCAGGACGCCCCCGAGCCGGTCGCGCCGCGACTCGAGGCAGCCTGGGTGGCCGAGGTCTGGATCGATCCCGACTGGTACGACGAGCAGGACAGCGACGACCCGTTGCCCTCGGCCGGCGTGCCGGAGGTGGTCCCGATCCGCACCAGGTCGGTGCTCGTCGGACGGGCCTCCCGCAGCCGCGGCATCGACCCGGACATCGAGCTCGGCAGTGACACCGGGATCAGCCGCCGCCACTGCCAGCTCACCACCGACGGGACGCGTTGGTGGGTCGAGGACCTGGGCTCCTCCAACGGCACCTACGTGGGCGGCTCGATCGGCGCGCTGCCGGCGATGCCGATCACGCCCGGCGAGAAGCGCGAGATCGCCCCGGACGAGCGGCTCTACCTCGGTGCCTGGACCCGGATCGTGGTCCGCCGCGCCCAACCCGGCGAGATCTGAGGCGAGCCCGGCCCAGTCGCGCGCACCCGGGCCGGATCACCCGGTCGGACCCACCCGGGGCGCACGCGGCGGCGCGCGGAGGACTCAGCGGCGGGTGGCCAGGATCAGCGCGGCGTCCGGCGCGGTCATCAGCTCCACGGCGGTGAACCGCTCGTCGGTCAGCCACCGCTCCCGCTGGATGTCGACCCGGCCGTCGGTGATCGGCGGCCACATCTGGCACGGCACGAAGTCGTCGAGGACGACCAGGCCGCCGGGCTCCACCAGCTCGGCCAGCCGGTCCACGTCCCCGGCGTCGGGGTTGCCGGAGTCCAGGAACAGCAGCGAGTAGGGACCCTTGTCCATCAGGGTGGACCAGTCCGCGGCGAGCACGTCGACCAACGGGTCGTCGGTGAAGATCTTCGCGGCCGCCCGGGCCAGCTTGGGGTCGAGCTCGGCGGTGATGATGCGTGCCTTGTCGTTGCGCACGCCTGAGCGCAGCCACGCGGTCCCGACACCGCAGCCGGTGCCGAACTCCGCCATGGTGCCCTCGCGGGTGGCCGCCAGCGCGGCGAGCAGGCGCCCGGTCTCGTTGCGGCAGAACGACACGTAGCCCGAGCGGCGCGACACGTCGAAGGCGCGCTGCACGACGGCAGGGAGGTCGGGGTTCGCGCTCATGCGGAGAGTCTTCCATCCTGGTACGAATGTCTCGACATGCGAACACGTCGTGGAATTCGGCGGACAGCGGCCGGCGGACGTCGTACTGTCGTCGCACCATGCGGAGCGCTCTTCTCGTAATCGTGCGCCGCGGCGGGGCCTGAGAGAGGCCACCTCGCCGCGGTGTTCGTGGCGTTCCCACTCCGCGCGTGGCTTCTCCTCATCTGAATGAAGCCCCGGAGCTCACCTCCGCAGCGGGTCCCATCGGCCGGACCCCGCGCGACCCGCATCTCCGACGCAGTCGACCTCGTGCGATCCACGAGATGACGCCCCACCCGTTGCGGTGGGTCACCCCCGGGGCCGGCACCACCCCGGTTCGTCATCGAACCACCACCGATCAGCACGCATTCGACCCGAAGGACTTCACCATGTACGCGATGTACCCCGACTGGTCCGGCACCGAGTGGGGCCCGGCCAAGCACGACCCCGAGCACCCCTTCCGTCGCGAGGCAGCCACCGGGCGTAACGCCCTGCAGGCCGCGTTCGGCGGCGGCAACGGCGCCGCGCTTGACCTGCGAGACGCGGACGAGAACCGCCCCGACGACAACTAACGTTTCCGACCATGAACGACTCCTCCGCAGCCCCGTCCGGCACCCCCGTCACCAGCGGCCAGGTGTCCCTCGGTGTCATCCCCGGTGACGGCATCGGCCAGGAGGTGACCGCCGAGGCGCTGAAGGTCCTCGAGGTCGCCGCCCCGGACGACGTGAAGTTCGCCCAGACGCGCTACGACCTCGGCGCCGAGCGCTACCTGCGGACCGGCGAGGTGCTCCCCGACAGCGTGCTGGAGGAGGTCCGCGGCCAGGACGCGCTGCTGCTCGGTGCGGTGGGCGGCAAGCCGAACGACCCGAACCTGCCGCCGGGCATCCTCGAGCGCGGCCTGCTGCTCAAGCTCCGCTTCGAGCTCGACCACTACGTCAACCTGCGCCCGTCCCGGCTGTTCCCGGGCTCGGTCTCCCCGCTCTCCGCCGAGGTGCTCGGCAAGGGTGAGGTCGACTTCGTGGTGGTCCGCGAGGGCACCGAGGGCCCCTACACCGGCAACGGCGGCGCGCTGCGCGTCGGCACCCCGGCCGAGGTCGCCACCGAGGTGTCGGTCAACACCGCCTTCGGCGTCGAGCGCGTGATCCGCGACGCCTTCGCGCGCGCCCAGCGGCGTCCCCGCAGGAAGCTCACCCTCGTCCACAAGACCAACGTGCTGGTCAACGCCGGCTCGGTCTGGTGGCGGCTGTTCCAGGAGGTGGCCGCCGAGTACCCCGACGTCACCACCGACTACTGCCACATCGACGCGGTGATGATCTACCTGACCACCGACCCGCAGCGCTTCGACGTGATCGTCACCGACAACCTCTTCGGCGACATCATCACCGACCTGGCCGCCGCCATCAGCGGGGGCATCGGGCTGGCCGCCTCCGGCAACGTCAACCCGGACCGCACCGCTCCGTCGATGTTCGAGCCGGTGCACGGCTCGGCGCCCGACATCGCCGGCCAGCAGATCGCCGACCCGACCGCCGCGATCCTCTCCGGTGCGCTGCTCCTCGATCACCTCGGTCACCCCGCCGCCGCCCGTCGTATCGAGGAGGCCGTGCTGGCCGACCTCACCGCCCGGACCCCCGGCGTCCAGCGGAGCACCCCCGAGGTCGGCGACGCGATCGCTGCGCGAGTAGCCGGCTGAGGCGCTGCGGGTTTCACCGGCTGACCGGTGAAACCCGCACGGCTCGATCCAGCGACACCCGAGGACTAGATTCGTGACCATGCAGATCACCACCACGCTCGCCGAGAACCCGACCGACGACGCTCGTCTGGCCGAGATCCTGGCCAACCCGGGCTTCGGCACCCACTTCTCCGACCACATGTTCACGGTGGAGTGGACCCCCGAGCGTGGGTGGTACGACGCCCGCATCACGCCGTACGGACCGATCACCCTCGACCCGGCGGCCGCCGTCCTGCACTACGCGCAGGAGACCTTCGAAGGGATGAAGGCCTACCGCCACGCCGACGACTCGCTGTGGCTGTTCCGCCCGGAGGCCAACGCCGAGCGGATGGTGCGCTCCAGCCACCGGCTGGCGCTGCCGGTGCTGGAGGTCCCGGACTTCCTCCAGGCGGTCGAGGAGCTGGTCCGGGTCGACGCGCGCTGGGTGCCCGCCAACGCCGACGGCGGCGAGAAGAGTCTCTACCTGCGTCCGTTCATGTTCGCCTCGGAGAAGTTCCTCGGGGTGCGGCCGGCCCAGCACGTGACCTTCATGGTGATCAGCAGCCCCGCCGGGGCCTACTTCAAGGGCGGCGTCAAGCCGGTCACGCTCTGGCTGACCGAGGAGTACACCCGGGCCGGACGCGGCGGCATGGGCGCGGCGAAGACCGGTGGCAACTACGCCAGCTCCCTGGTCGCTCAGCAGGAGGCCAGCTCGCACGGCTGCGACCAGGTGGTCTTCCTCGACGCCCAGGAGGGGCGCTACGTCGAGGAGCTGGGCGGGATGAACATGTACTTCGTCTACGACGACGGCTCCATCGTCACCCCCGAGACCGGCACCATCCTCGAGGGCATCACCCGCTCCTCGATCATCGAGCTGGCCGAGAAGATGGGGCACCAGGTCACCCAGCGGCAGTTCGGGATCGACGAGTGGCGCGACGGGGTCGCGTCGGGCCGGATCACCGAGATCTTCGCCTGCGGCACCGCGGCCGTGGTCACCCCGGTCGGTGCGCTGAAGTCGGCGGCGGGCGACACCCCGGCCCCGGCCTCCCAGGACCTGACGATGCGGATCCGTGAGCAGCTCGTCGGCGTCCAGTTCGGCCGCAACGCGGACGCGTTCGGCTGGATGCACCGCGTCGACTGACCCGCGTGGCCGCGGGCCCGGCAGGGTGAGGCGTCCGCCACGACGCAGGCGCGGATGAGTCCGGACAGGGTGGCCGCTGGGTACTCTCAGGGCGTGACCAGCCAGCCGCACGACGGACCGACCCGGGTCGGGGACTACACCCTGCTCACCCGTCTCGGCGAGGGCGGCATGGGCATCGTGCACCTGGCGCGCGGCGCCGACGGGCGGCGGGTGGCGCTGAAAGTGCTGCGCCCGCACGTCGTCGGCGACGCCGAGGCCCGGGCCCGGCTGGCGCGGGAGGTCGGCTCGCTGAGCCGCGTCCGCAGCCCGTGGGTCGCCGAGATCCTGGCCGCCGACCCCTGGGGCGAGATGCCCTACGTGGTCACCCGCTACGTGCCCGGCCTCTCCCTGCACGACCACGTCCAGGAGGAGGGTCCGGTCGCCGACCGGGACCTGCTCTGGCTCGCCGGCTGCCTGGCCGAGGGCGTCGAGGCCGTGCACGCCGCTGGCGTCCTGCACCGCGACGTGAAGCCGTCGAACGTGCTGATGGAGGGGCGCACCCCGATCCTGATCGACTTCGGACTCGCCCGCGTCGCCGAGGATCCGCGTCTCACCCAGACCGGCTGGTTGCTGGGCACCCCCGGCTACCTCGCCCCCGAGATCCTGTACGGCGACGAGGCGACTCCCGCCGCCGACGTGCACGCCTGGGCGGCGACCGTCGCCTACGCGGCGACCGGGCAGGCGCCGTACGGGCGTGGTCCGGCGATGGCGATCATGGACCGTGCGCGCCGCGGGGAGCACGACCTCTCCGGCATCGACCGACCGTTGGCCGACGTGCTGGACGCGGCGCTGTCGCCCGACCCGCTCGAGCGACCCCTCCTCGAGGAGCTCCTCGCTTGGCTCCGACCGTTGAGCACCCGACCGTCCGACCCGCGGGTGCCGCCACCGGGCGGCGGCGTCCTGGGTGGCGTCGGCGAGCAGGTGGACGACGACGACTTCACCCTGCCGCTGGCGTTGGCCGCGCAGGCGGGCGTGGTGGTGCCGCCGGTGCCCCCGGTTCCTGCCGGTGAGGTCGCCACGGCCACCCCGATCACGGTGGTCGACCACGTGCGCCCGGGCGCGGTCGCCGCCGCACCGCCCGCGCCCCCGACGACGCCCGTGACGGCGCCGCCGGCCCCGGTCGGGGACGGGACCGGCACCGAGCGCCTGGAATCCGAGCGCCCGGAGTCCGAGCGCCCGGAGTCCGAGCGCTGGTCATCCGCGGCGGACGGGCGCGAGGGCGCCCGCACCCAGGTGCTGGCCGATGGGTCGCGGGAGTGGCCACCGCCCCCGCCCCGGGACGGCGACGACGCGCTGTCCCGGATGGAGGAGCAGTGGGACCGGCAGTGGGAGGAGCCCGACGGTGCCGCGCGGACCGATGTGCCGGCACTGGAGCGGGTCCGTCGCGGTCTCGCGGTCACCGCGGGCGCGTTCGTCGTCGGCGCCGGGCTCGCGGCGGCCCCGTGGCTGACGCTGATCGGCGTGGTCGCGATGATCTGGCTGCTGCGCGCCGGCTCCCTGGCCAGCTCCGCGGTCGCCGGCCGACGGCAGGTCCGCGGCCGCAAGTGGCACGACGGGCTCGCCTGGGTCTTCTCCAGTCCGTGGCACCTGCTGCGGGCGACCACCGGCACGCTGGTGCTGACCGTGTGGAGCGCCGGCCTGGCCCTCGCCGCAGGACTGCTCTGCTACGCCTTCGCCCTCGACCTGCCGACGTCCCTGTTGGTCAGCGGCACCACGCTCGGTGTCGCGCTGTGGTCCGGTCCGGGCTCGGACCGCTTCCGTCGTCCGGTCGGTCGGGCGCTCTATCCGGCGACCGGGAGGCCGGTGGCGTGGCTGGTGCTGTGCGCCGCCCTGGTCGTGACCGGCTCGCTGCTGGCGATGGTCGCCGTCGGGCAGGGCACGTGGTGGGCTCCGGCCGACAGCGGCCCCTTCGGCCTGGGCTGACGCCGGAGCGCCTGCGTAGGCCGCACCTGAGCACGCGGGACCTGACCACGATGTGACGGGCTGCACCCCGTCCCCGGCGGACGTGGCACACTGGCGGCGTGTCGCAGCACCGCACCATCATTACCTAGCGCGTCGCCGCCGGGACCACCCCGGGAGCGACGCGCAGACCTCTCGTGCCCCGGGGGGTCTTTCTCATTTCCGGGGCACGGAGCGGACCCCGGCACACCCACCACCAGCACCAGCGAGAGACGAACCCGATGACGCAGCAGCCCCTGGACCTCCACGGCGCCTTCCACGTCTACGACACCACCCTGCGCGACGGAGCGCAGCAGGAGGGGTTGAACCTCTCGGTGGCCGACAAGCTGGCGATCGCCCGCCAGCTCGACGGGCTCGGCGTGGGGTACATCGAAGGCGGGTGGCCGGGGTCGAACCCGAAGGACACCGAGTTCTTCCGGCGTGCGGCCACCGAGCTCGACCTCCGCCACGCGCGCCTGGCCGCCTTCGGCTCGACCCGGCGCGCCGGCAGCACCGCCGCCGACGACCCGATGGTCGCGGCGCTGCGGGAGAGCGGCGCCCCGGTGGTCACCCTGGTCGCGAAGTCGCACGCGGGGCACGTGGAGAAGGCGCTGCGGACCACGCTGGAGGAGAACCTCGCGATGGTCCGGGACACGGTCGGCCACCTGCGCGCCGAGGGTCAGCAGGTCTTCCTCGACGCCGAGCACTTCTTCGACGGCTACCGCCTGGACCGCAGCTATGCGCTCGAGGTGCTGCGGACCGCCGCCGAGGCGGGCGCCGACGTGGTCGCGCTCTGCGACACCAACGGCGGGATGCTGCCCCCCTGGGTCTCGGACGTGGTCGACGACGTCATCTCCACCACCGGGGTCCGGGTCGGCATCCACTGCCACAACGACACCGGGTGCGCCGTGGCGAACACGCTGGCCGCGGTCGACGCCGGCGCCAGCCACGTCCAGGGCTGCATCAACGGCTACGGCGAGCGCACCGGCAACGCCGACCTGGTCAACGTGGTGGCCAACCTCCAGCTCAAGCTCGACCGTCAGGTGCTGCCGCCCGGCCTGCTCCCCGAAGCCACCCGGATCGCCCACGCGGTCGCCGAGGTCACCAACTTCCCGCCCGCCTCACGCCAGCCGTACGTCGGCTCCTCGGCCTTCGCGCACAAGGCCGGACTGCACGCCAGCGCGATCAAGGTCGACCCCGACCTCTACCAGCACATGGACCCGGCCGGCGTCGGCAACGACATGCGACTGCTGGTCTCCGAGATGGCCGGCCGCGCCTCCATCGAGCTCAAGGGCAAGGAGCTCGGCTTCGACCTCTCCGGCGACCCGGAGCTGGTCGCCCGGGTCACCGCACGGGTGAAGGAGATGGAGGCCCGCGGCTACACCTTCGAGGCCGCGGACGCCTCGTTCGAGCTGCTGCTGGTCGAGGAGGTCGAGGGCGCCCGTCCGACGTACTTCGACGTGGAGAGCTGGCGGGTGATCACCGAGACGCTGACCCATGCCGCGCCGGGGGAGGAGGCGGTCTCCGAGGCGACCGTCAAGCTCGCCGCGGCCGACGTCCGCTACGTGGTGACCGGTGAGGGGAACGGACCGGTCAACGCCCTGGACCAGGCGTTGCGCTCGGCGATCGGGCAGGCCTATCCGGAGATCGCGAAGTTCGAGCTGATCGACTTCAAGGTCCGGATCCTCGATCAGGGTCACGGCACCGACGCGATCACCCGGGTGCTGATCGAGACCAGCGACGGCGAGGCCTCCTGGGTGACGGTCGGGGTCGGCGCGAACGTGATCGAGGCGTCCTGGGAGGCGCTCGCCGACAGCCTCACTTACGGGCTGCGCCGCCACCACGTCTGACCCGGTCCGCCCGGGCCGGGCCGCGCCCGCTCGTCCGGCCGCTGGCCCACGGCCGTCCCGTGGCTCACGGCCAGCCGGCGGACGGACAGGACCCTCCGCTCCTCGGCCGCACCGTGAGCAGGGTGATCGAGCGGGCCGGGAAGCTGCGCACCGACGGCCCGCCGGTCCAGGTGCTGCGGTGCACCGGCCGGACCGAGGTGGGCCGCTTCCGGGCGTTCGCTGGCCGGGTGACCTCGCCCGGCGCGGACCGTAGCGTCCGGGTGACCACGCAGCTGGCCTTGGCGCGGTCCGGCATCGCCAGCCTGATCCGGGTCTCGCCCTGCCAGCGGGTGTTCACCACCAGCATCGACCCCTGCGGTCCGTGCCGGGTGCCGGCGACGACCAGCGACTTCGGCACGCCGGTGACCTGCACCGGGGTCTGGCCGACCAGCTGCCGCACCAGGAACTCCAGGTGGGCGGTGCCGGAGAGGACGTAGCGCCGGCCGAACCGCTCCAGCAGGGTGTCGAAGTTCGACACGTTGGAGATCCGGACGCCGGCGTTGACCTGACCGACCAGCTCCACGCCGCGGAGCAGGTCCCCGAGGAACTCCAGCGAGCGGTGCCGCCCGCTGCTGTGGAAGCCGCCGAACTCGGTGACGGTCAGGAAGCGTTCCGCCGCGTCCTTGCGCCGGGAGTCGCGCATCGCGGCGGAGAGCGTGACCAGGCTGCCGTTGGTGGCGCGGCCGTCCTTCATGTAGGCGCGGTGCATCGCCTGAACCGCGGTCGAGCCGCTGATCGTGGCGTACTGGTGGACCGCGAGGCAGTCGTAGCCCCGGCCCGAGGACTCCATCAGGTCGACGAACGACAGGGTCGGCCACGAGCTGCACACCGAGACGTCCACGCCGGGGACGCCCTGCAGGGCCCGGTAGAAGTCGGTGAAGCCGGGCATCCGGCCGGCGGCGTACTCGATCCGCAGCGACCCCTTCGGTCGGGCGCCCTGCTTGCCGTCGCCGAACCGGATCCGGTCGTGCGCGGCGTTCAGGGTGAAGACGCGGGCCCGGGGTCCGGCGCCGGCGAGCGACTCCACGTAGCGCCAGGTCCGGCCGGCCACCCGGATCACCGGGACCCGCTTCAGCGAGATCGGCGCGTAGCGGGGCCGGTAGACCTGACCGGCGCGGCCGTCGGCGCGCACCGGATGGGCCAGGTCGCACCCGGATGCCGGGTAGAGCCGGTCGTCCCCGGCGGTGCCCTGCTGGAACCGGATGCCGCCGCGGACGTAGTCCCGCAGCCGCTTGTCGAGCGGACCGGAACGCCAGTAGCGCTGGTCGTTCAGGTAGGGCTCGTTGCCGATCTCGACGGTGATCCGCCGCTGGCCGGTCGCCTTCGCGACCGCTCGGACGAACGCCCGCGCCCGGTCCGGGGTGGTGTTGATCATCGGGATCATCAGGTTGGTGGTGGAGCGCGCGTGGTCGGCGAACGCGGCCTGGGCACCGACCGTGTAGCCCGATCGGGCGGCCGGGATCGCGGTGAAGTGGGGGGCGGCGAAGCCACCGCTGGTCTGGCAGCCGACCTTGCTCATCGAGCGGCGGTAGTCGAAGAGGTTCGCGACCGTGCCGCCGGCGTACCGGATGCTGCGCAGTCCGGCGTCGGCGAGCAGGTCGGCGACACGGGCGCGGACCCGCCCGCTGCCGGGGTCCCAGGCGCCGTCCGCGTCGTCGATCCAGCGGAGGTTGCCGCCGACGATGCCGGCGACGACCTTGCCGTGGCCCAGTCCCTCGCGGGTCAGCGTGACCGGGGCCGGTGCGAAGCGTCCGCGCGGTCCTCCGGGCTGGGGTGCGGCGGTCGACGGCACCAGGTCCTCCAGGCCCACGTCGTGGCGGCGGTCCCACAGGTTCCCGTCGTCATCGGTACGACGACCGCCCGCACCGTCGCCGGGCGCCGCAGGGTCCGCGGTGGGCCGGGGCGCCGTGCCGGGCGCCGCGCTGGTCCCGGCGGCGGTGAGCACGGCGGCGCCGAGGGCGAGCGTGACCAGGCCGATCAGGAGCAGGAGGGCCCGAGGGAGGCGGGGGAGAGCGCCCCGGGGTCGATGCATGGGCGCGACCGTAACCGGCCGCGGCCTCTGTTCCGGGGACCCGCACCGGCGAGCGGGGGAGTGTGTCCGGTCTGACGTCGCCCCGCGCTGCTCACGGAGCCGGAGCCGGTGCGGGTGCCGCGGTGACCACGCGGCGCGCGAAGTCCGTCCAGCTGGCGGCGAGCTGGTCGACGGTGCGCCGGTCGTGCTCGATCAGCTGACGCAGCGCGGGCACGGTGAGCGGCGCCATCAGCGCCATCGCCAGATACTGCAGGTCGCCGGCGACGCCCATCCTGCCGAGCAGGAAGCGCAGGTGCATGGTGGAGAAGCCGAGCACCGCACGGTTCGTCGCCCAGGTCTGGCCGGCCGCCTCGATCAGCGCCGCCTGAGTGAGGTTGGTCCGCATCCGGGACTCGCCGAAGGCGACCAGCCGGTCCCACGGGTCGGCGCCCGGCCCGAGCGGCGGCGGGCCGGAGATCACCGCCTCCTGCCAGGTGGTCTCGGCGTGGTCCAGCAGCGAGGCCATCATGCCCTCGCGACTGCCGAACCGACGGAAGACCGTGCCCTTGCCGACCCCGGCCCGGGTGGCGATGGCATCCATGGTGACCGCCTCCACGCCACGCTCGGCGACGAGTGCGGCCGCGGCGGTGAGCAGCGCCTCGCGGTTGCGGGCGGCGTCGCGGCGCACCGCAGGGGCCGAGGAGATCAGGGGCAGCGGGGTGGCCTCGAGGTCGGACATGACGCAGATCACCCTAGTGGCGACGAACTCGGGGGAACGACCGGAATAGAAACGGACCGCGGTCCGTTTCGATCGGCATGACTGACACCACCCGCGTCGCCGTCCTGGTCGGCAGCCTCCGCACCGACTCCCTCAACCGTCGCATCGCCGAGGTGCTGCGCGACAACGCTCCCGAGGGTGTCGAGGTCGACATCATCGACGGTCTGCTCGACCGGATCCCGTTCTACAACGAGGACCTGGACGCGGGCAGCGCTCCGGAGGCGGCCGCCGAGCTGCGCACCCGGATCGCCGCGTCCGACCGCGTGCTCGCGGTGACCCCGGAGTACAACGGCACCATGCCGGCGGTCCTCAACAACGCGATCGACTGGCTCTCCCGCCCCTACGGCGCCGGCGCCCTGGTGGGCAAGCCGTTCGGCGTCGTCGGTGCCACCCCGACCCCTACGGCGGCAAGTGGGCGCACGCCGACACCGTCCGCTCCGCGGGCATCGCCGGCGCGAGGGTCGTCGAGGACGTCACCGTCTCCCAGTCCGCGCTCGAGGTCGACCCGACCACGGACCCCGAGGTCCGGGTGAAGCTTGTCGCCGCGCTGACCACGCTGGTCGAGGCGCCGGCGCAGGTCCCGGCCGCCTGACCAGGTCCTGGCCGGATCGGGGCGTCCGGTGCCGCCGGGTACGGTCGGACCGTGGCCGACCTGCACGACCTGACCGCCCTGGAGCAGGGCGCCCTGATCCGCTCCGGTGAGCTCGACCCGGTCGAGCTCACCGAGCACTACCTCGAACGCGCCGCGCGTCTCCCGCAGGAGTACGTCGACGGCGCGTTCGCCTTCCGGGACGACGACGGCGCCCGTCGACGCGCGCGCGAGGTCGCCGCGGTCGGTCCGGTCGGCGACGGGGCCTCACCGCTGGCCGGGGTGCCCACGGCGATCAAGGACCTCAACCTCACCGCCGGCACCCCGACCGCCTTCGGCTCGCCGGTCTTCGCCGGCCACGTCCCCGCCGTCTCCGACGCGGTCACCCTCGCCATCGAGGAGGCGGGGCTGGTCAGCCTCGGCAAGACCGCCACGCCCGAGTTCGGGTCCCCCTGCTACACCGAGCCCGAGGGCCGCCCGCCGGCGGTGACCCCGTGGGACACCACCCGGATGGCGGGCGGCTCCTCCGGCGGCGCGGCCGCCGCGGTCGCCGCGGGCCTGGTCCCGGTCGCCCACGGCTCCGACGGCGGTGGCTCGATCCGGATCCCCGCCGCCTGCTGCGGCCTGGTCGGGCTCAAGCCCACCCGCGGCCGGATCAGCGGCTTCCCGATGTACGGCGACCCGGTCGGACTGTCCACCTCCGGGACGATCGCGCGGAGCGTGGCCGACGCCGCGGCCCTGCTCGACGTGCTGGCCGGGCGCCGCGCCGGCGACCCGTCCTGGGCGCCGGAGCCGTCGGGCACCTTCCTCGACGCGGCGGGGCGCGAGCCCGGACGGCTGCGGATCGCCGTCTTCGACACCCCGGTCATCGCCGACGTGGACGTCGACCCCGCGGTCACCGCCGCGTTCGAGGAGACCTGTGCCCTGCTCGGCTCCCTCGGCCACGCGGTGGAAGGGGTCCCGGTGCCGATCCCACGGGACGCCGTGGGCGACTTCGAGACCTGCTGGGCGGTGCTGACCGCGCTCTCCACCACGCCGCTCGCCGCGGAGCAGCGCGCGCTGCTGCGCCCGCTGACCCGCTGGCTCGGCGAGCTCGGCGAGGCGGTGCCCGCCCCGAGTTCGGCCTGGCCATCGGCCGGCTGCGCCGGTTCGCGGCCGAGGCGCTCGTCGCGCTCGCGCCCTACGACGCGGTGCTGACGCCGACGCTGGCCACCGTGCCGCTGCCGGTCGGCGCCATCCGCGACGACGCCGACCCGGCTGCCGACTTCGCCGCGCAGAAGCGGTTCACGCCGTGGACCTCGGCCTGGAACGTCACCGGGATGCCCGCGGTCTCGCTGCCGCTGCACACCTCGCCGGAGGGGCTGCCGATCGGGATGATGCTGGCCGCGAGACCGGCCGAGGAGGAGCTGCTGGTCTCCCTGGCGGCGCAGATCGAGGCGGCCCTGCCGTGGAAGGACCGGCACCCGCCGCTGTGGTGAGTGCGGCCCGGCCGGGTGCGGTCGGGTCTAGGGTGCTGCCTCGTGACGGCACGCCGGAGTCTCCAGGTGGCCGCGGTGCTGCTTTCGCTGGCGTTGCTCGGGGACTGCTCGCCACCGGGATCTCCTCCGCGCTGGGCATCCGGACCGAGGCCAAGGAGGTGCCGGTCGAGCAGCTCCGGGCCGCGCCGCCCCGAGCGGCGGTGCCGCCACCTCGGATCACCGGCGTGGACGTCGTACGGACGCTGCGGACGCGGACCGCGGTCGCCGAGCTGAGGTCGGCGGTCGCCTCGGCCGAACGGACCCGCGGACGTGCCGACGTCACCGTCCGCTTCGGGGACGGCGACCCCGACGACGACAGCTACCGGCTGGGCGGCACCGCGGCCCGGCTCCGGGTCCTCGCGCCGAGTGAGACCGGCGCCGTCCGCGGGCTCTACGACCTCGCCGCCGCGGCACGCGAGCGCCGACCACTCACCGAGCGCCTCGGCGAGCGGGTGACCTCACGCCTCTCGTTCCGGATGGTCGATCTCGGGGCGGCCGGCGTCGACGCCGACCCCGAGCAGTGGCGCGGCGGGACCGACTACTCCCACTACTCACGCGCCTTCGAGGACGTGATCCTGCCGGAGGCGCCGTACGTCGACCGGGCGGCGCTCCCCGCAGCCCGACGCAGCGTGCTGCGCTACGTCCGCCACGAGCTGGCCGCGGGGTACAACGCGCTCGCGGTGCCCGGGTTCCTGGAGTACCTGACGTTCACCGAGGTGCCCGAGATCTACGCCGACCATCCCGAGCACGTCGCCCGGGCCGAGGCGATGCGTGCGGCGTTCGGACCGATCTGGGAGCAGGTCGACCGGCTCGGGATGAAGGTCTACCTGCGCACCGACATGCTGATCCTGAGCGGCCCGCTGGAGGAGTACCTGACCGAGCGGTTCGGGCTCGACGCCGAGGACGAGCGGCTCTGGGACGTCTACCGGGCCGGGCTCGACGAGCTCTACGACCGGATGCCCCACCTGGCCGGCGTGGTGCTGCGGATCGGGGAGGGCGGCGACATCTACAACCTGCCCGGGTGGGACTACTACTCCGAGATCACGGTGACCACGCCGGAGGCGGTCCGGGCGATGCTGACCGCCTTCACCGAGCAGGCCGAGCGGTCCTCGACGACCGTGATCTTCCGCACCTGGAGCGTCGGCGTGGGCGCGGTCGGCGCGATGCACACCGACCCCGACTCCTACCGGGAGGTGCTGGACGGGGTGGACTCCCCGAACCTGGTGGTCTCCACGAAGTACAGCCTCGGCGACTACTACAGCTGGTTGCCGCTGAACGAGACACTCGAGATCGGCGATCAGCGGCGCATCGTGGAGTTCCAGAGCCGGCGTGAGTTCGAGGCGTTCGGCGCCGTCCCCAACGATCTCGCGGTGCTGCACCGGGCGGCGCTGCAGCGGTTCCTGGCCGCGAACCCGCGGATCGAGGGCGTGTGGACCTGGACCCAGGACGGCGGACCTTGGCGGGCCGGGCCGATGTCGCTGATGCTCACCGACGGGTTCTGGCAGCTCTACGACCTCAACTCGGCCACCACCGCGCGGCTGGCCCGCGACCCCGACGCCGATCCGGCGGAGCTGACCGCCGACTGGGCACGCCGCTGGTTCTCCACCGATCCGGCCACGGTGCGGGCGATCGGCGAGACCATGGCGCTCTCCCGGGAGGCGGTCACCCACGGTCTCTACATCGACCGGTTCGCCGAGGTCCGGGGGTTCGCCCTGGGCCTGGAGCCGCCGCCGCAGATGTGGATCTTCGAGTGGGACATCCTCACCGGTGACAGCGCGGTGCTCGACGTGATCTATGCGATCGTCCGCGACTCCGGCCCGGCCGGTGTCGCCGCGGCGATCGCGGACGGCGACCGGGCGGTGCGGACCGCCGCTCGGATGCGGGAGCTGATCGCGGGCACGGACCCGGCGCGCTACCGCGACCCTGCGCTGCGCAGCCAGCTCCTCGAGGCGCTCGACTACCAGGTCGACCTGTTCACCGTGCTCGGCGCCTACCGGGCGATGGTGCTGCGCCACGCGCAGTGGCTCGACACCGGCGAGGGCCGCGACCTCTGGGCGTTGGCGCGGGACGCCTTCGACCGGGCCGCCGCGCACCACGAGGAGCGGTACGGCGACGACGTCCGGCTGCCGGCGTACAACCTGACCGCCGCGCGGATCGGGGAGCAGCGCGCCGAGCGCGACCTGCCGATGGCATGGCTGGCGCGGTGGGGCCTGCTGGTGTTGGTGGGCGCCGTCGCGCTGACCGCGACCGGTCGGCGGATGGCACGCGCGGTGGCGACCCCGTGGTGTGACCCGGGCCCGGTGAACCGTTGGCTGGTGGCGCTGCTCCCGCTCGCCGCGGTGCTGTGGAGCCGGCTGGTGCTGACCTGGTTCCTCGCGCCGTCCCACCTGCTCCTGGTCGGGATCGGGTGGGTGGCGCTCGCGGCCGCCGTGCTGGTGACGCGCTCGTGGGGGTCGCGACGGTGGTCGCCGGCGCGGTGGTGCTGCGCTCGGTGCTGCTCCTCGCGGTGCTGGCCTGGCGGGGCCGGGGGGCTACTGGTTCGTGTTCTGGACCGAGCCGGGGTGGCGCACGGCCTACGTCGTCGTCTCGTTCGTGCTCTTCGGGTGGGTCCTGGCCAGCCTGGTGTGGGCCGCGTCGGCCGGTCTCGGCGTCCGCCGCGCGTGCGCGTTGCTGCTTGCCGTCGTCGGTGCGGTCCTGGTCGGCGTCGGCGCGCTGTTGGCGACCGTCGGCCTGGAGGCCGGGCTGGCCCGCTGGAACGACGAGCTCGCGCTGCTGCCGTGGGGGATGGCGCGGATCCTCGGCATCACCACCTTCCTCGGCATCCCCGACGCGCTGCCGACGTGGCTGCTCGTCGCCGGCGCCGCGCTGCTGCTGGTGGCGGCGTGGATCACCGGGCGGCGAACCAGGACGCTGCGGCAGTCCGGAACCGGTCCGGATCCCAGGCGCCCGCGCCTTCCGGGATCCGGGTCAGGAGCGGTGTCCCGGTGACCCGTGGCAGGTCCTCGAGGTTGCACCGCTCGGCGAGGCCGGGGGATGCGGGCCACGCCCCGATCACCAGGCCGGCCGGCTCGAACCCCGCAGCACGCAGGGTCGCGACGGTCAGCGTCGCGTGGTTCAGGGTGCCGAGGCCCGCCCGGCAGACCACGACGACGGACGGCTCGGCCTCGGCGTCGCGCAGGTGACGGGCCAGGTCGAGCAGGGTGCCGCCGGCGTCATCCAGGCGCACCAGCAGGCCGCCGGCCCCCTCCACCAGCAGGGTGTCGTGGTCGGTGGCCATCGCCAGGAGTCGGGCGGCGTGCTGGGCGATCGGAGGCAGCGCGACTCGCTCCAGTCGGGCGGCGGTGTCCGGGGCGAGCGGCGCGGCGAGCCGGGTCCACTCGTGCACCGAGCAGCCGGCCAGCCGGGCGACCTCCTCCACGTCCGGCGTCTCCGGCACCGCACCGGCCGCTGCGCCGGGCCCGCCTGGGCCCGCACCGATGCCGGTCTGCACCGGCTTGACCACCGCGGTCCGTGCGCCGCGGGCGAGCTCGGCGGCGGCGAGCGCGGCCGTGGTGACCGTCTTGCCGACGCCCGTGTCGGTCCCGGTCACCAGCACGATCCGGGTCACCGGTGCTCCTCGACCAGACCGCGCAGCGTCCGGACCGCGCACTGCCACTCGTCCTCGGGCACGCCGGCGCTCGCGGTGATCCGCAGCCGGGAGATGCCGTCGGGCACCGAGGGCGGCCGGAAGCAGCCGACCCGGAGGCCGGCATCCAGCGCGGCGGCCTGCGCAGCGACCGCGGCGCCCGGCGAGGCCATCGGCACCGACAGCACCGCCCCCGCCGGTACGCCGACGCCGACCGCCTCCGCCACCTGCTCCACCCGGCGTCGTACTGTCGCGCCCAGGTCGGGGCGGGCGGTCATCTGCCGCAGCGCCTCCCGCGCCGCCGCGGCCGCCGGCGGCGCCAGCCCGGTGTCGAAGACGAACGGGCGGGCCCGGTTGACCAGGTGCTCGCGGACCGCCGACGGGCCGAGCACGGCACCGCCCTGGCTGGCCAGCGACTTGGAGAGGGTCGCGGTGAGCAGCACGTGGGGGAGGCCGGCCAGGCCGTGGCGGGCCACCAGCCCGGGCCCGTGCACGCCGAGGCCGTGCGCCTCGTCGACGACCAGCAGGGCGTCGTGCTCCGCGCAGACCGAGGCCAGTTCCGACAGCGGCGCCGCGTCGCCGAGCACGGAGTAGACCGACTCGACCAGCACCAGGGCCCGCTCGCCGGCGCGGTCGGCCGCGGCCAGGGCGGCACGGACGGCGTCGACGTCGCTGTGCGGGACCACCGTCAGGCCTGCGCGGGAGAGCCGGCACCCGTCGACCAGGGAGGCGTGCACGTGGGCGTCGGAGATGATCCGGGTGTCCCGGTCGGCCAGCGCGGCGACCACGGCGAGGTTGGCGTGATAGCCGGTGGACAGCACCAGTGCGGCCGGCTGACCCGTCGCCGTGGCCAGCTCGTGCTCGAGCTCGGCGTGCAGGGTGAGGCTGCCGGTGACGAGTCGCGACGCGCCCGCGCCGCCGCCCCAGGTCAGCGCCGCCCGGGACGCCGCTGCGCGCACCGACGGGTCGCGCGCGAGGCCGAGGTAGTCGTTGCCGGCCAGGTCGACCAAGGGCTCCTCGGCGGCGCGCGGTCGCAGCCGACGGGTCAGTCCGGCTCGCTCCCGATCGTCGGCCTGCTGCGCCAGCCACCGCTGCCAGCGGCTCACCCGGCACGCACCGCGGCGGCGATGCCGCCGGTGAGCAGGTCCAGCTCGGTCTCGGAGACCACGTAGGGCGGCATCGCGTAGACCAGGTCCCGGAACGGGCGCAGCCAGACCCCGGCGTCGAGTGCCGCCTCGGTCGCTGCGGGGACGTCGACCGGATGGTCGAGCTGGACCACGCCGACAGCGCCCAGGGTGCGCACGTCCCGCACGCCGGGGAGGTCCCGGAGCGGGGCGAGGCCGGTGGCGAGGCGATCGCCGATCCGCCCCACGCGCCCGGCCCAGTCGTCGGCGATGAGCAGGTCGACCGATGCGCTCGCCACCGCGCAGGCGAGCGGGTTGGCCATGAAGGTCGGCCCGTGCATCACCACGCCGGAGTCGCTGCCGGCGATGCCGTGCGCCACGGCGTCGGTGGTGAGCACCGCGGCGAGGGTGAGGTAGCCGCCGGTCAGGGCCTTCCCGACACAGAGCAGGTCGGGGAGGACCAGGTCGGCGGCGAAGAGCCGGCCGGTGCGACCGAAGCCGGTGGCGATCTCGTCGAAGACGAGCAGCAGCCCGTGCTCGTCGGCCACCTCGCGGAACGTCCGCAGACAGGCCGGCGGGTAGGGGTGCATGCCGCCGGCCCCCTGGAGCAGCGGCTCGACGACGATCCCGGCCAGCTCGTGGGCATGACGCGCGGCGAGGGTGCGGAACGCCGCGTCCCACCCGGCCACGGTCGCCGCGTCGGCATCGTGGCGTGGCGGCTGCGGCCCGAACACCTGCTGCGGCAGCACCGCGGACCACATGCTGTGCATCCCGCCGACCGGGTCGGTCACCGACATGCAGTCGAACGTGTCGCCGTGATAGCCGCCGCGCACGGTCAGCATCCGGGTGCGCTCGGGGCGGGCGAGGCCCCGCTGATACTGCAGCACCATCTTCAGCGCCACCTCGACCGCCACCGAACCGGAGTCGGCCAGGAAGACCCGCTCCAGCGGGTCGGGGGTGATCGCGACCAGACGACGTCCCAGCTCGACGGCGGGTCCGTGGGTCAGCCCGCCGAACATCACGTGGCTGAACCGGCCGGCCTGCTCGGCCAGTGCCCGGTCCAGCACCGGGTGCCGGTAGCCGTGGATCGCGGCCCACCACGACGACATCGCGTCGACCACCTCGCGGCCGTCGGCCAGCTCCAGCCGGGCGCCGCTCGCCCCGGTGACCAGACGCACCGGCGCCGGGTCGGTCATCGACGTGTAGGGATGCCACAGATGCGCCCGGTCGAAGGCGAGCAGGTCCTCGTCGGCGGTGGCGGGCGCTGCGCTGGTTGCCGGCGCGGGATGGGCGGACATCGGTCAGGCGTTCGCCGACAGCGACGTGCCGGCGCCCCGCCGCCGGATCGCCGGCTGCTCGGAAGGTGCGGGCGGCGTCGTACCGGCGGGTGGGGCGGTGGACGAACCGGCGGGTGGGACGGTGTCGGTGCCGAGCACCACGAACCCGTTGTCGCGGATCATCGCCAGGTCCGCCTCGGCCGCCTGACCCTCCAAGGTCAGGTAGTCGCCGAGGAAGAGCGAGTTGGCCACCTGCAGCGCCAGCGCCTGCAGCGAGCGCAGGTGCATCTCGCGGCCGCCGGCGATCCGGACCTCCTTGTCCGGGCAGACGAAGCGCGCCATCGCCAGGATCTTCACGCACCGCAGGGGGGAGAGCTCCCAGGTGTTCTCGTAGGGAGTCCCGTCGAAGGGCATCAGGAAGTTGACCGGGATCGAGTCCGAGCCGAGCGCGGCCAGCGCGAACAGCGCCTCGACCAGCTGCTCGTCGCTCTCCCCGAGGCCGGCGATCAGTCCCGAGCAGGGGGAGAGGCCGGCGGCCTTGGCCCTGCCGATGGTGTCCACCCGGTCGTCGTAGGTGTGCGTCTGGACGATCTTGTCGTGGTGGGACTCGGCGGTGTTGATGTTGTGGTTGTAGGCGTCGACGCCGGCCGCCGCGAGCCGCTCCGCCTGGCCGTCGCGGAGCAGACCGAGGCAGGCGCAGACCTCGACGTCGCCGTAGCTCTCCTTCAGTGCTTCGGTCATCTGCACGACCTTGTCGACGTCCCGGTCCGAGGGGCCGCGGCCGGAGGAGACCATGCAGACGCGGGTCGCGCCGCCGCGCAGTCCGGCCCCGGCCTGCGCGACCGTCTCCTCCGTCGTCAGCCAGGAGTACTTCAGGATCGGTGCCTGCGAGCCGAGCGCCTGGGAGCAGTAGTTGCAGTTCTCCGGGCAGAGCCCCGACTTCAGGTTGACCAGGTAGTTGACCTTCACCGTGTTGCCGAAGTGGGCCCGGCGCAGCCGCCCGGCGGCGGCCACCACGGCGAGCAGGTCGGCGTCGTCGGCCCGCAGCACGGCGAGAGCGTCGGCCTCGCTGGCGCGGCCCCCGTCCAGGATGCGATCGGCGAGCGCTTCGAACGGGCGGTCGGACGTGCTGGTCATTCGTGCTCCCTCGGATCGGCGGCGCGGCGTACCTGAACAGTGTTCAGGTACGCCGAGGGTAGCGGTCGCCGCGAGGCGTCGCGCGGGCTCGCCCGTCATCCGGACCGCCGCTCCGAGTGACCGGGCACCGGCCGGGGATCCGGCCGGACGGGTCGGGTTCGGACGGGTCGGGTTCGGGCGGGACGCCTCAGTCGAGGTCGCCCAGGCCGCGGGCGTGCAGCGCGTCGCCGGTCTCCAGCGACCGGGCGACCATCCGGATCACGAAGGGGGAGAGGTAGGCCCGCGGGTGACGGCTCAGGCCGCGGGCGCGGGCGGCGTCACGGGTCTCCCGGGCGATGGTCAGGGTCCCGGGCAGCGCGCCGATCGCGAGACTGATCGCCAGGGCGACCCGCTCCGGGCGGACGCCGATCCGGCGCAGCGGCCCCAGCCAGCGCACCACCGCGTCCAGCATCGCGTTCACCGAGGTGGTCGTGGTCAGCACCACGGCGGCCAGGGAGAGCGCGACCAGGTCCAGCAGCGTCTCGATCGCCTTGCCGGGCCCGTACCACCACCACTGCAGGCCGCCGGCGAAGAGCGCGATCAGCAGGACCGCACGCGTGGCTCGCGCCAGCGTGCGGACCCGGACCCGGGCCAGCGCGGCGAGCCCGAGCGCGACGAGCAGGAAGCCGGCAGCCGCCCACGGGTCGCGGACCAGGACCACCACCAGGCTGAAGACCGCCAGGCCGACGATCTTGACCCCCACCGGCAGCCGGTGCAGCACGGTGTCGCCCGGCTGGTGCGCGCCGAGCAGGATGTCGCTCATCGGTCCGCCCGGGTGACGTCGTCGGGGTCGCAGGCGGCGACCGACGCCACGTAGTGCTCGACGGCGGCGTCCGCGTCGCCGTCGAAGACCACCTCGGCGTCCGCCACCACCAGCACCCGGTCGCACCGCCGGGCCAGGTCGAGGTCGTGGGTGACCAGCACCAGCTGCTGGTCGAGGGCGAACAGGCGGTCCGCCACGCGGCGGGTGTTGGCCAGGTCGAGCAGGGTGGTCGGCTCGTCGGCCACCACCACCGAGGGCTCCACCGCCAGCACGCCGGCCAGCGCCAGCATCTGCTTCTGTCCGCCGGAGAGCGAGTGGACCGAGTCGTGGGCGTGGTCGCCGAGACCGAACCCGGCGAGCACCTCCAGCGCCCGCTCCCGGCGTCGTCGGGTGGAGCGCTCGTGGCGTCGCAGTGAGAGCTCCACGTCCTCCACGCACGTCGGCATCACCAGCTGGGAGGACGGGTCGGTGAAGCAGAACCCCACGGTGCGCCGCACGGCCGCGGCGTCGCGGCGCACGTCGAGCCCGTCGACCCGGACGGTGCCGGTGGTCGGCTCGACCAGTCCGTTCAGCATCCGGGCCAGAGTCGACTTGCCCGAGCCGTTGGCCCCGATCACCCCGATGCGCGACTCGGTCAGGGTCCGCGTCGTCGGCGCCAGGATGGTCCTGGTGCCGGTCCCCGCCGCACCGCTGAGCGGTACGACGACCCCTGCCCGGTCCAGCTCGATCCGTGCCATCGCCGGACCTACGGGCGCTGCAGCAGCTTGGGGAAGGCGCGGTGCACCTCGGCGGCGATGATCGCGACGAACGTCGTCTTGACCAGGTCGCCGAGCCAGAACGGCAGGTCGTACTGCAGTGCCTGGGAGAACGAGACGTCGAAGTAGAGCTTCATCCCCACGATGCCCATCGGGTGGATCACCAGGAAGCTGCCGGCGATCGAGCAGCAGAAGACGACGAGCGCACGGGTCCGCGCCCCCCGGGCGACGTAGGCGACCAGGAAGCCGGCCAGGGCCGCGGCGAAGGGGAAGGAGAGCAGGTAGCCGCCGCTCTCCCGGAAGAAGACGCCGATCCCGGAGGAGTGCTCGGCGAAGACCGGCAGGCCGATGATGCCGAGCAGCAGGTAGAGCGCCACCGCGAGGAACCCGCGGATCGGCCCGAGCAGGCAGCCGGTGAGCATCACCGCGAAGGTCTGCAGCGTGATCGGGACTCCGGAGCCCCCACCGGGATCGCGCCGATGTAGGCGCACACGCAGATCAGCGCCGCGAAGCTGGCGATCAGGGCGAGGTCGGTGGTCGGGACGCTCCGGCCGGATCGGGTGTGATCGGGGGCGGCGTCCGCGGGGGCGGTCTCGGAGGGTGCGCTGGACGGGATGCTGGACGCGGTGCTGCGGGGTTCGATGGTCACGGGGGCCTCTCACAATGACGGGCCGCTCGATCCTGAACGGCGTTCAGGTAGATAGCCTAGGACGACCAAGGAGGTGGCAGTGGCGCGGTACCGCAAGGTGGACGTCGTCGACCGGGCGATCGGGGTGCTCGACGACCGGGGGCTCGACGACCTCTCGATGCGCAACGTCGCGGCCGAGATGGGGGTGCGACCCAGCGCCCTCTACCACCACTTCGCCAGCAAGCAGGCGCTCCTCGACGCGGTCGCGGACCGGATCCTCGAGCTCGGCCGCCGGGCCACCGAGGTGGTCACCTGGGACGCCGAGCTGCGCCTGGTCGGCACCGAGCTGCGCGACGCGATGCTCGGCCGTCGCGACGGCGCGATCCTGATCGCCGGGGTGCACGCCCTGGGCGGCGGCGCCCGCGAGCCGCAGCGCCGGATGGAGGACGCCCTGCGGCGCGCCGGTGCCGATGAGCACCTGGCGCGGGTGGGCGCCCGCACGCTGCTGCACTTCGTCTTCGGCCACGTCGCCGAGGAGCAGATCCGCGCCCGCTCCGCGGACGGGTCGCGGGCCGTGGGGGCCGACGCCGCCCCGCCCGGAGCAGAGGTCCCCGACGACTTCGCGGTCGGCCTGGGGCTGGTCCTGGGCGGACTGGTCACGGCCGTGCAACGCAACCGAGGGGCGAGAGCCGCCGCTCAGTAAACTCGTTCGAAACATCCGGGAGGCACTGTGGACGACATGACCCAGAAGTCGACGACGCCGGTGACGGTGGTCCTCTTCGGCGCGACCGGAGACCTCTCGCGCCGCAAGCTGCTGCCGGGTCTGCTCCACCTCTTCCAGTCCGGCCTGCTCCGCGACCTCCAGGTCGTCGGCACCTCGCTGGACCCGCACACCGACGAGTCGTTCGTCCGGTTCGCCGCGGAGGCCGTGCACGAGTTCTCCGGCGACGACGGCGACATCGACGGATGGCCGGAGTTCTCCAAGCGGCTCCACTGGGCGCCCGGCGCCGAGGGGGCTGCGGGCCTGCGGGCCGCGGTGGAGAAGGCGGAGGCCGGGTACGGCGACCCGTGCACCCGGCTGCACTACCTGAGCGTCCCGCCGAAGGCGGCGCTGTCGGTGGTGCAGACGCTGCAGGAGGCGGACCTGGTCCAGGGCAGCCGGATCGTGATGGAGAAGCCGTTCGGCGTCGACCTGGAGTCGGCCCGCGCCCTCAACGGGCGGCTGCACGCCGTCTTCGACGAGTCGCAGATCTACCGGATCGACCACTTCCTGGGCAAGGAGGCGGCCCAGAACATCCTGGCCTTCCGCTTCGCCAACGGCCTGTTCGAGCCGATCTGGCACCGCAACAACATCGACCACATCCAGATCGACGTGCCCGAGGAGCTCGGCCTCGACCAGCGGGCCGACTTCTACGAGTCGACCGGGGCCTACCGGGACATGGTGGTCACCCACCTGTTCCAGGTGCTGGCCTTCACCGCGATGGAGCCGCCCACCTCGCTGACCCCCGACGCGATCCGCGACGAGAAGAACAAGGTGTTCCGCTCGATGGTGCCGATCGACCCGGCCGACGTGGTGCGGGGGCAGTACCAGGGCTACCGCGACATCCCCGGCGTGGCTCACGACTCCGAGACCGAGACCTTCATCGCGCTCAAGTGCTACGTCGACAACTGGCGCTGGGCCGGCGTCCCGTTCTACCTGCGCACCGGGAAGCGGATGGCCGAGGGGGCACGGATCATCTCGATCGCCTTCAAGGAGCCCCCGCGGTCGATGTTCCCGAAGCACTCTGGGGTCGGTGACCACGGTCCCGACCACCTGACCTTCGACCTGGCCGACCAGGCGAAGATGTCGCTCTCCTTCTACGGGAAGCGGCCGGGCCCCGGGATGCGCCTGGACAAGCTCTCCATGCAGTTCGCGATGACCGACACCAGCTGGGCCGGCTCGGTCCTCGAGGCCTACGAGCGGCTCATCTACGACGCCGCCCGCGGCGACCAGACGCTCTTCACCTCCGCCGACGGCATCGAACGGCTCTGGGAGGTCTCCGCGTCGCTGCTGGAGAGCCCGCCGGTGATCCGGCCCTACCGCCAGGGCAGCTGGGGGCCGAACCAGATCCACCAGCTGGTCGCGCCGTACGCCTGGCGGCTGCCGTTCGAGCGGGAGTGGCGGGACCCGGACTCGCTGGCCTGACCGGCCCACCCCGACCGGCTCCCTGCCGACCCGGCCCCACGCCGGGTGCGGGCCGGGTGCGAGTGACGCCGCTCCTCACCGAATTCGGCGATGCCGTTGCGCCCGGACCGGGCGCACTCTCCACACATGCGCCTCCCACGAGCGGCGCTCGGGGCCGGAACCATCACCGTCCTGGTGGCATCGCTGATGCCCGTGCTGTTGTCAGGGGTCGGTGCGCACGCCGCCGACAACGACAGGAAGCCGCGGACCGGCACCGTCACCGTCACCGTCAAGGGACCCGCCGGCGTGCCCGGTCTGGTCCGGCTGCGCTCGGGCACGAAGGTCCGGGCGGTGACCAAGAAGCCGGCCGGCACCGTCCGCACGGTCAAGGTCAAGCTGCCGCCCGGGCGGTGGTCGGTCACCGCGCCCCAGGTCGTCGACGACTCCGCGCTCTACACGGCCACGGTCAGCCGCCGGGCGGTCCGCGTCCGCGCCGGGCGGACGGCGGCGGTCGCCGTCACCTTCCGGCGCGCGCCCTCGGTCTCCGGGCTGCAGGTCGAGCGGATCGAGTCCGCGCTGGTCGGCCTGACCTGGACCGGCCCGGCCGGCGGGGCGTCGTACCTGGTCCGCCGGGGGACGGGGCGCAGCCTCCGGCCACCGTCACCGGGGGCACTGCGGTGCCGGTGAGCGGCACCACCGCGACCGCCGACGGGTTGGCGCCGGACACGACCTACGCCTTCTCGGTGTTCGCGCGCCGGGGCAGCGGGGGCTGGGTCGGACCGGTCTCGACGACGGTGACCACACCGTCGGGGACCCCGGGGAGGAGGGTGCCGCGGTGGTGACCAATCCCGCGACGGTCACGGTGACCGACCCCGGCGAGGTCAGCACGACGGCGCTGAACGGTCGGCTGCGGACCACCATCCCGGCCGGGGTCACCCCGGTGGTCGGCCAGCCATGGATCCTTCCTCCGGCGCCCGGGATCGGCACCGGATACCTGGGCACCGTGGTGGCGCTCGCCGCCGACGGCAGGTCGGCGACGCTCGCCCCCGCCGGCCTCGCCGACGTCTTCGACTACGCCGACCTCGAGGTGCCCGACCTGGGCGCGGGGATCGACACCCTCGGCGGCCGCCGGGCGCGCGGCCGGGAGGCGGCGCCCGACGCGGTCGTCTCCTGCGGCGGGGGCGGCTCCGAGCGCTACACGATCGACCCCACGTTCGACCCGTTCGGACGGTTCTCCGCGAAGCTCGCGAAGTACAAGGTCCTCGGCAAGTCGATCCCGAAGGGGATGAGCTTCGACGCCGAGGTGGGCGTGGAGCTCGGGCTCAGCGCGACGGCCCAAGTCACCGCCGGCGCCTCCTGCGAGCTCGATCTCCCCAGCGTGCAGATGGCGTTCGCGATCGGCCCGGTGCCGATGCTGTTCCTGGTCGAGCCCTCCGTCGGCGGCAGCGTGAGCGGCAGCCTCGACGTGCGCGGCCTGGGCTTCACCGCCCGGCTGGGCGCGTCCTTCGACGGCTACCTGGGGATCGGCGACGACGAGCTCGACGGCGACCTGATCGCCGACGGGGACCTCAGCGACCCGGTGGTGAGCGACGTCAGCGGCTCCCTCTCCCTGGGGGCCGGGGTCAGCGCCACCCTGGGGATCGGCAGCAGCAACAAGAAGGCCGGCGCCGTGATCGGCCTGACCGCGACGCTGACGCCGCTGGAGGTGTCGGCGGCGCCCTATCCCGGCGGCGGGACCTGCCTGGAGATCGTGGCGTCGCGCAGCGCCGACATCGTCGTCGAGGCCCGCGCCTGGCTGGGCAGCTGGGACCTCTCCCGGTCGGTGGCGGTGCCGGGACTCGACGGGAGCAGCGAGTACGCCGGCAGCCCGTGGCGGGTGCCGTCCGGGTGCGGGGGACCGGCGGAGTACCGGATCGCCGAAGGCACCCTCGGGGTGGACTGGAGCTGGAGCGCGTCGTGCTCGAACGACCAGGGCGCGTGCGACGACGGGCCGGACTACACCTCCACCTTCACCTCGAGCGAGACCAGCTCGGCGCGGCTGCACGTCGCCGATCCAGGGGAGTGGGGCACGCAGTACGACGACTACCCGACGTACCTGACCGCGCCGATGGCCTTCGACTCGTGGAGCATGGACGCCACCACGACGCACCGCCAGTCCGGCTACGGCTGCAGCTGGACCTCCACCGACGAGACCGTCGGACCCGTCCAGTTCGGTGGGGCGTACTGGGAGAGCGCCGTGCAGGTGCAGGCCGGGAGCGAGGCGCCGCAGGTCGACCTGGGGGACTACTACTACTGGGGGAGCGAGAACCCGGAGGAGTGGACGTCGGGCTGGTGGTACTCCCTCGGGGCCTGGGACACCGACTTCTCCAACGAGTACCCACGCATCCGGGCCCGGTCGAGCTGGGCGAGCGGCGGGGACTGCGAGGGCACCGACAGCTACGAGTGGGACGTCAACCTGGAGTGGCTCACCCCCGGCTACTGGTGGAGCTGGCCCGAGGAGTCGCGGCGCTCCTCCCGCTCCTCGGTGGCGACTGAGCTGGAGGGCTGCACCGACGAGATCTGCCGGTGGCGGGTGGACGGCAGCGACACCCACCAGTACCGGTCCGACTACGCCGACTGGGGCTACAGCGGGTCGGGCGCGGCGACGGTCACCTGGTCCTACGTGATCGAGCGCCGCGCCCTGGAGTAGGCGCCCACCGGGCCTCCGCACCTGCGAGCCACCCCAGGGCGCTCGCGGGTGCGGAGGTCGCCGACCTCGTTCAGTCGCAGGTGGTGACCCGGACCTCCCCGTCCGCCGGGACGGTGGCGGCGAACTGGAGGACCCGGCGGGCCGGGCGGTAGCTGAACGGCACCCGCTTGCCCCCGACCTCGACCCGGCACGGGGTCCACGTCCGGCCGACACCGGCCAGCGTCGCCCGGAAGTCGTAGGTCCGGTCCTGGCTCGCCGCGAGTCCGAGGGTCCAGCCGTCCCGGGAGACCGTCGAGGTGTAGCTCTCGTCGGGGCCGAGGGTGCCGCGGGTCTCGCCGTTCCGGGGCGCGGCGAGGAGCACGCGGCGCTCGGCGTCGGTGAGGTCGACCAGACCCTCGACGTCCTCGCCGTACTCGCTGAGGGTGTCCACCGACCGGGGGAGCATCGGCACCACCGCACCGGCACGCAGGAAGAGCGGGATGGTGCTCAGCGGTGCCTTGGCCACCACGGTCCGCTGGCCGGCGGTGGCGGTCGTCCGGGTCAGCCTGAAGCTGCCGTCGTTCTTCAGCCGCCATGCGTCGGCGAGCTCGATCCACCGGCCGCGGGGCAGGTAGACCTTGCGGGTGCGGTCGCCGTCCTCGGTGACCGGCGCGACCAGGAGCGCCCGGCCGAACAGGTAGGAGTCGTCGGTCCGGACCGCCCTGGCGTCGCCGGGGTAGACCAGCGACAGGTGCCGCATGAGGGGGAGCCCGCGACCCTGGTACTCGTCCTGGCTGCCGGCCACGTAGGGGTAGAGCATCGTCCGCAGCCGGGCGTAGCGCTTCCAGATCGAGGCCACGGCAGGGTCGTCGACCTTGGGCGGCGTGGGCACGCCGATCTGGATGCCCCCGTTCTGCAGCCGCATCACGCCGGTGAAGGCGCCGTACTGGATCCAGCGGTTCAGCAGCTCGGTGGTGCGCTGGGGGTCACCCGGGAGGGTCATGAAGCCGCCGATGTCCGGGCCCCACACGGAGACGCCCGTCGTCGCCATCGTCAGACCCTGGGTGACCGACGAGCTCAGTCCGTCGAAGCCCCAGGTGGTCGAGGGTCGCCGCCCCAGACGATCGAGGACTCCTTGATGGCGTCGGTCCACCCGGAGCGGTTGAAGCGGAGCAGCGGCCTCGGCGCCTCCTCCTCGAACTCGCGGGCGGTGGCGTGGTACTGCTCGACGTACCGGTTGTGCATCGTCGGTCCCGGCGTGCCGTCGTCGGAGACGGCGGAGTCGGGGGAGTACTCGCCGAAGTCCTCCATCCACCCGTCGTAGCCGTGGTCGACCGACTCCTGGAGCAGGTCCTTGAAGTACTCCCGACCGGCCTCGCCCGAGAAGTCGACCTGGGAGATCGTGAAGTGGCGGGCGGTGGAGTAGGGGTAGGTCAGGGGAGAGCCGTCGGGGTTCCGGCTGAAGGCCCCCGCCTCGACCCCTCGTCGTACGCCGGCTGGTAGTTGGTGCACACCATCGGGTTGAAGTACGCCGTGGCCGCCACGCCGCGGTCATGGAGCGCCGTGGTGCGGGCCGTCTCCTTCACGGCGCCGTGGTCGTCCCCGCAGGGCAGGTAGTGCACGGACGTCTCCATCACCGACACCGGCACGCCCTGCGCGCGCTGCCGGTCCAGCTCGCCGGCCCAGTCGCTCGCGGCGGGCTGGAACCACGTGCCGTAGAGCGCCGGCGTGCTCGGCGCCGGCTGGCGGCCGACCGCCGCACTCATTCGGGCCAGCGCACGGGCGGGCGTCGGACCGCCGAAGACCCGGAGGTCGAGGCGGTCGGACTCGACGATGAAGCGGTTCACGCCGCGGTGGTCGGCGGTGTCGAGCTCGAAGGAGCTGTCCTCGTCGTTGTCGACCAGCACGCCGTAGCCGGAGGTGGACAACACCCACGGGACCGGGAAGTACGTCGAGTCCGGCCGGCTGCCCAGGCCCGGCGCCGGGACGAAGGTCTGCACGATGCGCGCCTGGTTGGCCGTGTACGGACCGTCCATGACCCGGTTCTCGACCTGGGTGCCACGGTGGTCGACGGCGTCGGACCGCTCACCGAGGCCGAGATAACGTTCGCCCTTTCCGGCCTCGAGATCGATCGACACGCCGGTGATCCCCTCGCCCGGGTCTCCACGGCGAGCGCGAAGACGCCGTCCCCGGCGGGGGTGACACTCACGGTGGCTCCCAGGGCCGGGTCCTCGGTGCCGAGCTCCACCGCCCCGTCCTGGACGGCGACCACCCGGTCGGCGATCACCCGACCGTCCTCGGTGACCACGGCGATCGCCCCGTCGGAGACCGAGGAGAGCACGGCGCCGTCGGCGTCGGTGAACTCCACCTGCCACCCTCCGCCGACCGGCGCGTTCACCACGGCGTGCAGATACCCGGACTGCTGCTCGATCGTCGCTGATCCGGGCGGCGCTGCGGAGGCGGCGGAGCCGTCGATGACGAGCAGGCCCCCCGCCATGGTGGCGCCGACGAGGCTGAGGCCCATGAGGGGGCCGACGAGGCGGCCGGCGCGGCGTCGGGCCTGTGAGGTGAGACACATGCGGCGGATTGTTGCAGACGCCGCCGGTGGCCGGACAGCGAACCAGGGAAAAGGCTGGTCGTTGTCCGGCACGCGGCGGCGGTCGAGGAGGCGGAGCCCGGGCTCCGGGTGACGCCGGTGAGGTGTGAGCCTCTAGGGCCGGGCCTCGTAGACGTTGTTGAACGGCGTCTCGGCGACCCGACGGAAGCGGGTGAACCCGGCATCGGTGACCACCTGCCGGATCGCCGCCTCCCCGGCCTGGGCACCCAGTGCGTAGCCACCCGCCTGGGAGACCGCGTTGGGAACGCAGAGGTAGGTCGAGAAGTTGTAGAAGACCCGCCCGACCGGGTTCAGGTTCGAGGTGACCGAGTCGCCGGCGGCCGGCTCCACGATCAGCCAGGTGCCGTCCGCGGCGAGCCCTTCGCGGACCCGGCGGGCCGCGGTGAGCGGGTCGCCCATGTCGTGCAGGCAGTCGAAGGTGGTCACCAGGTCGATCTCGCGGTCGGCGAGCTCCTGCGCGCTGGCCACCTGGAACCGGACCCGGTCGCCGACACCGGCGTCGGCAGCGCGTTCGCGGGCTGACTCGATGGAGCCCGCGTGCGGGTCGGACCCGACGAACCTGCTCTCCGGGAACGCCTCGGCCATCAGCAGGGTCGAGGCGCCATGACCGCAACCCAGGTCGGCGACGGTGCCGCCGCGCCGCAGCTTGGCCTCGACGTCCTCCAGCGCGGGGAGCCACTCGGTGAGCAGGTGCATCAGGTAGCCGGGACGGAAGAACCGCTCGCAGCCGGTGAACACGTCGCCGTCGTGCTCACCCCAGCCGAAGCCGGCGCCGGTCCGGAACGAGTCCTCGATCTGCTGCTGCGCCTTCAACGCACCCAGGGCGAGCTCGTAGGCGCCCGGCAGGAAGACCGGTCCGGACGGGTCGGTCAGGGCGAACGCCTGCTCCGGCGTCATCGAGTACGTCGACGTCGCGGCGTCGTACTCGACATACCCGCCGGCCGCCTGGCCGCGCAGCCACTCGTCGACGTGCCGGGGGTCGGTGCCGGTGGCCTCGGCGACCGTGCGGGCGTCACCGGGCTGTCGGGCCAGGGCGCGGTAGAGGCCGAGGCGGTCGCCGAGGACGACGTTGCCGGCGCCCATGGTGGCGCCCAGGTCGCCGACGAACCGGCCGACGAACGCCATCAGCGTGTCCATGTCGATCGCCGGGGTCTCGGTGTCGTGCTGTGCCGCCTCCTGGGCGGCGTGGTCGATCGTGGTCATCAGGGTCTCCCTGTCTCGGGCATCCAGGGTGGATGCTGGTGGGGGAACGGTGACCGGTGCCGGTTGCAGGCCGATTGCAACGGCGCTGCAACCGACGTCGGTGAAGGTGGGAGCCATGCGAGCCAGGGAGCCGGACCAGCAGGGATACGTCGAGCGCGACGGCCTGCGGATCGGCTACGAGACCTTCAACGACGCGGGCGCCGCCGGGCCGACGGTGGTGTTCGCGCCGATCGACCCGATCGTGCACAGCCGCGCCTGGAAGGCCCAGGTCCCCTACCTGGCCCAGCACTTCCGGGTGGTCACCATCGACCCGCGCGGCAACGGCCGCTCGGACCGGCCCACCGATCCGGGCGCCTACGACGACGCCGCGTTCGTCGGCGACACGGTGGCGGTGATGGACGCCCTGCACGTCGAGCGCGCCGTGCTGGTCGGGATCTGCCTCAGCGCCTGGCAGGCCCTGCTGACGGCGTCGGCGCACCCCGACCGGGTGCTGGGAGTGGTCGCCGTCGCTCCGTGGATCCGCGACGAGACGCCACCGTTGCCCGATCGGCTGGCGGCGGTGGAACGCTTCGACGACGAGCTGGCCTCCTACGAGGGCTGGTTCACGATGAACCGGCACTACTGGCGGGACAACTGGCCGTCGTACGCGGCGTTCTTCTTCGCACAGATGCTCCCCGAGCCGCACTCGACCAAGCAGCTCGAGGACGTCGTCGGGTTCGCGTGTGAGACCGACGCCGCCTGCATGATCGCCGAGCACCACGCCGCGCGGTGGACCGAGGACCCCGACGAGGCGGCCGCCCTGCTGCGGGAGATCGACCGGCCGGTGCTGGTGATCCAGGGGACCGAGGACCGCTGCCAGCCGCAGGCGCGGATGCAGGGGCTGGCCGAGCTGACCGGGGCCGAGCACCTGGTCCTCGACGGAGCCGGTCACCTGCCGATGGCGCGCGATCCGGTGGTGATCAACCGTGCGATCAAGCGCTTCGTGGACCGGGTCACCCACGCGACGCCTCCGCCCCGGCGGTGGACCCGCCCGCGAGACCGGCGGCCCCGGGTGCTCTACCTGAGCTCGCCGATTGGGCTGGGGCACGTTCGGCGTGACCTGGCGATCGCGGACGCGATGCGGGAGCAGCGGCCCGACCTGGAGGTGCAGTGGCTGACCCAGTCGCCGGTCGTGGACTTCCTGGAACGGCGCGGCGAGCTGGTCCACCCGGCCTCACGGCTCCTGGCCAGCGAGTCGGGCCACTTCGAGGCGGAGGCCGGCGAGCACGATCTCCACGCGTTCGACGCGGTGCGTCGGATGGACGAGGTGCAGGTCAACAACTTCATGGTCTTCGACGACCTGGTCGAGCGGGAGGAGTTCGACCTCTGGGTCGGTGACGAGGCCTGGGACCTGGACCACTTCCTGCACGAGAATCCAGGGCTCAAGCGCGCGCCCTTCGTCTGGATGACCGACTTCGTCGGCTGGGTACCGATGGCGGACGGCGGTGACCGCGAGGAGTTCCTGACCTCCGACTACAACGCGGAGATGGTGGAGCACGTGGCCCGCTTCCCCGCCCTGCGGGACCGTTCGGTCTTCGTCGGCGACCCCGGCGACGTGGTCGACCTGCCCCTGGGGCCCGGGCTGCCCGGCATCCGCGAGTGGACGGAGGCGCACTACGACTTCACCGGCTACGTGATGGGCAGGAGACCGGACCCCTCCCGGCGCGCCGAGCTGCGGGATCGGCTCGGGTACGCCGACGACGAGGTCGTCTGCCTGGTCAGCGTCGGTGGCTCCGGGGTCGGCGCACCGCTGCTGCGACGTGTCGTCGCGGCCCACGCCGAGGCGGGGCGCCACATCGACGGTCTGCGGATGGTGGTGGTGACCGGGCCGCGGATCCCGCCCGAGTCGCTCGACGTCCCGCCCGGGGTGGAGGTCCACGGCTTCCTGCCCGACCTCGACCTGCACCACGCCGCCTGCGACGTGGCCGTGGTCCAGGGCGGGCTCGGCACGACCATGGAGCTGACCGCGGCAGGCCGCCCCTTCCTCTACTTCCCGCTCGCGCACCACTTCGAGCAGCAGGTGCACGTGCGGCACCGGCTGGAGCGGCACCGGGCGGGCCGCGCCCTGGACTATCAAACGGCTGACCCCGGCCTGATCGCGGACGAGCTGGCCACTGCGCTGAGGACGCCGACCGACTACCTGCCGGTGCCGAGTGGCGGCGCCGACCGCGCGGCGCGGCTGGTCACCGAGCTGCTCTGAGGGGATCCGGGTGCAGCCCGGTGAGCCGGGCCGTAGTGGTGTTGGCTCGTGGTGGTGGCTCGAGTCGGGGAGCGAGCCGATCTCGCTGGGGGGTTCGACCCTGTCTCTCAGGTTCGTCGGTGGTAGCGGTGGTCGCCGTTGGGGAGTCGGGTGGTGGTGTAGGTGGGGTCGTGTTCGCGGTGGTGGTGGAAGGAGCAGAGCAACACCCCGTCGGCGAGGTCGGTCTTCCCGCCTTTCGACCAGGGGTCCAGATGATGGGCCTCGCACCAGCGGGCTGGGATGGTGCAACCCTCGCCGCGACACGTCTTGTCCCGCAGCCGTAGCGCGGTGCGTTGGGCTGTGGTGAACAGCCGGCGGGATCTGCCGAGGTCGAGGACTTCGGACTTGCCGCCGAGGACGGCGGGGAGGATCTTGGCGGTGCAGGCCAGCCGGCGGGCTGCGTGGGCGCTGATCCGCTGCTCCCCGTCGGTGTCATGGCTGGGGTCGAGCAGCCCGGCCGTGCCGAGGTCGCGAGTGAGCTGGGTGTGGTCGATGGTGACGACCACGGTGGTGGCGTCCCCACCGTGGTCGGGCAGCTTCGCCGGGTCGAGGTGCTCCAACAGCGCCCCGAACGCGAGGCCGCGGGCGTGGTGCTGCGGCAGCCGCTCGGCGCCTGGGTCTTGTTGGCGGGGTGAGGTGAACGCATCCAAGTAGGTCGCAAGTCGTGCCGCGACCGGGTCGGGGACCAGGGCGGTGATCCGGGTCAGCCCGTCGCCCAGGGACCGGATCCGCAGGCTGGTCTTGGCGTGCGCGGCGGCCTCCAATGCGGCGAGGCGTTTGGCGTCTTCCTCTTCGGCGATCTCGGGGGCGACGACGTCGAGGATCCGGTCCGCGAGGCGGCGCAGCTCCCTCGGACCGAACCCACCCTCGGGCACGCCCTCACGTTCCCCGGTGCCGTACGCCACCAGATCGGCCTCAGCCCGCCGCCGCGCCTTGGTGTCGATCCGGGCCGGCAGGGCGTCCAGTCCGGTGGTGATCACCCGCGCCTGTTCCAGGGACAGTGCACCGCGGGCCATCGCCGCCCCCACCCGCGGCCAAGACTCGTCGATCGAGGTGGCGACCTTCGACTCCGCACGCAACCGGCCGGGGTCGGTGCCGGTCCGCAACGCCACCCACCCCGCGACATCCCGCGCCCCATGCGTCGAGGCGACATCGGCCGACGCGGCCAGGACCCGCATCCGCAGCTCCACGACCTGCGCCTCCAACGCGACCAACCCGCTCAGCAGCGCCTCGCGTTCGGGCATGGTGAGGAACCCGGGCTGACGCTCCGCGACCTCAGCCAACGCGTCTCGGCACGCCGCGACCGCCTCGCCCAGCGGGGTGCGGGTGCCGGTCAGCGACATCGGGAGAACCTTCCGAGACAGGTGCAGCAGATGCCCTGATTCTACGCGAACTCGAACACCAGTTCGACCCCTGCCGAGAGGTTTGTGTAACCGTTCTTGCAGGTCAGAGCCTGTTTTCCACAGTCGACCGGGTCCTGACTGGCTGGCCGTGGTGCTCGTGATGCTCGAGGGAGCCCGCTTCACTCGGGGCCACGCCGACAGCCCGCCCGCTTGTCGCGATGGGGTCGCCGAGCTCGCCGTGGTGCGGCAGCACCAGCAGCCGTAGCCGTCATTTCGAACCGCCCCGCGGTCCGGCTCAGAGCCGGTCGGCCCGCGCCCGGATCGACGCCCACGACCCGGCCACCGCCGAGCTCAGGTCGTCCAGCCGGTGCCGGGCGAGCAGGTAGGCGTCCGCCCCGATCACCCAGGCGCCGCCCGCCGGGCACTGCACCGCGTCCAACCCGGCCCGCGCCGCTACGAGCTCGTCGGTCGATCCGGTCGCGGCGGCGACCACGGCGCGGCAGACCAGGCCACCGGCCGCCGGCATCCGCGGGTCGGCCCCCGCCAGCCCGCTGCGGGCGATGGACTCGGCCTCCTCCCGGTCGCCGGTCTCGAGCAGGGTCGCCGCCAGCAGCCCGGCCGCCGTGGCGTGCCACCACGGGTGCAGCGCGGGCGAGGTCGCGGCCAGCGCTTCGCGACCGACGCGCCGGGCCGCGTCCGGGTCGCCGGCGAGGCGCGCGAACCAGGCGTCGTACGCGCGCAGGTAGCCGGCGTAGGCGCCGTAGCCGCTGCGCCGGTTGATCTGCGCCGCCTCCGCGACCGTCGCGTGCGCGTCCTCCCAGCGGTCCTCCGCGGCGGCGACGAAGGCGGACTCGAAGACGACCCACTGCAGCAGCCACTGGTCGCCGCTGGTCCGGACCAGCGACTCCAGCTCGGTCACCACGGTCCGCAACCGATCGGCGTCTCCGAGATGGAAGAGCACCGTCTTGAGGCCGTCCAGGGCACGGATCACGCCGTCCCGGGACCGTGCCGCGCGCGCCCGCGCGAGACCTCGCTCCGCCTGGGCGAGCGCGGTCGCCAGGTGCAACCGGCCGGCTTCGAGGATCACCATCCTGCCGGTGAAGTCGGCTTCGGCACGCCGGTCGCCGATCTCGGCCGCGATCGCCAGCCCGGCCTCCAGCGGCGCGGTCAGCTCGTCGGGGGGTAGGCGCAGCGCGACGGCGGCATCACCTCCGCGCGCTCGCAGCGCGGCCATCTCCAGGCGCCGGTCGCCGTCGGCGCGGGCGAGGTCGAGTGCGGCGTCGACGTCGGCCAAGACCCGTTCATACAGCGCTTGGGCGTCGTGGGCCGTGCTGCGCGCGAGGTGGGCACGCGCCCGGGTGGAGGCCGGGGCGGGGACGCCGAGCGCTCGGTCGAGCAGTTCGAGCGCGTCGTCCACGGCGGCGCGGCGCAGGGTGGACTCCCCGGCGAGCAGCCACCCGAGGGCCGCCCGCGAATCGTCCCCGGCGGCGTGGGCGTGTTCGGCCATCACCTCCGGCTGTTGTGCGGTCAGGTCGGCGGCCCGTCGGTGGTAGGCGACCGCCAGGGCAGGCGGCAGCGCATCGTGGACGCACACCTGGATCAGGTCATTGGCGAACTCGTACTGGTGGTCGCTGCGCAGCAGCAGGCAGACCCGGACCAGCTCCTCGCAGGCGCGGGTGGCGGCGACCTCGGAGGTCTCGGCGAGTGCGGCGACCTGCACCGGGTCGATCCGCCGGCGCAGCACGGAGGCGGTCTCGACGACCTGCCGCGTCGGCGGTTCGAGCCGCTCGACCCGGGCCAGCACGGCGGCGGCGAGGGACGCCGGCACACCGGTGTCGCCGTGGGCGAGAGCCCGCAACGACTCGACGACGCTCAACGCGTGACCCGCCGTCCGGGACATCACCTGGTCGGCGTGCACCGTCAGTCCGGCGCGTGCAGCCAGCGCCTCCACCGCCGACCGGGGGAGCGGACCAACCGGCAGCACCGTGGCGCGGTCGAGGAGGCCGGTGACGACGTGGTCCTCCTCCGCGCGCACCGCTGCGACGAGCAGCACGCTGACCCCGGCCAGCCTCCGGGCGAGGTAGCCGAGCAGGTCGATCGTCGCCGAGCCACCGTCGTGCAGGTCGTCGATGGTCAACAGGACCGGACGGTCGACCGACAGCCGGCGCAGCGCGGCGAGCACCGCCTCGTAGGCCCGCCGCCGCTGGTGCTCGGCCTCGATGGCGAGCGCCGGCCCCCGACCGACCAACGGAGCGAGGTCGGGGACCAGAGCGGTCCAGGCGGCCTCGTGGCCGGTGACCAGACCGACCAGGCGAGCCGCCGGGACCTCCGTCAGCACCGGCCGCAGCGCGTCCAGGAAGGGTTGCAGGAAGAGCGATCGCTCCACCGGGTGGCAGCGGCCGCCGAGGACCAGGCCCCCGGTGTCGCGGGCCAGCGCGACAGCGGCCTCCAGGAGCCGGGTCTTGCCGATCCCGGCCTCGCCCCGGACCAGCACCAGCCGTCCGGCCTCGGCATCGGCGAGACTCGCCCATGCCCGCTCGAGGACCGCGAGCTCATCGCCCCGCCCGACCAGCGCTGGCCCGGTCGGGTGTGCCCGACCGGTCGACTCGGGGGTGAGTGCCTGCTCCCGCAGCACTGCCGCGTGCAATGCCGCCGTCTCCTGGTCCGGCAGCGTGCCGAGCTCCTCGCGCAGACGCCGGAGGAGGTCGTCGTGCGCGGCCAGAGCGGCGCTGGGACGGCCGTCCGCGACCAGGGCCCGGATCAGGTCCCGCACCGCGCGCTCGTCGAGCGGGTCCGCCGCCACCGCGTCCGCGGCGACCGCGGCGGCCTGACCGGTCTCGAGCGGCAGCAGGGCCGCGGTCAGCCGGTGCCGCGCCGCGCGCCGCAGCTCGTCGGCCTCCCGGCGTACCGCCTGCACCCATGCCGCGTCCTCCTCGTCGACCAGGGCCGGTTGGTCGCCGAGCAGGTCCAGGGCGGCCCGGGCCGCGGTGGCGGCGAGCAGCGGCTCACCCGCGGCCTCCCGGCCGGCCGCCTCGGCGAGCAACCGCTCGGCCTCGTCGAGGTCGAGCGTCCAGCCGCCGTCGGGGTCCAGCCCGTAGGCGCCCGCACCGCCGACCAGTACGCCGGGGCCCAGCCGACGCCGCGCCCGGCTGACCAGGGTGGCGACGTTGGCCGCGGGGTCCACCGGCGCGGCCTCCGGCCAGAGCACCTCGACGATCCGGTCCAGCCCGATCGGGGCTCCCCGCCCGGCGGCCAGCAGCGCGATCAGGGTGCGCGCCTTCCGGGAGCCCAGCGCCTGCCCCCGCACGGCGCCCTCGTCGAGATCGATCGCGAGCGCGGAGGCCAGTCGGATCCGCACCGCCATCCGGTCTCCTCTCCCGCCGGTCCCATGCTGCCGCGCCGGAAGGGAGACGTACAGGTCCGCCCGTTCCCGCCTCCGCGTGAATCTAGGCTGAGCCGGCGGCGGCGCCTCGCGGCCGTCCCGCACTCGCGAGGAGCAGGTCGCAGGCGCCGATCAGCCGCTCGCGCAGCACCGCGCCGCGCTCGGCGAACCCGCGCTGCTGCGCCACGTACTCCTGCTTGCCGTCGGGGTCTCGATCCGGATCGGGTCGAAACCCAGGTCGGTCAGGTCGTACGGCGCCGCCCGCATGTCCATCGTCCGGATCTCCCAGGCCAGCTCGAAGCAGTCGGCCACCAGATCGGAGGAGACCAGCGGGGAGAGCCGGAAGGCGTGCTTGTAGAGGTCCATCCCGGCGTGCAGGCAACCGGGCTGCTCGAAGTCGGCGCGGTCGTCGCGGCCGGGGGCGAGGACGTTGAGCGGCCGCGCCGGCTCGGTGAAGAAGCGGTAGGCGTCGAAGTGGGAGCACACCACGCGGTGGCGCTCCACCACCTCGTCGGTCGCCGCCGAGCCCAGGCGCAGCGGCCAGGCGTTGTGCCGCAGCTGGTCCGCGGTCTGCCGGTAGACCATCGCCCACTCGTGCAGACCGAAGCAGCCCAGGTGCGGGCTCCGGCCGGCGGTGGCCGTCATCAGGTTCCGCAGCTGGCGCAGCAGACGGAGCCGGTCGACGAGGTGGGCCTCGGACACCGTGCCGGCGTCGTACCCGTTGAGGGCGTCGTACTCGGGGGCGTCGGCGAGGCCCACGCCGTACCCGGGGTGCCAGCGGCGGAGCTGTGCCGGCCGGAAGGAGTAGTAGGTGAAGAGGAAGTCGTGCACCGGGTGCCGGACCCTCGCCTCCCGGCGGGCCAGGTGCGGCGCGACGTAGGCGTCGATCCGGGCCGCGTGTGACGCGGCCCGCGCCTGCCAGTCCTCGCGCTGCAGCACCTCCACGGTCGACCAGGGTAGGTCGATAGGCTGCGGGGGTGCGCATCGCCAGATTCACCACGGGAGAAGAACCGACCTTCGGCGTGATCACCGGAGAGCTCGACGAATACGGGCAGCTCGGTGACGACGCCCGGGTCGTGGCGCTCGCCGGAGACCCCCTGTACGTCGGCGTCAAGCTGCTCGAGCAGGAGTACCGGCTGGACCAGGTGCGCCTGCTCGCGCCGGTGCTGCCACGCAGCAAGGTCGTCGGGATCGGCAAGAACTACGCCGCCCACGCGGCCGAGATGGACTCGGAGGTGCCGCCCGAGCCGTTGATGTTCCTCAAGCCGAACACCAGCGTGATCGGCCCGGGGGACACGATCTACTACCCGCGTCAGTCCCAGCAGGTCGACTTCGAGGGCGAGGTCGCCGTGGTGATCGGGCGGATCTGCCGCGACGTCCCCGCCGAGAAGGCGACCGACGTCATCTACGGCTACACGATCGCCAACGACGTCACCGCCCGCGACCTGCAACGCTCCGACGTCCAGTTCACCCGGGCCAAGGGGTTCGACTCCTTCTGCCCGCTCGGCCCCTGGATCGAGACCGACCTGGACCCGGCCGACTTCAGCGCCGGCCGCGCGGTCCAGACCTATCTCAACGGGGACCTGAAGCAGGACGGCACGACCGCCGACATGACCTACGACATCCCCGCCCTGATCGCGCATGTGTCGGCGGCGATGACGCTGCTGCCGGGCGACGTGATCCTCACCGGCACGCCGGAGGGCGTCGGACCGATGCAGATCGACGACGAGGTCGAGGTGTCCGTCGCCGGCCTCGGCTCGCTGACCAACAAGGTGGAAGCACGCGCATGAGTACCCCGACCAGTCCCACCAGCACGCCGGTCCGGGTGCGGATGGCGCCGTCGCCGACCGGCAGCCCGCACGTCGGCCTGGTCCGCACCGCCCTGTTCAACTGGGCCTTCGCCCGGCACCATGCCCGGCACGGCGCCGGTGGCACCTTCGTGTTCCGGATCGAGGACACCGACAAGGAGCGCAGCACCGCCGAGTCCTACGCGGCGATCATCGACCTGATGCGGTGGCTCGGTCTCGACTGGGACGAGGGCCCCGAGGTCGGCGGCCCGCACGGCCCCTACTTCCAGAGCGAGCGCACCGAGAAGTACGTCGACGCCCTCGCCCGCCTCCGCGACAGCAGCTACACCTACGACTGCTACTGCACCACCGAGGAGGCCACCGCGCGACGCAAGGCCGCCGGCTCCAAGGTGCAGGGGTACGACGGCTTCTGCCGGGAGCTCACCGACGAGCAGGTCGCTGCGTTCCGCGCCGAGGGCCGCACCCCGATCGTCCGGTTCCGGATGCCCGACGGATCGATCACCTGGGACGACCTGGTCCGCGGCGAGGTCACCTTCGAGACCGAGTTCGTGCCCGACTTCGCGCTCTGTCGCGCCAACGGTGATCCCCTCTACACCCTGGTCAACCCGGTGGACGACGCGCTGATGGAGATCACCCACGTGCTCCGCGGCGAGGACCTGCTCTCCTCCACGCCCCGCCAGATCGCGCTCTACGACGCCCTGAAGGAGGTCGGCATCGCCAAGGCGACGCCGGCGTTCGGCCACCTTCCCTACGTGATGGGGGAGGGCAACAAGAAGCTCTCCAAGCGCGACCCCGAGGCGCACGCGCTGGCCTACCGCGACGACGGCTTCCTGCCCGAGGGGCTGCTCAACTACCTGGCACTGCTCGGCTGGGCGATCGCGGCGGATCGCGACGTGTTCTCGCTCGAGGAGATGATCGACGCCTTCGAGATCGGTGACGTGAACCCCAACCCGGCCCGCTTCGACAAGAAGAAGGCCGACGCGATCAACGCCTCCCACCTGCGCACCCTCTCCACCGAGGAGATCACCCACCGCGCGCTGCCGTTCCTCAAGCGCGACGGCGTCGTCGGTGATCCGGTCAGCGACGCCGACGCGCAGCTGCTCGAGCTGGCGATGCCGCTGGTCGCCGAGCGGATCAACAAGCTGACCGAGGCCTCGGCGATGCTCGGCTTCCTCTTCGTGGACGAGGCCGACTTCACGGTGGACGAGGCGGACGGCGCGAAGATGCTCGACGAGAAGGGACGCGAGGTGGTCGCCGCCGCGGTGACCGCCCTCGAGGGCGTCTCCTCGTGGTCGACCGCGGAGATCCAGGACGCGCTGCAGGCCGCCCTCGTCGACGGGCTGGGGCTCAAGCCGCGGGTCGCGTTCGGTCCGGTCCGGGTGGCCGCGACCGGGCGCCGGGTCTCCCCGCCGCTCTTCGAGTCGATGGAGCTGTTGGGACGCGAGCGGAGCCTGGGCCGGCTGCGTCGTGCAGTCTGAGCCTGGTCGCTACCACCAGATCCCGGGGCTGGCGGCCCCGGGCGTGTGGCGCCCGCTGGTCGGCGTGGTCCTGCTGGTCGTGCTGGTCTTCGGCGGCCAGCTGGTGCTCTCCACCGTCGTCGGGGTGATCCTGGTGCTCGGCGGTCTCGATGCCGAGACCGCCCTCGACCGGTTGGCCGGTGATCCGGTCACCCCGGTCTTTCTCGCCGTGGTCAACCTCGGCTGGGCCCTCGCGATCCCGGCCGTCTTCCTGGTGCTCTTCCTGCTCCACCGGCTGCGGCCCGGCTGGGCGGCGTCGGTGGCCGGCCGGATGCGGTGGCGCTGGTTGGCGGCCTGCCTGGGGATGGCCGTGGTGGCGCTGACCGCCACCGTGCTCGTCTCGACGTTCCTGCCCAGCCAGGGCGATGCCTCGGTGGAGGTCAGCGGCACCGCGAACGAGTGGAACGCCCAGATGCGGGACTTCGTGCTCGTCGTCCTGCTGCTCACTCCGCTCCAGGCGGCGGGGGAGGAGTATGCCTTCCGCGGCTACCTGACTCAGGCGATGGGCGGTCTCCTGGGACCGTTGGGCGATCGGGTCGCGGTGGTCGGCGCGGTCGTCGTACCGGCGTTCCTGTTCGCCTGCGCGCACGGACTGGGCCAGGACGTGCCGATCTTCTTCGACCGGTTCGCGTTCGGCCTCGTCGCCGGCATCCTGGTGCTGCTCACCGGCGGGCTCGAGGCCGGCATCGCGATGCACGTGCTCAACAACTTCCTGGCCTTCGGCCTGGCGCTGGCGTTCGGCGACATGACCGCGGCACTGACCCCGACGGACGGCACCTGGTGGAGCATCCCGGTGACCCTCACCCAGTCGTTGGCCTACCTCGGGGGGTGCTGGTGGATGGCCCGCCGGATGGGGGTCGCGGACCGCGGGAGGGTGCCCGTTTTGGAGCGGTCGGGCGCCCGCGTGTAGTGTTCCTGGTCGGCCGGGGAGGTGCGAAAAGGCACTGATCCGACCACCCCAGGAGAGGTCTGCGGGCCCCTCCATTGGTCTATGGTGTAATTGGCAGCACGACTGGTTCTGGTCCAGTTAGTCTAGGTTCGAGTCCTAGTAGACCAGCCACACGGAGAGCCGGGCAGATGCCCGGCTCTCGTGCATTTCGCCGGTCCTCCGGGTGGTCCGGGCCCCGGCCGCTCGGGTCCGGTCGGGGTCAGGATGCCGCGGCCGGGTCAGGCGCCGCGTGCCGCTCCGAGCGCGGCCCTGATCATCGGGACCTGGAGCGGCAGCCGGGCCAGCGTCGCCACCTTCAACGCGGTGTTGTCCGTCCGCAGCGCGTCGGAGGCCATCTGCGCGTTGGCGGGGAAGACGCCGACCAGCAGCGCAGCGCTGGCCAGCCCCGCCGCGCGGCGCGTGCGCGGCCACGCCAACCCGGCGGCACAGAGCAGTTCGGCGACGCCGCTGTAGACGATGACGTCACGGTGCGCCGGCACCCAGGCCGGCATCGTCGGCTCGAAGACCTGAGGACGGACGAGGTGCACGATCCCGCTGACCGTGAAGGCGCCGGCGACCAGCTTCGCAGTGCGGGTGAGGGGAGCTGTCATGCCGGCATCGTAGGCGTGACCCAGCGAACACCACCCCGAGTGCCTGCCCGATTTGGTGCGAACGGTCCGATCCCATAGAGTTCACGTGCTGTCGGCGGGAGAAACACCCGCAGATCGCAGCGCCCCCGTTGTGTAGCGGCCTAGCACGCCGCCCTCTCAAGGCGGTAGCGCCGGTTCGAATCCGGTCGGGGGTACAGATCAGAGAAGCGGTCCTGATCGGCGGAGACGCCGGCCGGGACCGCTTCTTCGTTTCCCCGGCGCAGCGCTCGCCGGTCTCGGCGCACGTGAGTGTGCGAAGATTCGGGCAACCGACCGAGAAAGTGAGTGGTCCAGCGATGGCGTACGTGAAGGCGGCGGACCGGTCCCGGCAGATCGTCGAGGCGGCACGGCAGGTGCTGATGCGCGAGGGGGTCAACGGCACCACCCTGCGGTTGGTCGCCCGGGAGGCGGGCATCCCCCAGGGCACGCTGCACTACGTCTTCCCCAGCAAGGAAGAGCTGCTGCACGCGGTGATCGAGGACGTCGCGACCGAGATCGCCGACGTGCTGCACGCCGCCGCGGAGACCGATCGCGGCCTCGAGCACGCGATCCGTGAGGGACTGACGACCTTCTGGCAGCGACTCGTCGCGCAGGACGTGCGCCTGCAGATCATGCAGTACGAGCTCGTCATCTGGGCGCTGCGAACCCCAGGACGGGAACAGTCCGCGCGTTGGCAGTTCGAGCGCTACTGCCGGATCGTCGCCGCGTGGTGCCAGGAGGCGGCGCAGCAGGCCGACGAGACCTGTGCGGTGCCGTTCGAGGTGCTGGCGCGGATGGTCGTCGCCGCCGTGGACGGGGTGATCCTGCAGTACGTCGGTGACCCGGACCCGGAGCGCGCCGAGCGCGACCTCGCCGTCGTCGTGGACATGCTGGTCGGGCTCGCGCAGCCGTCAACGGCCGTCGCGCAGTCGGCCTGACGGCCCGCCCGGCGCTGGCGGAGCGCGCGGGCCAAGAAAAGTCGGTCGCTCGGCCGACTTTTTCTGCTTTTCCATTGTGTTGCGGCCCACATCGCGGCTACGGTCCCGAATAAGTCGGTCAACCGAACAACTTTGGGAGTAGCAGTGGCAACAGATGTGGACGTCGTGATCGTCGGAGCCGGGCTCGCGGGCCTCGCAGCTGCTCGGCAGCTCATCGACGAGGGGCGGTCGGTCCGGGTCCTGGAGGCCCGTGAGCGCGTCGGTGGTCGCACCCGCGGTGGAGTCTTCGCAGACGGGACCCCGATCGAGATGGGTGGCCAGTGGGTCGGGCCGGGCCAGGACGTCGTCGTCGCCCTGTGCGAGGAGCTCGGCCTGACGATCTTCCCCAGCTACGACGAGGGCGAGGCGATCAGCTACTTCGACGGCGCCGCGGTCCGCTACGCCGATGACACCTTCGGTCTGCCCGAGGAGAGCGCTGTCGAGCTCGGCCGACTCTGGGACCTGGTGGACCAGGCGGCGGCCACGGTGCGCCTCGACGCGCCGTGGGAGACCCCGGACGCCGAGGAGCTGGACCGCGTCACCCTGGACGCCTGGCTGGAGCGCCACGCCCAGGACGAGCTGGCCCTGAAGTTCTTCCGGCTGCTGATCCCGGCGCTCTACTCCGCCGAGGCCAACGAGATGTCGCTCCTGCACTTCCTGCGCCACGTCAAGGGTGGCGGATCGCTCTTCCGCATCGTCGCGACGACCGGAGGAGCGCAGGAGTCCCGGATCCAGGGTGGCAGCCACCAGATCGCCGAGCGGCTCGCGGAGGGCCTCGGCGATGTCGTGGAGCTCGGCCGGGTGGTGCACACCGTCCACCACGACCAGGACGGGGTGCGGGTGGAGCACGACCACGGCTCGGTCTCGGCCCAGCACGCGATCATCACGCTTCCGCCGACCCTGGCAGGGCGGCTCCGCTACCAGCCCCAGCTGCCGGCGTCGCGCGACCAGCTGACCCAGCAGATCCCGGCCGGATGGGTGATCAAGGTCCAGGTCCAGTACCCGACCCCGTTCTGGCGCGAGGAGGGCCTCAGCGGATTCACCACCAGCCTCGAGGACGACCTCGCCGTGGTGATGGACAACTCGCCCGCCGACGCCGCGTCGGGAGTCCTCGTCGGCTTCTTCGAGGGCGCCGCGGCACGCCGCGCGAACCGCCTCAGCCCGCAGGAGCGACGAGACCTGGTCACCCGCACCCTGGTGAAGTACTTCGGGGAGAAGGCGGCCGAGCCGATCGACTACCTGGAGGCGGACTGGGCCGAGGAGGAGTTCACCCGCGGCTGCTACGGAGGCCGCCTCGGTGCCGGTGTCTGGACCCAGTACGGACGCGCCCTCGCCGAGCCCGTGGGCCGGCTGCACTGGGCGGGCGGCGAGGTGGCCGAGGAGTGGAACAACTTCATGGACGGCGCCATCCGGTCCGGTCGGCGTGCTGCCCAGGAGATCGTCAAGGGCGATTCGTGAGCACCGAAGGTCCGGCCGCGGGCGTCGCGGCCGAGCGCAGCGGACGATGGTCGGCGGTCGTCGCCTTCTGCCTGGCAGGGGCGGCGACCCAGATGGCCTGGCTCACCTTCGCGCCGGTGACCACGGTGGCCGCCGACCGGTACGGCGTCTCCGAGACCGCGATCGGCTGGCTGGCCAACGTGTTCGCGCTGACCTTCGTCCCGCTGGCGATCCCGGCCGGGATGCTGCTGGACCGCTACCTGCGCGGCACGCTGATCGTCGGGGCGCTCATCACCGCCCTCGGCGCCTGCCTCAGGCTGGGCGGAGACACCTACGCGTGGATGCTGCTCGGCAGCACGATCGCCTCCTTGGGGCAGCCGCTGGTGCTGACCGGCATCGCCGGACTGTGCCGGAACTACCTGCGGCCCAAGGACCGCGCCGTCGGCATCGCCGTCGCCACGGCCAGCGTGTGGGTCGGTTTCGTCGGCGCGTTCCTGGTCGGCGCTGCCTTCTCCGGTGCGGACGACCTTCCGGCGCTGCTGCGGTTCCACGCCGGCTTCGCCGTGGTCGCTGCGATCCTGCTGATCCTCGCGCTGCGTTCGGCGCCGCCGTTCGCACATCGTGTCGCGGCCGCCAGCGCGGCCGAGAGCTGGGCGAGCGTGAAGGCCGTCTGGGGCGACTCGCTGGTCCGCAGGCTCTGCCTGTTCGCGTTCGTCCCGTTCGGCAGCTTCATCGCCCTCACCACCTGGACCCAGAGTCTCTTGGACGACGCGGGCGTCTCCGTCGACGAGGTCGGCGTCATCCTGACCCTCTGCGTCGCAGCGGGCGTCGTCGGCACCGCGACCATCCCGGTGTGGGCCGCGCGGCACCGTCGTGAGGTCGCGGTCGGGATGGCCGGCAGCCTGGTGGCCGCGGTTGCGCTGCTGGTCCTCGCCCTCGCCCCCGGCTTCGGCACCGGTCTCGTCGTGCTCGGCATCGCCGGCCTGATGCTGCTGCCGATGCTCGCCATCGTCCTGGAGATGATCGAACGTCACGGCGGGGAGGCCGAAGGTGTCGCCTCCGGCCTGGTGTGGACGATGGGGAACCTCGGCGGGCTCGTGGTCACCGGGCTGATCGGGTTCACCCTCGGCAGTCCTGGGCTGTCGTTCGTGCTGCTCGCAGGCGTCACCCTGGTCGGCCTCCCACTGCTCGCCCGGATCCGAGGGCCGGTCGCCGCACGGGCGCAGCGCGCCGCGTCCGAAAGTGCTGCGCCAGCGGTGACAGCGGCAACCCAGGACCCCGAGAATGGCCGAGCATCCGTTTAGGCCAGGAAAGGAAATTCCATGTCGCAGACCGTGACGCCCGAGACCTATGTGCGTGCCGAGGTCGATGGTCGGTTCCGGCTCTTCCAGCAGCGGGCAGGGGGAGTGAACGCGTTCTACCTCATCCCGCGTCCGGTGCCTGTCGACGAGCAGCCGGTGGTCCGGATGAACCGGGACACCCTCTACGGCGGCAGCGTGATCGACACCTCCGCCGGAGCCCGGGTCTTCATGCCCGAGGTCCCGGACGACCGTTACGCCTCGCTGTTCGTGATCGACAACGACCACTACGTGCTCGACGTCATCCGCGAGCCGGGCTGGCACGAGATCACCTCCGAGACCCGCTACTGCTGCGCGGTGCCGCGCGTCGAGCTCAAGGACATGCGCGACGAGGACGAGATCGCCCACGTCAGGGGGATCCTGGAGCAGTACAAGATCGAGGCGGGCAGCGCCGAGACCTTCGAGGCGCCGGACTGGGACTGGGACTCGATGTTCGCGTTGCGGGCGCAGTACGAGCAGGAGTTCCGGACCTTCGCCCAGTACCCGGCCGACTGGATGGACAAGCGGGGCGCCGCGAACGACGCCACCCGGCACCTGGCTGCAGCCGGGGCTTGGGGTCTCTTCCCCGAGGACGAAGCCGTCTACATCAACTACACGGGTCCTCAGGATGCGTCGAAGGCCTACGTCGGGACGTACACGCCCCCGCCGTGCGACGCCTTCTGGTCGATCGCGGTCTACGGCGAGGACGCGTTCTTCCACTCCATGAACGCCACGTTGTCCCCGGAGACGACGACGTTCAACGACGACGGCACCTTCACCGTCTACTTCGGCTCCGAGGAGCTCGTCGGGGACAAGCCGAACCGCCTCGACATCTCCGAGGGCTGGAACTTCCTGATGCGTGCGTACGAGCCCGGTGACGACGTACTCGCTCGCAAGTACGTGCTCCCGGAGGTCGCCGAGTACCGCGGGTGACCTCCGGCGGCAGTCCGCCGCCGAACCGACAGGCGGTCCTCCCGACGCGGGGGACCGTCTGTCATGTCGGGTGGGCGTCGCAACGCCTACCCGTAGGCCGGGCTTGCCGCGAGGTGGGCCGCCCGGCCGTCGGTCCGAGAGACGGCCGGTCGGGGAGCGGCTGTGGCATCGCGGCTCACCCGACCGGCCGGCCGCTGCGGGTCTGCGCTCCCGCGCGGCGGTAAGGCAAGCCTCACCTACATTGTCGTGGATTGCCAGGGGAGTGCGCGTGATCTGTGTCTCACCGTCGTCGACCGTGCTCTCAGGGCCGTGTCCGATTCCCGCGAGAATCCCGCGCTCGGACGCGGCAGGATGGAGGACATGACCTCACTCGCGACCACCGCGGCGGCCCTCGACCCCGAGGCCTGCTACGCCGCGGTGCGTTCTCGGGATCGCCGCTTCGACGGCGTCTTCTACATCGCGGTCAGCACCACGGGGATCTACTGCCGTCCCTCCTGCCCGGCCCGCACGCCGGCTGCGGCGAACGTGACCTTCCATCGCAGCGCGGCGGCCGCCCAGGAGGCGGGCTACCGCGCGTGCAAGCGTTGCCTGCCCGACGCGGTCCCGGGGTCTCCGGACTGGGACGTGACGGCGACGGTCGCCGGTCGTGCGATGCGGCTGATCTCCGACGGGGTCGTCGACCGGGAGGGCGTGGACGGCCTCGCCGGCCGGCTGGGCTACAGCAACCGCCACCTCGGGCGGCTGCTGCGCGCCGAGCTGGGCGCCGGCCCGTTGGCACTCGCCCGGACGCAGCGCGCCCAGACCGCCCGCGTGCTGGTGGAGACGACCGAGCTCCCGTTCGCCGACATCGCGTTCGCCAGCGGTTTCAGGAGCGTGCGGCAGTTCAACGACACGCTGCGCGAGATCTACGCGACCACGCCCAGCGGGCTGCGGGGCCGCCGCGGCGCAGCGAGACGCCGCGAGAGCGGTTCGATCGCGCTGCGTCTGGCCGTTCGCGCGCCCTTCGCCGGTGTCGCCCTGGGTCGGTTCCTGGCGGTGCGGGCGGTCACCGGCGTCGAGCAGGTCGAGGTGGCGGCGGACCGTGTCGTCTACCGCCGCACCCTGCGTCTGCCGCACGCTCCCGGCGCGCTCCGCGTCGACCTGGTCGACGTGGCGGCGGGGGAGCCCGCGCAGCTCGACGTACGGCTCACCCTGACCGACCTCCGGGACACCGCGACCGCGCTCTCCCGTGCCCGGCGTCTGGTCGACGCCGACGCGGACCCGCTCGCGGTCGCCGAGCACCTCGCTCGCGACCCGGCGCTCGCGCCGCTGCTGGCTCGCCACCCCGGACTGCGGGTGCCGGGCCACGTGGACGGCGACGAGCTCGCCGTCCGGGCGGTTCTCGGCCAACAGGTCAGCGTCGCCGGCGCCCGCACGGTGGCCGGTCGGTTGGTCGCGGAGACGGGCACGCCGTACGACAGCGGGGTCGAAGGGCTCACCCACCTCTTCCCCGATGCCGCCGCGATCGCGGACCTGGACCCCGCGTCGCTCCCGATGCCGCGGGCGCGCGGCCGGGCACTGACCGGACTGGCGGGGGCGCTGGCAGACGGGCGCGTGGTGCTCGACCGCGGCCCGGACCGCGATGAGGTACGACGCGCGCTGCTCGCGCTCCCCGGCATCGGGCCGTGGACCTCGGACTACATCGCACTGCGCGCGCTGGGCCACCCCGACGTCTTCCTGCCCACCGACGTCGGCGTGCGCCACGCACTCGCCGCGCTGGGGGGCGCGTCGGACACCGCGCGGTGGGCGCCCTGGCGCTCCTACGCGCTGCTGCACCTGTGGACCTCGCTCGAGCCCGACCCGGGTCGAGCCCAGACGGAGAGGGCGAACACGACATGTGGACAGTGACCGAGAGCCCGGTCGGGCCCCTGCGGATCGTGGCGCGCGACGGCGCCGTCACCGCGATCGAGTTCACCCCGTTCCGCGACGGGGACGGCCGACCTCGCGGCGACCGTGATGACGGGGCCGCCGTGCTGGTCGAGGCGGTCCGGCAGCTGGCGGACTACTTCGCCGGCCGACGGACCACCTTCGACCTCCCGCTGGCTCCGGACGGCACCGACTGGCAGCGCGCGGTGTGGGACCAGCTCCGTGCGATCGGATACGGCGAGACCGCTTCCTACGGGCAGATCGCCGCCCGGCTGGGGCGGTCGAACGCCGCGTCCCGCGCCGTCGGACTGGCCAACGGTGCGAACCCGATCCCGATCGTCGTGCCGTGCCACCGGGTGATCGGCGCGAACGGCACGCTCACCGGTTACGCCGGTGGTCTCGACCGCAAGCAGCTGCTGCTCGAGCTCGAGCAGGACGCCCTGTTCTAGGGGGTCTCCGGCGACCCGGCGCTCACTCCGCGGCGGCGCGGCGCAGCGACTCGGAGAGGCGCTCGGCGGCGGCCAGCACGGCGGGTGCGTGCATCCGGCCGGGCTGGCGCGTCAGGCGCTCCAGCGGACCGGAGACCGAGACCGCGGCGATCACCTTGCCGCCTGGCGACCGGACCGGGGCGGAGACCGACGCGACGCCCTGCTCCCGCTCGCCGATCGACTGCGACCAGCCGCGGCGACGGATCGCGGAGAGCTCGGCGGCGGAGAACGCTGCGTTCTGCAGGCCCCGGTGGATCCGCTCGGGGTCGTCCCAGGCGAGCAGGACCTGCGCGGCCGAGCCCGCCCGCATCGTCAGCTGTGAGCCGACCGGAATGGTGTCGCGCAGGCCCGACGGGCGCTCCGCGGCGGCGACGCAGACACGGTGGTCACCCTGGCGTCGCCACAGCTGGGCGGACTCGCCGGTGATGTCGCGGAGGCGGGCCAGGACGGGGCCGGCGGTGGCCAGCAGGCGGTCCTCGCCGGCGGCGGCGGACAGCTCGGCCAGTCGCGGACCGAGGACGAACCGTCCCTGCATGTCCCGGGCGACCAGTCGGTGGTGCTCCAGGGCGACCGCCAGGCGGTGCGCGGTCGGGCGTGCCAGGCCGGTGCCGGCCACCAGGCCGGCCAGGGTCGCGGGCCCCGACTCCAGGGCGGTGAGAACCAGCGCCGCCTTGTCGAGAACTCCGACTCCGCTCGAGTTGTCCATATGGCAATACTGCCGTCTCAGATCATGGGATGCAAGGGGTAGAGTGGAACCCGCAGGTTCAACGACGTACGAAACGAGGAGCGAGTCATGGGCAAGACCCTGGCGGAGAAGGTGTGGGACGAGCACGTCGTCCGGTCGACCCCCGGAGAGCCGGACCTCCTCTACATCGACCTCCACCTCATCCACGAGGTGACCAGTCCGCAGGCCTTCGACGGCCTCCGCCTGGCCGGTCGCAAGGTCCGTCGGCCCGACCTCACCCTGGCCACCGAGGACCACAACGTGCCGACCCTCGACTGGGACAAGCCGATCGCCGACCCGGTCAGCAAGACGCAGGTCGACACCCTGCGGCGCAACGCCGAGGAGTTCGGCGTCCGGCTGCACCCGCTCGGCGACGTCGAGCAGGGCATCGTGCACGTGGTCGGCCCGCAGCTGGGCCTGACCCAGCCCGGGATGACGATCGTGTGCGGCGACTCGCACACCTCCACCCACGGCGCCTTCGGGGCGATCGCCTTCGGCATCGGCACCTCCGAGGTGGAGCACGTGCTGGCCACCCAGACCCTGCCCCAGGCCAAGCCCAGGACCATGGCCGTGACCGTCAACGGCAGCCTCCCCGAGGGCGTCACCGCGAAGGACCTGGTGCTCACCCTGATCGCCCACACCGGCACCGGTGGTGGGCAGGGATACATCGTCGAATACCGTGGCCAGGCCATCGAGGAGCTCTCGATGGAGGGCCGGATGACGGTGTGCAACATGTCCATCGAGTGGGGTGCGAAGGCCGGCATGATCGCGCCCGACGACACCACCTTCGACTACATCGAGGGCAAGCCCGAGGCGCCGAAGGGCGCCGACTGGGACGCTGCCGTCGAGCACTGGCGCAGCCTGCGCACCGACGACGACGCCGTCTTCGACAAGGAGATCGTGCTCGACGCGGGCGAGATGACCCCCTTCGTCACCTGGGGCACCAACCCCGGCCAGGGAGTCCCGCTCGGCGCGAACGTGCCGGACCCGGCCGACTTCGAGGACGCCACCGACCAGCTCGCCACCGAGAAGGCCCTGGAGTACATGGGTCTGACCGCCGGCACCCCGATGCGCGAGATCCAGGTCGACACGGTCTTCGTCGGCTCGTGCACCAACGGCCGGATCGAGGACCTGCGGCTCGCCGCCGAGGTGATCGAGGGCCACCGGGTCGCCGAGGGCACCCGCCTGCTGGTCGTCCCCGGGTCGGTCCGGGTGCGGATGCAGGCAGAGGCCGAAGGTCTGGACAAGATCTTCCTCGCCGCCGGCGCGGAGTGGCGGGGAGCCGGGTGCTCGATGTGCCTCGGCATGAACCCCGACCAGCTCACCCCCGGCGAGCGCAGCGCCTCCACCTCCAACCGCAACTTCGAAGGACGGCAGGGCAAGGGTGGGCGCACCCACCTGGTCTCGATCCCGGTCGCCGCGGCGACCGCGGTCCGCGGCACGCTGTCCTCGCCCGCCGACCTCGTGCCCGCAGGAGTCTGACCATGGACAAGTTCACCACCCACACCGGCGTCGGAGTCCCGCTGCGGCGCAGCAACGTCGACACCGACCAGATCATCCCGGCGGTCTACCTCAAGCGGGTCACCCGCACGGGGTTCGAGGACGGACTCTTCGCGGCCTGGCGCAACGACCCGGGCTTCGTGCTCAACGACCCCACCTATGCGCAGGGCTCCGTGCTCGTCGCAGGACCGGACTTCGGCACCGGGTCTTCGCGCGAGCACGCGGTCTGGGCGCTGCAGAACTACGGCTTCAAGGTCGTCATCTCGGCACGGTTCGCCGACATCTTCCGGGGCAACTCCGGCAAGGCCGGTCTGGTCGCGGCGCAGGTCGACGAGAAGGTCGTCCAGCGGCTGTGGACCTACCTGGAGGACAACCCCGGCGGCGAGATCACCGTCGACCTGGACGCCAAGACGGTCCGCACCGCCGACGGCTCGGTCGAGGACAGCTTCGACATCGACGACTACACGCGCTGGCGGCTGCTGGAGGGCCTGGACGACATCGGGATCACCCTCGGGCACGACGCCGACATCGCGTCGTACGAGAGCACACGACCGAACTGGAAGCCGGTGACGCAGCACGCCTGATCGTCCACGGATCCCGCTACCACGGGCCGTTCTCCGCATCACGCGGAGGACGGCCCGCTGTGCATCTGTGGGGCGGATGATGCGCAGAAAGGCCCGAAACCCGCGAAAAAACGGGCGGATCGCGGCGTGGTGATTGTGACCACCGTCATTCCTGCCTAGCGTGCCACGGAAAGACCACGGGCTTTCCTGCCTCGGTCGCCAACAGCTCAGAGCGGCGGCGCCGCTGCTCCGGCGGAAGGACAACCAGTGAACAAGACACAGTTGGTCGACGCGCTCGCCGAGCGTTTCGACGGGAACCGCAAGGCCGCGGCCAATGCGCTCGACGCTGTTCTCGACACCATCACCCGCCAGGTCGCGAAGGGCGAGAAGGTCGCGATCACCGGGTTCGGATCGTTCGAGAAGGCGGTCCGCAACGCGCGCTACGTCCGCAACCCGCAGACCGGCGAGCGGATCAAGACCAAGAAGAAGTCCGTTCCGAAGTTCACCGCCGGAGCCGATCTGAAGAACGTCATCTCCGGGGCCAAGAAGCTCCCGCCGGTGCCGAAGGCCGCGAAGAAGGCCGCCAGCGCGGCGACCGCTCCGGCCAAGGCCGCCGCCAAGAAGGTCACGGCGCCGGCGAAGAAGGCGACCAAGTCGGCGACGAAGCCCGCGGCCAAGAAGGCGCCCGCGAAGACCGCGGCGAAGAAGGCGCCCGCGAAGAAGGCGCCGGCCAAGACCGCGGCGAAGAAGGCGCCCGCCAAGAAGGCGCCGGCCAAGACCGCGGCGAAGAAGGCGCCGGCCAAGAAGGCACCGGCCAAGACCGCAGCGAAGAAGGCCCCCGCCAAGACCGCAGCCAAGAAGGCACCGGCCAAGAAGTCGACCGCCAAGAAGTCGACCGCGAAGAAGTCCTGACCCAGCCAGCACGAACGGGCCGCCCCACGGGGTGGCCCGTTCGCTGTCGTCAGGGGGCGATCAGTCTCGGCGGGACCGACCGCCCAGGTACGACGTCAGCGCGCCAGCGCCGCCCGCGTCGCCGGACCCACTCCCAGGTCGAGTGCCGCGGCCAGCGAGGCGGGGTCGTCGACGTCGCGGCGCAACGAGGGCAGCGCACCCGTGATCTCCTCGCATCCGTCGGCCCGGTGGGCCTGCGCCGAGCCGGGGCCGAAGCGGGGCGCGAACGAGGCAGCGGGTGCGGCGTACAGGACCGTGCCGGTGCCGTCGGCGTCGGCGAGGAAGCAGGCGGTCCCGTGGTGTTCGTCGACCGCGGTCAGCGCCACGGCGAGATCGGTCGGGCGCAGTGACGGGATGTCGGCCAGGACGGCCACCGGGTGGAGCATCGGCCACCGGGTGCGGGCATCGGCGGCGGCCGCGCGCAATGCGGCGTTGAGCCCGGCCCCCGGATCCTCGGTGGTGTCGGCGCCCAGCGCTGCCAGGGACTCCGCGAAGGCCGGATCGTCGGTGGTCACCAGGACCCGGTCGACCCGATCGGTGACCAGGCAGGCGCGCACCAGGTCGGTGGCGAAGGCGGCCGCCAGCGCCGCGCGGTCGGGCACACCGACCAGGCGAGACTTGCCGGTGCCCGGGGACTTCACCGGGACCAGGACCACGAACCGCTGCGACACGTCCGGCATCCTCCCAGGCTCCCGGACCGGCTGTCCGACCAGTCCGCGTGGCCGCACCGTGGCGTCGGTCACCGGGCGGTAGCCTGCATCCTCGTGACGGTACGAGACCTGACGGAGAAGCGAGGCTGGACGTTCAACGTCGCCGTGCCGATCGTGAAGCCGGTGCTGCTCGCTACCACCCGTCGGGAGTGGGTCAACGGGGAGGGGATCCCCGCGACGGGCGGCTTCATCCTCGCCCTCAACCACATCTCGCACCTGGACCCGTTGACCGCGGCACACCTGGTCTATGACCACGGACGGCTGCCGCGCTACCTCGCGAAGTCGGGCCTGTTCAAGAACAAGGCGCTGGGGCACTTCCTGCGCGCGGCCGGCCAGATCCCGGTCGAGCGGGACTCCCGTGGCGCGGTGGGGGCGTACTCGGCCGCGGTGCAGGCCATCCGCGACGGCAAGTGCGTGGTGATCTACCCCGAGGCCACGATCACCCGGGACCCCGACATGTGGCCGATGCGCGGGAAGTCCGGCGCGGCGCGAATCGCGCTGGAGACCGGGTGCCCGGTGATCCCGGTGGGGCAGTGGGGCGCGCACGAGGTGCTGCCGCCGTACACGACGCGGCCGCACGTGGCGCCGCGGCACACCATCCGGATGCGGGTGGGGGAGCCGGTGCAGCTCGAGGACCTGGCCGCGCGCGAGCGGACCCCCGAGGTCGTCAACGAGGCGACCGACCGGATCCTCGCCGCGATCACCCACCAGCTCGAGCTCATCCGGGGTGAGTCGGCCCCGGTCGAGCGCTACGACATGCGTCTGCACGGTGATCGCTTCAAGAAGAAGGACGGTGGAAAGTGAGCGGAAAGGTCGCGGTGCTCGGCGCGGGCTCCTGGGGGACCGCGTTCTCGATCGTGCTCGCCGACGCGGGCAACGACGTGACGATCTGGGCCCGTCGCGAGGAGGTCGCGACCGGGATCAACGACACCCACGAGAACGCCGACTACCTCTCCGGAATCGAGCTGCCCCGCACGATCAGCGCCACCCACGACCCGCAACGGGCGATGGAGGGGGCCGACATGGTGGTCCTCGCCGTCCCCTCCCAGTCGCTGCGGGACAACCTGCCCGACTTCGTGCCCTACCTGGAGCCCGACGCGGTGCTGGTCTCACTGATGAAGGGCATCGAGCTCGGCACCGGCAAGCGGATGTCGGAGGTGATCGCGGAGGTCGGTGGCATCGGGCCCGAGCGCGTCGCCGTCGTCAGCGGTCCCAACCTGGCTCGCGAGATCGCCCGCCGGGAGCCCGCCGCATCGGTGGTGGCCTGTGCCGACGAGGACGTCGCGGTCCGGCTGCAGCGGCGCTGCCACTCCCCGGCCTTCCGTCCCTACTCCAGCGTCGACGTGCTCGGCTGCGAGCTCGGCGGCGCCTACAAGAACGTGGTGGCGCTCTGCGTCGGGATGGCCGTCGGACTCGGGTTCGGAGACAACACCACGGCCTCTCTGATCACCCGGGGCCTGGCCGAGACCGCGCGCCTGGCCATGCGGATGGGCGCCAACCCGCTCACCCTGATGGGACTCGCCGGCCTCGGCGACCTGGTCGCGACCTGCTCCTCGCCGCTGTCGCGCAACCGGACCTTCGGCGAACGGTTGGGCAAGGGCGAGACGGTCGAGGAGATCTACGCCTCGACCCGCCAGGTGGCCGAGGGGGCGAAGTCGTGCTCGTCGATCCGGGCGGTCGCCGAGCAGGCGGGGATCGACGCGCCGATCGCGCAGCACGTCGACGACGTCGTCGCAGGACGCCTGAGCACCGGCGAGATGATGGAGCGGTTCATCGCGCGCGACACCAAGGCCGAGCTGGGCTGATCCTGGTCCTGGGCTGACCGCGTCGGCGCTCAGCGCGGCAGCTGGTCCAGCGCCTGCGCCAGGTCCGCCCAGAGGTCCTCGACGTCCTCGATCCCGACCGACATCCGCACCAGGCCCTCGGGGATGGTCGAGGCCTCGGTCTTCCACCGCCGCCTGCGCTCGAAGGTCGACTCGACGCCACCGAGTGAGGTGGCGTGGACCCACAGCGCCGTGCTGCGCACCAGCAGGTCGGCATGGTCGGCGGAGGCCAGCACCGGGGCCAGGATCGCCCCCATCCCGGGGTAGCGGACCTCCTCGATCGCCGGGTGATCGGCGAGCCGGCGGGCGAGCTCCTGCGCGTTCTGCTGAGCACGCTCCAGTCGCACCGGCAGCGTGCGCAGCCCGCGCAGCGCGAGCCACACCTCGAACGGGCCGGCCGAGTTGCCGACCATGTCCCGACGTGCCTTGAGAGCGCCGTAGATCTCATCGTCGTCGGTGACCAGCGCGCCGAGCAGGACGTCGCTGTGCCCGGCGATGTACTTCGTCGCCGAGTGCAGCACGATGTCCGCGCCGAGCTCGAGCGGCTTCTGGAGCAGCGGTGTCGCGAAGGTGTTGTCCACGACCACCCGTACGCCGAGCTCACGGGCCGCCGCGGCGAGGCGGGGGATGTCGGCGACCTCGAGCGCGGGGTTGGTGGGGGACTCGATCCACAGCAACGCGGTGTCCTCGTCCTCGGTCATCGCGGCGATCACCGCGTCGGTGTCGGAGATGTCGACCAGCGTCGAACGGAGCCGGCCGCGCATCTCGGCGTCCCCGAGCGCCACCAGGGAGCCCTGGTAGGCGTGGCGCGGCGCGATCACGGTGCCGCCGTCGCCGACCAGGTCGAGCAGCAGGCTGGCGGCCGCCATGCCCGAGCCGAAGGTCAGCGCCCGGCCACCCTCGAGCGCGCCCAGCGCCTCCTCGAAGGCGTCCCAGGTCGGGTTGCCGTAGCGCCCGTACTCCAGGTCTCCGGCGGCCACGTACGTCGACGCCATCGTGATCGGGGTGTTCAGCGGCTGGTCCGGGACGTGGCGCGGACGGCCGGCGGTGACCGCGACGGTGTTGGGCCGCAGGCCGTGATCGCGCTCGGTCGCGGGGGAGACGGACCGGGCGGTGTGGGGCGTCGGATCGGTCATGGCACAACGGTAGGGTCTACCGCGATGAACGAGACCACCGGACCGACACCGGACCAGCGCACCCGGGTGGCGGTGGTGTTCGGCGGCCGCTCCACCGAGCACGCGATCTCCTGCGTCACCGCCGGGAGCGTGCTGACCGCGCTCGATCGCGACAAGTACGACGTGATCCCGATCGGCATCGCCGCCGACGGCCGTTGGGTGCTGGAGGCCGACGACCCGGAGCGGCTGCGGATCAGCAGCCCCCAGGAGCTGCCGGCGGTCGACGCCGGTCGCGCCGGAGTGACCCTGGCCCGGACCGAGACCGGTGCCGGGCTGGTGGTGAGCGAGCCGTCGTCGCCACCCCGCGAGCTCGGGGACGTCGACGTGGTGCTGCCGCTGCTGCACGGGCCGTGGGGCGAGGACGGCACCCTCCAGGGCATGCTCGAGATGGCCGGCGTCCGCTACGTCGGCGCCGGCGTGCTGGCCTCGGCGGTGAGTATGGACAAGGCCTACATGAAGGTGGTGCTCGCGGACGCCGGCCTGCCGGTGATGCCGTCCTTCATCGTGACGGCACGGGAGTGGGCGACCGACCGCGACGCGGCGTTGACCCGGGTCGAGCCGCTCGGCTACCCGCTCTTCGTCAAGCCCGCCCGCGGTGGCTCCAGCATCGGGATCGGCAAGGCCCACGACCGCGACGGGCTGACCGTCGCGATCGAGGAGGCGCTGCGGCACGACCCGAAGGTGCTGGTCGAGGTCAGCGCGGAGGGCGCCCGCGAGATCGAGTGCGGGGTGCTGGAGTCGCTGGACGGTGGCGTGGAGACCAGTGTCCCGGCCGAGATCCGGATCTCCGGGGACCACGAGTTCTACGACTTCGAGGCCAAGTACCTGCCCGAGGAGCACACCGAGCTCGACGTACCGGCCAGGTTGCCCGACGACGTCGCGACCCGGATGCGGGAGCTGGCCGCCGAGGCGTTCCGCGCGGTGGGCTGCGAGGGTCTGGCCCGGGTCGACTTCTTCCTGCTCCCCGATGGCCGCCTGGTGGTCAACGAGCTCAACACGATGCCCGGCTTCACGCCGCTGTCGATGTTCCCGCGGATGTGGGCCGCCTCCGGACTCGAGTACGGCGCCCTCGTCGACCGCCTGCTCCAGCTGGCACTCCAGCGCGGCACCGGCCTGCGCTGACTCGTCGAGAGGTCACCCGCCACCCGCCGAGAGGTCGGTGGGGGACTGCCGAGAGGTCACCCGGGGATCGCCGAGTGGCCGGCGTGCGTCACGAGATGACCACTCGAACGGTCCTGACTGACGCCTCGGCGATGGATCAGGCGCCGAGGCCGTCGCCGCACGGCTCCACGAGCTCGGCGTGCTCGGCCACCAGCGGTGCCAGCTTCGCCATCGCGGCCGCACCGGCGTTGGGCCGCAGCTCGGCGGGGACCTGGATCTCCACGCGGGGCCGGTAGCCGGCGGCGGTGATGGTGAGGTCCAGCTCGTCGTCGCCGTACTGCTCGTCGGGGATGTACCACCCGACGTCGTTGACGAGCTCGCAGGCCGAGGCCTTGCTGAAGCCGTCCGGGGCGGCGACACCGCAGGTGACCACGATGGCCGGGTCGCCGTAGGCGGCGCCGGGCGCATCGGTGGGTTCGCTCTCCACCCGCGCCTGCTCGGCGAGGGTCTCGGGCAGGTCGTCGGTGAAGGCCGCGCAGGCGGCGGCGTCCGCCTCGTCCATCTCGGGTACGTCGATCTCGACCGGGCCGCCGCAGCCGGTGACAGTCAGGGCCAGCGCGACGGCACCGAGGCCGACGGCGAAGCGCCGGCGACCGCTGCCGGCCTCAGATGTGGACGACAGGGCAGGTGAGGGTCCGGGTGATGCCCTCGAGGTTCTGCACCTTCGAGACCACCAGCTGGCCCAGCTCGTCGACGTTGCGCGCCTCCGCGCGGACGATGACGTCGTAGGGACCGGTGACGTCCTCGGCGAGAGCGACGCCGGGGATCTGGCCGACCTCACGGGCGACCTCGGCAGCCTTGCCGACATCGGTCTGGATCAGGATGTAGGCCTGCACGACCATGGCGCGCTCCTCACGTGGATGGTTCGGTCCTCGCAACCTACCCCCGCGCGTCCGGGCGTGCACAACCCGCGCACGTCGGCGGCGGCCGCGACGACCGTGGCGCATCCCACCCGGGCCCGACACCCTGGACGGGTGCAGCGTTTTGCCTCCCGGCTGGCCCGCTCTGGTGGGATGGGGGCATGAACGACGCCGTGCCGACCGAGCCGACCGATCCGACGAACGCGACCCTGGCCGACCTCGGCGAGTTCGGCCTGATCGGGCGGATCAGCGAGCTCGTCGCCCGTCTCGCGCCGGGGGAGGACGTGCTGGTCGGACCCGGCGACGACGCCGCGGTGCTGAGGGTGCGCAAGGGGCACGTGGTCGTCTCCACCGACATGGTCGTCGAAGGGCGGCACTTCCGCAGCGAGTGGGTCGACGCGTACGACGTCGGCCGCCGCGCCGCCGCGCAGAACCTCTCCGACATCAACGCCATGGGGGGCCGCGCGCAGTGGCTCACGGTCGGACTGGCGGCGCCCGCCGACCTGCCGGCCAGCTGGGCCCTCGACTTCACCCGCGGGTTCGCCGAGGAGGCGGCACTCGTCGGCGCGGGGGTGGTCGGCGGCGACATCACCTCGTCGGACAGGATCGTGGTCGCGGTGACCGTGATCGGCGCCTGCACGATCTCCCCGGTGTTGCGCACCGGCGCACAACCCGGTGACCGCGTGGCGCTCTGCGGCCGTCAGGGCTGGGCGGCCGGAGGGCTCACGGTGCTCGGTCGCGGCTTCCGCTCGCCGCGGGTCCTGGTCGAGGCCTACCGACGCCCCGAGCCGCCCTACGACGCGGGCCAGGCGGCCGCCGAGCTCGGTGCGAGCGCGATGATCGACATCTCCGACGGGCTGGTCGCCGACGCCACCCACCTGGCCGAGGCGTCCGGGGTGGCGCTGGACCTCCGCTCCGCGGCGTTCGACGTACCGGAGCCGTTGGTCGCGGTCGGCGCCGCGATCGGTGCGGACCCGATCCAGTTCGTGCTCGGCGGCGGCGACGACCACTGCCTGGTGGCCACGTTCCCGAGCTCCGTGGACCTGCCCGAGGGCTGGCGGGAGGTGGGCAGCGTGGTGGAGGCCGGGCTCGACGGTGCGGTGGTCACCGTGGACGGTGCCCCCTACGACGGTCCCGCGGGCTGGACGCACTTCTGAGCAAAAAAGAGTCGGCAGAAGCCCGCACGCGAGCGTGCGAGCCTCTGCCGACTCGGCGTCAGCGGGGTCGGCTCAGCGGCTGACCTTGCCGGCCTTGAGGCAGCCGGTGCAGACGTTGAGGCGCTTGGGGGTGCCGTTGACGACGGCACGGACGCGCTGGATGTTCGGGTTGAAGCGACGCTTCGTGATCTTGCGCGACCACGGCCGGTTGTTACCGAACGCCGGCTTCTTGTCGCAGATGTCGCACACGGCGGCCACGGTGACTCCTAGCGGATGACGGTTGAATCAAGTCGGACGTCCGGGACCCACCGAGCGGGTGCTCGGGTGAGCGGGAGGGCGACGCGAAACGTGTGCGCACCCAACCTGCTCCGGACAACCGGAACAGAATATCCGACCGGGTGACCTTCGCCGAAATCGCGGACCTCGCGTGCTGCCGCGCTGCGTCGCCGACCGGCGGAACGAGGCTAGGGTTGACCCGATGGAAGCACCGAAGGGCGAGGGCGCGGACGCCCACCACGTCGCCGGGTCCACGCCGGGGCAGGGGGTCGCCACCGAGCCGGGCCGGTTGGCCGTGGCCAGTGTGCTGCGCTTCGTCGACATCGCGGTGGACGCGCTCGCCGTGGCTCGCGAGGAGATCGACGCCCTCAACGTCTACCCGGTGCCCGACGGGGACACGGGCACGAACATGTACCTGACGATCGCCGCCGCCCGCGACGCGATCCGCGACGCGGCGGACCGGCCCGCCGACGAGGCGCTGGCCACGTTCGCCCGGGGCGCGCTGCTCGGCGCCCGGGGCAACTCGGGCGTGATCCTCAGCGAGATGCTCGGCGCGCTGGCCCGGCGCCTCGCGCGGGCCGGCGCCGAGGACCGGTTCGCGATGGTGGTCGCGGAGGGTCTGGCCGAGGCCACGACCGCGTGCTACGCCGCCGTCGGCGAGCCGGTCGAGGGGACGATGCTCACGGTGCTGCGGGTGGCCGCGGACGCAGCGATGGAGGCCGGTGCGCGGTCGTCGAGCCACACCCGGGACGTCTTCATCGCGGCTGCCGCCGCGGCACGTGAGGCGCTCGCGCGCACCCCCGATCAGCTCGAGGTGCTCGCCCGCGCCGGCGTCGTGGACGCCGGTGGCCGTGGGCTCTGCGTGCTCCTCGATGCCGCGGAGCGGGTCTTCACCGGCCGCCGGGTGATCAGTGTGCCCCCGTCGATCGGTCGCCGAGCGACGGCGCCGGTCCCGGTCCCGGTGCCGACCCCGGCGCCGGACAGCTCCGGGCCGGCCGAGGGCGACCTGTGCGCCGACGGGCCCGCCTACGAGGTGATGTACCTGCTGGAGACGGACGACGACCGGGTGGCGCAGTTGCGGACCGAGCTGGGCCGGATCGGTGACTCGGTGGTCGTGGTCGGCAGGGAGGGGCTCTGGAACGTCCACGTGCACACCGACGACGTGGGTGCGGCGATCGAGGCGGCCCTGGACATCGGGCGGCCCAGCCGGATCCGGGTCACCCACTTCGCCGAGCAGGTGGCCGGGCCGCCGCACGAACGTCCGACCGAGAGCCTGCCGCGGGCCGTGGTGGCGGTCGCGGCCGGTCCGGGACTGGCCCGCCTGTTCGAGAGCGCGGGCGCAGTCGTGGTGCCCGCGACCCCGACCCGCCGTCCCTCCACCGGCGAGCTGCTGACCGCGATCGCCGCCTCGGGGGCGCGGGAGGTCGTGGTGCTGCCCAACGACGACAACACGATCCGTGCGGCGCAGGCGGCGGCGACCACGGCCGAGACCGATGACCAGGGGCCGTCCGGGATCCGGGTCGCAGTCATCCCCACCCACGCCCAGGTCGAGGGGCTGGCCGCACTCGCCGTACACGATCTGGACAGCAGCTTCGAGCACGACGTCACCGAGATGACCGCCACGGCCCGGCACGTGCGCCACGGCGCCGTCACGGTCGCCGCGCGGGAGGCGATGACGATGGCCGGACCCTGCGTGCCCGGGGACGTGCTCGGGGTGATCGCGGGCGACTTCGCGGTGGTCGGCGACGACCAGGGCGAGGTCGCCGTGGAGGTGCTGCGCCGGTTGCTGGCCGCCGGTGGCGAGCTGGTCACCCTGGTCGGTGGCGAGGATGGCGGCGACGCCCTCGTCGCGCAGGTGGCCGCCTGGGTGGAGGAGCACCACCCCCACGTGGACGTGATGTCGTACGACGGCGGGCAGGACCGCTACCCGCTGCTGCTGTCGGTCGAGTGAGGACGTCGAGTGAGGACGGAGCCCCGAGGTTGATCACCCTGGACTCGCCGCTGACCACCGTGCTCGGTGGCGCGGCGCCGGCGAAGCGGAAGAAGTTCGAGACCGGCCTCGGCCTGCGCACGGTCGGTGACCTGATCCACCACTTCCCCCGTCGCTACCTGGAGACCGGGTCGCTGACGAAGGTCGAGGACCTGCAGGTCGGCCAGATGCTCTGCGTGGTCGGGGAGGTCGTCACCTGCGAGACCAAGCAGTACACCGACCGGCGCAGCGGCCGTCCGGCGTTCCGGGTCGAAGCGGTGCTCGCCACGGACGGACCCCGGCTCGGGATGACCTTCTTCGCCAAGAACGCCGGCACCGCGCAGTGGCATGCGGGTCGGGTCGCCGTCGGCAACCGCGGCGTCTTCATCGGCAAGGCCGACCGCTTCCGGGACCGCTGGCAGCTGGTGAACCCCCAGATGACGGTCTTCGGGGTCGCCGACGAGGAGGACGCCGAGGCACCGGACATCGGCGGGCTCTATCCGATCTACCCGCTGACGAAGGGCGTGCTCTCCTGGGACGTGGCCCGGGCGGTCCGGTTCGCCCTGGACGTCGTCGACGACATCGGGGAGATCCTTCCCGACGAGCTGCGGGACGGCTACCACGTGCTCGACATCGGACAGGCCTACCGCTGGGTGCACCGCCCGGACGATCGGGACCAGGTGGGACGCGCGCTGCACCGGTTCCGGTTCGAGGAGGCGCTGGTGACCCAGCTGGTGCTGGGCCGGCGCCGGCGGGCCGCTCGCGCGCTCGGCGCGACCGCCCGCGACGGGGGCGACGGTTCGCTGCTGCGCGCCTTCGACGAACGGCTCCCGTTCACCCTGACCGACGGTCAGCGGTCGGTGGGGGAGCAGATCGATGCGGACCTGGCCGCCGCGCACCCGATGAACCGGCTGCTGCAGGGCGAGGTCGGGTCCGGCAAGACGCTGGTGGCGCTGCGGGCGATGCTCCGGGTGGTCGACTCCGGCGGCCAGACCGCGCTGCTGGCGCCGACCGAGGTCCTGGCTCAACAGCACCACCGCTCGATCGTCGCGATGCTCGGTGAGCTCGCGGTCGGCGGCCTCCTCGGTGACGGCACCTGCGTGGAGCTGCTCACCGGGTCGATGACGAAGTCCCAGCGCACCGAGCCGCTCTCCCGACTCGCCAGCGGTGAGTCGGGCATCGTGATCGGCACGCACGCGCTGCTCGAGGACAAGGTCATCTTCGCCGACCTTGGTCTCGTCGTGGTCGACGAGCAGCACCGGTTCGGCGTCGAGCAGCGCGCAGCGCTCACCGCGAAGGGGCAGACGCCGCCGCACCTGCTGGTGATGACCGCGACCCCGATCCCGCGCACGGTGGCGATGACCGTCTTCGGCGACCTGGAGACCTCCACCCTCTCCGAGCTGCCGGCCGGCCGCGCCCCGATCCAGACCAACCTGGTCCCCACCGCCGACCACCCGACCTGGGTGGACCGGGTCTGGGCCCGGCTGCGCGAGGAGGTCGAGAAGGGCCACCAGGCCTACGTGGTCTGTCCGCGGATCAGCGGGGACGTGGCCGAGGCCGAGCAGGTGGAGAGCGTCGACCTCGACGAGGACGGTCAGGAGATCCCGGCCGCCGCGCCGGCGACGGCGGTCCAGGACCTGGTCCGCGACCTCGGCGACGGCCCGCTGTCGGGCCTGCGGCTGGCCGCCCTGCACGGCCGGATGCCGGCCGAGGAGAAGGACGCCACCATGCGTGCGTTCGCGGCCGGCACCATCGACGTGCTCGTCTCCACCACCGTGATCGAGGTGGGCGTCGACGTCGCCAACGCGACGGCGATGGTGATCATGGACGCCGACCGCTTCGGGGTCTCCCAGCTGCACCAGCTCCGCGGCCGGGTCGGCCGTGGCGGACTGCCGGGGCTGTGCCTCCTGGTGAGTGCCGCGGAGCCCTACACCCCGGCCCGGGAGAGGCTCGACGCGGTCGCCTCGACCACCGACGGGTTCCTGCTCAGCAGGGTCGACCTCGAGCAGCGGCGGGAGGGCGACGTGCTCGGCGCCTCCCAGGCCGGCAGACGCTCCAGCCTGGAGCGTCTGCGGGTGCTGCGCGACGAGGACACGATCGTCGCCGCACGACGCGCGGCCGAGGACCTGCTCGACGGCGACCCCGCTCTCGCCGCCGCGCCGGGCCTGGCCCGCGCCGTCGCCGACCTCGAGGCCTCCCAGCAGGCCGGCTTCGTGGAGAAGTCGTGACCCGGATCATCGCGGGCACCGCCCGCGGCCGCGGCCTGCGCACCCCGAAGGGCGACCTGACCCGACCCACCAGCGACCGGGTCCGGGAGGCGCTCTTCTCCGCGGTCGAGTCGCTCTACGGCTCGCTGCAGGGGCTGCGCGTGCTCGACCTGTATGCCGGCTCCGGCGCGCTCGGGCTCGAGGCGTGGTCGCGCGGGGCCGCCACGGTGACGCTGGTCGAGCAGGACCGCCGCACCGCCGACCTGGTCCGGGCCAACGCCCGCGACCTGGGCGCCGCGGTGGCCGTGGTGACGCGGTCGGTGCCGACCTTCCTCGACGCCGAGCAGCTGCCCGCCGGGCCGACCGGCCCGGCGTCGTACGACGTGGTGGTCAGTGATCCGCCGTACCCACTGACTGAGGAGCGGGTCGCCCGCGACCTGGCCCTGCTGGTCGGGCGCGGTTGGCTTGCCGCCGATGCGCTGGTCGTGCTGGAGCGCTCCGCGCGCAGCCCCGAGCCGTCCTGGCCGGCGGGTCTGGGGCCGCTGCCGGGACGCCACGGGCGCCGGACCTACGGGGAGACCGTGCTGTGGTTCGCCGAGCCGGACCGGGAGGCGCAGGACGCGGCACGCTAACCTGCGCGCCATGACGCGCGCGGTCTGCCCCGGTTCCTTCGACCCGGTGACCAACGGCCACCTCGACATCTTCCGCCGCACCTCGGTGCTCTTCGACGAGCTGGTCGTCGCGACGGGTACCAACCCGTCCAAGTCACGGATGTTCGACCCGGACGAGCGGCTGGCGATGCTCCGGGAGGCCTGCGCCGACCTGCCGAACGTGACCGTGATGGGCTTCACCGGCCTGATCGTCGACTTCTGTCGCGAGATCGACGCCCAGGCGATCGTGAAGGGTCTGCGCGGCGGCACCGACTACGAGTACGAGCTGCCGATGGCCCAGATGAACGCCCATCTCACCGGGGTGGAGACGGTCTTCGTGCCGACCACGGCCTCCCTCGGCTACGTCTCCTCGAGCCTGGTCAAGGAGGTCGCCACCCTCGGCGGTGACGTCTCCGGGCTGGTGCCGGCGACGGTGCACGAGCGCCTCACCCGGCGGATCGCGGAGCGCTCCGCGGCCGAGGGGTGAGGGTGCCGGAAGCGCTGCGCCGGCCGCGGTCCGTGCGGGCGGCCCACCTCGTTTTGCTGCTGGTCAGGGCCACCACTACGATTGATCCGATCTGTTGTGCCCGGACCTGGAAGTGATCGTGAGCAACCTGGACCCGAGAGCGCCGCTCGTGCTCGATACTCGCGAGCTCGGACGCCGCCCGGGGTCCCAGACTCAGGTGTCACGGACGGTTCCGGCCCCGGCAGATCTCGGTATCGAAGTCCTTGCCGTTCCCGAGGGAGCGCCGGTCGAGCTCGACCTGCGTCTCGAGGCGGTCATGGAGGGCGTGCTCGTCACCGGTGAGGCCTCGGCCGAGCTGGTCGGGGAGTGCGTGCGGTGCCTGGACGAGATCCGTGACCAGATCACGGTCGACTTCCAGGAACTGTTCGTCTACGACGACTCCCGTGACCTCCGCCGCGGGGAGGAAGAGGACGATGACACCAGCGTGCTCGAGGACGACCTGCTCGACCTCGAACGCGTGCTGCGGGATGCGGTGGTGCTGGCACTTCCGTTCCAGCCGCTGTGCCGGGAGGACTGTCCCGGGTTGTGCACCGAGTGCGGGGCGCGCCTGGCCGACGATCCGGACCATGCACACGATGCGGCAGTGGACCCGCGGTGGGCGGCACTCGCCCAGCTGAACGAAGACCCCTCCGCCGGCCCCGGCGGCGAGGAAGACTGACGAGGAGAAGACAGTGGCTGTTCCGAAGCGGAAGATGTCGCGCAGCAACACGCGGCACCGTCGCTCGCAGTGGAAGGCCGTCGCCCCGGCTCTGGTGACCTGTGCCAACCCGGCTTGCGGCGCCAAGCACCTCCCGCACCGTGCGTGCGGCACCTGCGGCCAGTACGGCGCCCGCGCCGACCGTCGCCAGGTTCTCTGACCGTCTCCCAGGCGGCCGGTATCAGTTCCTACGACGGCTTGCGTCGGGCGCTCGGGGATCCCCAGCTGGACCCCGAGCTGCTCGACCGCGCCCTGACCCACCGCTCGTACGCGTACGAGAACGGCGGTCTGCCCACCAACGAGCGCCTCGAGTTCCTCGGGGACGCGGTGCTCGGGGTGGTGGTCACGGAGACCCTCTACCGCAAACACCCCGACCTGCCGGAGGGCCGGCTGGCGAAGCTGCGCGCAGCGGTGGTCAACGCCCGCGCGCTGGCCGTCGTCGCCCGCGACCTCGGGCTCGGGGAGCACATCAAGCTCGGCCGGGGTGAGGAGACCACCGGCGGTCGGGACAAGGCCTCGATCCTCTCCGACACGGTCGAGGCGGTGATCGGTGCGATCCACCTCTCCGGTGGCATCGCGGTCTCCGCCGACGTGGTGCACCGGCTGTTCGACCCGCTGATCGACGCCGCCTCGGCGATGGGCGCCGGGCTGGACTGGAAGACCTCCCTGCAGGAGCTCGCCGCCGAGCACGGCCTCGGCGTCCCGGAGTACGTGATCGAGGACGACGGCCCGGACCACCAGAAGACCTTCACCGCGCAGGTGCGGGTCGGGGACCGGCGCTACGGCAACGGCACCGGACGGTCGAAGAAGGAGGCCGAGCAGGGCGCCGCCGAGACGGCGTACGGCGAGATCGCCTCGACGCTCGGCGTCTCCGACGCCGCCGGGCTCTGAGCGGTCGGCCCGCGTGCCCGAGCTCCCCGAGGTCGAGGTCGTCCGCCTCGGCCTCGAACGCCACGTCGTCGGTACGACGATCGCCGGCGTCGACGTCCTCCACGAGCGCCCCGTGCGCCGTCATCCCGATGGCCCCGTCGGTTTCGCGGCCGCGCTGACCGGCCGCTCGATCCTCGCCGCGCGCCGCCGTGGGAAGTACCTCTGGCTCCCGCTGGACGACGGTGACGCCCTGCTCGCCCACCTCGGGATGAGCGGCCAGATGCTGGTGCAGCCGGCGGACGCGCCGGCCGAGCGGCACCTGCGGGTGCGGTTCGCGCTGCGCGGCCCCGACGGCGCGCCGGCGCCGGAGCTGCGCTTCGTCGACCAGCGGATGTTCGGCGGCCTCTCCGTCTCCGCCGGCGGCGCCGAGCTGCCGCCCGAGATCGTGCACATCGCCAGGGACCCCCTCGACCCGGACTTCGACGACGAGGGGTTCGTGCGGCGACTGCGGTCGCGGAGCAGTGCGGTGAAGCGTCTGCTCCTCGACCAGAGCCTGATCTCGGGCGTGGGCAACATCTACGCCGACGAGGCACTGTGGCGCAGCGGCGTGCACGGTGAGCGGGCGGGGGACCGGCTGCGCCGGTCCCAGGCGGTCGAGCTGCTCGGCAACGTGCGCGCGGTGATGAACGAGGCGCTGGCCCAGGGCGGCACCTCCTTCGACGCGCTCTACGTCAACGTCAACGGGGAGTCGGGCTACTTCGACCGCTCGCTGCACGCCTACGGGCGCGAGGGGGAGCCGTGCGACCGCTGCGCGACCCCGATCCGGCGGGTCGCCTTCATGAACCGCTCCTCCTACTTCTGCCCCCGCTGCCAGCCGGTGCCGCGACCCCGTCGCCGGGTTTGACCCCCGGCCCGCTTGGTGGGACTCTTGTAGACGGTCCATGTTCGTGGATCATCGCTAACGCACTCGGAAGGTTCTCTACATGGCCAAGGCGCTGATCGGTCACCTGAACAGCGACCTCCGCGACCCCCGTCTCGCCGTCGAGAACGCTCGACTGCGCAACCGGGTCGCCGAGTTGGAGTCCCTCGTCCTCCGCCTCTCGGAGGAGAACGACCGGCTGATGGCGGCGCGTGCCGCCGAGCTGCTCACCGAGCCGGCGCAGGAGATGCAGCCGGCCTGAGGTCGCCACGCCCTGTCCGCGATCCGCGGGCAGGGCTTTCGTGCGTCCACCGGTCCTCCGGCGGGTTCCCGCGCCCCGGGGACGGCGGCAGGTAGGCTGACGACCGCTGACTTCCCCCTCGGCGACCGCCCCCGGGTGGCGCGTCGCGCAGCACCGGCACCGCCGAGGACAGATGGGAGCACGCGTTGTACCTGAAGAGCCTGACCCTGAAGGGGTTCAAGTCCTTCGCGTCCGCCACCACCCTCCAGCTCGAGCCGGGGATCACCTGCATCGTCGGTCCCAACGGCTCGGGGAAGTCCAACGTGGTCGACGCGCTGGCCTGGGTGATGGGCGAGCAGGGGGCCAAGTCGCTGCGCGGCGGCAAGATGGAGGACGTCATCTTCGCCGGCACCTCCGGGCGGCCGCCGCTGGGCCGCGCGGAGGTGGTGCTGACCATCGACAACTCCGACGGCGCGCTGCCGATCGACTACTCCGAGGTCACCATCAGTCGGACGATGTTCCGCACCGGTGGCTCGGAGTATGCGATCAACGGCACCGGGTGCCGGCTGCTCGACGTGCAGGAGCTGCTCAGCGACTCGGGGATCGGTCGCGAGATGCACGTGATCGTCGGGCAGGGGCAGCTCGACACGATCCTGCACGCCACCGCCGAGGACCGGCGCGGCTTCATCGAGGAGGCGGCCGGGGTCCTCAAGCACCGCAAGCGCAAGGAGAAGGCGCTCCGCAAGCTGGACTCCACCGACGGCAACCTCAACCGGCTCAACGACCTGCTCGCCGAGATCCGCCGTCAGCTCAAGCCGCTGGGCCGCCAGGCCGAGGTCGCCCGTCGTGCGGCGACCGTCCAGGCCGACGTGCGCGACGCCCGCGCCCGGCTGCTCGCCGACGACCTGGTCGCCGCCACCACCGCGCTGGAGCAGGAGCTCGCCGATGAGAGCGTGCTGACCGCCCGGCGGGCGGAGGTCGAGACCGCGATCGCCGCTGGCCGCGAGCAGGAGACCGCCCTGGAGGCGGCACTGCGCGAGGACCTCCCGGCACTCTCGGCCGCGCAGGAGACCCTCGGCTCGCTCACCGCGCTGCGGGAGCGGTTCCGCGGCACCCAGAGCCTGGCCCGCGAGCGGGTCCGCAACGCGACGGCGGCCGGGGAGGAGAGCGCCGGGGGCGACCGCTCCCGCGACCCCGACCAGATGGAGGCCGAGGCCGAGCGGCTGGCCGCCCAGGAGGCGGAGCTCTCCGCCACCATCGCCGACCAGCGAACGGCACTGGAGGATGCGGTCACCGCGCGCAGGGCCGCGGAGGAGGCGGCAGCGGCGGAGGAGCGCCGGGTGGCCGGGCTGCTGCGCGCGGCCGCCGACCGACGCGAGGGCCTGGCCCGGCTGCACGGCCAGGTCAACGCACTGAAGTCCCGGGCGGGTGCGGCCGCCGACGAGATCGGACGCCTGGAGACGGCGCGCACCGAGGCGTCGGCGCGCGCCGACCGGGCGGAGCGGGACTTCACCGCGCTGGAGACCAGGGTCGCCGGTCTCGACGCCGGGGAGGAGGGGCTCGACGCCGAGCACGAGGCGGCGGTCGCCGCGTTGGACGACCTCGCCGAGCGCGAGAGCAAGGTGCGCGAGGAGGCCCAGCAGGCCGATCGCGACAAGTCCGCCCTGAGCGCCCGCAAGGAGGCCCTCGAGCTGGGACTGGACCGGCGCGACGGCGCCGGCGCCCTGCTCGCCGCCGACGACGAGGTCTCCGGACTCCTCGGCTCCGTCGCCGCCCTGGTCACCGTGCGCTCCGGCTACGAGGCCGCGGTCGCCACCGCACTCGGCGCCGCCGCCGACGCGGTGGCCGTCGCCGACGCCGACGCAGCGGTGGGTGCGCTCCGCCACCTGAAGAACGAGGACCTCGGGCGGGCCGGCCTGCTGCTCGGCGGCTACCTCGCCGACCGCTCGGACTGGCCCGAACTGCCCACCGGTACGACGTACGCGGTGGACGTCGTCGACTGCCCGGACGCGGTGCGGGGCGGCCTGACCCGGCTGTTGCACAAGACCGTCGTGGTCGACGACCTGGCCGCCGCGCGAGGGCTGGTCGGGGAGCTGCCGGACGTGGTCGCGGTGAGCCGCGAGGGCGACCTGTTCGGCGCCCACTACGCGGCCGGAGGGTCGGGGGCCAAGCAATCGCTGATCGAGATCCAGGCAGCCGTGGACGAGGCCGCCGCCGCGCTCACCGAGGCCACCGCGGCCGGCGAGCGTCTCGGCTTCGACCTCGCCCGGCTGCAGACCGAGCGCGAGGAGGCGCAGCGTCGGGTGGACGTCGCGCTCGCCAAGCTGCACGAGTCCGACGCGACCCTGGCGGCCGTGGCCGAGGAGCTCGGCCAACACGGTTCGCTGGCCCGCTCGGCGCGCGCCGAGGCGGAGCGGATGACCGAGGCGATCGCCAAGGCGGAGTCCGCACGCGAGCAGGCACTGGTCGGCCTGGCCGAGCTCGAGCAGCGCCTGGAGAAGGCCGAGGAGACCGACGAGGACGAGCCGGACACCACCGACCAGGAGCGGCTGGTCGAGGCCACCCGCACCGCCCGTCAGGCCGAGATGGACGCACGTCTGGCGCTGCGGACCTCCGAGGAGCGCGGTCGCGCCCTGCACGGACGGGTGGACGGCATGCGCAGGGCTGCGGCGGCCGAACGTGAGGCGCGTGCCCGTGCGGCCGAACGCCGCGAGCGGTTGCGGCGTGAGGGCCGTGCGGGTGAGGCAGTCGCCCGCGCCGCGGACTTCATCCTGGCCCGATTGGAGATGTCCATCGAACGGGCCTCCGCGGAGCGCGGCGTGGTCGAGGAGTCCCGTCGCGGTCGTGAGGACGACCTACGCCGGGTCCGCGGCGCGCTGCGCGACCTGGACCGCGAGCTGCAGGAGCTGGTCAGCTCGGTGCACCGCGACGAGATGGCGCGGGCCCAGCAGCGGATGAGGATCGAGCAGCTGGAGAGCAAGGCGCTCGAGGACCTCGGCCTGGAGCCCGACGCCCTGGTCGCCGACTACGGCCCGGACCAGCCGGTCCCGGTGCTCGACGACCCGGCCACCCCGACCAGGCACGAGCCCGGCGAGCAGACCGAGGATGCGCCGGACGCCGACGCGGAGCGCCCGCAGCGCACCGTCCCCTACGTGCGCGAGGAGCAGGCCAAGCGCCTGCGCGCCGCCGAGCGCGCCCTCAGCCAACTGGGGAAGGTGAACCCGTTGGCGCTCGAGGAGTTCTCCGCGATGGAGGAGCGGCACCAGTTCCTCTCCGAGCAGCTGGAGGATCTGCGCGCCACCCGCAAGGACCTGCTCGACATCGTCAAGGACGTCGACGCCCGGGTCGAGCAGGTCTTCACCGAGGCCTACGCCGACGTCTCCGCCGCGTTCGACCAGACGTTCGCGCGGCTCTTCCCCGGCGGCGAGGGCCGGCTCGTGCTCACCGACCCCAGCGACATGCTGGCCACCGGCGTCGAGGTCGAGGCGCGGCCCCCGGGCAAGAAGGTCAAGCGGCTCTCACTGCTCTCGGGCGGCGAGCGTTCCCTGGTCGCCGTGGCGTTCCTGGTGGCGCTGTTCAAGGCCCGGCCCTCGCCCTTCTACATCCTCGACGAGGTGGAGGCCGCGCTGGACGACACCAACCTCGGCCGGCTGCTGGAGATCTACGAGGAGCTGCGGGAGAACTCGCAGCTGCTGGTGATCACCCATCAGAAGCGGACCATGGAGGTGGGCGACGCGCTCTACGGTGTGACCATGCGCGGGGACGGCGTCTCCGCCGTGATCAGCCAACGCCTGCGCGAGGAGCAATCCGTCTGATGCCCGTCGAACGACCCACCCGTGCCGACTACGTCACCTGGCGGCAGGCGACCACGCGGTGGTCCGACGACGACGTCTACGGCCACCTCAACAACGCCCGCTACTTCGACCTCATCGACACCGCGGTCAATGCGCACCTGGCCGAGGCGACCGGGACGGACATCCGCACCCTGCCCGCGATCGGCGTGGTCGCCGAGGTCTCCTGCCGGTACTTCGCCGAGGCGGGCTACCCGCACCCGATCGACCTCGGGCTGGTGGTCGACAAGGTCGGCACCTCCTCGGTGATCTACCGGGTCGGCCTGTTCCAGGGCGACCCCGAGGACGACGGCGCGCTGGCTCGGGCCGAGGGCCGCTTCGTGCACGTGTACGTCGACAACACCGACCCGGCCCGCCCGGTCACGCCGCTGCCGGACGTCGTACGGGACGCGGTGACGCCGCTGCTGCGCTGACCCCCGGGAGTCAGGCCGCGGCCTCGCGCTCGGCGACCCGGCGGATGCCGGCCCACTCCGCCTCGGGGAGGCCCAGCAACGGCAGGTAGTAGTCGAGGCGGGCGGGGTCCAGGCGCTGGACGTCCACCCGCTCCTTCCTGCTCGGTGAGGAGAACAGCGGGCGGTCCTCCTCCTCGAGGAACTCCTCGGCGACGCGACGGTTGGGCTCCTCCCACCGCGCCATGAAGGCGTCGAGGTCGGACCGGGGGAGGCTGAGCGTCGGGCCGGACTCCATCGCGAGCGTCCGGACCAGGGGCGCGTTGGTGATCTGCCACGGCTCCGCGCCCTGCTCCTCGATCCGGAAGAGGTTGATCAGCCGCAGCAGCTCGACGGCCTCCGCGCACAGGCTCTCGTTGCGGTCGCTGGGCGCGACGAGCTGGTCGGCCCGGATCCCCATCCCGGCCGCGTCGACGAAGTCCTGGTAGAGCGACCCCTGGTGGAACTTCGCACGCTCGAACGGGCGCACCACCAGCGCGTCGGCGCGGGCGCCGTCGCGCCAGCGCCGCAGCACCGCGTGGTAGTCGTACATCCGGCCCCCGTTGGCGGCGTACCACTCGGTCAACCGGGCGGTGTTGCCCATCTTCACGACCTGCTGGTAGCGGCTCAGCAGGTGGTCCTCCTGGCGGCGGACGTAGGCGACGAGCCGCAGCGACCGGGCACGGTTGTCGGCGAACCGGCGGACCTGCGCGATCCGGCGGGGGGATGAGCTGAACATCCCCTCATCGGAGATCAGCACGTTGTCGACGGCCGCCTCGCCGATCTCGGAGAGGAGCCGGCGCCGGACGCGCCGGCGGAAGGCCTCCGGGTCGGTCTCCCCGCTGCGCTTCCAGGCGCGGTACTGCGTCAGCTCGTTGTCGGGCATCATCAACATGCCGAACTGCACGTGCCGGGCCGGGCCGGGCGTCCGCGGGTAGAGCCAGCCCCGGCGGACCAGCTCCTCCCGGTTGTCCGCGAGGAAGGCCTGCAGCGAGGTCGTGCCGGTCTTCCCACTGCCGATGTGCACGGTGAGGTCGAAGGGCGCCAGCTCCACCGGGCCACCGTATCGTGGCGCCACCGATGCAGCCCCGTCACCGGAGCGCCGGTACCGTTCACCTCGACCGCGGGGGCCCGTTCGCGCCCGGGGGATCACTCGGAAGGAACTGCGTGCTGTACCTGACGCTCGCGATGCTGGTCTGCCTGCTCGTCGCCGGAGGTGTCGTCCTCTACGTCGCCTATCCCCACCGCGGGGAGAAGGTGCCGGGCGTGCCGTGGCTGGGCGACGCCATGGGCCGGGCCGCCAGCGGTGCCCCGACCCTCGACGAGGACGAGGTCGAGCTGCTCCGTCAGCGCTGACCGGCCGGCCGGACGACGTACATGGACTGTCCGTCCGTCTCGTTGCCGTGCTCGAATCGGTCGATCGTCAGGCCGGCCTCGGTGACCATCGTGTCGAAGAAGCTGCGTTCGAATCGCACGCAGTGCAGGGGGCCACGCCACTCCATGGGGCCGTAGCCTTCCGGGTTCTCCGCCTCGTCGACCACACTGTCCTCGACGAACGCGGTGAAGAACGCGAACCCGTTGTCGGAGAGTAACCGCCGGATCTCGGCCAGGTAGGGACGGGCTTCGGCGCTCAGCATGTGGCTGAAGACGGAGTAGGCGTAGAACGCGTCGTAGTCGCCGGTTGCGCCGGGGATCGAGTGGTCCTGCGCACCCCGCTTGTTGTAGCGGGCGTTGGCGATGTCGACGAAGCTGAAGGTGAAGCCCGGTGCGGTGAGGTTCTCCTCGGCCCAGTCGATCAGTCGCTTCTGGACGTCGACCCCGTGGTACAGCCCGATGCGTCCCCAACGCTCGCGTACGCCGACGGCGAGACGACCCGCCCCGCAGCCCCAGTCCAGCAGACGAGAGTCCTTCTGCAGCCCGAACTCATTGAGGCGGCGGACATCCTCGGTCGCCGACCGCACGAACGCCTCGTCGTCCTTGAAGTGGCGACCACCCATGCGCAGCTCTCCCGGAGGAAGGGGGATCGGCTGCCGGGAAGGAACGCTGTTGCCAAATCGGTTCCGCAGGCTGGCGGCGATCCGTGTGAGCATCCGAGAAGGTCCTCCCTGGGTGGCGGTCACGGGCACTCTAGACGATGGTTCTCCCAGCGTTGCGGGCCGACTCGGGCATCGGAGGCATCCCGAGGCTGCGTGGACGGACGGTGCTCAGAGCGAGTCGAGCAGCTCGAGCAGCCTGAAGGCTCGGTGGTCGAGTGTGTGCTCTCTCAGGACCAGGTCGCGACCGGACGCCGCGAGCTCACGACGTCGGGTGGGCTCGGCGACCAGTCGGTGGACCTGGCCACGCAGCTCGTCGGGGTTCTGGTACGTCGGGACCAGATCGTCGAAGAGCAGGGACAACCCGGGGACGTTGTCAGAGAGCACCACGCCCCCGGACGCGAGCACGTCGAAGAGCCGGTTGGCGACGAATCCGTTGGTCCGCATGGAGCCGTGGTGATCGGCGACGACGAGCGCCGCCGAGCGGTACGCGGCCGGGAGGTCGCGATTGGCGATGTACTCGTCGCGGACGAAGCGTGCCTCGGGGAAGTCCTCCCAGTTCTTGCCGTAGAGGTCGAAGTCGCACCCGGTGCGCAGCAGCCAGCGGGGCGCCCGTCGGTGTGGCCATCGGGCGTTGCCAACGTAGAGCACCGCTCCATCGTAGGCAGCGGAGGTGGGACCGATGCGGAACGTGTCGGCATCCGTGGCCTGCGGCAGGTAATAGACCTCGCGGCGGAGCTGCTGGGAGAGCTGCTCGGCATGCTGTGCGCTCGCCGAGGCCACCAGGTCGTACTCGTCGCACTCGCCGGGTTCGATGCGGTCCGGGTGGCTGATCACCCAGAGCACGTTCCACTGTCCGGTGGCAGCCGGACGGCGACGCAGGCCACGCAGATGGACGACGACGTCACACGCGGCGGCGGCTTGACGCTCCCAGTCGTCGACGGTCAGCTCGACTGCCTCGTGGCCACAGCGCCGCAACGCCCGCCCCAGGCCGCGGGCGAGATGAGTGTCCCCCCAGAACCGGGCGGTGGGCCAGTCCGGCGCGCAGGTGCTGACGCCGATCCGGAGGGTGTCGGGCCGCGGTCGCGCGGCATCACGCAGGACGCGCAGCAGCCCCGGGCCGGGCTGCCGCAACCGCGGCTCGACGGTGACGTTCCCGCTGCCCCAGGCGGCCTCGAGGCGGGCCGCCGTGCGGTCGTCGCCGGCGAGTACTACGTGCGCGGCATCGAGAGCGCCGCTACTGGTCCAACCGGCCACGTCGTCGACCACGGCCGCCACCGAGAGTCCCTGCCCCGCCAGCCACTGCACGTCCTTAGGCGGACCCAGCGCGATGGCCAGGTCAGCCGAAGGTGGTCTTCCTGTCGTCGTGCTCCACCCTGCGGCCTGCGCCTGCTCGGTGAGTGCGGCGCTCACGGGTTCCCCCTGAGCCGGCGAGCCGGTGACGAGCTTGAGCATGAGCGAACCGGGCGCGCGGAAGAACGTCTGCGTGTCGTCGCTGACCTCCTCGCGCAGGCGTCGCAGGAGGCTCGGGCCCCAGATCCGGTTGAAGGATCGGAGGTCGGCGTTGCGTTGGGTGCGCCCATCTCGGCGGGAGACCTCACGGAAGCCGTCGCCATGGAGCCGCACCAGCGGTCGGTCGATGACGGCGAGTCGGCCGTACGCTCCCAGGCGCAGGCAGTGATCCCACTCGGTCGCCGCCGGGGCCAGATCGCCGGGAAGCGTGGCGAGGAGGTCGGATCGTCGTATCGCCAGGCACCCCGTGATCACCGGCGCCTCGCCCGATCGCGCAGGGGCGGGGACCGGTCGCGCTCCGCCGTTGCTCGGCTCGAAGTAGGCGGCTCCCGCGGCCGGACCGGTGGCGACCACACCGTCGGTGAATCCCTCCACGAGCTGGTCGAGCCACCGCGGTTCCAGCACCTCGAGGTCGTCGTGCGCGAGCACGATGAACTCACCTGTCGACGCCCGGATGGCCTGGCAGGTGGCCGGGCCGAGGCGAACGCGCTGGTCATTGACGATCAGCTGGAGTGCCCCCGGCCACGAGGTCAGATCGGGCACGACGGCAGGCGCCACCCCGTTCGCGACCACGACGAGCTCGTGCCGCTCGCCGTCGATGGTTCGGTCCAGGGTGTCCACCAAGCGCTCGGAGAATCCACGCTCGAGGACTGCGACGATCGTGACCAACGGAGTCCGCGCGGTCATCGGCGCCATCGCCAGCGTCTGACCGGCCGGTTGACGACCTCTTCCAGCGCCGCGACGCGGTCCCTCAGCGTCTCGACCTCCTCGTCAAGGGCTCCGCGCGAAGCAGCGCTCGACTCCGGGGTCTTGTCCAGCACCAAGCCGATCCAGCCGGGCGAGATCCTCGCGGAGCGTCGGACGCGCCAGCCGGTCCTTTCTGCCGCCTCCTCGACATCGACCCGAGTCGGTCCACCGGTCGGCGCCGGCACCACGTGGCTGAGCGCCTCCGCCGGCTCAGGGAGGTCGAGCACGAGCTCTGCGTACGGTGCCGTGTGGGCGTGCGCGGTCCGGAGCAGGAGCTCGACGTCGGAGGAGGGGAGACCATCGGTCATCGCCGTGACGATCAGCCCGTCGGGGGAGGCGGTAGCTGTGCCCAACGCACGGCCGAGGTGGCTCGGGTCGGTGGCGACGATGCGCTGCACCTCGATGCCGGGCGGTCCCGGGATCGCGGTCTGGTCGACATCGGAGACGTCGACCTCCACGACGTGGGCGTGATCGGTCGGCGAGAACTCCGCCAGTCGCCACAGCTTGCGCCGCCGCCGGACGTGCTGTGGTCCGGCATGCGTCGGTAGGGGCCAGGGGTGTGGTGGGGCAGCAGGGAGCGTGGCGAGGTCGACCTCCGAGAGGCGGCCCGGAGGGCTCGCCGCCTCGACCAGACGCGTGAAGGCGGGCGTGGGATCGCGAAGCGCTGACCGCTGCTTGACCAGGCCGGGGTCGTAGACGCTCTCGCCGGAGGTGTTCCACCGCAGCTCCAGTGCTTCCGCGACGGCTCGCACCTGCCCCAGCACGGTGTCGGCATCCGCTCCGAACTCGACAACGGCCATCGGCGCGTCGATGGCGAGGGCGGCGAGGCGGTTCAGGTGTGCCTCGACGAGGGCCTCCGCCGCCAGCTGGGTGAGGCCGTCGTGCTGGACCAGCGACCTGATGACGTCGGCCGGTTGCCGGACGACGGCCACCAGGCGCACGCGTTCCACCCCGAGTGCTCGCCATGCCGGAAGCAGAAAGGTGAGGTTAGGGTCCTTCACCAACCAGGGCTGGTCGATGTCCTGGTGTAGTCGCAGCTGCTCGGCCAGGGACGAGAGGTCGAGCCGGTCCGGCTCGAACGCGCTCGGTGGGCAGGTCACATCGCGATCCATCTGCGCGAGCAGGTCGCGGTGAGCCTGGCTGATGCCGTAGGTCTCGAAGGCGCCCATCGGTTGCGTCTCCGAGGGCGGCAGCAACTCCGCCGTGCGCGCCCCTCCGGCGCGGACGAGCAGGCCGGCCACCGCAGCGGCTCCCGAGCGGGGAGAGCCCAGGACCAGGATGGGGGGCGTCATGGGCGCGCTCGCTCGGGCTTCCAACGGGGAGTCAGTCTTCGTGCGGTCGGGGGCGTGCCGGGACCGAGGCGCAGCTCGTCGGGCACGGAGTTGCCGCCGGGCACACCGAAACGGGAGGCCAGCACGAGCGGGCGTGACGGCTTGCCGACCCACGCGTCCGTCACAGATCCGATGTCGAGCGCGACGCATCCCCGGTCCTTGAGCCAGTGGCAGTACGCCTTGCCGGGGATGCCGGCTCCGACCAGGGCCAGCGTGCCGGGCTCGAGGTCGAGCTCGCGCTGGATCACCCGGTAGCGATCAGGCACGTGCGCTGCCGACATCGGGACCTCCACGTACTTGTCGGGAACGGGTATCACCGACACCCTCACACCGAAGCGCTCACGGACCACAGCCCCCAACTCGGGTTTGGAGGTCAGCAGGGCGACGGCGGGTGCGGCATCCAGGATCTCGTCGAGTGCGCCGGAGGCCAGCAGCTCCCAATGGATCCACGCGCTGCAGAACTGCTGGTGCGGCGCCCACTCCCGCTCACGCATCCGTGCGTTGACCATCGCGAGCCGCCGGCCCCCGATGTCACTCAGGACCTGACGTTCGTTGCTGCGCAAAGGAAACTCGTTGCGCACGTACGCCGCGGTCTCCGCGCTGGGCCGATCGAGCAATTCGATCGGCATCGTCGCGTTGACGACGTCGTCGCGCAGACCGATCAGGTCGGCGTTTCGCAGGGCCTCACGAAGATCCAGCTGCACTTCTTTCACTGCCGCGAGCGTCACCCGTTCGGCCCCCCAGTGACTACTCAAGTAGTCGAGGTCCTGGAGCCATGCGGAGTCGTCGATCGAGAGTGTGACCGCTTCGCCGTCGCCGACCCGGATCATGCTGAACGGCTCGCGCGCCGCGACAGCTGCCTTGATGCGTTCGATCGCATCCGCGTGATCGAACAGCGGGAACGGCACCTCTCCGCCGTAATGTGGCATCAGCCGGCCTGGTCCGGTGCCGCCGGTAGACCCTCGACTCCTTCGTCGCGCAGCTCGATCCACAGGTCGCGGTACGTAGCATCGATCCGGGCCTGACGCCGGGCCCGGATCGATTCACGCCATCCGCCCGACTTGACCACGTCGGGGCTGAAGGTCGCCATCGCTGCTTCCATCTCCTCGACCGGGACTCCGACATGGTCAGCGAGCGCGGCCGCCCAGTGGGACTGCTCACCTTGGGTGGCGAGGTCCTCCAGTCGAACGGAGAGGAAGGGCGAGGCGCACAGTCGGCGGGCTTTGTCGGCCAGGCGGACGCGATGGGCCCACCAGTGGAGTCCGGCGATCGGGTCGTCGGGCCCCACCCCATTCGGGTCAGCGACATGGCGACGTCACGTCCGTCCCGCACGACGTTGATCATCACGGCGCGGTGGTCGAGCAGGCGGCTGAGATCGTCGGCGCGCGCCATGTTGCCCGGCGTCATCTCGACGAAGCGACCAGGGCCGAACATGGCGCCCACGAGCTCCGTCCACAACACGGCGGCGACCGATCTCGGGCCTTGGTCGTGCGGGAGCGGACCGTCCAGGATCTGGACCAGGCGGTCGCGCTCGATGTAGTTGCTCACGCCACGGATGCCACCCAGACCACTGCGGTGCACGTACCAGCGTCCGAGCATCTTCTCCCGGAAGCGTTGGAGCGTGGTGTCGCCGCTGGCGAGGTCGAGCAGTCCGTCCCGGTCGATGTGGAAACGCAGCTCGGTCGGCGACTGTGTCAGTGCCTGGGTCTTCGCCAACGCGGCGGCCGTGACCGTGGTCCCTGACCTTCCCGTGCCCCCGACGAAGATCCACGGGGCTTCCGGCCGACCCTGCGAGGTCCGAGGCTGCTGGGTCATGGCCGGATCATAGGAGGACGACATTCGCGGCCTCCACCCCGCGCCGTCGGTACACGCCGCGCGTGTCGAACACGACGGGGACCTGGGCGGCCAGGGCCGTGTAGTCGAGCCCGTCATGGTCGGTCAGCACCACGGCCAGGTCCCAGGTCGACGGAGTGACCTCGGTGACCACCTCGTGGCCATGGCGCGCGAGCGTGTCGGGGTCGACCAGAGGGTCGAGGAGCCCGAGGCGCCCGCCCAGTCTCCCCAGGCGGTGCATGACATCGACGCTGGGGGACTCGCGGTCGTCGGAGATGTTGCGTTTGTAGGCCATGCCGACCAGCAGGATGGACGTGCCGTTCACCGCTAGACCGCGTTCGTTCAGGACATCCCGGATCCGTTCGACCACCCAGTCCGGCATGTGCACGTTGATGTCCTCGGCCACGTCGATGAAGCGAGTGGTCACCTGCTTCTCGCGGGCCCGCCAGGCCAGGTACTGAGGGTCGAGGGGAATGCAATGTCCGCCGACGCCCGGGCCTGGATAGAAGGCCTGGAACCCGAACGGCTTGGTCGCGGCCGCGTCGACCACCTCCCAGACGTCGACGTCGAAGGCGTGCGAGATCTGTGCCAGCTCGTTGGCGAGCGCGATGTTGACCGCACGGTAGGTGTTCTCGAGGAGCTTCGTCAGCTCGGCCGCGCGGGCGGTCGAGACCTGGTGGACCGAGACGACGAGCCTGCCGTACGCCGCCGCCGCCACCTCGCCGGACAGGGGCGTGACCCCGCCGACGACCTTCGCGATGTCGGCTGTCCGCAGGGTGTTGCCCGGGTCGACCCGCTCGGGCGAGAAGCAGACGAACACGTCGCGGTCCAGCACCAGACCGGCTGCCTCGAGGGCAGGCACGATGATCTCCTCGGTGGTGCCGGGATAGGTGGTGGACTCCAGCGAGATCAGCTGGCCGGGCCGGGCGACCTCGGCGAGGGTCTTTGCGGCGGACTCGATGAAGGAGGTATCGGGCTGGCGGTTGCGTCCCAGTGGACTCGGCACAGCGATGAAGATCGCGTCGGCCTTGCTCAGCTCGGACGCGTCGGTGGTGAACCTGACCCCGCGGGAGACCGCGGTTGCCAACTCGGCGTCACTGACGTCGCCGACGTGCGAGTGGCCGCCCTCCAGGGCTCGTACGCGCGCGTCAGAGATGTCGAAGCCGATGACGTCGAGCCCGGCGTCCGCCGCGGCGACCGCCAGCGGGAGACCGACGTACCCGAGTCCGATCACCCCCGCGGTCCAGGCCTCGTCGCGGAAACGGGCAACCGGATCCATCAGCGCACCACTCCAGGCATGGCCGCAGTTCTACCACCTACTGCGCCCCCACCCACCGGTCGAGTCACCCGGATGCTGGGGTCAGCGCCGCAGAAGACGCTCGAGCACGGAGCGGGTCTCGCCGGCGGCCGGTGGCGCTGGTCCTTCGCCCTCGCGCGGAGTCGCCTTCATCTCGCGGGCGCGCAGAGGCCGGTTGTAGCGCGCGGCGCCGGTCGCGAAGGCTTCGGCGACGGCCGGCGCGTAGTGGGTGCCGAGCAGGTCGGTGACCCTGTCCACGAGGCGGGCCGGCATTCGGGTCCTCAGCGACCAGGGGAGGAGGAGCGCGTCCGTGGCGGACCTCTCGAACTCCTCGAGGGCGAGGCTGAGATCGAGCCAGAAGAGGTTCTCCTGGTTGCCATCGAACAGGCCTCGATGCGTGTCAGGGAGCTGGTCGAACAGGTACTTCGGTCCGATGCCGAAGGGATCTCCTGGTTCTTGTACAGCTTCAGGTCGTGGTGCAGGACGATGCTCGAGCCCTGGAGGAACGGGCGGATGAGCAGGGTGTCCAGTGTCGGGAAGGGATGTTGGTGGTTGGCGTCGACGAATGCCATGTCGAAGTGCTCGCCGAGCTCGGGTAGATCCAGGGTGGTGGTGAAGGGACGCTGGTCCACCCGTACGGCGCCCACGGGGTAGATCTGCTCGATTAAGAAGCCGTTCGCCTCGGTCGGGTCGCCGAAGAAGGTGTTGTCGTGGTCCAACGTCGTGAAGGACTCGCCACCGTTCTCCTCGAGGAGGCGGCAGGAATCCCGCCGGACAGACCGGAGGCGGTGCCCACTTCGAGGAAACTCGACGGACGGTGACGCCGGATCATCTCCTCGAAGTGGGGCACCTCGTCGGCCGCCACCGAACCCCATCCTGGTCGCCAGTGCGCGGCGAACAGGTCATCGATCTCGTGCTGATCCACAGCGGTTCATCCTTTCGGAGTCAGCGCCACCACGCGAAGCGGTCGGACATGGTCTCGCGATCAGGCTAGCTCCGGGCGGACGCCCGGCGCGCCGGTGACCGGGGCACCGCGCGCGCACGGCGCCGGCTCGGCGAGAATGACGGGCGTGACAAACGAGGTCGAGCCCACGCGCCCCCAGCTGCTGCTCGTCGTCGGGGCGGGCCGGAGCGGCACGAGCACGGTCGCGGGGGCCCTGGCCAGGCTGGGGATGTCCGTCCCGCAACCCGAGGTGCCTGCCGACGACAGCAACCCCCGCGGCTTCTACGAGCCCCAGTGGGTGGTCGACTTCCACGAGGCTCTGCTCACCGGCGCGGGCGTGCGCACCAACGACGTACGGCCGCGGGCACTGGAACTGGCGCAGGAACATGCCGCAGCCGAGACCGCCGTCGTCCGGCTCACCGAGTGGCTCACGTCGTCGACCGCCGCACAGGATCTCGTCGTGAAGGACCCGCGGACCTTCTGGTTCCATCGTCTCTGGCGTGACTCGGCCGCAGCCGCCGGCCTGGACATCGCGTTCCTGACGATGCTGCGTCACCCGGCGGAGGTGGCCCGCTCGCGGGAGACGCACTACCTGGTCGGGCAGAGCGCCGAGCTCCGTCGGGCGCGGGAGACCGCGAACGTCGCCTCCTGGTGCCATGCCTTGCTGGTGACGGAGCGGGCGACCCGTGGGGACCGCCGAGCGTTCGTCAGCTACGTCGACCTCATGTCCGACTGGCGCACCGCCCTGCGCCACGCCGACCGCTCACTGGGACTGGGCGTGACGAGGGACGTCACCGACGCCCCCCATGCGATCGACGACTTCATCGATTCCTCTCTGCACCGCAGCAAGGTGAGCTGGGACGAGATGTCCGTGCACTCCGTGGTGCGCGATCTGGCCGAGGAGCTCTGGTCGGCCGCCGAGGGCCTCGTCGCGGACCCCGAGGACGGGGTGGTCCTGGATCTCCTCGACGACCTCCACCAGCGCTACGACGCTCTCTACGGCCTGGCCAGCGACCTGACCATGGACCAGCGCACCGTGGACGCGGCTGAGCGGCGCCAGCAGGTACGCCGCCTCCGCCAGCAGGTACAGCGTCTGGAGTGCGAGAACGCCCGCCTCGCGGCACGTCCCTCCCAGCGGGCACGCGCCTGGCTGGCGCGGTTCCGGCCCCGGCGCTGAACGAGGCTCAGCTCGTCGGTTCGCGCTCCCACGGCGCTCGCACGGGGAAGTACTGGTCGAAGAACCCGGCCAGCAGTCGGTCCACCTCGTCGTGGGGGAGCGCGTACGCGTGGTGGTCGCCGATGCAGAAGGTGTGGAGCTCGCGATCGAGGAGATCGCTCAGCACGCCGGGCAGGTTGGGCCGGCTCGCGTCCACGAAGCGTGTCGGCAGCAGGGACTCGACGGCGGTGCCGGCCAGCATCCCGAAATGGGGAGCCAACGACGACACGAGCGACACGTCCGTGCTGGAGCGGAACCGGGCGCGGGCGGTCCGCTCGACCTGGGTGGGGAAGGTGTGGACCGCCTCGCCCAACAGGCTGCGCGTCAGCGGGTAGGGGATGTGGAGCAGGTGCTGGGTGATGGTTGCGCCGAACCGCTCGTGCAGGAGGGCCCGGTTGAGGGCTGCGGCGCCCTCGAACGGCGGATCGTCGCTCCCGGGAACGCCGATCGGACCCGGAGCCGTGAACACCTTCGGGAGCCCGCCGGCGGTGAAGAACGCCTCCGGCGTGAGTGGCCGGCCGAGGAAGAAGTCGTCGTTGAAGTAGAGGAAGTGCTCACTCAATCCCTCAATGCGATGCAGCGCCGTCTCGATCGCGTGTGAGTTGAACGTGGGGAGCGCGTCGGCAGGGAGTATCTCGGAATGGTCGACCAGCCGGACCTGCGGATGATCGACCAGCCAGGAGGGACGCTGGCCGGCGGTGACCAGGTGGATCGTCCGGATCCACGGCGCGAAGGTGTGGAGACTGCGCAACGAGTAGCGGAGCTCGTCGCGATTGCGGAAGCGTGCGTCGCCGGAGGAAGCGTCGTTTCCGGCGCCTTGCGGGGCCGCTGACAGCGCGCGCGACTTCGCCGAGTGCCAGTCGGGGTCGCCGTCGTCCACCCAGGTGAACACGGCGTCGATCGGGAACCGGCACTCGTCGTAGTACGGGCCTGCCAGGACTGAGAGGCCCGGAGCCGTTACGCCCTCGACGGAGATCGTGCCGACGTGATCGGGCCGCACCCGACGGACGAACGGGTTGGGTCCCGGGGCATGGAGCACCCCGTCGTGGTCGCGCAGCCAGAACTCGGCGCGGAGACCGGATCCGTCGCACAGGTGCGATCGTGCACCTTCGACGTCGGGCCACGGCTCGAGGCTGAGTCCGCGAACCATCATCCGGGGAAGTGACCGGCACATCGCCGCAACCGCTCCGCGTCCCACCTGCCATCCGTCGCTCTCGGTGATCGCGAGGCTGACCGTGTCGGGCAGTCCCGCCCGGCCGAGCGCCTCGATGGCGCTCGCGCGCTGGTCGTCGGGGACGACGACGGTCGGCGGTTGCCCGTCGCGCCCTGGCAGGACGAACCATCCGTCGATGACGGCGAACTCGCGGACCACAACGCTCAGCAGGTCCGCACGGAACTGCTGCGGTGTGACCGTCGGTGGCCTGATGTCGAGCATCGGGCCCGGCTCCTTCGTGGCAACCGCGGGCGACAAGCGGCGCGACGCCCTCGCTTCGCTCACGATCTCCCGCCATCCCGCTTCGAAGGACGCCGGCGCGAAACGTCGGGTTGTGGCGAGCGCCGCCTCGCCGACCCTGGCACGAAGGTCTGCGTCGCGCGCGAGGAGGAGTAGGCGCTCGGCCACCGCCGCCTCATCGCCCTGAGGGGTCAGATAGCCATCGACCCCGTGGGTGAGGACCTCGGAGGGCACCGTCGGGCAGTCGTAGGCGATGACTGGCAGTCCGGCCGACATCGCGTGCAGCAGGGCCAGTTGGTCGCCCTCGCTGCGGGAGGTGAGCAGACCGATCGATGCCGCGCTCAGCTCCGCGTCCATGCGGACGGTATCGGCCAGTTCGATCCGGTCGCCGAACCGTTCGCGATCGGCGATCGCCTGGAGACGGCCCCGCCCCGGGCCGGAGCCGATGAGGCGGAGCCGCCACCCCGGCAACTGGTCGGCCACGCGACCGAATGCGCGGACCGCGTGGTCGTGCTGGCGAGTGCCGTCCGCTCGCCCCACCGCGAGGACCACCGGCCGCTCGAGCGCTGAGCGCGGCGCCGAAGGCGCGGGGGAGGGCAGGAGCCGGACTCGGCTCGCGACCGGCCCGAGCAGGTCGCGCAGTCGGTCCTGCCCCGATGCGGTCGGCGTCACGATGGCGTCCGCCCGGGAGGCGAAGGCCGCGAGGGTCTCCGCCTCGGTCTCGCCGAGAACGGTCGTCTCCAGGTGGATCAGCGCAGCGTCGCGTCGGCAGAGCAGCGAGGCCTTCGCGAGCAGCCCGGCGGTCGAGGTGACCAGGATGTCCGCGGAGAGGGCAGCGAGCCCGGCGTCGGTCGCAGCGCCCTCCAGCGTGCGGAAATCGATGTCGGGCTCGAGGTCCGCCGGCCGTGGCACGGCTCGGCCGACGCCGACGACTTCGACCTCGTGGTCCTGGATCAGGGCGTTGGCGCGCAGCACGGTGGTGCGCATCAGGTCGCTGGCGGGCCCGACGGGCGGCACCAGAAGAGCGACCGTGACGCGGTTGCGGCGCGTCCGGGAACGCCCCCAGTCGATCCCCCGCACGGACCACTCCCTCCCGCCGTCGACCGAGATCCGACGATCCGGCGCCAGCCTAGCCCGCGCCCGCCCCGGAGGCCGGGATCGGTCACCTGTCCCACGCCCGGCGCCCAGCGACAGGCCGTTCGAGGTGTGCGCGGTACCAGCACGGTGCTCGGGTAGTCTCCGGCGAAGCGCCGGAGGAGCCGGACACATCGGACGGAGAGGACAGATGCAGCTGATCGTGGCTGGGTTCCACCGCAGTGGAACGTCGTTGGTGACGCAGTTGCTGGTTGAGGCCGGGCTCTTCGTCGGCGACGAGCTTCTCGGCAGCCGTCCCTCGAATCCCTACGGCCACTTCGAGGACACCGAGTTCCTTCGACTGCATCGGGCGATCCTGGAGCGTCACGGCTCGGACTGGCAGTGGGACGCGGCGTTCCCACATTTCATCGGTCCTGATCACTGGCGGGCGATGGTCGCCCTGATCCGTAAGCGCGAGCTGGCCTATTCGACGTGGGGGTTCAAGGACCCGCGGGTGTGCCTGTTCCTCGGCGCCTGGAACTATCTGCTGCCCGACGCGAAGTTCCTCGTCGTCTACCGCGATCCGGCCGAGTGCGTGCGGTCCCTGGAGACCCGCCAGGCCGACGACCTGCTGCACGGTCGGGGAAATGAGGCCGATCACCGACGGTTCTTCAGCGAGCCCGACCACGGGCTGCGTCTGTGGGACACCTACAACCGTGGACTGGTGAACTTCGTGCGGACCCACCGCGATGACTGCCTCGTCATCAACCACCAGCAGGTCGTCGACGGATACCCCGTGGTGCGGCGGGTGAACGAGCGGCTGGGGCTCAGCCTGGCCGACGTATCCGCTGCCGAGGTCTTCGACCCTGCCGTGACCGGGCGCCGCTCGGCGCCGCTGCGCACCATCTCCGATGATGTCGCCGACCGCGTCCGGGAGACGTGGGAGACATTGGAATCGTTGACCGACACCGAGGAGGCCGTGTGATGGAGCCACTTATTCGCGCCGAGGCGACCGCGGTGGGCGACCTGCAGATGGAGAACGAGCTCCTGCGGTACGAGGTCGCGCACCTGCGTGCGCGACTCGCCGCGGCAGACGAGGCGCGGACCGCCGCGCAGCGCACGCTCGAGCGGCTCCGAGAGAAGCAGGCTCCGTCGGCCGCACTCGACGAGGCGCGCACGGACCTGATGTGGCTGCTGGGCCGGCTGGACCGCTCCCCGGCTGGTCCGCTGCTGCGGAGGTACGGCGGCTTCCGCACCCTCCGCGACAAGTACCTGGGCGAGCCTGATGGCTGATGGTGGGCCAGACCGGATCCTGTTGTGGACCGGCCGCAAAGGGCCGGACGGAGGTCGCGGTCGCGACGGCTGGAACACGTCGTTGAGCGAGCTCGGTCGTGCGCTCGCAGATGCGCGCGAGGTCGTCGTGGAGGACGCTCTCAGCTTCCCGTGGGGTGAGCTCAACCGGGAGCGATTCAGAGCCCTTCCGCTGACCGTCACGCTGCCGCACGACTTGGTGGCGACCGAGGTCATCGGGGCCCTTCACCATCCGCTCCTGATCCACCTGACGCCGTTCGATCGTCTGATCGATGAGCGTCTCGAGGTTCGTGCCGAGCTCACGCAGGGCTACGACCTGGCCGAGGCTGTGTGGGCCAGCGGGTCGGGCTCAGGATCGGATCAGCGCCATCGTGGGAAGGCGCGGCTCTACGACGTGGCGGAGGTCGTGCAGCAGGAGGTCGGTGATGCCATCGCGACGATGGAATCCCGGCCGCTGGTCGGGTTCCTCGGCGGCGCGGCTGACCTGGCGGGTCCGGTCACGACGGCCCTGCGCTGCGCACGGGCCACCTTCGCCGTCGGTGACCCGCCGACCGATGGCCCCAGCCCACACGTGGTGGTCGCACGGCTGCCTGACGGCGGTCAGGACCGGGCGGGCCGGATGGCCGAGTTCGCCCGCGCGCGGGATCTGCTGCACCCCGGTGGCACGTTCATCGTGGTCGCCCACGTGGTCGACGCTCCGGACGGCGGGGCGAACCCTCGGATCTCGACGCTGGTCGACGAGCTCAACGCCGCGTTCGGTGGCATGCTGCACGTCGATGAGCTGCGCTCTGTCCGTTGGCCGGGTGACCTCCTCTCACGGGCCGTCGTGCTGAGCGCCACCTCCTTGCAGGGAGGTCGGCTGTGATGCGGGTCGCGATCCTCGCCAACGACGTCGTTCCCGGCATGGGCATGCCGGTCGCCGCACCTGGCCTGCGTGCGTGGGGAATGGCGGAGGGACTGCGTGAGCTCGGCTGCGAGGTCGTGGTGATCATCGAGCCCGGCCTGGCCGGATCGGTCTGGGGTCGCGCCCTGCCGCCGCCGACCCCCTCAGGTGCCATCGCGCTACGCCCGACGCGGATCGCGGAGTACGTGCGCGCGCAGTCCATCGACGCACTGGTGATCTGCAACTCCAACCATGCGCCGGCGCTCGGTGACCTCGGACGGTGCCGGCTCATCTACGACTTCTTCGCTCCCAAGGTGCTGGAGATGTCGGAGAACGTCGCACGCGACGATCTCGAGGAAGCTCTGTGGCAGCTGCGAGTGCGCAAGTCGGCGGCGCTGGCGCGCAGCGACGCGGTCGTATCCAACGGCGCGAAGAAGCTGCCGTACGTCCGTGAGTGGATGGAACGCAGCGGGGTCCCCGACCTCCCGCTCGCCGTCGTCAACCCCGGCGTTCCACCGATGCCACCCGCTCCGCGGCGTGATGGTCCGCTCCGCGCCATCGCCACCGGATACCTCCAGCCGTGGTCGCGGCCCGGAGCGTGGACCTCCGCAGTGCTGCCGCTGCTGGACGAGGGCATCTTGACGCTGGACCTGCTGGTCGCGCGGCACTGGGGCCAGCGCGTCACTCGCGAGGAGACGCCTCAGGAACTGAGTCGGCTCTTCGAGCATCCTGCCGTGACCAGCCACCAGAGCCTGCGCTTCGGCGACTTCCGTGCGCTGATGTCCGGATTCGATCTCAGCCTCGACATCTTCGCGCGCAATCCGGAACGGGAGCTGGCGATGGTGACGAGGTCGGTCGTCGCTCTCGCCGGCGGGCTTCCCGTCCTGCATCCGCCGTTCACCGAGGTGAGTCCGATCATCCGGCAGTACGGCGCCGGCTGGCTGGTTCAGGGCGACGACGCCGCGGAGATGACCGACGTGCTCCGCGGGATCGGGGAGGACGAGGCGGCACTGAAGTCGGCGCGGGACGGGGCGGTGCGGGTCTCGCACGAGGTGTTCGCGCCCGCGGTCGCCGCTGCGCCGCTCCAGCAGCTGCTCGAGGAGCTCCTGTGACCATCGCACCCACCGGTGAGCGGAAGCTGTACATCTGGACGCACACCTACCACCCGTATGGCGGCGTGGTGAAGACCCTGGACTACGGGCTCCACGCCCGTGCGCTCGGCTACGCGGTGGAGATCATCTCGCCGCTTGCCCATCGTCCCGGCGAGGGAGTGCTCGCGATCGAACGGATCGGAGCTCTGTGCCGCGACGACGGGGTCACCTTCTCCCGGGGGCGTCGACCGGAGATGGGACCCGACTCCCTGGTCCTGTTCGCGCACCCGCGTGACTACGACATGGTGCGGCCGGCGCTGCCGGAGGGCGCATCGCCCGAGCGGATGATCCACCTCGTCCAGAACGTGCGCCACACGAACCCGTTCTGGCTCTCCGGCTATGCGTTGCGGTTGCTGACCCGACCGGCGTCGCGCATCGTGACCAGTCCGGTGATCGGAGAGCGGATCCGTCCCTGGGTGGACCCGCGTGCGCTGCTGTGGGAGAACACCCTCGGTCACGACCTGGCGCCGTTCGGCCGACACCGCGTGGGGGGCGTGCGCGGGCGTCCGCTGCGCGTCCTCTACACGACGTGGAAGAACGAGGTGGGCGACGCGGTCGCCCGCGTCCTCGAGGGTGATGAGCGGTTCGAGTTCCGGGCGATCCGGCACACCGTCGACTGGACCGAGCTGAGCCAGCACTACGGGTGGTCCGACGTCTTCTTGTCGACGCCGAACCGCGAGGAGGGGACCTACCTCCCCGGTCTGGAGGCGATGGCCGCCGGAAGCCTGGTCGTCACGCCGGACGCCGGCGGGAACATGGACTACTGCCGGCCGGATGAGAACTGCCTGATGGTCGGCTTCGGCGCGGTCGACGACTATCGAGGCGCCCTGGCCGCACTGGCCGAGGCCTCCGAGGAGAGGATCGACAGTCTGCGTTCAGCGGGCTACGCGGTCACGGGGAACTTCGGTCTCGAGCGTGAGCAGGCCGGGTTCGGGGCGTTCCTCGACTCGCTGTGGAGCCGGATCGCCGCGTTCGAAGGCACGGGGGAGCGCTGAGGCGTCGAGGCGGTTCGTCAGCGCGGCGCGTTCACTTGATCTTCTGGTAGGTACCGGGACGGACGAACTCCCGGACCCGCACCTTGTCGGGTGCGGGCGTGCCGAGGAAGCGGGCGATCTGCCGGGTCAGCCGAACCGGTTGGTCCACGCCGCGTTCGTAGCTGATCGCCAGGGTGGGAACCTGCCAGCGTTCCATCAGTTCGACGTTGACGACCTGCCGCTCGTGCTGCAGGTGGATCGCACTGCGACGCCCACCGTCGGCCCCTCGGTGGCGTCCGGCTGCAGCGACCGGGTCGCGCAGCACGACCAGGAGGTGCGGGTTGCGAAGGTCGGAACGGATCGCATCCAGGTAGCGGCTGGCCCGTGGATACTTCCATCCCCACACCGGGTGGGCGGCGTTGCGTTGGCGAACCGTCTGGCGCAGCGTGGTGGCCGGGTCCTGCCCGCTGCGTTGAATGGCCTCGAAGTTGAACGCCGGGTCCTCGTGGTTGTCGAGCAGGCCCTCGCCGAACGGCAGCCCGCACAGTCGGACCAGTCCACCGATCAGGGACGTACCGCCGCGTGGTGTGCCTATCACGACGTAGGTGCGCGGCTCCTCGAGGAGCGGTTCGTCGTAGAGCCGGATCGCCGGTGGGCTCGCGGTTCTCGGCTGACCTGCCATGGTCCGACGGTCTCCTCTGCAGATGACGGGGATGCGAAACTACCGCAGCAGGTGGGCGCCGACGTGGTTCGGCGTGCCAGGGACGCGCCGAACGAGCGCGGGGTGTCGGCTGATTGGATGACCCCATGGAGTGGCTCTACCTCGTCATCGGGATCGCCGTGCTGGGCGTCCTGGTCCTCATCGGCTTCCTCGCCGGAGGGCGTCGTCGCTCGACGCCTCCCGCGGGCGACACAGGAGTGCTGGCACCCGAGGAGGCCACGACCGCCGCACCACCCGAGACGGAGGTCGCGCCCGAGGAACTCGTCGAGGAGCCCGTGGCGCCGGCCGAGCCCGCCACGCCCACGCTCGAGAAGCCCGAGAAGCCGGCCTCGCGTCTGGTCCGGCTCCGCCAGCGCCTCGCCGGGTCGGGCGCCCTGGGGCGTGGTCTGCTCGGTCTGCTGAGCCGCGACAACCTCGACGAGGACACTTGGGAGGCGATCGAGGATCTGTTGATCGGTGCCGACATCGGTGTCGGACCGACCCAGGAGCTGGTGGACCGGTTGCGCACCCGGATGCGGGTGGAGGGCGGCGCCGACGGGGCGTCGGCCCGGGAGATCCTCCGTGAGGAGCTGATCACGCTGGTCGATCCGACGCTGGACCGTTCGCTCGACGTGAGCGGCGCGGACGGCAAGCCGGGCGTGGTGCTGGTGGTCGGCGTGAACGGCACCGGTAAGACCACCACGGTCGGCAAGCTCTCGCGGATCCTGGTCGCCGAGGAGCGCACCACCCTGCTGGCGGCCGCAGACACCTTCCGCGCCGCCGCCACCGAGCAGTTGGCGACCTGGGGGGAGCGGGTCGGCGTCGAGGTGGTCCGTGGGCCGGAGGGCGGTGATCCCGCCAGCGTCGCGTTCGAGGCGGTGAAGCGCGGCGTCGACGAAGGCGTCGACACGGTCGTGGTCGACACGGCGGGACGGCTGCAGAACAAGCAGGGCCTGATGGACGAGCTGGGCAAGGTCAAGCGCGTCATCGAGAAGCAGGCCCCGGTGACCGAGGTGCTCTTGGTCCTCGACGCGACCACTGGTCAGAACGGCCTCGTCCAGGCCAAGGTGTTCTCCGAGGTCGTCGACGTCACCGGCATCGCACTCACCAAGCTCGACGGCTCCGCGAAGGGCGGCATCGTGGTGGCGGTCCAGCGCCAGCTCGGCGTACCGGTCAAGCTGGTCGGGCTGGGCGAGGGAGCGGACGACCTGGCGCCGTTCGACGCGGGCGCCTTCGTCGACGCCCTGCTCGGGTAGGGCCCGCCGGGACGTCGCCGGTGACCTATGCGCCGGTGACTTGTCCGCCGGCGTCGCCGTCGATCATCTGGTAGCGGCCGGGGGTGACGAAGTCGAGCACCCGGGACCGCTCCGGGACGGGGAAGCCGAGGAACCGTGCGATCTGTCGCGCGAGCCGCACCGGCTGGCTGATCCCGCGCTCGTAACTGACCGCCAGGGTCGGGACCTGCCATCGCTCGATCAGGTCGAGGTTCCTCATCTGGAGATCGTGCTGGCGGAGCACGGCCGCGCGCCGGCCGCCCTCGCCGCCACGGTGCCGCCCGGCGGCGGCGACCGGATCGCGGAGGACCACGATCAGGTGTGGACTGCGGAGCTCGTTGCGGATGTCGTCGAGATAGCGGGTGGCACGCGGATACTTCCACCCCCAAGCGTCGTACGCCGCGTTGCGCTCGGGGATCGCCCTGCGGATCTCGGTGAGCGGATCGCCTCCGGCACGACGGATGTAGTCGAAGTTGAAGGCCGGGTCCTCGTGGTTGCCGATCATTCCCTCCCCGAACGGGAGGCCGCACAGCCGGACCAGTCCTCCCACCAGTGACGTACCGCCGCGCGGCATGCCCATCACCACGTACGTGCGCTGGCCATCGACGAGCGGGCGACCGTGGAGCCGGATCGCCGGTGGGCTTGTCGGAGGCGATGAAACCGACGTCGATTGGCCTGACATGGACGGAAGATCTCCTCTGCTGCGGACGGAGGCCGAAGTATCGCACCCAGCCCCGGAAGTGGCGTCAGTGCCGCCAGGTCGCGGGCACCCGGTCGCCGAACCGCTCCCGGACGAACTTGTAGACCGGCTCCAGCTGTGTGAGCAGTTCGGCTGATGGCTCGGGCAGCGGTGCCGGCCGTCCCTCGCGGACGCGCTCCTCCAAGCTCCAAGGCCAGGTCTCCGCGACGCCGAGGAACTGTGCGATCCCACCGAGGGCCTCGGGGGTAAAAAGATGCTCGTAGAAGACGTAGTGCACCCGCTCGGGAGGGAAGACGGTATCCAAGCGCTGGATGGTTCCGGCGTAGTCACAGCGGCGCCAGTGCGCGGCCGAGTGGATCGGGGCGGAGAACACCTCCTGAGGATTCTTCTCCTCCCGCATACGGACGCTGGACCACCAGCGCGTCAGCGGGTCACGCATCACGAACACGATCCGTGGACCGTCCAGTACGTGCTCAACCATCCGGAAACCGTCCTCGTCGAGCGCGGCGTAGGCGGGCGTCATCTCACCGACAACACACACTCCCTCGGCGGCCCCGCGCTCCAAGAACGAGCGGTAGGCGGAGCCGTCCTCATCTGCGAAGGGCAGTTGGAGGATCTCTAGCATGCGATCGGCCGCCCGCCATCGCCGCGACGCCACCGCCTCCCGCGTCCTGTTGATGTACCACTGCGCGAAGTTGCCGGCGGCGGGCGGGGGCAGGCGATGTCGAAGTAGTGGACCTCCTTCCATCCCGGGAGGTGGACCTCGGGGTGGCGGCGGAGTTGTTGGTGAAGCCACGAAGTGCCGGCCTTCTGAGCGCCGATCACGATGAAGTAATCCACGGCGAGAGCGTAGCCGGGCCCGCATGCCACACCGCAGTGCGCGTCAACGTGTGGAGACCCGGTGACGCGTCGCGTGGCGAGCGCCACTGGCCGTGGGTAACTCGTTACCTCCGCGAAACACGGCATCACGGGTCGCGAAACGTCGCCGCAGCAAGGTGTCGGTCAACCGGGTGCCCGGAACTACCTGCCGCATCCGGTGCCGAGGAAGGCCTACGATCTCAGGACCGGCGGGGATGCTCGGTTCGCCGAGCACGCAGCCCGGGATCCACTGCAACGGAGGTAAGCGCATGAAGCTGGTCACCGCAGTCATCAAGCCGCACAAGTGGGAGGACGTCCGGGAAGCCCTGGAGACCTTCGGTGTCACCGGCATGACGGTCAGCGAGGTCAGCGGCTACGGGCGGCAGAAGGGCCACACCGAGGTCTATCGCGGCGCCGAGTACGACATCGCGCTGGTCCCGAAGATCCGGATCGAGATCGTGGTCGACGACGGCGACGCCGAGGACATCGTCGGCATCATCACCAAGACGGCACAGACCGGCCGCATCGGCGACGGCAAGGTGTGGGTCAGCCCGATCGAGACCGTGATCCGGGTCCGCACCGGCGACAAGGACGCCGAGGCGCTCTGAGCATCCGGCACGCTGAGCACCCGAAACGCTGAGCCAAACCACCACCCACAGCTGCGCCGAGACGGCCCGATCGCCCCGCGGTCGGGCCGTCGGCGTAGGCGAGCCGGAGGACGCATGACGGCAGCAGACCGCGCCACCAGGACCGAGGACGCCGACGCGCTGTGCGCCAAGGCGTTCGCCGCGGCGAACGGCCCCGACAGCGGCGTGGCGATGGTGGCCGTCGGCGGCTACGGACGCGGCGACCTGGCTCCCTACTCCGACCTGGACGTGGTCCTGGTCAGCGACGACGGCGTCGACACCGGCCCGCTGGCCGAGCAGGTCTGGTACCCGATCTGGGACTCCGGCGCCCGCCTGGACCACTCGGTGCGGACGCTGGAGGAGATGCTGGCCGCGGCCGCGGAGGACATCCGGGTGGCTGCCGGCCTGCTCGACGTGCGCCACGTCGCCGGCGACCCGAACGTGACGCTGCGGCTGCGCACCACCGTGCTCGCCCAGTGGCGGCGTGACGCGCGGGAGCGGCTGCCGGAGCTGCGGGCCATGGTCACCGCCCGGCACCGGCTGGTCGGCGAGGTCGCCCACGCCGCGGTGCCCGACATCAAGGAGGGCGCCGGTGGGCTGCGGGACGCGGTCGTGCTCAAGGCGCTGACCGCGACCTGGCTCGTCGACGTGCCCGCGGCCGACCTGGAGCGGTGTCGCCGCCAGCTGCTCGACGTACGGGACCTGCTGCACGCCGCCGCCGGTCGCGCGACCGACCGGATCGCGCCCGAGCACTGGGAGCCGCTGGCCGAGGGCCTGGGACTCGACGGCGAGCGGGCCGCGCAGCGCCACGTCCGCGAGCTCGGGCGCCGGCTCTGGCACCTGAACCGGCTGGCCTGGCGCCGGGTCGACGATGCACTCCGGCGCTCCTCGGCGGCGCGCCCCCGCCGTCCCGAGCTCGAACGGATCGCGCCGGGAGTGGCCCGGTCCGGGGGAGAGGTCGTGCTGGATCGTGGTGCCCGGCCCGACCAGGACCCGGTGCTCCTGCTGCGCGCCGCCGCCGAGGCGGCCACCCGCGACCTCGTGCTCGCCCCGCCCACCGCCGCGCGACTGGTCCGCGACGGCGCGCCGCTGCCGGACCCGTGGCCGGCCGAGGCGCGACACCAGTTCGTCCGGCTGCTGGCGGCCGGCCCCGGGCTGCTCCCGGTCTGGGAGACGCTGGAGGAGACCGGCGCGCTCGAGCTGGTGCTGCCGGAGTGGGAGCGGATCCGGCTGCTGCCGCACGCCTCCGTGATCCACCGGTTCACCGTCGACCGTCACGTGGTCGAGACCTGCATCGAGGCCTCCGCCCTGATCCGCGGAGTGTCGCGCCCCGACGTGCTGGCGGTGGCGGCGCTGCTCCACGACATCGGCAAGGGCGGCCTGACCGAGCACAGCCTGGCCGGCGCACCGATCGCGCACGACGTCGCCACCCGGATGGGCTTCGAGCAGGAGTCGGTCGACCTGATCGAGCTGCTGGTGCGCCACCACCTGTTGCTGGCGTCGGTCGCCACCACCCGTGACCCCGACGACCCGGCGACCGTGGAGGCGATCACCGAGCACATCGGCACCCCGGAGGCGCTGGCCCTGCTGACCGCGCTCACCGAGGCGGACGCGAAGGCGACCTCCGCGAAGGCCTGGACCTCGTGGCGCGCCGGGCTGGTGCACGACCTGTCCCGGCGCGCCGCGGCCGCGCTGACCAGCGGCGCGGTGCCGCCACCGATCGGCGCGGACGGCATCGAGCTGCCGGAGCTCGCCGACGCGGAGGTGTCGGTCCGGGTCCAGCCGGTGCCGGACGGCTCCCGGGTCTGGGTGGTCGCCGAGGACCGGGTCGGCCTGCTCGCCGAGGTCGCTGCCGCCTTCGCGCTACGGCGGGTGCCGGTGCACGCCGCGCGCGCCTGGTCGCAGGGCGACGTCGCGGTCTCGGTGTGGGACGTCGCCGAGCAGGCGCTGGACCCGCGCGCGCTGCGCGACCAGATCGGCAACATCGCGGCCGGCCGGGTCGACCCGGCGCTGCGGCTGGCGCCGCGGCCGGTCGCGGAGGGCGAGCTGGCACCGACCGTGGTGATCCGACCGGAGGCCAGCGACCACTCCACGGTGATCGAGGTGCGGGCCGGGGACCGGCTCGGCGTCCTGCACCTGGTCTGCGGTGCGCTCGCCGACCTGGACATCTCGGTCCGCTCCGCGCACGTGTCCACGCTGGGCCCGCAGGCGGTCGACGTCTTCTACGTCCAGGAGGCCCACGCCGGCGCCCTGTCGGAGACCCGTGCCGCCGACGCGGCGCACGCGATCCGGGACCGGGTCAGCCCCGACGAGTGATGCCCCGGCGCCCCCGGAGTCGGTCCGACCCCGGCGGCGAGCGTGGGTTCGCGGGTCCACGCCGTTAGAGTTGGCTGGTCTGCCTCGCAGACCAGCCGTGTCCGTCGTACCCGCCCAGAGGATCCCTTTGTTCGCCACACTGTCCGACCGCCTCTCCGCGACGTTCAAGAACCTGCGCGGCAAGGGTCGCCTCTCCGATGCCGACATCGACGCCACCGCCCGGGAGATCCGGATCGCGCTCCTCGAGGCCGATGTCGCCCTGCCGGTGGTCAAGGAGTTCGTGGCGGCGGTCAAGGAGCGCGCCCGTGGCGAAGAGGTCAGCGGTGCGCTGAACCCGGCTCAGCAGATCGTCAAGATCGTCAACGACGAGCTCGTCACCATCCTCGGCGGCGAGACCCGGCGGCTGCGCTACGCCAAGTCCGGTCCCACCGTGATCATGCTCGCCGGTCTGCAGGGCGCCGGCAAGACGACCCTGGCGGCCAAGCTCGCGCTCTGGTTCAAGGAGCAGGACATGTCGCCGCTGCTGGTCGCCTGCGACCTGCAGCGCCCCAACGCGGTGAACCAGCTGCAGGTCAACGGTGAGCGGGTCGGCGTTCCGGTCTTCGCCCCCGAGCCCGGCAACGGCGTCGGGGACCCGGTCGGCGTGGCGCGTTCCGCCGTCGGCGAGGCCAGGCGCACGCTGCACGACGTGGTCATCGTCGACACTGCGGGCCGCCTCGGCGTCGACGCCGAGATGATGGGGCAGGCCGCGGCCATCCGCGACGCGGTGAACCCCGACGAGGTCCTCTTCGTCGTCGACGCGATGATCGGCCAGGACGCGCTGGTCACCGCCCAGGCGTTCCTCGACGGCGTCGGGTACGACGGCGTGGTGCTCACCAAGCTCGACGGTGACGCCCGCGGTGGTGCCGCCCTCTCCATCCGCCAGGTCACCGGCAAGCCGGTCATGTTCGCCTCCAGCGGCGAGAAGATGACCGACTTCGACGTCTTCCACCCCGACAGGATGGCCTCGCGCATCCTGGACATGGGCGACATGATGACCCTGATCGAGCAGGCCGAGAAGGCCTTCGACCAGGAGCAGGCGCTCAAGGCCGCGCAGAAGCTGAGCGGCCAGGGCGGCGACTTCACCCTCGACGACTTCCTCGAGCAGATGCAGCAGGTCCGCAAGCTCGGCTCGATGTCGAAGATCCTGCAGATGCTGCCCGGGATGGGGCAGGTCCGCGACCAGCTCGAGAACTTCGACGACCGCGAGATCGACCGGATCGAGGCGATCATCCGCTCGATGACGCCGGCCGAGCGGGCCAACCCGAAGATCATCGACGGCTCGCGCCGCGCCCGCATCGCCAAGGGATGCGGCCGCAACGTGTCGGACGTCAACAGCCTCGTCGACCGGTTCTTCGAGGCCCGCAAGATGATGTCGCAGATGGCCAAGGGCGGCGGGTTCCCCGGGATGCCCGGCATGCCGGGGATGCCCGGCGTGGGTGGCCCCGGTGGCGGCAAGCGGGTCAGCGCCAAGCAGAAGCAGAAGTCCAAGGGCAAGGGGGGCAAGCGCCGCTCGGGCAACCCCGCCAAGGCCGCGAAGCAGGAGACCGCGGCGAAGGACAAGGCCGCGCAGGCCGGGTCCAACCCCTTCGGGATCGGCGCCGACGTCGACTACGAGAAGGCCGCCGCCGACCTCGACCTGCCCAAGGACTTCTCGAAGTTCCTCAAGTGAGCGGGCGGCTGCGGTGAGCGTGCTCGTCGTCGACGCCGCCAACGTCGTCGGCGCCCGCGCCGACGGGTGGTGGAAGGACCGGGCCGGCGCGGCACGCCGGCTGCACGAGGAGCTCCTGGTCGCCGACATCGACTACGACGTGATCGTGCTGGTCCTCGAGGGGCAGGCCAAGGGGGGCGTGCGGGCCGGCCGCGACGCCCACGTGCGCACCGTGCACGCCCCGAAGGACGGCGACGCGACGATCGTCGCGGAGGCGCGCAAGGCCGCCGAGAAGGGGCAACGGGTGGTCGTGGTCACCGCCGACCGAGCGCTGGATGCGCGCGTGCACGGGGTCGGCGCCACCGCGATCGGCCCCACCTGGCTGCTCGACCGACTCTGACCACCGACCGGGCAGCGGTCCTCGTGTGGGTCCTCAGGCAACCGGTGCCTGACAGCAGCGTGTGGTTGCGCAGGCAGCAGACGCCCGCAGACCCCCACGCCGACGTTGGTAGCGTCCTCGACATGCCTCCACCGCCGCTTCGCTTCCGTGGTCCCGTCCTGCCCGATGGCGAGACCCGTGAGCTCTGGGTGGTCGACGGCACGGTCACCTACCAGCGGCCCTCCGGGGCGGAGACCGCGGCCGAGGGCTGGATCGTTCCGGGGTTGGTCGACGCCCACAACCACCTCGGGCTCGAGGACGGAGGCGCGGTCAGTGACGAGCGGATCGAGGAGCAGACCCTCGCAGACCGGGCCAACGGGGTCCTGCTGACCCGTGACTGCGGCTCGCCCGCCGACACCCGGTGGGTGCAGCAACGGGAGGACCTGCCGCGCCTGATCCGCTGCGGGCGCCACATCGCACGCACCAAGCGCTACATCCGCAACTACGCCGATGAGGTGGAGCCGGCCGAGCTCGCCGGTGCCGTCGCCGCGCAGGCCGACGCCGGCGACGGCTGGGTGAAGCTGGTCGGTGACTGGATCTCACGCGAGGAGGACGACCTGGCGCCGTCGTTCCCGGCCGACGCCGTCGCGGAGGCGATCGCCACCGCTCACGCGCACGGCGCGAAGGTCACTGCGCACTGCTTCGGCAACGACTCGCTGTCGCCGCTGCTCGACGCCGGCATCGACTGCATCGAGCACGGCACGGGCCTCGGCGAGCATCACCTCGACCAGATGGCGGCCGGGGGAGTGGCCCTGGTGCCGACGGTGCTGCAGACGGACAAGTTCCCCGGGTTCGCCGACGCCGGCCGGGCCAAGTTCCCCGGCTACGCCACCACGATGGAGACCCTGCACGCCCGGCGGCGGGAGGTGCTGCTCGCGGCGCACGAGGCGGGGGTCGCGCTCTACGTCGGCAGCGACGGAGGCGGTTCGGCCCGGCACGGCGTGCTGCACGAGGAGATCCAGGCGATGGTCGACCTGGGCCTACCGGCGTACGACGTGCTGGCGGCGGCGTCCTGGCGCGGGCGGGCGTGGCTCGGCTGGAACGGCGGTCTCGACGAGGGCGACCCGGCCGACTTCGTCGTCTACGACCGCAACCCGGTCGACGACCTCTCCGTCCTGGCCGCCCCGGCCCGGGTGGTGCTCCGCGGCGTGGTCGTCTCCTGAGCGCTGAACCCACCGTCGTCGGGCGGGCCGGCCGCGATTGGTGCCGGCTGCGGGGCTCTGGCAGAATCACTCGCTGAGTTCTGTGTCGTCGGAACCCTCTCAACCGCACGACACGGCGCCCATGGATCCGGAACGCCGGTGTTCCCCACCTGGTCGTGACGGATCACCCACCACGAATTCCCAAGGAGACACCACAAACGTGGCCGTCAAGATCCGTTTGAAGCGCCTCGGCAAGGTCCGGGTGCCGCAGTACCGCATCGTCGTCGTCGACTCCCGCAAGAAGCGCGACGGCAAGGTGATCGAGGAGATCGGCAAGTACCACCCCAAGGAGGACCCGTCGTACATCGACGTCGTCTCCGACCGGGCGCAGTACTGGCTCGGCGTGGGCGCGCAGCCCTCCGAGGCCGTCGCCCGGATCCTCGAGATCACCGGTGACTGGCAGAAGTTCAAGGGCATCGACGGCGCCGAGGGCACCCTCAAGGTGAAGGAGCCCAAGCGCGACAAGCTCGAGATCTTCAACGAGGCCCTCAAGGAGGCCGCCAACGAGCCCAAGGGCGCCGCGGTGACCGCTCCGAAGAAGGCCGAGAAGAAGGCGGAGACGAAGGCGGAGACCCCCGCCGAGGAGCCGGCCGCCGAGGAGAAGGCCGAGGAGCCCGCGGCCCCGACCGCTGAGTCCACCGAGACCAGCGAGGCCTGAGCCGATGCTCGCCGACGCACTGGACCACCTCGTCCGCGGGATCGTCGATCACCCGGACGAGGTCGTGGTGCGCGACAAGCAGCTGCGGCGCGGATCGGTGCTCGAGGTCCGGGTCCACCCCGACGACCTCGGCAAGGTGATCGGACGGGGCGGCCGCACGGCGACCGCGTTCCGCACCGTGATCTCCGCGCTGTCCGGCAACCGCGGCGCACGGATCGACTTCGTCGACACCGACCGCCGCTGACCTCAGCGTCGTACGACGGGCGCCTCCCCTGACGGGGGAGGCGCCCGTTGCCGTTTCCGGGCGCCGATGGCCGTAATCTTCGGGCGTGGACAGCATCGAGGTCGTCGTCGGACGCATCGGCAAGCCGCACGGCATCAGGGGCGAGGTCACCATCGACCTGCGCTCCGACGAGCCGGACCGACGCTTCGTGGACGGGGCCGAGCTGCGGGTGCAGGCACAGCGCGGGGCCGCCTACCCGCGCCCCGCCTTGACCGTCGAGCGGACCCGCTGGCACCAGTCGGTGCTGCTGGTGAAGTTCGCCGAGGTGTCCGACCGCACCGAGGCCGAGGCCGCGCGCGGGCTGGTGCTGCACGCCACCATCGCCGCCGACGAGAGCCCGCAGGACCCGGACGAGTTCTACGACCACCAGCTCATCGGCCTGGCCGCGGAGGACCTGGACGGCACGCCGCTCGGCGAGGTGACCGGGGTGACCCACGGCGCGCAGGACCTGCTGCGGCTGCGCACCACCGACGGGCGCGAGGCGCTGGTCCCGTTCGTCGGTGCGCTCGTGCCCGAGGTCGACGTCGCCGCAGGGCGGATCGTGATCGCTGACCGCCCCGGGCTGGTCCGCCCCGCCCCCGACGGCGACGAGCCGGACCACTCCGAGGGACGCGGATGAGGCTCGACTACCTGACCATCTTCCCCGACTACCTGGCCCCCCTGCGGCTCTCCCTGCCGGGCAAGGCGATCGACGCGGGCCTGCTCGAGCTCCACGTCCACGACCTCCGGCAGTGGGCCCACGACCGACACCGGACCGTGGACGACACGCCCTACGGCGGCGGCGCCGGGATGGTGATGAAGCCGGAGCCGTTCGGGGAGGCCTTCACGACCCTGGAGGTGCGGCCGGAGGACACCATCGTGTTCACCACGCCGTCCGGAGAGCGGTTCGACCAGCGCGTCGCCGAGGACCTGGCCACCCGGCCCCGATTGGTCTTCGCCTGCGGCCGCTACGAGGGCATCGACCAGCGGGTGATCGACCGGGCCGGCGAGATCGCCGAGGTGCGCGAGATCAGCCTCGGCGACTACGTGCTCAACGGCGGGGAGGTGGCCGCGCTCGCGATCACCGAGGCCGTGGTGCGGCTGCTGCCGGGCTTCATGGGCAACGCCGAGTCGCTGGTCGAGGAGTCCCATGCCGGGACCGGTCTGCTGGAGTACCCGGTCTTCACCAAGCCGCGCAGCTGGCAGGGCCGCGAGGTGCCCGACGTCCTGCTCTCCGGCGATCACGGGCGGATCGCCGGCTGGCGAGCCGAGCAGTCGCGGCGTCGTACGGCGCAGCGCCGGCCGGACCTGCTGCACCCCTCGGTGCTCGACGACGGCACCCCGGTGGTGCGCGCCACGCCGGCCGATGCCGGGGAGCTGCTGACCCTCCAGCGCGCCTGCTGGGTGGCCGAGCAGATGGCGAACCCCGACGTGCGCGTCCCGGCACTGCACGAGTCGCTGGACGACGTCCGGGAGTGGCTGACCACCTGGGACACCTACCTGGTGCGCCGCGCCGGGCGGCTCGTCGGTGCGGTGCGCGCCCGCCTGGAGGGCGACGCCTGGGACATCGGTCGGTTGGCGGTGGCGCCGGACCTGCAGGGGAGGGTCTCGGACGTCGGCTGCTCGCCCACATCGAGGCGGTGGCGCCGGCGGCAGCGACGTCGTACGTGCTGTTCACCGGCGCGGGGAGCGAGCGGAACCAGCGGATGTATCGCAAGGCGGGCTATCGGCTGCGCCGGGACCTGCCGGCGCCCGACGGCGCGGTGGTGCTGACCAAGCGGCGCCGCTGAGCCGTCGCTCGGCGGCGCCGCCGGTGAGGGTCGTCCTCAGCGCACCACGACGGTGTGGGAGCCTCCCGCGACCCTGGTGATCTCGAGTCGCTCGCCGCTCCAGCGGACCGGGTGCCCGGCTCGCTTGACGCGCTTGCCGTTGCGCCACACCACCCGGCCGTCCAGCGTGACGGTGACCCGCTTGCGGGCGACGGGCAGGCCGATGAACCCCTGCGTCCGTCGTGGCGTGGTGAAGGTGACCCGGAGCCCGGCGGTGCCGTCGGTCCACCGGGCGTCGATCGGCCCCCGTGCGGTGACCAGTCGGCCCTGGGCGCTGCGCAGGCCCGCGGTGTGCGGATCGATCTCCCACCGCGCGCCGCCGTCGCGCTGCTGGATGCCGAGCACCTGCTCGGTCAGCGCCCGGGTCGGGCCGGTGGACCACCCGTGTGCGTAGGACTGGTAGGAGCTGACGATCTCGCCGGACTCCCGCAGCGACTCCCACATCGTGCTCTGCGGACCCTGGGCGCTGCGCAGCATCCAGCCCCACTGCCGTCGCATCAGGTCGACCGCCGCCTCCTGCGCCTCGGGGTCACCAGCGGCCAGCTGCGCCTGCAGCTCGAAGGAGCCGAAGAGGAGCTGGAGGTCGTCGTCGCGCTCGGGGGTGCGGGCGCCGCGCTGGACCCAGTTGGTGTCCCGCAGCGAGGCCATCGCCCGGTCGGCACGCTTCTCGTCGAGCAGCCCCCACCAGACGGCGAGCGAGTTGGCGCCCTGCGGGTGGACGTCCGCCCGGTCCGGGTACCACTGGAGCGCGCCGGCCTCGTCGTCCCACAGGTGGGTGTCGATCGCCGCCGCGACCCGGCGCGCCTCGGCCCGCATGCCGGCGGCGCGGTGCCGCTGGCCGAGCTCGGCGGAGAGGTCGGCACCCGTGGTGAGCAGGCGCCAGTAGAGGACGTTCGCCATGGCCTCCTCCCCGTCGGGGATCCGCGACTCGTGGGTGGTGTCGTTGGTCTCGTCGATGAAGAGCAGGTCGCGGTCGACGGCCTTGGCGCGGATGTAGGCGAGGCCGGCGAGGTAGTGGGGCCAGACGTCGGTCAGCCACCGGCGGTCGGCGGTGTTCTCGAAGTTCTCGGCCGTCGCGAGCAGGGTCCACATGTGGTAGGTGTCGGACCGGTAGAAGCTGAGCTCCGGAGCGGCGTAGGGGAGCTCGCCGGTCTCCTTCTGGTGCTCGTAGGCGGTCATGATCGAGTTGCGCACCGAGACCGTGTCGCCGGTCGACACGAACGCGGTGCCCTGCGAGATGCCCAGGTCGCCGGGCCAGACCGTGCGGTCCCGCTTCGCGCCGTCGACCAGGATGGATGCGCCGACACCGCTGGTCGCGCTGTTGTCCCACAACGCGTCCGGGGCCGGCCAGCTCCGGCCGGTGGTCGGCTCGATCGTGGTGAGCTGGGTCGTGTAGGCGCCCGAGTACCAGAGCCGGTTGAGCAGGTTCGAGGAGGAGTAGAAGTAGTTCGGGTAGTCGCTCGGGTCCTCCATCAGCGGGGACGCGGTGAAGTCGAGCACCACGTCGTCGACCGCGACCGAGTAGTCGCCCTGGACGAAGAGGGTCACGTAGCGGAAGGCGCCCCGCAGCAGCTCGGGTGGCGCGGTCCAGGTCTCGCCGGCGACGGCGTCCACCCAGATGGTGCCGTCCCGGCCGCGCGGCCCGCCGGTGGAGGCCTCCGACTCCTTGCCGACGTACTTCGCGGTCTCGGAGAAGGCGACGCCGACGCGGGGCGCCTCGCCGGAGACGTCCCCGAAGGTGAGGCTGAGGGTGCCGCCGACGTTCAGGCCGAAGTCCAGCGTCACCTGGCCGTCCTCCTCGAGCACCATGGCGCCGTCGCCGTACGCGCCCTGCGGGTCGTCGACGGAGCCGGAGGATGCGTGCACGCCCTCGGGGCGCAGGGTGCGTGAGGACGGGGCCAGGATGTAGTCCTCCCACGGCGCGGGTGGGACGGGAGCGGCGGTGACCGTGACCGGGCGCGCCTGCGCGGCCGGGTTGGTGCCGATGCTCACCGCGAGGGCGGGCAGGGCGAGGGCGGTGAGCGACCCCGCGATCGCGGCGCGGGAGAGGTGCCGACTGCGCATGAATTCCTCCGAGATGGTGTTGAAGCGTTTCAATCGGGGTGGACGCTAACAGTGGCCCGCGTCACAGAGAAGGGTTTGGCCGGATGTGGCCACGTTCGCCGCATCCGGCCCGCGGGGGCGCTGGTTTACTCGTCGGACACGGGCCCGAACAACCTGTAACTTCTGCGAAACACCTGCGGGGATCCGTCGAAACGAGCGGTGGTCAGGATCTGGGATGCGCGGCGACGAGGCTGTCGCCTCCTGATCCCGAGAATCCTGTGAGGACCTGCATGTCTGTCGATCTTTCGTGGCAGCTGATCTGTGCTGCCCTAGTCCTGTTCATGACGCCAGGACTGGCGTTCTTCTACGGCGGGCTGGTGAAGCAGAAGTCCGTCGTGTCGATGATGATGCTGAGCTTCGGCTCCATCGCGGTCGTCACGCTGCTGTACGTGCTGGTCGGTGGCACCGGCATCGCCGGCCAGGGCACCGACGGCGGCAGCAAGTTCTTCGGCAACCCGTTCGAGGACTTCGGCATGACCGACCTGATGACGGGTGTCGGCGGCGGTGACGCGGGCAACGCGTTCGGCGGCCACGCCTTCCTGGTCGCGTTCTGCATCATCACCGTCGCGCTGGTCTCCGGTGCGGTCGCCGACCGGGCCCGGTTCTGGCCCTGGATGCTCTTCGCGACGCTCTTCACCGTCTTCGTGGTGTTCCCGACCTTCCGCTGGATCTGGGGCTTCGACGCCGACGGCAACTTCTACGGCTGGCTGGCCAACGACGTCTGGGGTCTCGGCCAGGGCGCCCTCGACTGGGCCGGCGGCACCGTGATCCACCAGTCCGCCGGTGCGGCCGCTCTCGCTCTCGCGCTGGTTCTCGGTCAGCGCAAGACCGGCTTCTCCAAGGAGGAGGCCGTCCCGCACAACGTTCCGCTGGTCCTCATCGGCGCGGCGATCCTGTGGTTCGGCTGGTACGGCTTCAACACCGGCGTGTACGGCGCCGACGAGGGCCAGACCTCGCTGATCTTCTTCAACACCCTGGTCGCTCCGGCCGCCGCACTGCTCGGCTGGATCGTCGTGGAGAACTTCAAGGAGGGCAAGGCGACCGCGGTCGGCGCGGCCTCCGGCATCGTCACCGGCCTGGTGGCGATCACCCCGGCGTGCGCCTTCATCACCCCGGTCTGGGCGATGATCCTCGGCCTCTTCGCCGGTGCGGTCTGCGCCTTCGCGGTCGACCTGAAGTTCAAGCTCGGCTTCGACGACACCCTGGACGTGGTGGGCATCCACCTCGTCGCCGGTTTCATCGGTTGCCTCTGGGTCGGCATCTTCGGCGCCGAGGCGCTCACCGGCGGCAGCCTGTTCTTCGGCGGTGAGGTCAAGCTGTTCCTGGCCCAGCTCTTCTCCTCGATCACCGTGATCGCGTTCTCGTTCATCGTCACCTTCATCTTCGCCCTGGCGATCGAGAAGACGATCGGCTTCCGGGCCAAGGAGGAGGACGAGGTCGCCGGCCTCGACCTGGCGCTGCACGGCGAGGGCTACGCGCTCGACTGAGCCCACCCTGCTCGCAGAGGCCCGTCCCGGTACGCCGGGGCGGGCCTCTCGGCGTACCGGGGCAGGCCGACGGCCACCGGAAACCGGGAGGTCGCGGGACCCGGGAGGTCAGCCCCTACCCGACGCCCGGCCCCGCTGCCGGCCGGTCGCCGTGCCCGGGGTGGCCCGGGTCCGCATCCGCTCCGAGGAGGCGCGGATCCGCATGCTCAGGTCGTGCACCTCGTCGAGCACGTCACCGGCCAGCCACACCGGGGCCCGGCGCGACCTCGGTGCCTTGCGCAGCACGCCCAGGTCGACGAGCCGGCCGATGAGTGCCTCCGCCTCCGCGTCGTCCACACGCAGCCGTTCTCCGACCAGCGCGACGTTGACGATCGGCTCCTCGGTGAGCACGTCCAGCAGCCGGTACGGCGCGGTGCCGGGGCTGGTGATCCCGGTGCGCTCCTGCCACCCGTCGCGGATCTCCTGGATCCGGGTCGCGGCACGCCAGGACTCCGACGTGGCGATGCTCGCCGCGCTCGCCATCATCGCCACGATCGTGTGCGCCGTCCCGGCGCGGTAGTCGTTGAGGGCGGCGAAGTAACGGTCGCGGTGCGCGACCAGGGCCGAGGCGATCGGGACGGTGAGGTGCTTGGTGACGCGGCGGCGGCGCAGCACCGCGTGGATCAGGGTGCGTCCGATCCGCCCGTTGCCGTCGATGAACGGGTGGATCGACTCGAACTGCGCGTGCACGATCGCCGCCTGCGCCAGGGGTGCGATGTCGTCGCGGTCGGCGAAGGTGAAGAGGTCGGCCAGGTAGTCGGGCACGGTCTCCGGCGGCGGCGGCACGTGCAGCGCGCCGCGGGGGGAGTAGTCGCTGCCGCCGACCCAGTTCTGCGTGGTCCGGTACTGACCGGCGCGGTGGGCCTCGTCGGGGTTGCGGGCCATCAGGTCGTGGTGCGCCTGGAGCACCGCCTCGCTCCTGATCCTCCGGGTCCGGTCGGCGTCGGTGATCATCCGGGTCAGGGCGGCCGTCGCCGACGCCATCGACGTCGCGGAGGCGTTCGCCCCCACCCCGAGCAGCGCCCGGCCGTAGTCGGCCAGCGAGGCGTCGACGTTCTCGATCTTGGAGGAGTCCACCGACTCGGTGCGCAGCTGCAGGTGGTTGAGCTCGCGCAGGGTCCGGCCGTGCACGAGGTCGAGGTGTCCGAGGTCGCCCGCGCTCGCCGAGGTCATCGCCGCCAGGGGACGGTCCATCCGGAAGTCGAGGTCCGCGATCATCGGCGGCAGCGCCACCGTGATCTCCCGGACCAGGCGGTCGGCCCGGGGCCCGCGCACCGTGCGCTGCCGCCACGGCCGGGTCTCGAACGTGTGCGGAGACCAGTCGCGGACGAGCGCGGTGGAGGTCATGGGTGGCATCCTTGCAGCCGCCGGCCGTGGTCCTGCCTGGATTTCGCCACCCGGCACGCTCGTGGGAGGATGATCCGTCGGCGCCGCGGACGCTTCTGCCACAGGGGAATCGTCGTCACGCGCGCGTCATCCGATCGAGACCCATCGACCGCGGCTGACCTGTGGCACTCGCGAGGAGCAACCATGAGCAACACGTCCGTGGCCGGCCGCAGCGCCGTCGCCGAGCTGGGCAACGCCAGCAAGCGCACCGACGTTCCGGACTTCCGCGCCGGTGACACCATCAAGGTGCACGTCAAGGTCGTCGAGGGCACCCGGTCCCGCGTCCAGGTCTTCCAGGGTGTGGTGATCCGCGTCCACGGCAGTGGCGTCGGCCGCACCTTCACCGTCCGCAAGGTCTCCTTCGGCGTCGGTGTCGAGCGGACCTTCCCGCTCCACTCGCCCATCTTCGAGTCGATCGAGGTCGTCACCCGCGGTGACGTCCGCCGCTCGAAGCTGTACTACCTGCGCGACCTGCGCGGCAAGGCCGCCAAGATCAAGGAGCGCCGCGAGGTCTGACACCTCCCGCTCCGCTGCGCCCCCGACCCGTCCCGGGTCGGGGGCGCCGTGCATTTCGCTGCTCCGAACCCGTGCCACCGATGTCTCGCGGCCGAGCTCGTCTGCCTAGACTCGACCACCGTGACCAGTGATGCCCACGACACGCCTGAGGAGTCCACGACGGCGGACGAGGAGGGCACCGGGGCGCGGCCCGAGCAGGCCGGTCCCGACGGTGCCGTGGGCGCTGGGGACGGCACCGACGCCGAGCCGGCGGGCAGGAAGCGCAAGCCGCTGCCGATCTGGCTGGAGAGCGTCGTGCTGCTCGGCGTGGCCCTCGGCATGGCGATCATCATCAAGGCGCTGTTCGTGCAGGCGTTCTACATCCCCTCGGAGTCGATGGAGCCGGGTCTGGTCGAGAACGACCGGATCCTGGTGCAGAAGGTCTCCTACTGGTTCGGTGGTACGCCGCAGCGCGGCGACGTCGTGGTCTTCGAGGACCCGGGCGGCTGGCTCTCGCCCAGCGAGTCCGAGGGCCCGACCGGCTTCGCCAACGTGCTGTCGAAGATCGGCCTCTACCCGACCGGTGGACACCTGGTGAAGCGGGTGATCGGCACCGAGGGCGACGTCATCACCTGCTGCGACAAGCAGGGACGGATCAAGGTCAACGGCGTCGCGGTCGACGAGTCGGAGTACCTGGCCGAGGAGACCGGCTCCTGCGTCGCCGAGCGCGGCCAGGCCGGTGTGAAGCCGTGCAACTGGTCGATCGGACCGGTCCCGGAGGACAAGCTCTTCGTGATGGGCGACAACCGGGCCCATTCCGCCGACTCGCGGGTCCACATCTGCGCGCCCGACCAGGACCCGTGCACGGAGAGCCCGTGGGTCGACACCGACCTGGTGGTCGGCAAGATGTTCGCGCTGGTCTGGCCCCGCGACCGGTGGACCTGGGTGAGCCGCCCGGACGCGTTCGCGAACGTCCCGGACGACCCACCGGCCACGGACGAGTGAGTCGGAGGCGGTGATCCGGTGGTGAGCAAGGCGCCGACCCTGCGGATCGCGCGGCGGTTGCTGCGCGACGGTCTGGTCTCGCTCGCGGGAGCCGACGAGGTCGGCCGCGGCGCGCTGTGCGGGCCGGTCACGGTGGCGGTGGTCCAGGTCACCGAGGCCACCCGCAGCGCACCCCAGGGGGTGCGCGACTCCAAGCTCCTCTCCGCCGAGGCACGGTCACGGCTCGCTCCGCGGATCCGGCGGTGGGCGCCGTACGGCGTGGGCCACGCGAGCCCTGCGGAGATCGACGAGTTCGGCATCATCACCGCGATGCGCCTGGCCGGTCATCGCGCGATCGCCGCGCTTCCCGAACCGCCCTCGACCGTGCTGCTGGACGGCAACCACGACTACCTCTCGCCGCCCGAGCAGGATGCCCTGCTCGCGCCCGCCGGCCTGCTGGAGGTCTCTCCGCCGGTGGTCACCATGATCAAGGCGGACCTGCGCTGCGCGGCGGTCGCGGCGGCGAGCATCCTGGCCAAGACCGAGCGGGACGCGATCATGACCGAGCTGGCCGCCGAGCACCCGGCCTACGGGTGGGCCGCCAACAAGGGCTACTCGGCACCCGAGCACCTGGCCGCCCTGGCCGAGCACGGGCCTACGCCGTACCACCGGACCTCCTGGCGGCTGCCGGGTCTGGAGCCGGGGCTAGGATCGGCCGAGGGCCAGCCAGTCGTCGTGGGGAGGAGTGCGGATGAGCGCTGAGGATCTCGAGAAGTACGAGACCGAGCAGGAGCTCAACCTCTACCGCGAGTACCGCGATGTCGTCGGCATCTTCAAGTACGTCGTGGAGACCGACCGACGCTTCTACCTGTGTAACTCCGTCGACGTGAAGGCCCGCTCGGAGAGTGGTGACGTCTTCTTCGAGGTCTCGATCACCGACGCCTGGGTGTGGGACATGTACCGACCGGCCCGCTTCGCCAAGAGCGTCAAGGTGCTGACCTTCAAGGACGTGAACGTCGAGGAGCTGGCGAACTCCGACTTCGAGCCGCCCAAGCCCTGATCACTGGCTGTTGCGGTGCCACCGCAACGAGGATCGCCGCGGCGTCCGCCCGGCGATACCATTCCCGCAGACGCAGGTCATGGGGCACGCGTCCGAGACGGAGTGGGGAAGCGATGGCGGCACCGGTGCGGGACCCCGCACGCCGGCGTGCGCCGGGCCGGACCCCACGGGGTGCCGCGGCCGTCGAGTTCGCGCTGGTCCTGCCGGTGCTGCTGGTGCTGGTCTTCGGGATCATCAACTTCGGCGACATGCTGAGCGTCCGGCAGGGCGTCAGCCAGGCCGCCGCCGAGGGCGCCCGGGCCGCCGCCGTCACGCCCGGCAGCACCGAGACGAAGCGGGCCGCCGCGAAGGCTGCCGTCGCCGACGCCCTGGGCGCGCACGGCGAGACGTGCTCGGCGGAGTGCTCCTTCGAGATCGAGCGCTGCACCTCCGGCGCCGACCCGGATCCCGACGACCCGGGCGGCACCCCGGACTGCGCGTACGTGGAGGTGGTCATCGCCTACGACGCCCTGATCCCCGGCTTCGGGGCGGTCCTCCCGGAGACGTTGTCCTACGAGGCCGTGGCGCGGGTGAGCTGAGTGCGCCGCCATGACCGGCGCGACGAGCGGGGCGCCACCGCGATCCTGGTCTCGGTGTTGATGGCGCTGGTGCTCATGGTGTCGGCGGCGTTCGCCGTGGACCTCGGCCAGCAGCGGGTGCTGCGCAGCGATCTGCAGGCGATCGCCGACGTGGCCGCGCTCGACCTGGCCCTGCTCCTCGACGGCCGCCGGGTCGCCGACTACGAGACCGGTGAGTTCGACGCGGCGCTGCAGCAGACGATCGCCCGCAACGACGACCTGCTCGGCCGCTCGCTGGAGGCCGACGACCTGGCGACGTGCGGTGGGTTGGGTGCCGCCAGCTGGGGCTACTGCTGGGAGTTCGTGGAGGTCGGTGCGAACGGCCGGTGGATCCGGGTCCAGGACAACGACGCCCGTCCCGACGCGGTCGCCGTCGACGTGGCCTCCGAGACCGCCTTCGCCTTCGGCGCGTTCACCGGGAGCGACGCCGGCAGCGCCTCGGCCTCCGCCGTCGGGCACCGACCGCAGCCCAGCGCCTGCTTCGAGCTCGGCTCGTTCGCCGCAGCCCTGGACCTCGGCGACTCGATGGTCGGGCCGCTCGCCGAGCTGCTCGGACTCGACGCCGCCCTCTCCATCGCCGACTACCAGCGTCTGGCCCTGGCCGAGGTGAGTCTGGCCGACCTCGCCGTGACGCCGGAGATCGGATCGCCCTCCGCGCTGTTCTCCCCGTCCGGTGTCCGGGTCGGTGCCCTGCTGCGGGCCACGGTGAGCGCTCTGTCCCGCAGCTCCGACGACTCGGCGGCGGCCGCGATCTCCGTCCTCGAGGGGATGCTCGCGGCCTCCTCAGGGCTGGACCTGGAGGGTCGGGTCGATCTGAACGACGTGCTGAGCCTCGACGCCGGCGACTTCAGCGCGCTCGCCGCCGAGCTCAACGTGCTCGAGCTCGTCGGGTCGGCGCTGGTCGTCGCCGACGGGAACGACGCGCTCGCCACGACGGTGGAGGTGCGGGTCGGCGACGAGACCGCCACCCTGAGGGCGAACGCGATCCAGGGCCCCCGCTTCGCCTGCGGCCCGCCCGGCAGTGAGGAGGCGTCCGCCCGCCAGTCTCAGGTCGCGCTGGATCTCCAGGTGCCCGAGCAGGAGATCCCGGTGATCGACGCCAGCGCCGGCCCGATCAGCTCCGGCGCCCTGTTCCTCCGCGTGGGCGGGGTGAGCCTCGCCGGCGGTGTCGGCAACGCCATCGCGGAGCTCGAGTCGATCGACCGCTGCGGCCTGGGTACGGCGGAGGCCCCCGACGACTACACGGTCTCGGTCGGCTCCGGGCTGATGGGGCTGAACCTCTCGGCCCCGGTCAGGGTGCGGGGGAACGTGACGGTCGACGCCGCGGCCGGCAACGGCGTCCTCGGATTCGTCAACGACATCCTCGACCTCATCCTCCAGGGCCCCTTCCCGCGCTACCGCGACTTCAGCCTGGCCGTTCGCGCTCGGATGACCGTCGACCTCACGGCGAACGCCGCGGGCACCGGACAGCCCGGCACCGCGGCGCTGAGCGTCCCGCGCAACGTCCGCGCGGGCGGGACCGAGGTGACGGTGCCGGAGGGCGGCGGGCCGGTCGCACTCGGGGACGTCACCTTGCCCGCCGACGGCGCGGTGCGCGGCAGTGTGCGCGTCGAGGCGAGATATGAGCGTCGGGACGACGAGGAGTCGGACTGGGAGCCGCAGACCACCGAGCTGGGCCGGTTCTCGGTCAGCGACCTGGCCGAGATCCCGGTGGTCGGCCCGCCGTTGCGCGCAGCGCTGGAGCAGACGGTCGGTGTCGTCAACACCGGGGTCGTGAGCGCGGCGAACCAGCTGCTGGCGGGCCTGCTACCGCTGGTCGGCCTCTCCGGTGCGGGCGCCGACCTCTACAGCGTCGCCCGGCCCGACTGCGACAGCGAGCCGCAGCTGGTGCGCTGACCCCGTCCGTCACAGGCCGGCCCAACCAGTGCCGGGGCCCGGTGGACGGCGGCGCCGTCTCCACAGCGTGCCCGGCGCGCGCTCCCGGGCGCCGCGTCGCCCCACGACGATCGACGCCATGACGACAGCACAGACCCGGCAGGCGCTCGGGGCCTACGGCGAGAGCGTGGCGGCACGGCACCTGACCGAGCAGGGGATGACGGTCCTGGACCGCAACTGGCGCTGCGAGGAGGGCGAGATCGACCTGGTGCTGCGCGAGGGCGACACCTTGGTCATCTGCGAGGTCAAGACCCGCACCAGCCTCTCCGCAGGCACCCCGCACGAGGCGATCACCGATGCCAAGCTCGACCGCCTGCAACGGCTGGGACAGCGGTGGGTCCGAGCGCGCGGGGTGCGACCGGCCGACGTCCGGATCGATCTCGTCGCGGTGTTGCGACCGCGCCGGGGCCCGGCGGTGGTCGACCACGTCGCGGGGCTGTGCTGATGGCCTTCGCGACCGCGCACTCAGTGGCGCTCAACGGAGCGCTGGGCCACCTCATCGACGTGCAGGTCGATGTCTCGTCGGGACAGGCCGGGGTCACCGTGGTCGGCCGGGCGGACGCCGCGCTGCGGGAAGGACAGGAGCGGGTGCGGATGGCGAACCTCAACAGCGGCCTGCCCTGGCCGGCCACCAAACGCACCACGATCCTGCTCTCGCCCGCCGACCTCCCGAAGTCGGGCACCCACTTCGACCTGGCCATCGCGGCCGCCCTGCTCGCCGCCTGCGACGCCGTGGATGCGCGGCAGCTCGTCGGGACCGCGTTCATCGGGGAGCTCACCCTCTCCGGCGGGCTGCGGCCGGCCGTCGGCGTGCTGCCGATGACACTTGCGGCCGCCGCACGCGGGATCCGCCGGGTCGTCGTACCGGAGCCGCAGATGGAGGAGGCGGCGATGGTTCCGGACCTGCAGGTCATCGGCGCCCGCTCGCTCTCCCAGGTCGTGGCGCTCCTCGAGGGGACTGCGCCTCCGTATGCGTCGCCGGTGGCCGCCGCGTCCGGCAGCTCGGTGCTGGCCTGGCGCGGGGAGGAGCGCCTGGAGGAGCTCGACCTGGGCGACCTGCACGGGATGGAGGACGAGAAGTTCGCGCTCGAGGTCGCCGCGGTCGGTGGCCACGCGCTGCTGCTGTCCGGACCGAAGGGGTGTGGCAAGACCAGCCTCGCCGAGCGGCTGCCCACGATGCTCCCGGACCTGACGCCCGAGGAGTCGCTGGAGCTCACCGCGATCCACTCGCTGGCGGGCGTCCTCGACCCCGGACGCGGCCTGATCCGCCGGCCCCCCTTCGCTGCGCCCCACCACGACGCCAGCAAGACCAGCCTGATCGGCGGCGGCGCGGGCACCGTCCGTCCGGGGGAGATCTCGCGTGCCCACGCCGGAGTGCTGTTCCTCGACGAGTTCGTCCTCTTCCGCAGCGACGTCATCGAGGCGCTGCGCCAGCCGCTGGAGAGCGGGGAGATCACCGTCGCGCGACGCGAGGAATCGGTCACGCTCCCCGCTCGCGGGATGCTGGTCCTCGCCGCCAACCCGTGCCCGTGCGGGGACTACGCGCCCGGGCCGGCCGGCAACCGATGCACCTGCCCGGAGCGGGTGCGTCGTGACTACCGCCGCAAGGTCTCCGGGCCGATCGCGGACCGGATCGACATCACCCGCCACGTGGTGCCGGTGACCCCGGCCAGCGTCGATCCGTTCCGTCCGGCCGAGCCGTCCTCGGTGGTCAGGGAGCGGGTCGCCGCGGCACGAGAGCGTCAGCGGGAGCGGTTCGCCGCGTGCAGTTGGCGGCTCAACAGCCAGATCCCGGCGCCGCGACTGAAGGACGCCTTCCCGGTCGCCGACGAGGCACGTCGACGGTTGGACCGGATCACCTTCGAGGGACGGCTGAGCGCCCGTGGCGCGGTGCGGGTGCAGCGGCTCGCCTGGTCGATCGCCGACCTGCGTGCGGTCCGACGAGGAGAGGAGGTGCGACCGGGGCTCTCCGAGGTCGACACCGCCCTCCGGCTGCGGTGCGGCGACCCGCTCGCCGCCGACGACGTGTTGCGGCCCATCGAGCCTGGGGCCGCGCCGGAGGTGGCCGGCCGATGACGACGATGCCGGCCGGATCTGCGTCGAACGACCGGCTCGCGCGGGTGGCGCTGAGCCTCGCCGCCGAGCCCGGCGACCTGGTCTTCAACGGCCTGGTCACCGAGCTCGGAGCGGCCCAGGTGGTCCACACGCTCACCGAGAACCCCGACCACAGCGACCTGCTGAGCGTCGTCGCCGCTCGACTTCGCGACGTCGACCCGTCCTCCGAGCTCGACCGTGCCGCGCGCCGCGGCATCCGGTTCGTCACCCCGAGGACGACGAGTGGCCGCGCGGGCTCGACGACCTCGCGGCGGCCGGGGCGCTCAACGACCGTGGCGGCACACCGATCGGGCTCTGGGCGCGGGGACCGCGGCGCCTGGACGACTTCGCCACGGGCGTCGCCATCGTCGGATCACGCTCGGCCAGCAGCTATGGCACCCAGGTGGCCGCCGACCTGGCCGGCGTCCTCGGGCTCCAGGGCCGTTCCGTGGCCTCCGGGGCGGCCGCGGGTATCGACTACGCCGCCCATCGAGGGTCGCTCAACGCCGGCGCACCGACGGTCGCCGTGCTCGCCTGCGGCGTGGACCGCGCCTATCCGGCCGGCCACCGCCCGTTGCTCGAGCACCTCGCCGAGGAGCACCTCGTCCTCTCCGAGGCGCCGCCGGGGGCTGCCCCGCACCGGGTGCGGTTCCTGGCCCGCAACCGCCTGATCGCCGCGCTCACCACCGGCACGGTGGTGGTCGAGGCGGCCGCGCGCTCCGGCTCGCTCAACACACTCAATTGGGCCCAGCGCCTGCACCGTGTCGCAATGGGGGTGCCCGGACCGGTCACCCAGGCGACCTCCGAGGGGGTCCACCACCAGATCCGCAGCGGCGGCACCGCCCTGGTCACCTCCGGCTACGACGTGCTGGAGCTGATCGGGGCTGCCGGTGAGCACCTCCTCGACGAGCCGCGAGGCCCGGTCCGCGCCCGCGATCGGCTTCGCGTCCGCGACCAGCAGGTCCTGGACGCGGTCCCGGTCGGATCACCGGCGGGGCCCGACTCGATCGCGCTCGTCGCCGGACTCGCGGTCACCGAGGTCTACCGGACGCTCCACCGCCTCGCGGAGGAGGGCTTCGTCGAGCAGACCAGGCTCGGCTGGCGACTGGGGGAGGCCGCTCGGTGAAGCGCCCCGAGCCGCACCCGGCCCAGCGGGGCGGTGGGTCAGTCCTGGGACGCGAGGAACCAGTCCAGGTTCGCGCGCAGCCGCTCGTCCTCGGGGTTCGCCGCCACCGCCCGCCGTGCCGCGCGCAGACCCTCCGCCCGGCGACCACTCCAATAGCAGGCCACGGCGAGCTCGTCGTGTGCCCGCCAGCGGTAGGTCGCCACGTCGACGAAGAGCGCATCCGGGCCCGGCTCGGGGATCCGTGTCGCGGCCTCCGCGTAGAGCGCTGCGACGGCGTGATGCCCCGCTCGCGTTCCAGCCGCGACGCCTCGACCAGGGGCTCCGCACGACCAGGGTCACGCTGGTACGCCGCGAGGTGAGCCGCGACGACCTCGTCGGTGGGTGCCCCGAGCCGCTCCAGGCAGTGCGGGATCCGCGAGCTCGCGAACCACGCCTCCGCGCCCCACCCACCTGGGTTGTCGGCCCGTGTGCGGTAGGCGGCGAGCGCCCGCCGCCACTCGCCCGCGTCATACCAGGACTGGGCGAGATAGAACTCCAGCCGAGGATTGGCGGCATCACCGGCGAGGGCGGCGGCGATCGCCTCGGCATCGCGGCGGAACGTCTCCGGGTCCCGCGCGCGGGCGCCCTCGCGCTCGGATCGCACCCAGGGGCGGTCGAGACGGCCGGTGGTCCCGCCGGGCAGCTCGAGGTGCTCGTGGACCACGCCGGTCCAACGCCACGGCCGGTCCAGGCGGACCAGGCCGACCCGCTCGTAGCGGACCCCGGTGCGCCGCACCTCGAGCAGGTAGCCGTCCAGGTCCGGTGCTGGCCACGAGTCGGGAGGGTCCTCCAGGACCTCGTCCGCGTCCAGCCACAGCGTGTAGGCGGGTGTCGCACCGGCCAGTGAGCGCGCCGCCTCCAGGGCCTCGTGGCGGTTGTGACCGAAGGAGACCCAGGGACGCTGCAGCAGACGGCCGGGCGTGCCAGCGGTCACGGTCTCGATGATCGTCTGGGTCCCGTCGGTCGATCCGGTGTCGCAGATGACCCACCAGTCGATCACGGGGAGCACGCTGCGCAGGCAACGCTCGATCACCGGCGCTTCGTCCTTCACGATCATGTGCAGACCGACCCCACCGCGCATGGGCCGACCGTAGCGGCACGGCTGCCCCGGCTCGGCCATATTCCAGCGGCGGGAGGCGGTGCGTGGCTAGAGTGCGCGCATGACCTGGCCTGCAAGTGCCAGCGGCGGCCGGGTCCGGCATGCTGCGGCGCGCGTGACGAGCGCTCTTCTTCTCTGCTCGATCGTCGGGCTCGGTGCGGGATGCTCGGGGGACTCCGGTGACGAGGTCGACCCGAAGGCGACGCAGGCCGCCGTCCAGGCGCTGGTCGACCGCGGCGCGTCGGAGCTGGCCACCGGCGATCTGGACGCTGCGACCAGCACCTTCGACAGTGTCCTCGAGCTCGACGCCGGTAACGCGGTCGCGCACTACAACCTCGGGCTGATCGCTCAGCAGTCCGGCAGCCTGGACAGCGCGATCACCCACTACGACGCAGCGCTGGACAGCGACGGTGACTACGGCCCGGCGCTCTACAACAAGGCGATCCTGCTCGAGGGCGATGACCTCGAAGGCGCCGTCGAGCTGTACCGGGAGACGATCGACGCACAGCCCGCGTACGCGCCCGCCTACATGCGGTTGGGCTTCGCGCTCGACCACCTGGGCCGTGCCGACGAGGCGCAACGCTACCTGGAGCGCGGCGTTCAGCTCGATCCGGAGATGGCGGAGGTCGCCATCCCGGACTACGAGCCCGCAGAGAGCTGAGCACCGCCACCGCGGGGCGCAATCCGGGACAAAGGCCCGACCGGGCTGGAATGAGACACGCGGGCGGTCGATCGCCGCTAGCGTTCGCGCGTGAACCAGACTTCGACCCCAGGTCGCGCCACCGGCTCGCCTCGACGCACCGCCGTGCTCGGACTCGCTGCGACCGCTGTCATCGGTACGCTCGGCATCCTGCCGACCGCGCCCGCCCAGGCCGGCCCGCCGGAGGTGAAGGACCGGATCGTCGCGTGCTACGACCGGAAGACCAAGGCGCTGCGCTTCCTCACCGAGCGCCGGCAAGGCACCGACGACCCGCTGCTGCGCTGCCGGCGCGGGGAGCGCAGGATCGCTTGGTTCACGACCGGACCGCAGGGCGCGACAGGTGCGACCGGAGCGACGGGTGCGACGGGGGAGACCGGCGCGGCCGGTCCGCAGGGACCTGTCGGTGCCGCTGGGCCGGTGGGGGCGACCGGCGCGACCGGTGCGACGGGAGCCACGGGGGCGACCGGGCCGATCGGCGCGCAGGGCCCGCAGGGTGTGCAGGGCGAGCAGGGGGTTGCCGGGGCGACCGGAGCGACGGGTGCGACGGGGGCGACCGGTGCCGCGGGTGTGATGGGGCCGCAGGGGCCGCAGGGCACCCAGGGGCCGATCGGAGCCACCGGAGCGACCGGTCCCACGGGCGCGGCGGGCGCGACCGGGGCGACCGGCTCCGTCGGCGCGGCCGGCGCCACGGGTGCGGCCGGCCCCGTGGGGGCGACCGGTCCGGCAGGCCCGCAGGGCCCGGCCGGTCCCGTCGGCGCGACCGGTCCGGCGGGGCCGACCGGCGCCACCGGGGCCACCGGTCCGGCAGGACCGGCGGGCGGGTTCACGGGCATCGCCTACCGCACGGCGACCGACTCCGGTCTGACCCATCAGACGCAGGGCGACCGGATCACGGCCTCCTGCGCTCCCGGGGAGGTCGCGATCGGAGGCGGCCAGAACGGCGCCCACCCGGAGGGCGCCGACGTGTGGTGGTACGACTCCTACCCGAGTGACGCGGCCGGAGCCCCCGACACCACCGAACCCACCTCCTGGACGTCCTGGTGGTGGACCAGCAACCCGAACGCATCGGCCACCGTCTACGTCATCTGCGCCCCCACCGGCTGAGGCTCCCCGCTCCGCACGGTCGTCCGTAGGGTGGCCGGGTGAGCTCCACGGTCCTCTGGTTCCGCCGCGACCTTCGGCTCCGCGACCACCCCGCGCTGCACGCGGCGGCGGACGCGGCCGACCGGGTCGTCGGCTTGTTCGTGCTGGACCCGGCGCTGTGGGAGGGTGCCGGCCCCGCCCGCCGCGCGTGGCTGGCCGCCTGCCTGGAGGCCTTGGACGAGTCCATGGGCGGCCGCCTGGTCCTCCGGTACGGCGACCCGGCGCGCGAGGTCCCCGCGGTCGCCGGCGCCGTGGGGGCCGCCGAGGTGCACGTGTCCGGCGAGTGCACGCCGTACGGGATGCGGCGGGACCGGAGGGTCGCCGAGGCCCTCGGTGAGGTCAGCCTGGTGCCGACGGGCACGCCGTACGCGGTGGACCCGGGCCGGGTGCGCAACAAGGCGGGGGAGCCCTACCGGGTGTTCACCCCGTTCTCGCGGGCCTGGCGCGACGTCCCGGTGGAGCCGCCGCAGCAGGCGCCCGACGTCGCCTGGGCCGGGTCCGACCTCGACGACGCGGACGCGCGTGCCCGCCTGGCTGCAGCTGCCGATGGGGACGGGCCCGACCTGCCTGCGGTGGGCGAGGACGCCGCAGTCGAGCGCTGGCGCGCGTTCGTCGCCGACGACCTGGCCGACTACGCGCAGGCCCGCGACCTGCCCGCGGCCGACCGCACGTCCCGGATGTCGCCCTATCTCCGGTTCGGGGTGGTCCATCCCCGGCAGCTGCTGCACCAGGTGCGCAGCCACCGTGGTGAGGGGCGGCACAGCTATGAGACCGAGCTCGCGTGGCGGGAGTTCTACGCCGACGTGCTGCTGCACCACCCGGACTCCGCCTGGCGCGACCTGCGACCGCTCGACCTCGACTACGACGAGCCCGGCGACCCGGTGGAGGCCTGGCGCCGCGGCGAGACCGGCTTCCCGATCGTCGACGCCGGGATGCGCCAGCTGGCCCATCAGGGGTGGATGCACAACCGGGTGCGGATGATCACCGCCAGCTTCCTGACCAAGGACCTGCACGTGTGGTGGCCGGTCGGTGCCCGGCACTTCCTCGACCACCTGACCGACGGCGACCTCGCCTCCAACAACCACGGCTGGCAGTGGGTCGCCGGGACCGGCACCGACGCGGCACCGTACTTCCGGGTGTTCAACCCGGTCACCCAGGGGATCCGGTTCGACCCGTCCGGCGACTACGTCCGGCGCTGGGTGCCCGAGCTGGAGCACCTGGCCGGCGCGGCGGCGCACGAGCCGTGGAAGCACGCCGAGGGGTATGACCACGGCTATCCCGAGCCGATCGTCGACCATGCGGACGAGCGCCGCGAGGCGCTGGCGCGGTACGACCGGGCCAGGGCCTGAGCCTGACGGCGCCGCCGGTTCTCGGCCGGTGCGCGCCCCGATCCGGGCTCGGGCCGCCTACGATCACGGGGTGAGCGAGGTGCCGGACGACGCCGGGACCGACGCCCCCTCCGGGCTGTCGGAGTCCTGGGCGCGCCTGCTCGGCGACTACGAGCGGCACCTGGTCTCCGAACGGGATCTCGCACCGCACACGGTCACCGCCTACACCAAGGACGTCGCGGCCCTGCTCGAGCACGCCGACCGCGCCCGGGTGCACCGGCCGGAGGACCTGGACCTGCGGCTGCTGCGCAGCTGGCTCGCCCGCCAGCAAGCCGCCGGGCTCTCCCGCACGACGGTCGCCCGGCGGGCGACCGCGGCTCGGGTCTTCACCGGATGGCTCGCGCGCACCGGCCGCGCGCCCAGTGACGTCGGCTCCTCCCTCGGATCGCCGAAGCCGCACCGCACCCTGCCGGCGGTGCTGCGGGCCGACGAGGCGCGCCGTCTGGTGGACGCGGCAGCGGAACGGGCGGACGACGGCACCCCGGTGGGGCTGCGCGACGTCGCGATCGTCGAGCTCCTCTACGCGACCGGCATGCGGGTGGGGGAGCTGGTCGGCCTCGACGTGGACGACCTCGATCGGGACCGCAACGTGGTGCGCGTGCTGGGCAAGGGCCGCAAGGAGCGCAGCGTGCCCTTCGGGGTGCCGGCGGGTCGTGCCGTCGACGACTGGCTGGTCCGCGGGCGCCCGGCCCTGGCCAGGGAGGGCTCCGGCCCCGCCCTCTTCCTCGGAGCCCGCGGAGCGCGGGTCGACCAGCGTGCAGTGCGCACGATGGTGCACCGACGGCTCGAGGACGTCCCGGGCGCGCCGGACCTCGGCCCGCACGGCCTCCGCCACACGGCCGCCACGCACCTGCTCGAGGGCGGGGCCGACCTGCGCTCGGTCCAGGAGCTGCTCGGTCACGCCTCGCTCGCCACCACCCAGCGCTACACGCATGTCACGACGGACCGGCTGCGGCGGGCGTACCGCCAGGCGCACCCGCGGGCGTGAGCGGCGTCGGCGACGAGCCGCCGACGCCACCGTCCGGGCGCCACTAGGGTGGCGCCATGGCTGACAGAAGCGGCGCCGGCCGACCCCTGACCACCGCGGACCACGGCACCGCGGACGTGGTCATCGGCGGTGGGAACGGGCCGGAGGTGCATCTGCTCGAGGTCGGGGCGACCGTGCAGCGGATGGTGGTCACCGGCGGCGACGGGGTCCGGCGCGACGTGGCCCTCGGACTCCGCGGCGCCGCCGCGGCACGGTCCGGCACCGCCTACGTCGGCAGCATCGTCGGCCGGTACGCCAACCGGATCGCGCACGGGCATGCGGTGGTCGGGGGATCGGAGCTGCGTCTGCCGCTCAACGACCGCGGCCACCACCTCCACGGCGGACCCGACGGCTTCCACCAGCGACGGTGGGCCGTCGTGGACAGGGCCGCCGACGCCGTCACCTTCGAGCTCACCAGTCCCGACGGAGACTCCGGCTACCCGGGCGAGCTGTCCGTGCGAGCTCGCTACCGCGTCACCGCGGACCGCGTCGAGCTCGACATCGCGGCCACGACGACCGCCACCACCCTGGTCAACCTGACCAGTCACGTCTACCTCAACCTGGACGGCTCCGGCTCCGTGGAGGACCACCTGCTCCAGGTGCCCGCCGGGCGCTACACGCCGGTCGACGACTCCTCGATCCCGACCGGGGACCATGCCGACGTGCGCGGGACCGGGTTCGATCTGACCGCGGCACAGCGGATCGGAGACGTCGTACGTCAACCGGACCCGGGGATCCGGGTCGCCCGCGGCCTCGACCACAACTATGTGATCGACGCACCGGGCTGGCGCCGCGTCGCCACGCTCGACTCCCCGGCCGCACGCACCCGGATGGACCTGTGGTCCGACCAGCCCGGTCTTCAGGTCTACACCGGCAACTCCTTCGACGGCACGGGTCGTGACCTCCGCGGTCGCCCGATCGGGCCCCGGGCCGCGGTGGCCCTGGAACCCCAGCTCGCACCGGACTCTCCGAACCGACCCGGATGGCCGTCGGCGGTCCTGGAGCCGGGGGAGACCTACCGGTCGAGGATGGCCTGGGTTTTCTCCGCCCTGACCGGCTGACCTCACCCGGTCCCGGGCCACAGGGGCAGCAGTCGCACCGGCCCGGCGCCCACCAGCAGCAACGGGTCGAGGTAGGTCTGCCCGCGCAGCCAGCCCCAGTGCAGGCAGGCACGGGGGAAGCAGTGCGACAGCGCCAGTTGCAGGTGTCCGATCACCGCTCCCGCCTCGACTCGATCGCCGACCGCGACCGACGCGCTGACGGGCTCGTAGGTGGTGCGGGTGTCGCCGTGGCCCACCACGACGACGCCGCGGCCGGCGAGGGAACCGGCGAAGAGCACGGTCCCGGGGAGCGCGGAACGCACGCTGCTCCCGAAGGTGCCGGCGAGGTCGACGCCCCGGTGCCCCGCACCGTAGGCGGTGGCGGGAGGGTCGAAGTCGTGGACGACGGTGGGTGTCGGGAGCAGCGGCCACACGCCCACCGGGACCGTTCCGGTGCCCGGGATGGAGTCGTCGGAAGCCGTGCCGTTGTCGGAAGCAGGGACGCCGCCGGAGTACGCGCCGGAGGACGCTCCGGCGTCCGCGGCCCCCGGCGCCGCGACCAGGAGGAGCAGTGGCAGGAAGGCGGTCGCCGCCAGCAGGGCGACCCGTCGATGGTGTTGAGCCATGGACGAAGAGTGCCCGCGCCGCGATCGCTCGGTCGTCGCCGCGGTGACCGGTTGTGGACGAAGCGGCTCGGCACAGCCGCCGCCGGCCGATCGGCGTCGTCGTGGGGCCCTGGTGGTGCAGGTGCCGAGCTCCGGTGATTGGTCGGGACACCCCGGATCGGACTATCCTGTGCGGACCGGTCCCGTGGGGCCGGAATACGCACGTCCGCAGACCACGACGGTGCCCGTCAGGACACCGACCGCCCGTGGGCGACGGCCTTCAGTCCCTCCTCCCGGAGGGTCCGGCCGTGCGCAGGCGTCAGGACCCAACTGAGAACTACAACAGGAGAACCATCATGGCTGTCGTGACCATGCGCCAGCTCCTCGAGAGCGGCGTCCACTTCGGACACCAGACCCGACGCTGGAACCCGAAGATGAAGCGCTTCATCATGACCGAGCGCAACGGCATCTACATCATCGACCTGCAGCAGTCGCTGGCTTACATCGACCGCAGCTACGCGTTCATCAAGGACACCGTGGCCAAGGGCGGGACGATCATGTTCGTCGGCACCAAGAAGCAGGCTCAGGAGGCCATCTCCGAGCAGGCCACCCGCGTCGGCATGCCCTACGTCAACCAGCGTTGGCTCGGCGGCATGCTCACCAACTTCTCGACCGTGCACCAGCGGATCAACCGCCTCAAGGAGCTCGACGAGATCAACTTCGACGACGTCGCCGGGTCCGGCCGCACCAAGAAGGAGCTCCTGCAGATGAAGCGGGAGCGGGACAAGCTGGACCGCACCCTGGGCGGCATCCGCGAGATGGGCAAGACCCCCTCCGCGGTGTGGATCGTCGACACCAACAAGGAGCACCTCGCGGTCGAGGAGGCCCGCAAGCTGCGGATCCCGATCATCGCGATCCTCGACTCCAACTGCGACCCCGACCTGGTGGACTTCCCGATCCCGGGCAACGACGACGCCATCCGCGCGGTCGGTCTGCTGACCCGCGTGATCGCCGACGCCGTCGCCGAGGGCCTGATCGCCCGCTCCGGCGGCAAGGGTGAGGGCGCTGCCACCACCGCCGAGGAGCCGCTCGCCGAGTGGGAGCGCGAGCTCCTCGCGCAGGGTGAGGGCGAGAAGGCCGCCGAGTCGGCCGACGCCCCCGCGGAGCCGGCCGCCGAGGCGACCACCGAGGCCACCGAGGCGACCGCCGAGTCCGCCGAGGCCACCGAGGAGCAGGCTGCCGGGACCCCGGCCGCCGACGCTCCGGCCGAGGCCTGACCTCCGCCGTTCCCCACTCACTCAACGACTGATCCGAGGGAGGATCCATGGCTTTCTCCGCAGCCGACGTCAAGAAGCTCCGTGAGCTGACCCAGGCCGGCATGATGGACTGCAAGAAGGCGCTCGACGAGACCGACGGCGACTTCGACAAGGCCGTCGAGCTGCTCCGCGTCAAGGGTGCCGCCAAGGCGGCAGCCCGTGGCGCCGAGCGCGAGACGGCCGCCGGTCTGGTCGCCAACTCCGGCGGCGCGCTGGTCGAGCTGAAGTCCGAGACCGACTTCGTCGCCAAGGGCGACGACTTCGTCGCGGTCGCCCAGCAGATCGCCGACGCCGCGAACGAGGCCAAGGCCGGCGACGCCGAGGCCCTCAAGGTCGCGAAGCTCGGTGACAAGACCGTCGCCGAGGTCGTCGAGAGTCTCGCGATCACCATCGGCGAGAAGATCGAGCTCGGCAATGTCGCCTACTTCGACGGCCCGGTCACGGTCTACCTGCACAAGCGTGCTGCCGACCTGCCGCCGGCCATCGGCGTGCTCGTCGAGTACGAGGGTGACGAGGCCGCCGCTGCCGGTGCCGCCAAGCAGGTCGCCGCGATGCGTCCTCAGTTCCTGACCCGCGACGAGGTCCCCGCCGACCTGGTCGAGAAGGAGCGCGCGATCGGTGAGGCCACCGCTCGCGAGGAGGGCAAGCCCGACCACATCATCGGCAAGATCGCCGAGGGCCGCCTCAACGGCTTCTTCAAGGAGGTCGTCCTCCTCGAGCAGCCGTCGGTGACCGAGAACAAGAAGTCGGTCAAGCAGCTGCTGGACGAGTCCGGCACGACCGTGAAGCGGTTCGCCCGCTTCGAGGTCGGCGCCTGATCGTCGTCGATCGCACCGAGCACTGAACGGCCGGTGGTCACCGAGAGGTGACCACCGGCCGTTCTGCTGCCGCCACCACCGTCACCCACCACCGTCACCCACCACCGCCACCCACCACCGGGGCGCGCGCTGGGCAGTCCGCCCCGAGAGGCGTCGCGCGTTGTAGGTTTGACGCGTCCGGCGACCGGACAGGACCCGACCTGCGCCGCGCGGCCAGGGCGCACTTCCGTCTCAGGTGAAGGAGATCGTCCAGTGGGACTCATTCAGGCAGCGATCGGCGCGGTCGGCGGCACCCTCGGCGACCAGTGGCTCGACTTCTACGGGGTGCCGGACGGCGTCAGCTCGACCGTCGCGGTGTTCCCCGCCGTCGCCAAGGGCCAGAACGCCGGGCGGGGCAGCAACACCGACGGCTCCTCCGGCGTCATCACCAACGGGTCGAAGTTCGTCGTCCCGGAGGGCTACGGTCTCGTGCTGCTCGAGGACGGTGCCTTCACCGGCTTCGCGGCCGAGCCCGGCGCCTACATCTGGAACTCCGAGGAGCCCGCGTCCCAGTCGGTGTTCACCGGTGGCGGCCTCGTCGACTCCGTGATCAAGCAGAGCTGGGAGCGCTTCAAGTTCGGCGGCCGACCCTCGACCCAGCAGACCGCCGTCTTCGTCACCCTCAAGGAGCTGCCGAACAACCGGTTCGGCACCCAGTCCGAGATCTACTGGGACGACGCCTTCCTCAACACCCAGGTCGGTGCGATCACCCGCGGCACCTACACCCTGAAGATCACCGACCCGTTGACCTTCATCCGCAACTTCGTGCCCGCGGAGACCATCGGTGGCGGCCGCCGCTTCGACTTCACCGACATGGAGAACCCGGCCGGCGAGCAGCTCTTCAACGAGGTCGTCGGTTCGCTCGCGCCGGCATTCTCGATGTACACCAACGACCCCGCCAAGGGGAACCGGATCTCGCGGCTGCAGCAGGACTCGATCGGGTTCGCGCAGTCGCTCTCCGCGGCGGTGGAGCAGAACTACCAGTGGAAGAGCGACCGCGGCCTCGAGATCGTCAAGACCGCCATCATCTCCATCGAGTACGACGCCAACACCCGTGAGCTCCTCAAGAACGTGCAGCGGGCCGACGCCCTCTCCGGCGCTCGCGGCAACTCCAACCTGCAGGCCTCCGTCGCCGCCGGTGTCGAGGCGGCCGGTGAGAACGCCGGTCCCGGTGGCCTGGTCGGCATGGGGATGGCCACCGGTGGCATGGGCATCGGTGGACTCCAGCAGCCCACCCAGCAGCCCGCCCCCGCTGCGCCGGCCCCCGCCGCCCCGGCCGCGCCGGCCGCGCCCGCCGCACCGGCGGCCGAGGACCCGATGGTCGTCCTGAAGCGCGCCAAGGACATGCTCGACGCCGGCCTGATCACGCAGGAGGACTACGACGCGGCCAAGGCGAAGGCGCTCGGTCTCTGATGACCCAGGATCCGGCCGAGCCCCC